>JAEYPN010000004.1 GCA_023410715.1 Bacillota bacterium
GTGTTAAATAATTTTTTCCCATTTCATCATCTCATTTCTTATTGTTTATATTATACAACGTTAAAAAGACCCTACAAAGTAGAATCTACATCTTTTTTTATGTGTCTACTTTATAGGGTCTATTTTATAAATTCAAAATTAAGTCTCTTTTTTATTATTTTTTATAGCTTAGAACAGTATTAAATAAGTATGTATAAGCTAAAGTTTGTTCAAATATCGGACTATCTTTCTTTAAGTTAGTTTTAGGAATTAAATATAGATCAAAACATGTAACTGTTTCTTCTGATTCTTCTACTTTTCCATTATACATTTTTGTAATTGAGACTTGGTTTTCTCCATCAATAACTAAGCCTTTGTATAATACTTTAATGTTTTGTTTTATTTCATCAACCCTATATGCCGTTCCAATATAGTAATTATCAAAAATATCTTCTTTAAAAATTTCTAAAGCTTCAGTATCTGAAACAAAAATTTCTTTTAATTCTTTCATTGACTTAATAAATTTACAGTCATCTTTTTTTTCAATTAAATCAAGCGATCCATTATTAGATGTGAAAGTAATTGTAACATAATAACCTTTTTTGTCATTTACAATTATCCTTTCATCAATTTCATCATTAAGAATGGTTTTAAGATCGACTGTTTTGGTTTTAGCACAGCCAACAAGTACTAGCATTAAAACAGGTAATATTAACAATTTTTTTAATTTCATATAAAAACCTCCTAAATTATCTATAATTGATTATAACATAATTAATATTTAATGTAAATTTAATTAGTGTATATTTAAATCAAGGATAATAGCTAAATTTGTCATCAAAAAAAGGAAGCATTAAACTTCCCCTATTTAATAATTAATTTACCACATTCAATAAAATTTCCACTTACTCGATCAAAGAGCACAATTTTATTACCTTCAAAATTAATGTTAACCTTTGATTCAATTGTATAAACAACACCACCAAATATTACGCTTGTAAGTAGATGATCAGCAACTTTAATTTTCATAGTTGTCTCCATACCAGTTGGCATCGCACCATAAACCTCGCCAGCAACATTGCCTTTGTCATTAATTACAACAAATTCTGGTCTAATGCCTAAAACAAAATCTCCGTTAACTGGGAAATATTCTTTTTCTAAGGCTTCGTCCTTTTCAACTACGCTATTTACTTTATATTTGAAGACCTCATCTTTATTGCCTTTTTCAACATAATTCTTATCACTTAGGTTGTTTCTCTTAATTTCATCTTGCTTTTTTTTCTTTTGATCACGTTTCGCAAACCATTCATCTAAATTTAATTTACTATTTAGAATAAACTCTGCTTTAATACCATCTAACATTGTTAAAGAGATTGATCCATCTTTTTCTTGTTTACCACTAGCTTCGATAAAGTTAATTGATGGATTACCAACGAAGTCAGCGACAAAAGTATTAAGTGGATAGTTATAAACTCTTAATGGTTCTTCATATTGTTGTAAGACACCATTATTAATTAAACAAATTTTAGTAGCTAAAGTCATGGCTTCCATTTGATCATGAGTAACATAAACAAATGTAGAACCAGTTTCAACATGTAATCTTTGTAATTCATAACGCATTTCAAGTCTTAATTTTGCATCAAGATTAGATAATGGTTCATCCATAAAGAGTACTGTTGGTCCAGGAGCAAGAGTTCTTGCAATCGCTACACGTTGTTGTTGACCACCAGAAAGCTCAGCAGGATAACGATCCATAAACATTTCAATTTTAACAATTCTTGAAACTCTTCTAACTGCTAAGTCAATTTCTTCTTTAGTTAAACGACGAACTTTAATTTGTGTTTGGCCATTGACTACAACCTCACATTTATTATTAAGTTCTTGATTGTTTTTTTTATATTTAATGTTAATCTCATTTAATTCTTCTTCTAATTTTTTTATTAGTTCTTTTGATCTATTTTCTACATCTTCTGTTTTATGAAGAGCCATTGCATATAATCTTTTAGCAGTATACATTGACATTAAATAATTGGCAATAAATTTAATATAAACTCTATCTTCCAATATTTTATTGTTTTTATCTCTACAGTCATTAATTAATTCTATAATTTTGTGAGGATTCATTAAAGCAGCAATTAATTGTTTAACAGTCTTAGCGTCAAAATCAATAATAGGTAATTCATCTTTAATGTTTTTTAAACCAAAAGCAATGTTTTGATAAACAGTCATATTGGGCCATAATGCATAGTTTTGGAATAAAAATCCGACTCTTCTTTTACTAGCTGGAATATTAATTCCTTTTTCACTATCAAATACAACTTGATCACCAATAGTAATTCTTCCGCTTGTTGGAGTCTCTAAGCCAGCAATCATTCTTAAAGTTGTTGTTTTTCCACAACCAGATGGACCTAGTAAGGTCACAAATGCATTATCATCAATTAAAAGATTTAAGTTTTCTACCGCGTAGAATGATCCCCATCTTTTTGTAATATTAGTTAATTCTATTTTAGGCATATTAATTTCCTCCTATTCCTTTGTCTAACGAAGCGCCAGTAATCTTATTTACTGCGGCATTGCAAATTAGAATTGTTAATATTAATAATAAGTTAATACCACTAGAAAATGCTGCTAAACCCATCTCATCAAAATAATCTAATGATGTCGATAATATAAATCCTTGTGTACAAAGTAACATGAATAATGATAACTCACGTAAACATGTCATAAATGGTAATAAATAGCCACTTATAATTGAAGATTTTTGAATAGGAATAATAATCTTAAACATTCGTTTAAACCATGGTACACTTTGAATAACCGCAGCCTCCTCAATTTCTGAAGATAGCTGTAACATTGAGTTTAATGAACTACGGCTAGCAAAAGGAATATATTTAATAGTACCCGCTATAATTAAAATCCAGTAAGTATTAAATAGATTAAACTTTTCACCTGAGAATAATACGAAGAAAGCTGCACCTACCGCAATTGATGGCATTAAATATGGCAAGAAGGCCATTGAGTTAACATAACTTGCCCATTTGTTTCTTCTATTTTTTGAAACAGCGTAGCCAACAAGCGTACCTATCGTTCCGGCTATTAAAGCACAGCTTAATGAGACTAAAATGGTTCCTTTATAAGCCCGCCAAATCATTTTGTTAAATATAATACCTTGTTGACCATACATTGATGTATCATTAGTAGTTTTAGTTATCCACCACTTAAGTGTTAAGTTGCTTGTATCTCCCGTGTATAAGAAACTATAGTCCCCTGGATTAGGTAAAAAAGTTTCAAACGCAAAGGAAACAATTGGGAAAATACTAGTAAAGAATGTTATAACTATTAAAATAATTCCAATAATATATTTCCCATATTTACCAATGTTAATCTTACTAATTTGACCTGATTTACCAGTAACAGTTGTATAGTTCTTCCGACTTTTTAAACTGCGTTCATTAATAAGTAAAATTGCTATACCAAAAATCATCATGATGATAGCAAGTATTGAAGCTTCTCCAGTAAATAAACTATTCATTGATACATACTTAGTTGAAAGTGTTGTTAGTTTTAAATAATGAGGAACAGGATAGCTACCAACTGATGAGCCAAATACTAATAATATTGTTGATAGAATAGCTGGCTTAACCATTGGGAGTGTGACCCTAAACATTATTTTTCGTTTTGGGGTATTTAAAATAGTGGCTGCTTCCTCTAAGTTCGCATCCATATTTCTAAATATTCCTCCAATAAGTATATAAGCAAACGGTGCATAGTGAAGTCCTAACACAACGGCTGATGGGAACATTCCTTGACACCACCAAATTGGCATATTTATTTTAAAAATAGTTGATATTAATCCATCTGCTGTTCCTGTAACAGCATTACTATTAAATAAGTTCTGCCATACAACAGCTAATGTCCATTGAGGCATAATATATGGGAATATAAAAATTGAACTAAGATATTTTTTAAATTTTAAATTTGTTCTTGTAACTAAAAATGCAAAAAATCCACCATATAAAATTGAGATTACGCATGAATAAATCGCTAATTTAAACGTGTTAAATAGCGGTTCTAACAAGTTAACTCTTGTTAAATTGCCAGTAAACAAGTCAATGTAGTTAAAAAGCGAATATCCATAGTTTCTTTTTGCTAAGTGAGCATCTATTGTACCAGGATGTATAACAAAGGTATCATGAATAATCGCAATTATTGGACTAATTGTGGTTAACGTTAGAATAATACCAAAAAACAACAATATTACGTTTTGAGGTTTAGAAAAAAACGTTTTAATTTTATTCAAAAAAATAGCTTTTTTCAATGATTGTACATTTTCCATAATTTCTCCTTTAAAAAATAAAAGGTGTTTAGAGAATAACAAAACACCTTTTATAATTATCCTTGTATTGAATAATACTATTGAGGTTTATATTTTGTTAATAGTTCAATCCAACTACCAACTGTGAAGGCTACTGATGCACAATATTTAGGATCTTCAAGAACAAGTTTTCCTGTTGTTGTCCACCAAGTATATCCACGGTCGTTTTTAGAGTCAAATTCATTTACATTATTAACATATCCACCTTTTAAGTGATTATACACCTTTTCATTCAATGTTGCTAATTCTGGGTTTGATGAATATCCACCCATATCTTTACCCCATGCCGAGAATCCAGCAATCTTATCTGCGTCAGTAGTAACATTTGGATTAACGATTGTCATATAAGCGATTAAAGCACATGCAGTCCAAGGAAGTGGGGAATTATCAGTAACAAATAAGTAATGTGAGTATCCGTACCCACCAATACCTTTATATTGAACGTTATCATACATAGCTTCGCCTTGTTGATAAGCAGCTACAGTAATATTATGATTTGAAACTTCAGAACTTTCTTGAGTTGAACGAAGTTTTGAGTAAACTAATAAACCAAATTGATCGGTTGCTGTATTTTTTGTTAAAATTTGGCTGATTGGACCATCATCTGTTTGAGCATTATAGCTTTCAACCCATAATTTAATCCATGCTAATGAATATTTACCATTTTCTCCTAAACCTAATGATTTAGCATCATCTTTAACAAGTTCAATAGTCTTGTCAATTTCTGTTTTTTCAGCAGCTGGTAATGCGTCATAAGCTTCTTTTAACCATGTAGCATATTTTTCTTCTGTTAACATATATAAGAAGTTTTTACCTACGATTTCTGAATCGATATCCATGTATAGACCATGTTCACCTGGTTTTACGAAATCCCAGCAGTTATCAAATACTTTAGTACCTGTATTGTTAAACATAAATACTTTATTTAATGTTTGTAAAGGTAAAAATCCCTTATAATCAGCAATTTTAATATTGTTTGCTTTTGCCCATTCTTTTGGAATGTAAGTATCAAGAACACCTGTTTCAACCATCTTTGATTGAATTTGATTACCATCTTGAATTAAGGTCATCGCAAATGTTCCAACTTCCTTACGGCCATCTGTTGATAATTGATCAAATATCTTATTGTTTTTTGGCTGTTGCCAATCAAAACTCATAGTATAAGTTGCATCAATTGTCTTTAAATAAGCAACGAAATTTTCTAGAGCAGTTTTTCCACGGCTTGAATTACCAACACCATAAAATGTTTTGCCATTAGATTCTGCTATCGCTTTTTTGCATAAATCAAGAAAATCTAATTCTTGAGCTTCAGCAATAATTTTTTCTGTATTAGATAAATTTTTTTTTGTTTTGTTGCATCCAACAACAACAAGAGTAAGCGCTCCTATACAGATACCAATTAAAAACTTTCTAATTTTCATAAATACCTCCATATTTTTTTATTAAATTTTAAATTTTTTTAATCCTACTTTTGTATTGTTTCACTTTAGCTGTGTTAATGCAAACATTTTTACTGAGTTGTTTTCCTATTTCCAATTATTATTTTTACTTAAAAATATTTTTTACCAAAACTTATGTGATTTAATGCCGATCATTTGATGAAAAAGTCTCACAAAAACGACCGGAAAAAGATACTTTCATTCCTACTTTATTTAAGTGACTCATATCACTAAATCCATTACACCGAAAAAGAGCAATTCCTTTTTCTCTTTCTTCAGTAATAAAAGTAGTCACACCAGATGGTAAACAAATAAAGGTATTAGCAATTAAAGAATAAGGAATATTTAACAAATGGGACATTAAGACTGACATCAAGCCAAAATGACATACAAATATAAGGGTTCTTTCATTTTCATTAGTTACCTGATAAAGTAAACCATTCCTAGTATACCCATTTTTTTTCAAAATATTATCAAAATTAGTGATTACATTATTGTATTCTTCTTTAACACTAGCATTTTTAAAATATGGTAAATCCATATACTTATCATTATCATAAAAATCTTTAATTTTAGTATAAAATCTTGGATAAAAATCCCAAGTAATTGTTTTCTTTTCTTGACCTGGTAAAGTTATTCTTGGTTCAAATTCATGGAGCCAATCTTTGATAACTAGTTCTTTATCTTGATGATGTTTGATAATTTCAAGCGCAGTTAATTTAGCCCTTGCATATGGTGATGAATAAATTGCATCAAATGATAAATCTTTAAGATATTCACCGAGCACTTTTGCTTCCTCAAATCCTTTTTTTGTTAAAGTATTATTTTCATAATCTGGTTCTGCATGTCTTATAATAATTATTCGCATAGATGTTCTCCTTAAAAATTATAAATAAAAACTTAAATAATATAATGCCAATTTATTTCGTTTAATTTAAAAAATCTGATTATATAAATAGTATATTAATCAAATTATTTATCTATTCTTAAACTATTCAATTAAGCTTTAAAAATAAGTAATAAAAATGTAAATTACCTTAAAATAAAATTCTTTAAATATTTTCGTTATCTTTATTATTTCTATTTCACAAAATAACAATAATAAAAAATAATATTTCACTCTCGTTAGGAGTGTTATTGCGTGGGCAAAAATAATTTTTAAAAGAAATTATCGCTTTATTCTCATCATTTTTGTTCCTTTAATGCTCCTAATGATCACCTTGTATTATAACTTTCATTTTCGTTGCCATTAATCCAACATACACCATTTTTTTATTTTTAACTCCAAAGCATAAAAAGCCTTTTGGTGTTTTTCTATTAATTAAAGACAACATTCCAATCCAATAATCTTAAAGTGCCAGGTCCTTATAATACTCTCTACCAAGGTATCTACGACCATCTTTTTAGATGTCTTTAATAGCGTCAACGCCATCCATCAATTTTTCAATTTCATCAAACGAGCCATTTTTAAACCATTCAGGTTAATGACTACAATCATTGTTCATTTTGCCAATAAGTTTCATCAATAATAATTCTTTTTTGTAAACTTTTATTATCTTATTCATGTTTACTCCTTTTAATTAATGTATTTCTAAAATTTAATTTATTTAAATCCATTATAAAATATAGAAGTCCCATTTTCAATAATAAAATATAAAAAAAAGAATGATTTTTAAATCATTCTTTAATCACAAATGGTGACTCGTACGGGATTCGAACCCATGAATGCAAGCGTGAAAGGCTTGTGAGTTAAGCCTCTTCTCCAACGAGCCAATAAGTGGCGCCCAAACTAGGACTCGAACCTAGGACCCCCTGATTAACAGTCAGGTGCTCTAACCAACTGAGCTACTTAGGCACAAATAGAAAGAAGCCTGGCAATGACCTACTTTCGCACACAAATGTACTATCATCGGCGCAGAAGTGCTTAACTACTGTGTTCGGAATGGGAACAGGTGTGACCACTTCGCCATTATCACCAGACATTTCTTTCAAAACTGGATATATTAAATTTTACGCAAAGTTAA
>JAEYPN010000012.1 GCA_023410715.1 Bacillota bacterium
ATTGCATAGAAATATGTTATTATTGCTTTTTTTTTAATTAATAGCGCTTAAAATCATAACTATTCCAAAAGAAAAAGTACTACCTCTTGTTTTTACACAAAAAATAGTACTTTGTCAACAATCTGAAAGGATGATAAATTATCATCCTTTGTTGTTATAGATTGTAATCTGCAAAGTCCTCATCGTCTTCATCGTTTTCTTCCATTTCATAATCAAACGTCTTATCTTTAAGAATACCTGTACCAGCAGGGATTAATCCACCAATAATTACGTTTTCTTTTAAACCAATTAGTGGGTCAATCTTACCTTTGATAGCTGCATCTGTTAAAACACGAGTTGTTTCTTGGAATGAAGCTGAAGAAAGAAGTGAATCTGATTTTAACGCAGCCTTAGTAATACCTAAAATAATAGGATGAGCTACGGCAGGGCGTTTTCTTTCTTTAAATGCTTTCTTATTAGCATCAGTAAAATCATTAATCGAAATTATTGATCCTGGAAGTAAATCAGTATCACCTTCAAGGTCTACTAAGATCTTTCTTGTCATTTGACGAGCAATAATTTCAATATGTTTATCGGAAATTTCAACACCTTGTGAACGATAAACGCTTTGAACTTCTTTTAATATGTATTGTTGAACAGTTTCAACATCTGTTACTCTTAATAATTTCTTTAGGTCAATTGAACCATCAGTTAATTGATCACCAGCATGAACTTCATCGTCAATATTAACTAAGATTTCACGTCCACGAGGAATTAAATATTCTTTCGTTTCTTTTGAATCAGTAACAACAATTAATGTTCCGCCAGCATCTGCTGGTTCTTTCTTTGTAACCTTACCAGAAATTTCAGTAATAATGGCTTCACCTTTTGGAGCACGTGATTCAAATAATTCTTGAACACGTGGTAAACCTTGAACGATATCGGCTCCCGCAACACCACCAGTATGGAATGTACGCATTGTTAATTGGGTACCTGGTTCACCAATTGATTGAGCAGCAATTGTACCTACAGATTCACCAACTTCTGTAATTCCACCAGTAGCTAGGTTACGTCCGTAACATTTCTTACATAATCCAGTTTTTGAATTACATGTAAGAACTGTTCTAATACCTACTTCTTCAATTCCAGCTTTTTCAATACGATCAGCTATTTCTTCAGTAATATAAGTGTTTTTTTCAAGAATTATTTCACCAGTATTAGGATCGATTAATTGACAAGATGCATAACGACCAATAATTCTTTCTTTTAATCTTTCGATTGGGTCATTTGGACGGTTACGATCTTTTGACTTAAATTCGCTTACTACAACGCCTCGATCTGTATGGCAATCATCTTCTGTAATTACAACTTCTTGACTTACGTCAACTAAACGTCTTGTTAAATATCCTGAGTCGGCCGTTTTTAAGGCTGTATCGGTTGAACCTTTTCTTGAACCATGAGTTGAAATGAAGAATTCACTCATTGTTAAACCTTCACGGAAACATGATTTAATTGGCAACTCAATGGCTTTACCTTTAGTATTAGCCATAAGACCACGCATACCTGCAAGTTGTGAGAAGTTAGATGCACTACCACGGGCACCAGAGTCTTGCATCATGTAAATGTGATTGTCTTTATTTTGTTCAAGCTCTTTTACTAGACCATCTTCGATGTCTTTTTTAGCTTTTGGCCAAATTTTGTCGGTAACCATCTTATAACGTTCATCTTTGGTAATTAAACCCATATCATATAATTCGTCAAGTCTTTCAATAGTTGCTTCAGCTTCTTTAATAACTTCAGCTTTATTTTTATAAACTGTGACGTCATTTGCAGAAATAGTAATACCTGAAATAGTTGAGTAATAGAAACCAAGATTCTTGATTTTATCAAGCATTTTTGATGTTTCATTAATCTTATATCGAGCAAAAATTTCTGCAATAATTTTACCTAAGAATGACTTTTTAAATGGAGTGACAATTTCTCTTTTTTTATCAGTAAGTTTTCCTGTTTCAAAGTCAACTAAATATTTTACGCCTTCTTTAACATTGCATCCTTTTGGTAAGTAATACTTTAAAGGTAATTCCTTTGTTAAATTATCAGTAGTAGGTTCATTAACAAATGGGAATTCATCTGGCAATATCCGGTTAAAAATTATTTTTCCATATGTTGTTACAACATAACATTTTTTATCATTATAATTTGAATGTTGTTTAATGGCATAAGCAGGAATAACTATTCTTGTATGAAGCGTAATTTCTTTATTTTCATAAGCAATTGTTGCTTCATTAAAATCACGATAAATGTTACCTTCGCCTTTGTCCCCTTCTTTTTCTTGTGTTAGGTAATAATTACCTAAAACCATGTCTTGTGTAGGGGTAACAACTGGTTTTCCATCTTTAGGGTTTAAGATGTTATTAGATGCTAACATCATAACTCTTGCTTCAGCTTGTGCTTCTTCTGATAGTGGAACATGGACAGCCATTTGGTCACCATCGAAGTCAGCGTTAAATGCTGTTGTTACTAGTGGATGAAGACGAATTGCTTTTCCTTCTACAAGTTTTGGTTCAAATGCTTGAATACCTAAACGGTGTAGTGTAGGGGCGCGGTTTAATAATACTGGATGTTCTCTGATGCAATCCTCTAAAACTGCCCAGATGCGATCATCAAGTACATCAATCATCTTTTTAGCTGAACGAATGTTAGAAGTAATGTTCTTTCTAATTAATTCTCTAATTACAAATGGTTTAAATAGAATTATAGCCATTTCTTTAGGAATACCGCATTGATACATTTCAAGATCTGGTCCAACAACGATAACTGAACGACCTGAGTAGTCAACACGTTTACCTAGTAGGTTTTGTCTAAAGCGTCCTTGTTTACCACGTAACATATCTGATAATGATTTTAGTGGACGATTCTTTTCTACAACAGCTTTCTTACCACGTTTAGAGTTATCAATTAGAGCATCAACTGCTTCTTGAAGCATTCTCTTTTCGTTTTTAGTAATTAAATGCGGAGCATTTTGTTCAAATTGCTTTTTAAGACGATTATTACGGTTCAAAATACGACGGTATAAGTCATTTAAGTCAGTTGTAGCAAAACGACCACCATCTAGTTGAACCATTGGTCTTAAATCTGGAGGTATAACTGGCAAAACCTCTAATACCATCCATTCAGGCTTGTTATCAGAATTCTTAAATGCTTCAACAACGGCTAATCTCTTAATAACTTTATCACGGCGTTGTTTAGAAGCAGTTTTTAATTCTGATCTTAGTTGATTAGCCTCTTTTTTAAGATCAAGCTTCTTAAGTAAATATTTTACCGCTTCAGCACCTGTTAAGGCCCTGAAACGATTACCATATTCATAATATGCTTCTGAGTATTCAAACTCACTTAGTATTTGTTTGTATAAAAGTGGTGTATCACCAGGTTCTACAACTATGTATGATGCTAAATATACAACTTCTTCTAGGTCTTTAGATTTAATATCTAGTAAAATTGCAAGTCTTGATGGTGTATTACGTAAGAACCAAGCATGAACAACTGGAGCGGCTAGCTCAATATGACCCATTCTTTCTCTTCTTACTTTACTTTCAGTAATTTCAACACCGCAGACACTACACTTTTTGCCATTTGATGAAGTACGTTTAGACTTATTGCTACAAGCACATTGGTAATCTTTTGTTGGTCCAAAAATTACTTCACAGAATAACCCATCTTTTTCTGGTTTTAATGTTCTATAATTTATCGTTTCGTGTTTTTTAACTTCTCCATGTGACCAACTTCTAATTTCTTCTGGAGACGCAAGTCTTATTTTTAAATGTGAATATTTTTGACTCATCTAAATCCGCCCTCCTAATTAAAAGCCATATTTGCTAATATAATCTTCATGTTCACCGTCAACAAGGCTCTTCTTAACCTCATTTTCACCAGTTTCACGTGAAATTAATTCAACATATAATCCAAGAGACTGTAATTCTCTTGTTAATACTCTGAATGATTCTGGAAGACTTGGAGATGGAATAGGGTCACCGTCTACGATTGCTCTAAACACTTTATTTCTACCTAAAATATCATCAGATTTAACAGTTAACATTTCTTGAAGTGTATAAGCAGCTCCGTATGCTTCAAGAGCCCACACTTCCATTTCACCAAAACGTTGTCCACCGTTTTGAGCTTTACCACCCATAGGTTGTTGCGTTACAAGTGTGTATGGACCAACGCTTCTTGCATGTAATTTATCGTCAACCATGTGGTCTAGTTTAATCATATACATAACACCAACAGAAATTCGGTTATCAAATGGTTCACCTGTTCTACCATCACGTAAAACAGTCTTTCCATCTCTTTCCATTCCTGCTTCGGATAAAATTTCTTCCAAATCTTCTTGAGTACAACCATCGAATACTGGAGTAGCGACTTTAATGCCTAATCTCTTAGCTGCCATACCTAGATGGACTTCAAGAACCTGACCAATATTCATACGAGAAGGTACACCTTGAGGATTTAACATAATATCGATTGGCGTTCCATCAGGTAAGAATGGCATATCTTCTTGTGGTAAAATGTTCGAGATAACACCTTTGTTACCGTGTCTACCTGACATCTTATCACCAACAGTAATTTTTCTCTTCTGGACGATATATACTCTAACTACTTCATTTACACCAGGAGATAATTCGTCATCAGTCTCTCTTGTGAAATGTTTAACGCTATGGACAATTCCGCCTCCGCCATGAGGAACCCTTAATGAGGTATCGCGTACCTCACGTGATTTTTCACCAAAAATTGCAAGCAATAAACGATCTTCTGGTGTTGGATCTGTTTGTCCCTTAGGTGTAACTTTACCAACAAGAATGTCTCCTTCTTTAACTTCGGCACCAGGAATAATAATACCATCTTTGTCAAGGTATTTTCTTCCCTCATCACCAACGTTAGGAATTTCTCTTGTGATTTCTTCTTTACCTAATTTTGTATCACGAGCTTCAATTTCATATTTTTCAATATGAATTGAAGTATAAACGTCTTCTTTAACTAATCTTTCGTTCATAATTACCGCATCTTCAAAATTATAACCATTCCAAGTCATGAAGGCAATTACAACATTACGTCCAAGTGCTAACTCACCATTTTCCATTGAAGGTCCATCAGCTAATGGATCAGATTTTTTAACTCTTTCGCCAATTGAAACAATTGGTTTTTGATTTATACAAGTTCCTTGGTTACTACGCATGAACTTTGATAGTTCATACTTATCAACGTTTCCATCTTCTCTTCTTACAATAATTTTATATCCATCAACATACTCTACAATACCATCATTTTCACAAATAACGGCTGTCCCAGAGTCATGAGCTGCTTTAAATTCAATACCAGTACCTACAATTGGTGCTTCTGGTTTAAGTAGTGGAATTGCTTGACGTTGCATGTTTGAACCCATTAGGGCACGGTTCGCATCGTCATGTTCAAGGAATGGAATACAAGCTGTAGTAATCGAAACAATTTGTTTAGGTGAAACGTCGATTAAATCGATTAATTCACGAGGGAATATCTTTGTTTCAAGTTCATGACGAGCAACAACTTCTGTTAATTCAAAAGTCATATTGTCAGTGATTTGACTATTTGCTTCCGCAATGTAATGTTTTTCTTCTTCATCAGCGGTCATATAAACTATTTCATCAGTGATCACACCATTTACAACTTTTAAGTATGGAGTTTCAATAAATCCATATTTATTTACTTTTACATAAGATGCAAGTGAGTTAATCAAACCAATGTTTTGACCTTCTGGTGTTTCAATTGGACAGATACGTCCGTAATGTGATTCGTGAACGTCACGCACTTCCATACCAGCTCTATCTCTTGTAAGTCCACCAGGGCCTAGAGCAGAAATACGACGTTTGTGTGTTAACTCATCTAATGGGTTAGTTTGCGCCATGAATTGCGATAATTGTGAAGAACCAAAGAATTCCTTTAATGATGATGTTAATGGTCTAATATTAACTAGATTTTGAATCGTCATCTCTTTTGTTTCTTTAGTTGATAAACGATCTTTTATGGTTTTTTCCATCTTCGCTAAACCAATTCTAAATTGGTTCTTAATTAATTCACCAATTAAACGCAAGCGTCTATTTCCTAGATGGTCGATAACATCAAATGAACCAACCTTATTAAATAAGTTTAGATAATATGAGATTGATGCGATAATATCTGATAATGTAATATAAATTCTTTCTTCAGTAGAATTATTACCAACAACACTAACAACTTCTTCATTACCTTTATCATCTGTAACTTTAATTTTAATTTTTTCGACATAAGTTGGTTGAACATCCATCTCACTATCAAAAATTAGTTCTTCCGTAAAAACTTCACGATTTAAATCAAGTAATTGAAGTGTTTGAGCATCAACAACTCTACCAGCTTTTAATACTTGACGTTTTTGATCAAAACCATCTCTTACAAGTTCGCCAGTATCTTCATTAAATTTAGGTTCAATGTGTTTTTCAGGAATAATAATATCTTCTGCTAAAATATGTCCAGCAACTCTGTCTAGAACATCAAGTTTCTTATTTACTTTATAACGTCCTACTTTAGCAAGGTCATAACGTTTCTCATCAAATAAACGCGAAGAAATGAAGTTTCTTGCACCTTCAACTGTTGCTTGTTCACCTTGTCTAATTTTTGAGTACACTTCTAGAATTGCATCATCACAAGATTTAGAAGTATCTTTTGCAAATGTGTTATCAAAATATTGGTTATTGCCAAATACTTCTTCAATTTGTTCATTTGTTGATAAACCAATAGCTCTTAAAAGTGTCGTAAGTGGAATTCTTTTTGAACGATCCAACTTAACATACAATATATCCTTTGAACCAATTTCATATTCAATCCACGCACCACGTGTAGGAATAACTTGGCCTAAAAAACGCGATTGGTTAGTTTTTTTATCAATTGTTTCAGAGAAGAAAACGCCGGCTGAACGAACAATTTGGCTTACAATTACACGTTCTGCACCATTGATAACAAAAGAACCTACAGGAGTCATCATTGGAAAATCACCCATAAATATTTTGTTTTCCTTGATTTCTTTGATACTCTTTTCTTCAACAGAGTTCAAACGATCTTTTAACTCTTGAATTTCTTCTTTAACTGAATGTAATTTTTCTAATGCGTTTTTCTTCGCAACCTTAGTTTTTACTGATTTAATTTCTTCTTTAATTTTTCTTTCAATATCCTCTTTTTGTGCAATAACCTGAGTAATAGAATCTCTTTCTTCTTTTATCTCAGCTTCATCCTTAGTTTCATAAAAAACTAATTTAACATTAGCTCTTAATGGACGTGAGTATGTAATTTCTTTTTCTTTGCACTCAAGAACGGTATGTTTGGGTTCATCAAATTCATAATCCTCAAAGTATAGTTCAATCGTGTCTGTAAAATTTGATATTGGTGAAATATCTTCGAATAATTCTTTTAATCCGTTTTTTACAAACCAGTCAAACGAGTCAGTTTGAACCTCAATGAGGTTTGGTAATTCAACGTTAGATTTTACTTGTGAAAAGTTCCTTCTTTCGTGAAACTTACCGTATTTTATTACTTTATAACTCACAAAAATCACCTCTATATTTTCATAAATTAACCCTATAAAAGCCAAAAAGGGCATTATATCGCATTTAATTATTTTAACATATGCTTGTCAATTAGTCAATTAATTTTTGCATTTTAATACGTAAAAGCCTGATTTTTTATTTATAATTTCAACTTTACTGTAAATTGTTTTTAATTTTTCAATGGTTGATAATGCCCCATGCTTCTTGTTTATAATCAAAATAAATTCCCCATTTTCCTTTAAAAATTTAGGTGTATTTTGATAGAATTCATATAATTTTGTCTTTCCAATGCGAATTGGAGGGTTTGTTACTATATAATCATACTTTTTAGTGACACTTTCAAAAAAATCACTAGAAAATACATTAACTTTCGCATGATTGTTTAGTGCATTGGCCTTTGCTAAACGAAGTGCTCTGTCATTTATATCAATCATGTCAACTCTATGATTAAATTCCCTGTATAAAAAAATTCCAATTATCCCATACCCAGTGCCTATATCTAAAGACTCTTTTTGTTCATTAAGGTTTAAGGAATCAAGTAAGATTTTAGTCCCACGATCTAAAAAATCTTTAGAAAAAACACCATTATCAGAGGCAAAGTTATAAGTCTTATCTCTTATTATAACTTCAAAACTGATTTCTCTGCTTTCAACTTCGTTTTCAACATTTTGACTATAATAATGACTCATTTTTCCTCCTATACGAGATAACTGAAATGTATTTTTAAGCGACAAAAACCTGAGATGTTTTCCCAGGTTCATTGTTATTGAATTTTCTATTTAACTTCTACTTCTGCGCCAGCGTCAGTTAATTTTTTAGCAATTTCTTGAGCTTCTTCTGGTTTAATCTTTTCTTTGATTGCTTTTGGAGCTGCGTCAACTAAAGCTTTTGCTTCAATTAATCCAAGACCTGTTAATTCTCTTACAACTTTAATAACAGCAACTTTTGCTTGTCCTGCAGATTTAATGATAACAGAAACTTCTTTTGGTCCTTCTTCAACTGCTTCAGCTGCTTGAGCAGGTCCTGCTACTGCAACTGCAGATGGATCAACACCAAATTTTTCTTTCATTGCGTCTAATAATTCTTTAATTTCTAAAATTGTCATGCTTTCTAAAGCTTCAATAAATTCTTGTGCACTAATTTTTGCCATTTTAATATCCTCCTAATTAATTTTGTTTTTGTTCTGCAACCATGTTCATACCGATTGCAAGTTCTTTTAAAGTTTGAATCATACCGCCAGCTAACATACCGATTAATGTTATCTTGTTTGGTAATGTTGCAATTTTAACAATGTCTTTTGCGTTATAGAATGAACCATCTACAACACCAACTTTTAATTTTACTTCTTTGTTCTTTTTTGAATATTCATATAGAACTTTTGCTGCTGCTACAGAGTCGCCATTTGCAAAGCAGATTGCATTAGGACCTTGTAGTGAATCGTTAAATTCTGGATATCCACATTCATCAACGGCGCGTTTAACGACGTTATTTTTTAATACATGTAACTCGCAAGATTCTTTTCTTAATTGTTTTCTTAATTCAGAAATCTTTTGTACTGTTAATCCGCTGTATTCAGCAACAACAACAGATGATGCATTTCTAATTTTTTCAATTACAATATTAACTTCTTCTTGCTTAGCTTGAATAGTAGTTTCTCTAGACATTTGATACACCTCCTAAATTGTGTTTTTTAAAATAAAACCTCTTCTTTCAAAGAGTGAAAAAAGAGGAACAAATAATCTTTATTCTGCTTTCTCTCGGTAGGCAATTAAGCTTATGAGCACCTACTGTCTTTGATAAAGTCATTTATTTTTTAATTTCTTAAGCGTTTGGATCTACTTTGACACCAGGGCCCATAGTAGAAGAGATTGAAACATTTTTAACGAAAACACCTTTTACTGTTGATGGTTTTGCTTTCATTAGATGATTAAATACTGATTTAATATTTTCAGCAAGTTGTTCAACTGTAAATGAAGTCTTACCAACTGGTAATTGAATATTTCCTGTTTTATCAACACGGTATTCAACTTTACCGCCTTTGATTTCGTTAACTGCTTTTGTAATATCCATTGTTACGGTTCCGGTTTTAGGGTTTGGCATTAATCCTTTAGGACCTAATGTACGACCTAATTTACCAATTGTACCCATCATATCTGGTGTTGCAACTACAGTATCAAAGTCAAACCATCCGGTTAAAACTTTTTGTACCATATCATCATCACCAACATAATCTGCGCCAGCGTCTAAAGCTTCTTTTGCTTTATCTCCTCTTGCAAATACTAATACTTTTCTTGTTTTACCAGTGCCGTGAGGTAACACCATTGCACCTCTTAAGTTTTGTTCAGCACGACGTGGGTCAAGGTTAAAGCGCATTGCAAGTTCCACTGAAGCGTCAAATTTTTCGAAAGCTACACTTTTAACAAGGGTTACAGCTTCAACAAGTGAATAAATCTTTGTGCTATCCACTTTTTTCTGAGCTTCTAAAAACTTTTTACCTTTTTTTGCCATTTTAATTTTCCTCCTATTGTGGTTTTAGCGGAATGTCCTCCCACAAATAGTTGTGTATGATTAACAACCTATTTGTTTATTAGTCGACAACGACAATTCCCATATTTCTTGCAGTACCTTCAATAATTCTTGATGCTGCTTCAACATCATTTGCATTTAAATCAGGTAATTTAAGAGCTGCAATCTCTAACAATTTTGCACGTGTAATAGATGCAACTTTTTCCTTTGAAGGATTCTTTGCACCAGATTTAATTCCACATGCTTCTTTCAACAAGAAACTTGCTGGTGGTGTTTTAGTAACGAATGTAAATGAACGGTCGTCATATACAGTTACAATAACAGGGATAGTACGGCCTGCTTGATCTTTTGTACGATCATTGAATTGCATACAGAATTGTTGAATATTTAATCCTGTTTGTCCCAATGCTGGACCAATTGGTGGCGCAGGTGTAGCTTTTCCACCAGGAATTTGTAATTTTACTACTGTTTTTATTTCTTTAGCCACGAAAGACACCTCCTATTTTTTCGTGATGTGGTTATACATATTACCGTGTAATACTCCCACTCATACGCACATAAAATGCACGCTTTAATATTCTACAATACATTTTTTGATATGTCAATGGATAAAATCAAAAAACATAAAAATTCCTTTATTAACTTAATTATTAAACTTTATTTATAGTATTTTTATTGTTTTACACATTTTTTTGTCATGATTTTTTGGCCATAATTTTCCATTTTTTATTATATCCATAAATATTTGAAATTATTTATTTTTGGAAAATTCTTTATTAATAATAATATTGTAATATTATTACTTTTATGTTATCATAATTTTATAATAAAGCAAGCAATTTTAGAAAAATCACTAATTTTGATTTGCTTAAAATTATATATAGGAGGAGATAAAATGTTTATAGCATCTGTTTTAGGGACAACTATTTTGATTGTTGCCGTTCTGCTAATTTTAATTGTCATTATACTTGCTGTTTCATATGTCAAAGCACCACCTGACACAGCATTTATTATCACAGGCCCAGCTAAACAACGTGTTTTAATTGGAAAAGCTGGTTTTCGTGTTCCTGGTTTAGAAAGAGTCGATAAGATTCCACTAAGCTTAATTCAAGTTGATATTAAAACAGCTAGCGCTGTACCAACAAAAGAGTTTATTAATATCTTTGTTGATGGTGTTGCTAATATCAAAGTTGACTCAACACCTCAGGCATTAGCTCAAGCCTCACAAATTTTCTTGAAGCAAGATCTTGATGGCATTCGTTGTATTGCTAAAGAGGTCCTTGAAGGAAATATGCGTGAAATCATTGGTCAGATGAAATTAGAGGAACTAGTTCATAATCGTGATTTATTTGCAGAAAAAGTTAAAGATAATGCTACCCAGGATATGGGTCGTATGGGATTACAAATAATTAACTTAACTATTCAAAACTTTATTGATAATAACAAAGTAATTGAAAATCTAGGTGTTGACAACATTGCTCAAATATCTAAAAATGCAGCAATTGCTAGAGCTCAAGCTGAAAGAGATATTCAAATTGCTCAATCAGAAGCTAATGAGTCAGCCAATAAAGCTCGCGTTGAATCTGAACGCTTAATTGTTGAACAAAATACCGAACTTGCTTTAAAACAATCAGAATTAAAAAGTAAAGCTGATACTGCCAAAGCTAAAGCTGACTCATCTTATTTTATTGAGGAACAAAAACGTCGTGAAGAGATTAACGTAGCTGAAGTTAATGCTTCAATTGCTAAACGTGAAAGAGAAGTTGAACTTGAACAAAGACAAGTTGAACTTCAAGAAAGACAACTTGATGCAACTGTTAAAAAAACTGCAGAAGCTAATAAATATGCAGCTGAACAATTAGCTCAAGCAGAACTCTTTAAAAGACAAAAAGCTGCCGAAGCTGATAAATATGAGCATGAACAATCTGCCCTTGCCTTAAAGGCAAAAGCTGAGGCTGCTCGCTATGCTGCTGAACAAGAAGCTGCTGGTATTTTAGCTAAAGGTCAAGCTGAAGCTGAAGCAATTGAGAAAAAAGCTGAAGCCATGAAAAAAATGGGTGAAGCTTCTGTTCTTGAGTTAATTTTGAATTCTAATGTTTTACCAAACGTTGTTAAAGCTTACTCTGAACCACTAGCATCTGCATATGGTAAGATTGATTCAATTACCATGTATGGTGAAGGAAACACTGCTAAACTTGCTCAAGATATTGCTAAAGATGGAACGCAAATTCTTCAAAGCCTCAACCAAACTTTGGGCTTAGATATTAGATCGATTATCGCTGGCTATTTAGGCGGAAAACTATCTGATTCAGGCAAACAGGATAAAGAAGAAAAAGATAACAACTAAAACATAAAATCTTAATTATTAATTAAAATAAACCCTAGTTTCTATTATTGAACTAGGGTTTTTTAACTATCTAAAATACAACTAAACTTTATCATTATAGTCTTCTTACCTAAACAATGCCTTGTACAATTATGAATTAAATTATTGTATTTATTATAAAAAATAGACAGTATGATAACCAATACTGTCCAATTTATTAGATTTAAAACACTTTATATATCATATTTACTCATTATTTCCGCTGGTGTTTTTCTTACAAGAAGGAATACAGGAATTAATCCAAATACGTAATTAACAATATACATTGATAAAGCACCTAGAACAAGTAAATATATTGGTAAATAGAATACTTCTGTTATTCCATTTAAGGCATTATTAACGCTATAAATAAAGTAAGCACAAAGAAGGTATCCTATAAGAGAGCCGATTGTTGTATAAGCAGTAATTTCACCAATAAAGATTTTAATAATATCTTTCTTTGTTGCACCAATAGAACGATAAATCCCTACTTCTTTTACTCTTGAAATAAGACTTGAACGCATCATGAAGATTAAGTATACAAGTAGAATCATTAAAAATATCCCAAATACAGTGATAGTCGTTAAATTATCAATTATTTTTCCTTTACGGTATGTTTCTATTTGTAACTTATAAGCATCATAAACATTATCCATTCCCAATTCATTAATAGCCTTAATTGCTTCTTGTTTATTCTTAGTAAAGAAATAAACTTCGTTCTCTTCATTAATTAAAAATCTAGCTGCCATTCGCTTATTAGCCTCAGTTTCAGAAAATATATACTGAATATTAGAATCAGATTCAAAAGTTCCCACGATATCATATTTCTTTAAAGTATTAATTGTATAGTCACCAAAAGTGATGCTTGACGGAAAATCTTTCGAACTATAAAATTTTGAATTTACTAATACTTCATTGTCATTACTAATATCTCGACCATTTTTAACCGTGTAATCTATTCTATCAGCACCAGAAAATTCAAAGTATGAGTTTAAATAATCAGTATAATCATCTTCATCAAGAATAATGTAATTACCATTATCATTAACTATATCAGCAATTATAAGTCGTTTTTCGCTAAATAATGTGAATTTAATTATCCCATCTATCATATCTTCGATATTTGATAAACCCATTGAGCTAATACTAGAATTTTTTAAAATACTATCTGCAACCCATTCATCTATAATAACTGTTCCTGGTGCTACATCAATATTATCAAACATAGAATCCGGAGCTATAAAACATCTAGTGTTGCTATTGCCAAAATATCTACCTTGGTAAAAGTTAGTAAATTGTCCACCGATATATGCTGTTTCTGGCAATAACGATAAGGCCTTAACGCTTGATACATTTAAAATTTTGTCAATATCCTTTTCATCATAAGGATGATCTTCATCATACTTTAAAACAATTAAATCTTTAGTTCCATAATAAATTTCGCTTGGATTAACTTTTAAAGTATTACCAATTTTAGCAATGTTGAAACAAAAGATGAAGGCCATGACAAAGAAACCAACTAAGAATAATTTAGTATGCCATTTCATAACACTAAGCTTTTTAAATCCATCTTTAATACAATCACCAAGGCGGATAAAGGATTTTCGATTTCTGATGCTTTCAATTGGTTTAATATCCCCGATGTTATAACTGTGTTCTAAAATGTTCTCCTTGAGCGCATGTTCAAAATGGGCATCAATAAACTTAATTTCTGATGAATTATCGACAATATTAAGTTTTTGATTTGTACTAGGTTTAATGTAATATGTGCCGTTTTTGTAAACAATATCTAATTTTAATCCCATTTCTTCATTTGTATCAGTATAGTAATTAATCTTTAAATTATTTAACTTATCTTCTTTTTTTTCTAGATCACGTAAATAAATGTTACGTTCATCCATCCTGTTTAATGTGCCTTCAAAGCGGTTATCATATTCATCAACAATTTTACCATCTTCTAAATGAATAATGTGATCAGCAAAGAAATCAACAAGCTCTTTTTCATGAGATACTAAAACTACTAAGCGATCTTTTGAGATTTTCTTAATAATCTTCATGACCTCAAGCGTATTGTTTGAATCAAGATTACCTGTTGGCTCATCCGCAATAATGACTTTGGGATTTTTTGCTAAGGCTCTTGCTATCGCTACACGCTGTTGCTGTCCACCTGATAAAGCCATGACATTTCGATTTTTATATTTATCCATGCCAACAGCTTTAAGCACATAAACAATTCTCTCATCTATTTCTTCTTTATCATAAAGTCCCGCCATATTTAAAGAAACGCGAATATTATCATAAACAGATAATGAAGAAATTAAATTATAATTCTGAAAAATATAGCCAATGTTTTTATTTCTTATTTCATCCCACTCTTTGGCATTATATTTTTTTAGAATTTTTCCTTCAAATTCAATTTCACCATCTTGGATTTTATCAAGACCACCAATTACATTTAAGAGAGTTGTTTTTCCACTTCCTGAAGTTCCAAAAAGCGCAACTAAACCTTTTTCAGGGAAAGTTATAGAAATATTATTAGCGACATGAATTTCATTTGATTTTCGATAATTAAAATATTTGTTTATATTTGTCAATTTTATCATCTCTGTCACCCCTTAAAATGTTTTTAAGACTTTGTTTATTGATGATTTAAAGTTACGTTTAATATATAAAGCCACAATTAATAACGCAACAGCAATTCCAATTAAATAAACAGTTATATAGTCAAAAAACTGATAATACGCAAAGACCTTTTGGGCAAATCTGTATCTTAATAAAGCAGTAAATAAAAGTATATATGCAATTAAATAGCCAAATGTTACATGATAGAAAGCTTCAATCATCATTGTGCTTCTAACAAAACTTTTTGATGCTCCAATTGTTCTTAAGACCGCAATATCATCTTTTTTACTGTTCAGAATAATTCTATATAAAGCGTAAGTCATAATAAAGGCTAAAGCTAAAAACCATATAAGCGTAACTGTCGAACCAAGTGATGAGAAAAATAAAAGTAATGCATCAAGTTGGTTATTAGATTCTATCCCCGCAATATATAATGTCTCATAACCCATTTCGTTTAATTTGTCACTAACATTCTCGGCGTTAGCAGCGTTAGCTGTAAAGACACTTAATTGATATATATCATCATTAATTATTTTTTTATAATCATTTGTACTTGCTTCTAACATTACAGTATTATAATAATAGTCTTTATCAACATTTTTTATTGTCAGTTTAACATTATTAAATTTTATTTCACCGCGGTAAAAATCTTTAAATCCTAGATCAAACCTTTTTGCATTCTCGCTTCCTTTATAAAAGGCGCCTGAAATGATAAATTCATTATCTTTTAAAGTATTATTTTCCTTTATCAATAAATCATAGTAGTTATAATAATCACCACTTTCATTAAATAATTCGCCATCAAAATAAGATAGAAAACTTAGACAAGTCGCTACAAAAGTTGAATTTTTCATTGCATAAAAGTCATCATCTATAAAATAAACCGAATTACTTTCCGATTTATTAGAATAGTAATAAATACCTGTAACTGTCAGTTCCTTATTTTCATCCATCCCAAAATTGGAAACAAACTGAAATGTATGATTTAAAATTTTTTCTACTTTATCCTTTTTTATTGAACCTTGCTTAAGACCAATGACTACTTCATTGCTGTTTTTGGGCCAATCACCTATTATCTGTTCTTTTTTTATAATGTCAACATGACTAATTTGAAAATTTCCCCAAAATATATCATCATTGCCAACCTTATAAATTTCTTGATCTAAAATATAGTCATATTTTATTATTGAGTTAACATTATTTATGGCTTTTATCTTGGTAATATCATTTTCAGTAATAATTGATTTATCGCTTTTTCTAATAACAATTCTTTTGTCATTAACATTTTTAAAATATTCATTATAATTTGTCATTGCTGATTCTCTTTTAATTGCTAAACTTGACGCATAGCTAAACAAGATTACAAGTGAAAAAATTAAAAATAGAATCATCGTTAAAATCGTTTTTTTAGGTGAAGCAAAAACATTTCTTAAGCTAAATAAAGCTTTATCTTTAAAACTAACTTCATTTGCTGCTAAATCTAATCTTATTTTATTTTCAATATTTTCTATAGGATTCTTTATTTTAATATCTTCAATAATTTTACCATCAAAAACTCTAATCTTTCTTGTCGCAAAATCTTTTACTTCTTCATAATCATGCGTAACAATTAAGACAAGCTTATCTTTAGAAATTTCTTTAAGTAACTTAATAATTTCAATACTATTTTCTTTATCTAAGTTACCAGTTGGTTCATCTGCCGCAATAATTGGGCAGTCCTTAGCTAGAGCTCTTGCAATTACGACACGCTGTTTTTGCCCCCCTGATAACTTTGAAGCTTTTTGGTTAATCCACTTAGATAGTCCAACTCGATTAATTATTTCAATGGCTTTTTCTCTTCTTTCTTTTTTACCAATGCCTTGAAACATAATCGCTGTTTCAACATTTTGTAAAACCGTATAGGAATCGATTAGGTTATATGTTTGAAAAATAAAAGCAACATTAGTATTTCTGTATTTTTCAATATCGCTAATGGAAAAATATGAAGTAGCTTCTCCATCAATATACATTTCTCCTTCTTCATATGTGTCAATACCACACATAACATTTAAAAGAGTAGTTTTACCACTACCTGATTCACCTGTTATAGCTACAAACTCACCAATACTAACTTCTAAGTTTATTTTTGATAAACCTACAGCTACAACATTATTGGTATAATAAAATTTTGAGACATTTTCTAACTTTATCATATTTTACCTCATTTCCTGTCATTTTTTATCTATATAACAAAAAAATGTAGTTTAACTACATTTTTTCCAATTCGTCATAATTAAATTCGATTGGCGTTTTACGACCAAACATGTCAATTAAAACTAAAATCTTAAGTTTTTCATTATCAATTGTTTCAACTTCACCAATTCTGTCCTTAAATGCGCCACGCACAATGCGAACTGAATCTCCATGTTGAAGATTAATAATGGTAGGAGCAATAACTCCACATTTCTTTAGAATAGGAACCATTTCCTCTTTAGGAATTGGTACTGGACGAGTTTTCTTACCAGCACTGCCCAAAAATCCTGTAACTCCTGGTGTATTTCTTACTACGAACCATGATTCATCATTATCGATCATTTCGATAAAGACGTAACCAGGGTAAATTTTAACCATTTTTTCTTTTGTTGTCCCATCAGCTTTTTTTTCAATAACTAATTCTTCTGGAATCATTACTTGGAAAATTAAATTTTCCATACCCATTGATATAATTCTTTGTTCAAGATTTTGTTTTACAGAATTTTCATTATTAGAATAAGTTTGGACAATGTACCAAAGTCTTTTTTCACCCATGATAACTACCCGATTAACAAGTTAATTATAGGGTTTAATATTACTTCGTATAGAGTAAATAAAAGCGCAAATAATAAAACGAAACCAAATACTCTTAAACTGTCTCCAACAAGCTTCTTAGGTGTTGGCCATGATACTTTCTTCATTTCCTTAAAGCTTGGCATTAAATAAGGAATTAATAAGAATAAAATTACTGCAACACCAATTGCGATTAGAACCCAAGCAATAATCTTAATCTTTAAATCTGAGTTAAAAATCCACCAATCAGTTTTATCAACTGTCACAACTTGGCCGTCAAGAATATATACACCAATCAATGATAAAAGTGGAGCTAATATCGCAAGAATCCAATTTTCAAAAGGATATTCTTTACGTAAAATTTCCAACACTTTACTATTTTTAGGTTCGCTTTTTTCTTTAACAGCTTTTGCTGGCTTTAAATTTTCTAGTACATCTTCTACATCTTCAAGATTTTCGTTTTTAACTCCGTCTTGAACTTTTTTTTCTTCTGACATAATATCACTCCTATTTGCTTTCTTTGTGTAATGTATGTTTATTACACTTCTTACAAAATTTAATCATTTCAAAACGTGATGTGTTTTCTTTGTTTCTAGTAATGACATAGTTTCTTGAAAGACACTCACTACAAATTAATATCGCTTTTACACGCATATTATCAACTCTCTTGCTTTAAATAATTTATCAAAATTTAACTATTTTGTCAAGGTATAATTTAGATATTACCAAATATGAACTAAAATTTCTATTTTTCTAGTGATTTAATTTTAGTTTTTACCCGATGTAGGGCATTATATACCTTTTTTTTAGAAACCTTTAATTTTTCAGCTGTCTCTTCCACTGACAATTTGTTTTTAACTCTTTCTTCAAAAATCTGTCGCTCTAACTTTGTTAGTTCATCAATTTTTTCATCTATAGCCTCTATGGCATAACTATAATCATAAATAGGCTCAGATTCATAAATGTAGAAATTTTCTTCAGATAAAACTACAGGTTGTTTCTTTCTAACATTATATAAGGTACAATACCTATTCTCTAAATTAGATTCAAAATACCTGGTAAAGCTCTTGTTCCTTGAATCATCAAATTTTTTTATTGAGCGGTATAAAACAATTAAGCCCTCTTGAAACATATCGTCATATTGATCAGCCAGGTTATATTTAACAATAATTTTCGCAATTAAGAACTTGTATTTTATGAATATTGATTCTAGAGCATCGCTATTTCCGCTTTGCGCTAATTCAATTAATTCATAATCATTTAAGTCTGCGAATTTTATTGTCATATTCAAATTGTATATTAATAAGGTCAAAACATAAAGTTCTTTCCTTATTTGGCGAAATTAAATATCTCGCTTTTTACCTTTCCTTTATATTTTTGTTTTTCTTCTTAAAATATCAAATAATAAAATACCTGTTGACACCGAAGCATTTAAACTATTAACGTGGCCCACCATCGGTATTTTAACTAAATAGTCACAATTTTCTCTAACTAGTTTTCGCATACCCATGCCTTCAGAACCAATAATTAAACATAAAGGCATGTTAACATCTAAATCATAATAATTGATTTCTGCTGAAGCATCAGTTCCGACAATCCAGAAACCAGCTTTTTTCAAAGTATCAATTGTTTGATTTAAGTTAGTCACCTGAGCAACTTTAACATGTTCTAAAGCTCCAGTTGAAACTTTTAAAACTGTTTCATTTAGGCTAACACTCCTGTTTTTAGGAATTATTACTAAATCGACACCACTAGCATCAACACTTCTTAATATTGCGCCAAAATTATGAGGATCACTCAATTCATCAAGCATTAAGTAGACAGGTTGTTCTTTTCTTTCTTTTAATGCTTGATTTAAATCGGTATATAAAAAATCAGTAATCTCTAATACAACCCCTTGTTTAGCATCAACAAATCTTTTGTTAAACTCATTTCTATCTAAGAAGGTTAGTTTAGATTTTTTCTCTTTAAGCATTTCTTCTACATCAGGATTTAATCCCTTAATCAAGAATGCTTCAATTATACTATGATTCGTTTTTAGAACTTCGACTGCGGCATTCTTACTTTTTACTAAAATGCTCATCACTACACCTCTATTTTAACATACTTTGTTTTTTTTATTTTTGAAAAAAATTACTCTTTTTCAAACTTCTCAATATACTCAATATTTAATTTAATTATTTCATCTAACCTTTCATATCTTTTGTCTAAATATAGAAAGCCGATTAATGATTCAAATCCTGTTGATTTATGATAATCGCCTAAATCACAGTTTTTAGGTTTATGGCTAGTTTTAGCGTTTCTTCCCTTTTTAAAAAAATCAATTTCTTCTTGAGATAACAGATTTATTAGCTCGTCAATAAATAAAGCTTGATTCTTTCCGCTTGTATATTTTATTGCCTTATTATGTAGATCATCTACTTTAGTAAAGCCTTGATTCACTAAGTATTCTCTAATTTTAAGTTCAAAAATTGCATCACCTATATAAGCTAATGTTAAGCCAGAATATTGTAACATTTTACATTATTCCTTTTTCAGTTAACTTGATTCTTAGTTTATCAGCTTCATCAAAATTCTTGTTTTTTCTTGCTTCAATCCACTGTTTATAAATCGCTCTTTCTTCATCAGTTAAGCGATTAACTTTGATGCTTAAACCAAGAATATCTAAGAATGTATTTAATGTAGAATAAGCATAAGCCTTAACACCAAATTCTGTTTTCGAACGTAACATATTATTGATTATCTTGAATAATTTTTGTAACATCGTAATCGCATTTGGTGTATTAAAATCATCACTTAAATTATTAACAAATTCTTCTTTAATTTCTAATATTTCTTGTGTCTCAATAACGTCATCAAAGCCATCATTAATATCTAAATCTAAAAATAATGCCTTATATGAAGATTTCATCTTTTCCCATTCTTTAACGTTAGCTTCATAAGTGGTATAAGAGAAATTAATTGGGCTATGGTAACTTGTTTGAAGTAAGAATAGTCTGTATGCTAATAAATCACCAGGTAAATCTTTGACAAATATAACATTACCAATTGATTTACTCATCTTTTCCCCTTCAAGATTTAAGCGACCGCTATGCATCCAAAAGTTCGCAATGTTATGATGGTGTAAGGCTTCTGATTGAGCAATTTCATTTTCATGATGAGGAAATAACAGATCTGTTCCCCCACCATGAATATCAATTTTCTCATGAAATATATCATCTATCATACAAACACATTCAGTGTGCCAGCCAGGACGTCCTGTTGAAAAAGGTGCTTCCCAGTTAATTCCAGATTCAGTTTTTTTCCAAATTGTAAAATCTAATGGTGATTTCTTTTTTTCATTAACATCGATTCTAGCACCACTAATTAGATCATTAATATTTTGGTTTGATAAATTACCGTATTTTTCAATTTTTGATACATCAAAATATACATCCCCATCAACTAAGTATGATGCTCCACTATCAATTAAATCTTGGGTAAACTTAATAATCTTATCCATATACTTTGTTACTTGAGGTTTAAGATAATCAGTTCTACTACCTAAAGCTTCAGCGTCCTTTAAAAAGGCTTTAATATATTTGTCAGCTACTTCTTTTTCAGAAATCCCTTCTTCAAAAGCTCTTTTAATTATCTTATCATCAACATCAGTAAAGTTAGATACAAAGTTCACTTTATATCCTAAATATTCAAAAAATCTTCTTACGACATCAAAAAAAACAACAACTCTAGCATTACCAATATGAATATAATTATATACTGTTGGTCCGCAGACATACATATTCACAGTTTTTTCATGAATTGGTTTAAATTCTTCTAATTTGTTTGTATAAGAGTTAAATATTTTCATTTTTTCACATCCTTAATATAGTAAATATTATATGATTTTTGTTACTAAATTGCAATTAAAATAAGAAATGCACTACTAGAGAAGATAAGAGTTTTAAATTTTATAATTTGAAAGCCACAAAAAAAAGCGGGAAACTCCGCTTTTTCTATTTTCAGATTAAAGTTTTCTAATATTTGATGCTTGTGGTCCGCGTTCGCCTTCAACGATATCAAATTCTACTTCTTGACCGTTTTCTAAAGACTTGTATCCGTCTCCTTGAACAGCAGAGAAATGAGCAAATACGTCTTTGCCATTTTCACCAGTAATAAATCCATAACCCTTTTCTGAATTAAACCATTTAACAGTGCCTTTCATTGTTTTCTCCTTTTCCATATCTTATTTACATTATATCGCAAAAGGTTTTAATAATCAATAAGAAACACCAATTTTTTACTATTTTACATCAAAGGAGACAATAAATTAATAATTCCTTGAACTATTTTTTTAATAACTGACCGTTTTTTCCATGTATCATAGTTAATTTCTTCTGAAATCTTTATATCCTCATTAAATATTTTACCCATTTTTTTAGCTTCTTCACCATTAAAAAGAGCGGTGGCTTCATAATTTAAATTAAAACTCCTAAAATCAAAATTAACTGTTCCAAGTGAACAAATTTCATCATCAACGATCAAATATTTTGAATGCATAAAACAATTTCTATACTCATATATTTTTACTTTGTTATAAAGAAGTTCATCATAGTATGATCTTGTTCCTTGAAAAAATAAAAATTTATCACCCTTACCAGGAACTAATATTTCAACTTTAACACCACTTTTTACCGCTATTTTTATTGCTTGCATTAGCTCAGGCTCAATTGCCAAGTAAGGACTGGCTATTTTAATTGAATTTTTTGCGGACACAATTAATTTAAAATAAACGTCTTTAATAATGCATGTTTCATAATCTGGACCAGACTCCACAATCATGAAATTACTAACATTGTTAATTAGTGTTTTATTTTTTTCAAGAGGCATCTCTTCATTTGTTGCATAATACCAGTCTTTATTAAATATTGTTGTTAAGGCATTAACTCCATAGCCTTCGACGCACAAATGCATGTCCCGCCAGAAACCAAACTTCTTACTTAAATGGTTATATTCATTACCAAGATTTATTCCACCAATAAATCCAACATTACCATCAATTACCGTAATTTTCCGGTGATTTCTAAAATTAACACTGTTGTTAAAAATGGAGAATTTTAATGGCTCAAAGCAAGCAATTCTTACCCCAGCGTTTTTTAAAGAATTCATATATTTTTTACTAATATATTTTCTCGAACCTACATCATCATATACTAAATAGCACTTTAAACCCTCCATGGCTTTTAACTTGAGTATATCTAGAAACTCTTTTCCTAATTCATCGTTTTTTAAAATATAGAATTCCATATAAATGTTTTTTTTGGCATTAATCATTTTTTCTTTTAATAAAGGGAAAAAATTTTCACCATTGCATAGTGGAGTTACTTTTGTATTATTTTTATAAACTGTTCTTTTTGATAAATTTCTTGAAAATTTAAAAATATCATTATAATCATTTTCAATTTCCTCGCTTATATCATCATCTTTTATAAAGTAGTTATGGAAAAAAAGTGGTTTTTTCTTTTCTAATATTTTAAAACGATAATCACGAGCAAAAATATAATATAAGATCAATCCCAAAAGTGGATTAGCAATGATAATAATTAACCAAAATGTTTTATTGGCAATATATTTTGATTTTAGTATTACTGAGACAATGACTAAAAAGGCTGATAAATATAGTATTACATAAAAGCAGACATTCAAAACACTATAAACATCTTTTTCACGATGAATAAAAATAACCTTAAAGTAAATAAAGTAATAGCATAATAGATAAATAGCAATTAGGATTAAAAATTTAGTATATTTTTTCATATAATACCTCATTTTTATTTTATCCAAAAAAATAAAAAAAACACAAAGGTGGATTCTTTGTGTTTTAGGCAAATATTAACGTTTACTAAATTGTGGTGCACGACGAGCTTTCTTAAGACCATATTTTTTACGTTCTTTCATACGTGAATCACGTGTGATTAAACCAACTGGTTTTAAAACGGCACGGTAATCTGGGTTAACTTCTAATAGAGCTCTAGTAATACCTAAACGGATAGCTCCAGCTTGACCAATGATACCTCCACCAACTACATTAATAGTGATATCGAATGTTGATTCGTTATTTGTTAATACAAGTGGTTGAAGAACGTCTAGTCTTGCAAGTCCAGAAGGAATATATTCTGCAAATTCGCGATTGTTTACTGTAATTAAACCTTTACCAGGTCTTAATATTACACGAGCAACTGAAGATTTTCTACGACCTGTTGCTTGATACATAACTGATTTAGCCATAAATTATCTCTCTCCTATTCCTTAATTTCATAAACAACTGGGCATTGAGCTTGATGCTTATGATTTTCTCCAGCATAGACAAATAATTTCTTGTACATTGCATTACCAAGTTTGCTTTTTGGAAGCATACCCTTAACTGCTAATTCAACCAATCTTTCTGGTTTATTAGCTAATACAACCTTTGCTGTTTCTTGCTTTAATCCGCCTGAGTGCATTGTGTGATGATAATATATTTTATCATTCCACTTGTTACCAGTAAGTTCTATTTTTTCTGCGTTTACAATAATAACATAATCTCCACAATCAACATTAGGTGTGAAAGTAGGTTTATGTTTTCCTCTTAGTATTGCTGCAACTTGTGCAGAAAGTCTACCAAGTTTTAACCCTGTTGCGTCAACAACATACCATTTGCGTTCGACGTTTTGTTCGTTTGCCATAAATGTTTTCATTTTTGTTCCTCCTATAATTATATTATATAAAGGCTGTGTGGGGCCACAAAAAATGTACCATAGGATATTTTAGCATTGATATTAAAATATGTCAAGTAATAATTTTAAACCTATTATAATTTTATAACGTTATAATTATTAACACTAAATACTATGTATTTATTATGTGCATTTTTACCAGTTTTTATCGAATATTGGCTTACTTATTCTTATGTTCTTTTTTCTCTAATTTAAAGTAAATATTTTTTAGTTCTTTCATCGATAATGATTTAAGTTCATCAAATGTATATTCATCAGTTAATTCTAAAATCATCTCCATAATCTTCATCTTGCCAAGAGAAACTTCATTATCTTTTGCTTTATCTTTTAATTCTTGGGTTACTTTTACTGTTTCAATTTTACAATTAACGTTTTTTTCTTTGCACTGTTTTTCAATGATTTTAGAATAATTATCTAATTTGTCTTGATCAAATTCACCTTTTTTACTATAACCACTGATCACAATCATGTTTTCTTCATTATCTAAATAACCTTTTTCATAAAGAACGTTATAGCAAACGACTAAGGCCTCACTTAAATCTTTATTTTTAAATTTAACATTATTAAAGATATCATATGCATCCTGGTTATTATAATTCGTTTTAACTACCTTATTAAAACGATTAACCTCAAGTTCAATTGAAGGATTAGTATCAATCGTAATTGCTTCAACATCATCATAATACGCCACATATGATAAGATTCCTACCGACATGAGCACAATAATAAACACTGATATAACTAATTTAAGTGGTCGAGAAAAAGATCTTTTTTCTATCTTTTCTTCTACCTTACATGATTTGATTTTATCCAAAATATTAGGAGTAATATTTTTTGTTTCTAGTCTTAACCGGTTCTCAATATCTTTATTCGTTAATTTCATTTTTATTACTCCTTTCTAAATATTTTCTTAATTTATTAATAGCTCTGTTGTACCGCCATCTAACTGTTCCTTCTGGAATTTTCAAGTCATTCGAAATTTCAATAAGCTTTTTTTCATCCATTACATGAAGTAAAACAATTTTTAAATCATTTGTTGGTAAAATCTTCAGTGCGAGATTTAAAAGATATGTGTTTTCGCTATTTCCATAATCATTTATAACACTTGTATCAAGAACAGATGAATCACTTACATTACCGACATACTTTATTTTTTTTCTTCTTTTTAATTCATTTAAGCAATTATTTTTAGCAATTCTTATAATCCAAGCTTTAGCATTTCCTGTTTTATAGCTATTAATGTTTTTTCTAACATTTATATAGGTGTCTTGCATCATATCTTCAGCTAGCATTTTATCTTTCATATATGACAAGCAAATTGAAAAAACTAATTTTTGGGTTTCTTCATAAATTAGATCTAATGCATAAATATCCCCTTGTTTTAGTTTCTCAATTTTTTGTTCTAGCATGTTGCCACCTAATATGTTCTTTCTTTTATTTAACCACGTTTTTTTGAATTTATTTTCTCTTTTATTTCTTCTTTACTAGCATTAAATTGAGCTAATAAATCAGCACTTTTTACTTTAAACTCGTCTTCCATAGTTTTTAATATTGCTTCATTTTTTATAATATCTTCATTAATTTCAAGAATTTCTTCCTCTAATAAAGTATCATCTTCTAGTTTAGCTTCTAGTTCTTCAATTATTTTTTCTAATTCACTAAAATTATATTCCGCTTTTAAAGTGCTTAAAGCTTCTTTATATTCAGTTTTTAAATCTTGAAATTCTTTTACGCTTACTTTAATCTGATCCTTGTTTTTATCAAATGAGCCTTTGTGATTTTGATTATCTAATAAATTATCTTTTTCTTTTTTGTTTTTCTCAGCTTTAAGTTCTTCTTTGATAGTTGCTCTTTTATCTTTAAATTCTTGTTTTAAACTGTCTTTTTCTTTATTATATTCTTCTTTTAAAGCATTGTAAAGTGTTTCTTTTTCATTTAATTCCTGCTCTAATGCTGATATTTCTTCCTCAGTTAAATTAATGATATTTTCATCGCTTAATTTTTCTTCTAATACTTCTATCTCACCTTTTAAAACAAACATTTCACTATACTTTTCTTTTAAAGCAAGCATTCTTTCTTTATATTCTTGACCTAGCGCATGACCAAAGTTTTTTTCTTTAGCATTCTTGTGACATAATTTAACTAACTCGTTAACCTTTAAATCTTTAACATCTTCAATAGATAACTCTGGATTTAACTCTAAAGCTAATAAAACCATTTTAGTTTGACCCACTGGTAGATTTAGTTGTTGAGCTTCTACTACATATTTTTCAAGTGTATCTTTAGAAACAGCTCCAAAAATTCCATTATTAACAAAATAATCATCAATTTTTTTCTTTACCTTTTCTAAAACTTCTTTTATTTCATCTTCATCTTCTGATTCAACATCAATAAAGACCTCAGTATCCATACTATCACTATCAATAAAACCTGTTTTAATTGATTCAGAAATAATAATTTCTGATGCTTCGCTAATGTCTTTGCCAACTAAATCTATGTTTGCTAACAACACATCAGCATCATCATTTAAAGCAATTGTATCTAAAACCTCATCTTTATTTGATACAAAAATGCCTACTTCAGGATTAATTCTGTAAGAGATAAAGGTTGTTCCAAGTTCCGTGTCCGTCTTTGATTGACATCCAAATAACATAATAGTAAATAATAAAGTTAAGCTTAATAAAATTTTCTTTTTCATTTTTTTCCTCCGTTTATTTTTTCTTTCACATACATAACAATTTAAAGCAGTAAAACGTTGGATTTTTTTGAAAAAATAAAAAACTCTCCTGTTTATGTGGTTAACCCACAAAATAGAAGAGTTTAATTTAATAAGTAATTATCCAATTACTTTCTTTTTAAAGTTACCAACAACTTTTTTAACTGGATAAACGCAAACAAAGGCCTTAGGATCTATTGCTTGAATTTCTCTAACATAACGGTCCAATTCATAATCAGAAACAATTGTATAAACAATGTTTTTATCATGTTTAGTAAATTCGCCAACTCCTTTTAAGTGTGTAACACCGTGGGTAAATTTTCCTAACAACTGTTTAATAATTTCTTCACCGTTTTCTGTGATAATTTCGATTCTTATATAGTTATAAGTGGTATGAACCCGATCAATCACAAAAGAAACTAAAATATAAGATATAATTGTATAAATACCAATATTAATATCAAAAAATATACTAGCAAGTAAAACAACGCAGCAGTTTAATGTTAAGTGCATTGTACCAACTGGAACGCTTGTTTTAATATTAATAAATTGGAATAACATTAGTGCCCCGCCAGTAGATCCACCAGCCTTTAACACTAAACCATTACCAAGTCCCGATAAGATTCCCCCAAAAATAGCTTTGGCTAAAATGTTATCACCAAGCAAGTTAGCATTCGGGAAAAGAATGGGATATAAAGCAATAATTGCTGATTGTAAAGCAAGTGAAATAAAAGAATAAATAACAAATTTACGGCTAAATTTTCGCCAGCATAGAATATAAACAGGTAAAGGTAAAATAAAGTTTATTACGCCTAAATTTAATTTATAGTCAAGTATGTCATATTTTTGGGCTAAATTTACAACTAATTGCGATAGCCCAGTAAAACCACCACTATAAAGCTGAGCCGAATCCAAAAATGCAGCAATACCAATGGCCAAAATAACAGAACCAATAATTACGTATAAAATTGGATACTTCTTATAAATTGGAGTTATCATTTTTAACTAATTTTATCTCCTATTTTTACTTTATCTACAAATAAAGCCTCTAAATCTTTATCATTGCTAGCACATAAAATCATACCTTCTGATTCAATATTTCTAATCACAACAGGTTTTAAGTTACACAAAACAACTAATTTTTTACCAATTAAATCTTCTTTTTTATAATACTCTTTAATACCGGAAACAACTGTTCTAACTTTATCTTTTGTATCAACTTTTAAAATTAATAGCTTTTTGGCATCCTTATGTTCTTCAACATCAATGATTTGACCTACTCTTATATCTAATTTATTAAAATCTTCAATTGAAATATAGTTTTCTTCTTTTTTAGGTGGAGTCATTAAAGCCTTAATAAATTCTACTTCTTTAACAGAATCTAAACGTGGAAATAATGGAGTTGGGTTTTGATTTACTTGATATACTTTTTTTCCAAAGAAACCTAAGTTAACTAAACTTTGATCTTCAACATCAACATTTAATTCATTAAAGATTTTTTCGGTTGATTCAATTAAGATTGGGCTATATAAAATACTAATGATTCTAATACTTTCAGCCAAATAATATAATACATCATTTAAAATATCTTTTTTGCTTTCATCTTTAGCTAAAGCCCAAGGCATAGTTTCATCTACTAGTTTATTAGTCCTTGACACAAGTCTTGAAACTTCTTGAATAGCTAAAGATATTTTTAGCTCATCCATATTTTTCTTATTATTTATAATTACTTCATTACTTAAGTCCTGTAATTCTGTAAAATATTTATTTAGTTCACTTGAAGTGGCTTTGTATTCTACTTTTCCATTAAAATATTTATTAATCATAGAAATAGTGCGACTAACAAGATTTCCTAAGTCATTTGCTAAATCAGCATTTAAACATAAAACAAAATCTTCGGGAGTAAATACTCCATCATTACCATATGGTAAAGCTTTTAGTAAATAATATCGGAAAGCATCTAAACCATATTTTTCAACAAGCGGTTCAGGATAAATAACATTTCCTTTTGACTTACTCATTTTGCCATCTTTCATCACATACCAGCCATGAGCCACAATTTTAAATGGAATTGGGGCATCAATAGCCATTAACATAATTGGCCAAATAATCGCATGGAATCTTAAGATATCCTTAGCCATGACATGAATTACTTCACCATCTAACCAATATTTCTGATATAGTCTATCATTATCTGAAAGATAACCAATGGCAGTAAGATAATTACTTAAAGCATCAATCCAAACATAAATAACATGTTTTGGGTTGTTTGGCACTTGAATTCCCCAAGTAAAAGACGTTCTTGATACACACAAGTCATCTAATCCTTGTTTAATAAAACTAATAACTTCATTTCTTCTTGCTTCAGGAGAAATAAAGTCTGGATGGGACTCAATAAATTCTAATAAACGGTCTTGATATTTACCAAGTCTTAAAAAATAAGATTCTTCTTTTAATAATTTAGTTGGTCTACCACAATCAGGGCAAATATCATTTTCTCCAAGTTGAGTTTTCGTAAAGTATGTTTCACACTCAACACAATAGTTACCTTCGTATTCTCCTAAATAAATATCATCATTATCTAAGAGTTTTTGAAAAATCTTTTCAACTATTTTGGTGTGTCTATCTTCAGTAGTCCTAATAAAATCATCATACTTTACATCAAGTAATTTCCATAAGGTTTTTGCTTGATCAGCAATAATATCGACATGTTCTTGGGGTGTTCTATTATTTTTCTTAGCATTTAATTCAATTTTTTGGCCATGTTCATCCATACCTGTTAAGAAGTATGTGTCATAACCTAAAAGTTTTTTATATCTCTTAATCGAATCGCAAAGACAAGTTGAATAAGCTGTTCCGATATGAAATTTTCCACTTGGATAATAAATTGGGGTGGTAATATAAAAATTTTTACTCATGTTTTTCCTCCATACAAATCTGTTTTTCCACATTTTTTCTAGCATCTAGACCTAAAAGTCTTTCAATAGCTTCTAAAGCAAATGGTGTCACAAAATAAACACTTTTACCAGTAATGATGTTATCAGCCACGACAACACCTTTATTTTGATGAAGACCAGCCATAATGTATTTTTCAAATCCTGGATAACAAGTATATTTTTTACCCTTTAAAATATCTAAGACTCCTAAGATGCTTGGGGCGGCACAGATTGCCATAATAAGTTTTTGGTCATTATTATACTGATTTATTAAAGATAAGACATCTTTCTTATCCTTTAAATCCATAACACCGACTCCACCAGGAATAAATAAAGCGTCATAATCTGTTAAATCTTTATTAAACATTTTATCAGCTATAATACGTGTTCCATGAGAACCGGTAATATCTATTTTACTACTAACGCTTATTAAATCAACTATTATTTTAGCCCTTCTTAATAAAGATACTGTACCAATAAGTTCACTTTCTTCAGTTTTATCATTTACTAAAGCTAAAATTTTCATATTAAGACTCCTTTACTTCTTTCAAATATCTGTCATAAACTTCGCTTTTTGAAGTATTTAAATCTTTAGCGACCTTTTTCATCGCTTCTTTTAGTTCAAATCCATTTTGTAAATAAAGGTTAATATGATCTTTTATTGATAAATCAATTTTAGGTGTTTCTTCTTTTTGACCTTCAACAATTATAACCATTTCACCAATTAAATCGGTAAGTTCTAAACTTTCTTTTAGAGTTCCCCTAATAATTTCTTCATGAATTTTAGTTAACTCTCTTGCAATAGCGAAATGTCTATCACCAAATATTTCATACATATTTTTTAATGTTTCTTTTATCCTATGTGGTGCTTCATAAAAAATCAATGTTTCTTCTTTTGACATTAATTTTTGTAATTCTTTTTTTCTTTCACTTTCTTTATGACTCAAAAAGCCATAAAAAATAAATGGATAAGGTTTAATTCCTGAAGTAATAAGTCCAGTCAAAAGCGCAGAAGCGCCAGGTATAGCCACAACCGGTATGTCGTTCTCAATAGCTAGAGTTACTGCTTCATACCCTGGATCGCTAACAAGAGGCATTCCAGCATCACTAATTAAACCCACATTATATCCTTGTTTTAATAAGTTAATTATTTTCTCTTTTTGAATGTCTTTATTAAATTCATGAAAGCTACCTAAGTTCTTCTCAATATTTAGCTTCATTAATAATTTGTTTGTTACTCTTGTATCTTCACAAAATAAAAAATCAACAACTTTGATTGTATCAATAGCTCTTAAACTAATATCTTGCATATTACCAATTGGTGAAGGAATTAAATATAAAATTCCTTTTTCTTTTTCAAATGATTTTTGTCTATTCATCTTTATTCATCCCTAGTTTAAACATTTCTAGAATTTCATTAGTATATTTCCCATCTTTATGAACATAAAGAGGGGGTAATATATGTAGTGATCCAGTCATGCCATTCTTATGCGCTTCAATTAAAACCATTTCGGCATTAGTATTTTCTTTGGCATAAACAAGACGCATTTTCTTTACCGCAAAATTATATTTACTTAACAAAGAAATAATTTCATCTAATCTTTCAACCCTATGAGAAAAACATAAGACTCCTTTATTATTTAATAAATAAGAAGCTACCTTAATCATCTCTTCTAATTTTAAGCATACCTCATGACGAGCAATGGTTAACTTATCATTTTTATTAACATTACTTGTTGGTAAATACTTAAAATAAGGGGGATTGCATGTTAACAAATCAAAACTACCAGCTTTATAAAGTTTTGGTAAATTGTTTACATCCTCATTTATGATGGTAATTTGAGAAGAAAGTTTATTATATTCTACGCTTTTTATTGCTAAATCATAAATGTCTTTTTGAATTTCAACGCCAATTATTGTTTTTTTTGTTTTAAGAGACAAAATCATTGGAATAGGGGCATTACCTGTACACAAATCCATGATATTTTGGCATTTTTTATAAACATAAACAAAATCAGCTAATAAAACAGAATCCAATGAAAATCTAAAAGATTCTTCATCTTGATATATTTTAATGGAATCGTATCCTAAAAGATCATGTAATACTATGCTCATTCTTCCAAACTCTTTAATTCATTAAAGTTTTCAATATAATTATCTTCAATTGCCTTTTGTGAGAACTTAATTTCTGAATTTGAGTATTCTTTAACTTCACCACTTTGTAATTGAACTTTAACTTTTTTTGTTAATAAATTAGATGAAACTACTTTACCAGTTCCATCTTTTGTGAAAACCTGAGAATTATCCTTTGGCATTTCTTTACGAGATTCTTTATAATAATCATCTTCATATTTAATACAACATAAAAGCTTATCACAAAGTCCAGAAATATTAACTGGATTCAATGATAAATTTTGATTTTTTGCCATCTTAATTGAAACAGTTTCAAAATCACCTAAAAATGTTTTACAACAAAGTAATAATCCACATGGTCCAATACCTCCAAAGTATTTAGCACCATCACGTGTACCTACCTGTCTTAATTCAATTCTAACTTTAAATATCGCGGCTAAATCTTTAACGAGTTCACGGAAGTCAACTCGTCCATCAGCATTATAATAACACACAAGTTTAGCTCTATCTAGCGTATATTCACACCCAAGAAGCTTCATTTGTAAGCCATTCTTCTCTATTGCTTTTTGGCATTTTTCCACGATTTGGGCTTGTTCTTTCATGTTACGGTCATGATTTGTAATATCTTCTTTTGTTGCAAGCCTTAAAATTGGTTTTAATGAACCAATTACTTCCTCATTAGGAATTTCTTTACATTTTTCAACAACTTCGCCCATTTCATAACCACGAATTGTTTCTACAACAACTTTATCTTTTTCATTTAAGGTATAGTCTAGCGGATCGAAATAATATTTTTTTCCTCCTCTTTTAAATCTAATACCTACTACTTTTAAACTCATCTAGTACTCCTTCCTAGATTATAAAGCAAATCATCTAAAATCAATTTATCATTTATATTGAATTTTAATTTTGCCTTTAAATCTAAAATTTTTTCAAGGAACATAATGATTTGTTCCTTACTTAAAATATTACATAATTGTTTAATTCTCTTACTTTCACTTTTAAAAACAAAGTCTTCGTTTTTATAAGAGATATAACGTAGTAAATCTTTAAAATACATAATTATAAGTGATAAAAAAAATTCTTTTTTATCCTTATCTTTATATAATAGCTCACCGTGTTCATTTAAATAAATAACTAGTGAATCACCTTTTTCAAATTCTACATTAAAAATCTCGGTTACAAGTGATATGATTTTAAACATATCATCGTCATCAGCTATTTTAATCATTTCAGTTATATTGTTTGTATATTCTGGTAAAACATTTACTAAAATATCATCAAACCCTTTTAAAACTAATTCCTGACGAAGTATTTCTTTATTTAATGGCTGAAAATTTATAATCTGTGATCTTGATATTATCGTCTTTAACATTAGATTTAGATTTTCAGTAATTAGTATCGCATAAGAAACTTGATCAGGTTCTTCTAGCACCTTAAGGAGGCTATTGGCTGAGGATGCATTCATTTTATCTGCTTGATTAATAATATAAACTTTAGGGCCTGGTTCTAAAGAACTCATGGCAAATTCTTCCATAAGTGATGTAATTTGTTCTTTCTTGATTACTCCATTAACTGGTTCAATAAAGTATATATTCGGATGAACAAAAGTATCTATTCTTTTGCATGAATCACATTTTCCGCAAGGTTCATCTTCTTTACAATATAACATCTTTGCAAAATAGTATGCAAAATCTAGCTTTTTTGTTCCTTTTTCACCAACAAATAAATATGCATGAGAAAGACGACCCTTTTTAAAAGAGTTAACTAAGATATTCATAACAATCGGTTGACTCTTTTTTAAATCATCATACATTATAAGACCTCTTCAATAACCTTTATTGTATCCTTAACAACTTCTTCAAGTGGTTTAGTTCCATCAATGTTTCTAAATCTTTCAGGATATTTTTCAAGCAATAATAAATAACCTTCATAAATCATGTTGTGAAATTCCAATTTTTCTAAATCTAAACGATTTACATCACGATTAGTTGCCGAAAAAACTCGTTCTAGTCCAACTTTTGGTGGAACATTAATAAAAATCGTAATAATTGGTAAAAATCCTTCAGTTGCCAATTGATTAAGCTCATATACTCGTTCTAAGCCTATTTTCCTAGCTATTCCTTGATACACAAGTGATGAGTCAAGATATCTATCACATAGTACTATTTTTCCCATCGCTACAGCAGGAAATATTTTTTCAGCTAAGTGTTGTCTTCTACTTGCCGCAAAAAGTAAAGCTTCTGTAATTGGATCCATTTCAACATTTTCTTTATCGAGGATAACATTTCTTATTTGTTCAGAAATTTTTATTCCGCCTGGTTCTCTAGTTACTAGAACATCATAATTCTTTTCCTTTAAATATTTTTCGACAGCCTTGATTACCGAAGTCTTTCCGCTTCCTTCTGTCCCTTCAAAAGTAATAAATACACCTGTCATAAACATCATCTCCAATAAATACTTTATACCATCAAATATTATCTCACAAAATTCGTTTTTTTTAAATAACAATTTAAAATAAATTGCTTCTATGATATAATGTTAAAGAAATAAAGAAGGTGAAAGAATGAATTTAACAGTAAAGAATTTAAATTTTACATATGATTATCGTCCAATTCTTAAAGATATTAGTTTTTCTTTAGAAAAAGGTGACTTCTTAATGATCATCGGTAATAATGGCGCTGGTAAATCCACTCTTATTAAATGCTTATTAAAAATTAATAAACCGCCTCTTAATTCGATTTTCTACGATGATGAAGATGCTTTATTTCACAGACATTGGGATAAAATCGGTTATGTTCCCCAACGTTTTGAAAATTTTAATTATGAATTTCCAATTACAGTTAATGAATTATTAACCTCTTCACAATTCAAGAAAAATGCTGAAAAACGAAAATTAGAGTTATTAGATGAATTAGGAATATTAGATTTAATTAATGAAAATATTAATACTTTATCGGGTGGACAACTTCAAAGAGTATTTATTGTAAGAGCACTTTTGAATGAACCAGAAATTATTATTCTTGATGAACCTACAGCTTCAATTGATAAAGTAAGTTGTGATTTCTTTTATCAAACAATAAATAGATTAAATCAAAAAAAAGTAACCATCATTATGATTACTCATGATTTTTCCTTAACTAAAGTTAATTATACTCATGTTTTAGAATTATCCTCAATTAAAGATTTTAATTTCTTTACCAAGGATGAATATCTAAACTCTTTAAAGGAGGCTAAATAATATGTCATTTATTGAAGCCTTATTATCCCAAGCCTTTTTACAAAGGGCATTTCTTACGGGGTTACTTATTGGTATTTTAGCACCGCTTTTAGGATCACTTGTTGTGGTAAGAAGATTATCATATATAGCTGATACTTTATCACACGTATCACTTGCTGGTATATCTACTGGCTTATATTTAATCTCTTCATTAGGATTTGTCTTCTTAGGTTCACCAATGTATCTAGGAATCGGTTTTGCTATCATTGGGGGCTTATTTATTGAGCTTTTAAGAAACTATTATGATAACTTTAAAGAAATATCCATGCCCATAGTAATGAGTGTTGGAACGGCATTAAGCCTCTTATTCATCTCGTTATCTGGTGGAGCAAATTCAAGCATTTATAATTATTTATTTGGTAGTATTTTGACAGTTAAACCAGGATTTTTGATTCTAATTATTTGTACAACAGCTATTACTTTAACATTATTCTTTGTGTTTAAAAAATATATTATTACCTTATGTTTTGATGAATCATTTGGCAAGATGCAAGGCTTAAATGTCCGCTTATTCCAAATAATCTTTACCATTATACTATCAATTGTAATTTCTGTATCAGTTGAGGTTGTAGGCGTCTTACTTGTATCTTCAATGATGATTATTCCTGTTGCTTCTGCAATGAAGATTGGATGGAGTTTTAAATCAACAGTAATAATTGCCATCATCTTCTCAGAGATTTCAATTATCTTTGGATTTTGGCTATCTTTCGCCTTTAACATTCCCGCAGGTGCAACGATTGTCTTACTATGTGTTGCTATCTTTATTGGTTCAATACTATACAAAAAATGGTATGACAAGATACAAGTTAATAAACTTAAAAAGAGTATTGAAGAAAAGTAAAACCGTAAGCTTAAAACTTACGGTTTTTATTTATTATTTTAGTTCTTTTGTCACATCATTATAAACTAAGCTATAATAACTACCCTCATATTCAAGTATAAATGTTAATAATTTGTTAGGTATAAATTCATTAACAAAAGGATCATTTGAATTATTATATAATGTAAGTATTGATAAATCATCCTTATCAACATTTAATTCAAATCTATCCTTAAATGTTTCTATTACAGTTGAAAAGGTAAATGATAAGTTACTTTTAATTTTTATATAACTACTTAAGATCTCACATTTAGGGTCATTAGGATCATATCTGTGTGTTGGATATAGCCAGATATAATCATATCCACCAGTATTAGTTAGAACCAAATAGTATTCAGGATAATTAGTTTCTTTTACAAAATCTTTTAGAACTTGATTATAAAAACTAAAATTAATTAAATCACTTTCTGTTACAAGCAAGTAGGTTAAAAGAAAGTCATTATCATTAGTTACAAAATTTTTCTCATTAATTTTAATAAAGTCTGTTCTTTTTATAGTAGTACTTTTCTTTAAATCTGTTGTTTTAATAGTTGATGATTGATTTAAAGTTCCTTTTTTCATTGTTGTAGAGACAGAAGTTGTTTTGTTACAAGCTGCAAATAAAAAAATACAAAATAAAAACATTAGACATACTTTTTTCATATTCCCCCCCAATATTTATAAATATTTTTATTATTTATTAACCTCATTATATCATAAATCTTTTATAAATGTTTTAGATTTTTTGTTTTTTAATCTTAAATTTTTATTATAAAAAATATTTTATAAATAAAAAAAGAAGCTTTTTTTGCTTCTTAATAATAGATATTGGCTAAATATAGACCTTCTGCCAAAGCAATTCTTTTGGTCAAGTTTTTATCTTTTCTCTTAATAATTTCATCAATTGTCATATTTTGTCGATTATTAGCAATATCAAGTAATGCCCCAATCATTAACCTTATCATATTGTGTAAAAAACCATCGCCAACAATTGTTATTTCAATCTCTTTTTCATTTCTTTTAATATCAAAATTATAGATTGTTCTTACTGTATCTTCTTTTTCTCCTTTAGAGAAACTATAAAAATCATGTTCACCTATAAATGATTTACTTTCCTTAACAAACAAATCAAAATCATTGATATTAGTATAATTTACAAAATTAACTCTAAAAGGATCAATCTCATCTAATGATAAAAAATATTTATATTCTTTTTTTATTACATCAAATCGCGAATGGAAAAGCGGGGAAACATTATAAGCCATTAAAACACGAATATCTTTAGGCAAAAAGTAATTTAATAAACTGACCCATTTTTCACAAGGTAAATCAATATTTACGTCAAAATGTACAACCTGTTTTATTGCATGAACCTTAGCATCCGTTCTAGATGCACCTGTAACTTTGATTTCTGATTTAGTTATTTTAAATAGCGCTCTTTCTAAAGCATCTTGAATTGATGGCTTTAAACTTTGCTTTTGAAAACCATAATAGTTACTACCATTATAGGCAATATCAAGTCTTATTCTTTTATATTCTGATTCAAGTGTTGTCACAATTTTATTAATTTTTTCTTTCATTGTAACCTTTTGAACATATTTAACTTTATCAATTAATAAATAAATTATTAGGTGACTATCCTCTTTTAAAGCACTTAATATTGTAATTTCTTTTTTAAATAAATTTTGAAAATAAACTTTGGCATTATCGATATCAAGCAATAACTCATCATTATCTTTAATACCAATGCTGTCTACAAATAAGTCTATAATTTTTAAATCTTTTTTAGCAAGCAAATCTAAATATTCATTAAACAACTTTAAGCACCACCGTTATCGAAAGAATTACAAATACTATAATCATCGCAAAGGTATCAAATGCTCTCCATTTTAACTCATGAAGTTTCGTTCTAGTTTTACCTGGAACAAAATTTCTAGCATCCATCGCACTTGCAAGATTATCGCTTCTAATAATTGCAATAATAAACATTGGTACTAAAAGAGAGACAATTTGCATGATTTTATCTTTTAGCTTACCTTCTTTAAAGTCGGAACCACGGCTTGCTTGAGCCATCATTATTTTATTTGCTTCATCAAAGATAGTTGGTATATATCTTAAACTAATTGAAATAATTAAAGCATAATTTTCAGGTTCAAGTTTAATTTTTTTAAGTGGCATTAATAATTTTTCAATACCTAAGTTTAAATCATTGGGTTTTGTTGTGAGGGTTAAAATTGTTGATAACATTACAATGATTATCAGTCTTACAATAACAAAGACACTATCAAATACAGCTCTACTATATAGTGTAAAGTTACCATTAAATAATTCATAACCATAATTTATATATCTAGTTATAAAATAGATACCTAGTAAATAAGCAATTGTTCCTAAAAGCTTAAATGGTAATCTTTTTCTTAAAAAGAGCCAAATAACTGTTAAACACAAAATTGCAAGTAATGAGTAAATGGTAAAGTAATGAGTTGATTCTACCAATACATCACCTGATTTATTAAATAAGATTTGGAAAATTACAGTAAATAGCAAAAATATCATAATAGGTTTTAAACCTTTAAGAACTTTTACTAAGTTAATTTTCCCAATAATTAATACGGCTAAAATAATTCCAAGAGCAATTCCAATCTCAAGTAAAGATTTAAGAAGAAACACTGCAATCATTAAAATGATAACAGATAAGATTTTTACACGGGGATCTAATTTATAGAGAAATGATTTACCAGGGACATATTGTCCTAATACTACACTATTCATTTTCTTTCCTCAAAAGTTCATTTATAACATCTTTCTCATCTTTTGGATAAGATAAAAGACCTAAGTCAAACTTTTTATTTAGATCATTATAGATTTTTAATGAACTAGGCATTGATAGATCAAAATCATTTAAATTATTTTTCATAAATAGATCTTGTGGTTTCCCATCGTAAATAATTTTTCCTTTTTTCATCACAATAACACGTTTAGCGTATTTATTTACTAAATTCATATCATGAGAAATAATAACAATTGATTTATGTTCCTCTTCATTAATTTTCTTAAACAACTCCATTAGTTCATTTCTTCCTTTTGGATCTAGTCCGCTTGTAGGTTCATCAAGAACTAAAACTTCTGGATTCATTACTAAAATTCCTGCAAGAGATACCCGCTTTTTTTCTCCACCGGAAATTAGAAATGGACTACGATTTAGATAACTATTGTCTAGTCCAACCTGATTAATTTTCTCTTTAACAATTTTTTCTACTTCTTCTTTACTTAATTTATCGTTTCGTAAGGCAAAGCTTACATCTTTTTCTATAGATTCATCAAATAGCTGATATTCAGGAAACTGAAATACCAGACCAACTTTTTTTCTAATTTCATTATATTTTATCTTTTTATCACGTTTATTTATAATGATATTGCCAAATATATTTACTTCACCAAATGAAGGATGATATAAGGCATTCATATGATATGATAAAGTTGATTTACCACTTCCGGTATGACCAACTAAAAAAATAAATTCATCATTTTTTTTAATTTCAAGATTAATATTATCAAGCGCTAGATTTAAAGATTTTTTTATATATGTATAACCTACTTTTTCAAAGATAATTCCCATAAATAAGACAAGACCTCCTTATTCTGATAATTATTCTTTAAAAGTCCATAATAGATTTTTAAAGTAGTTGGCAATTCTAAATTAGCCATTAATAATAATTCCTCATTTTTAATGATTTCTTCCTTTTTATCAAAGGCGATAACTTGTCCGTTCTTTAAAACCAAAAGTTTATCCGCAAATAAGGCTTCATCCATATCATGAGTAATGGTGATAATTGTTAAACCATCATCATTTAATTTCTTAAGTAGAGCTAATATCTCATTTCTTCCTTCAGGATCAAGCATTGATGTAGCTTCATCAAAAATAATGATGTTAGTTGACATCGCCAAAATTCCTGCAATCGCTACACGTTGTTTTTGACCGCCAGAAAGATTCATTGGTTCAGTATAGCGATATTCACTCATATTTACTTTTTCCAAAAAGTAATCAATTCTTTCTACCATCTCTTTTTGCTCAACCATTAAATTTTCCATACCAAAGGCTATGTCATCCTCAACGTTTGTTCCAACAAATTGGTTATCAGGATTTTGAAAAACAATTCCGATTTTTTTTCTTATTTCATAAAGATTATTCTGATTAAGGTTCAGACCATCAATAATGATTTCACCACTTTTTGATTCTAACAATCCAACAAGTAGTCGAGCTAATGTAGACTTCCCTGAACCATTATGGCCAATAATAGAAATCCATTCACCTTTTTGAACGTCAAAAGAGACGTTTTTTATCACGTCATTTTCTTCTTTGTAAGCAAAAGTAAGATTATTAACATGAATAAACGACATCATAACACCTCACCTTTATAGTATTTACGAAAAGAAGTCTTGAAATCAAGACTTCTTTTTAGTTAATACTTGTTAAACTAGTTCAATAATTGCCATGTTAACGCCATCACCACGACGGGCACCAATTTTATAGATTCTTGTGTATCCACCATTGCGGTCTTGATATTTAGGCGCAACTTCATCAAATAATTTTTGGATGGCATATTTATCATCAATTTGTAAGAAACGAAGTGTTTCAGCTGCTAATCTTCTTGAAGCTAAATCACCCTTCTTGCCTAGTGTAATTAGTTTTTCAACTACACGACGTAATTCTTTTGCTTTTGTTTCGGTAGTTTCAATTCTACCATGTAAGAAAAATTGGGTAGCTAAATCTCTCATTAGTGCTTTACGATTGTCACTTCTACGATTTAGTCTACTATATCCTCTAGCCATATATTATTCTCCTTTCAAGATTAATGTCTAGCTAAACTTAAGCCTAAATCTTCAAGTTTAACTTTTACTTCTTTTAAAGATTTCTTACCTAAGTTACGAACTTTCATCATATCTTCTTCTGTTTTTTCTATTAATTCGCGTAAATTGTTAATTCCCGCTCTTTTTAAACAATTGTAACTTCTTACAGATAAATCTAATTCTTCGATTGGTTTATCTAAACTATGTGAATTTTCTTCATTTTTACGTTCAATCATATAGTCTTCATAGATAGCTTTTTTACTTAATTCAACTACACAATTTAAATGATCAATTAACATTTTGGCAGCTGTGCCTAATGCTTCTTGTGGAGAAATTGAGCCATTTGTTTCAACTTCAATCGTTAATTTATCGTAATTAGCATTGTCATCTACTCTTGTTTTATCAACATTGTAATTTACACGCACAACTGGCGTATAAATACTGTCAATTGGAATGATTCCAACCATATTTGAATACATATGATTTTTTTCTGCACTTACATAACCATTGCCACGTCTAGCATGCATTACCATTCTGAAACGTCCCTTGTTTACAGTACAAATGTGTTGTTCTGGATTAACAATAACAACTTCATCATCACCTTGAATATCGCCGGCAGTTACTTCACATGGGCCATCAACACAAATTTCTAATGTTTTTTCAACAGAAGGATTATTTGATTCAATAACTAATATAACAGTTTTTAAATTAAGAATGATAGAAGTAACATCTTCAACTACTCCAGTAATTGGGGTGAATTCATGTTCAACACCATCAATTTCTACATTAACAATGGCAGCACCAGGCAAAGAAGAAAGTAATATTCTTCTTAGTGAGTTACCAACTGTTAAACCTAATCCTCTTTCAAGTGGCGAGATGATAAATTTACCATATGTATCATTTATATCTTCGATTATTGTACGTGGTTTTTCAAACTTCAAATCCTTCAAAGTTAGTTCCCCCTTTTCCTAACCACGAGGCCGTTTTGGTGGACGACATCCGTTGTGTGGAATTGGTGTTACATCTTTGATTGCAGTAATTTCTAGACCAGCTACTTGTAAAGATCTAATTGCAGCCTCTCTACCTGGGCCTGGACCTTTTACTGTTACTTCTACTTTTTGAAGTCCGTTATCCATTGCTGCTTTAGCACAAGCTTCTGATGCTAAACCGGCAGCAAATGGTGTTGATTTACGACTACCTTTATATCCTACTGCACCTGCACTACTCCATGCAATTGCGTTTCCGTTTGGATCAGTAATTGTAATAACTGTATTATTAAAAGTCGAATGAATATGTGCTACACCAGAAGGAATATTCTTTTTCACACGACGTTTTTTAATTACTTTACGTGCCATACCTTGATTTCCTCCTTAACTATTTCTTTTTATTAGCAACTGTTTTTCTTGGGCCTTTACGTGTACGAGCGTTATTTCTAGTATTTTGTCCGCGAACTGGTAATCCACGACGATGACGCATACCACGATAAGATCCAATTTCCATTAAACGTTTAATGTTTAATTGTACTTCTCTTCTTAAGTCGCCTTCTACTTTTATTTTGCTAACTTCAGTACGAATTCTACTTAATTCTTCTTCAGTTAAATCTTTAACTCTTGTTTCTTCTGATACTTCAGCATTTTTTAAAATTTCTTTGGCGATGCTGTCACCAATTCCATAAATATACGTAAGAGATACGACAATGCGTTTGTCTCTAGGGATATCTATTCCTGCAATACGTGCCATGAATGCACCTCCTAATTATCCTTGTCTTTGTTTATGTTTTGGGTTTTCGCAGATAACCATAACGTTACCATTGCGTTTAATTATTTTGCATTTATCGCAAATTTTCTTTACTGATGGTCTTACTTTCATACCAATACCTCCTATGAGTAAAGTTTATTTAAATCTATATGTTATTCTCCCACGTGTTAAGTCATAGGTTGATAATTCTATTTTCACTTTATCCCCTGGTAAAATGCGTATGTTATTCATGCGGATTTTACCAGAAACGTGGCCGAGTACTTTATGGTCGCTATCTTTTAAAGCAACAATAAAGTTTGTGTTTGGTAATACTTCAACAACTGTACCTTCAAATTCTATAACGTCATTCTTCGCCATTTAATCTCTCCTTTTATAATTTTGTAAGGATTTCATAACCATCATCTGTTACTAAGACCGTATGTTCAAAATGAGCACTTAAGGAACCATCCGAAGTCACAGTAGTCCATCCATCTTTCAGAACTCTGACTTCTTTTCTTCCCATATTTATCATTGGTTCGATTGCGATAGTCATTCCTGGTTTTAGAATTAATCCTCTTCCAGGTAATCCAAAGTTAGGGATTGCTGGATCTTCATGCATATCTTTTCCGATACCATGTCCAGTAAAGTCTCTGACAACACCATATCCGAATTTTTCGGCATATACTTGAACAGCATGGGAAATGTCTGATAAATGATTGTTTGCTTTAACTTGAGATAATCCTTGGTATAATGATTCCTCAGTCACTTCAAGCAATTTTTTGGCATCATCAGATATTTCGCCGACAGCGTATGTCCATGCGCTATCGCCATGATATCCCTTGTATATTGCTCCTATATCAACCGATATAATGTCTCCTTCATTTAGTACTTGTTTTTTACTAGGAATTCCATGAACAACCACTTCATTAGTGGATGCACAAATACTAGCTGGAAATCCGTTATAACCTTTAAAAGATGGTGTTGCACCCTCTCTTCTAATGAGGTTTTCAACAATTTTATCTAATTCTTTAGTGGTAATACCTGGTCTAATATGTTTTTTCACTTCGGCGTGAGCCATAGCTACAATTTGACCGGCTTTCCGCATCAGTTCAATTTCTCTTTCTGATTTAGTTGTTACCATTTTTTTCACCTAAAGCCTTAACTATTTTATCGAAGACATCTGTAGATGATTCACTACCATCTATGGTTATAAGTATATGTTTATTATTGTAATAATCTAGTAATGGTTTGGTTTTTTCATTATAAATTGAAAGTCTGTTCAACACTGAACTTTCTTCGTCATCTTTACGTTGAATAACCTTTCCACCGCAAATATCACAAATTCCTTCTTTTTTTACTGGCTTAAAACTGATATGGTAGGTTGCACCACAGCTTTGACAAACCCTGCGGCCTGCCATTCTTTCAAGTAATATTTCATCTATAATTTGTACATTTATAACTGCATCTAGTTTTAAATTTAAACCAGCAAGTAGTTTATCTAAAGCTTCAGCTTGTGGAACTGTACGTGGGTATCCATCAAGCATAAAGCCATCAGGATACTGGTTATTTGTCAATAACTTTTCCACAATTCCATTTGTTATATCATCAGGAACTAAGTTCCCGTCGTTAATATATTTTTTTGCTATTTGCCCGATGTATGAATCTTTGGCCATTTCTTCCCTATAAATATTACCGGTTGAAATATGAGCTAGATGAAAATACTCGATTAATTTTTGAGCCTGTGTACCTTTACCAGCACCAGGTTTGCCCATAATCAATATATTCACTATACTACCCTCTTTATTTATTTAATAAAACCTGAATAGTCTTTATCTTGAACATCCGTTTCAATTTGTCTTGTAGTTTCAATTGCTACACCTACAACGATTAATAATGATGTACCGCCAATTTGAATATATGATGGTAAACCAAAGATTGCCGTAGCTAGGATTGGTAATGTTGCGATAACGATTAAATATAAAGCACCAACAATTGTTACTTTATATAAAGTTTTTGTTAAATATGCTTCAGTTTCTGCACCTGGACGCACGCCAGGGATATATGCATTTTGTTTTTGTAAATCTTCAGCAGTCTTATCAGGTTTAATTTGTAAGAAAGTATAGAAGATTGAGAATACAAAAATCAATATTATGTATACCACAAAACCAAGTGGACGGTTATAAGTTAATAATTCAGATAACCATAAACCAAATGATGTATTGCTAACTGATGGGATGTATTGAAGAATTGTATTTGGAATACTAAGTAATGTTGAAGCAAAAATAACAGGGATTACGCTTGCTGTATTAAGCTTAATTGGGAAGTTTGAATCAGTACGTCCTTGGAACTTTGCAGCTGCTGGACGATTTGAGTATTGAATAGTAATTTTTCTTACAGCTTGTTCCATAAAGGTAATAGCTACTAAGATAATAATAAATACTAATAATACTGCACCTACTATTAAATAACCCTTCCAAGCATAAGTTCCTGATACAATGTAATCTTCTACAAGTGAGATGATTGAGTTTGGAAAACTAATTAAAATACCGGCAGCAATTAACATTGATGATCCGTTACCAACACCGTGTAAAGTAATTTGATCAGCTAACCACATTGCAAATGCAGTACCAGCTGTCATTACTAAAGCGATAAAAGTAAATATTAAGAAGTTTCCTTCATCAATTCCAACAATGAAAATTGCATCAGTAAACGCAAATGACATAGCAATTGATTGTGCAAATGCTAAACCAATTGCAACATATCTAGTTAGTTGGTTTAATTTTTGTTTTCCTGTTTCTCCTTCTTCACTCCATTCTTTTAACGGACGAATAATATCCATTTGTAAAAGTTGAACAATGATAGAAGCTGTAATGTATGGACTTATACCAAGAGCAATAATGGAATAATTCATTAAGGCATCTCCGGTAAAAGCATTAACTATTCCTAAGAAGCCTGAATCTGTCCCACTAAATAAAGAAGCTAATACATCTTTGTTAACTAGTGGAATAGTAATTCTTGTTGCTAGTTTAAAAATTAAAAAGGCAATAAGAGTAAATAAAATTTTCTTCATTACTTCCTTATTTTTAAACACTCTTTTTATAGTGTCCATTAAATCACCTCGATGGTTCCGCCAGCTGTTTCAATTTTAGCTTTAGCTGATTCAGTAAATTTGTGTGCATTAACTGTTAATTTAACTGTTAATTCACCGTTTCCTAATACTTTTAAACCAGATTTAATGCCTTTAATTTTTCCGTCCTTCAATAATAATTCTGGATTAACAACTGTTCCTTCTTGATAAGTGTTTAAATCACTAACATTAACAGTTGCATATTCCTTTCTAAAAAAATTTGTAAATCCTCTCTTAGGAAGACGTTTGAAAAGAGGAGTTTGACCGCCTTCAAATCCAAGACGAACGCCACCACCACTACGAGAGTTTTGTCCTTTTTGTCCTCTACCAGATGTTTTTCCTAAACCGCTACCGCAGCCACGACCAACACGTTTCTTGTAATGAGTGCAGCCTTCAGTTGGTTGTAATTCATGTAATTTCATTTAGGCACCTCCTATATTTCTTTAACTTCTACTAAGTGAGAAATAGTTTTAATCATTCCTCTAACAACTTCATTGTCTTCTTTAACAACTACTTGTTGAGTTTTCTTTAGTCCAAGTGCTTCTGCTGTTTTCTTTTGATTTGGTTTAGCAGCTATTGTTGATTTAACTAATTTAATCTCTAACATTATTTAAGCACCTCTTTTGGTGTTAAACCGCGCATTTCTGCAACTTCTTCAACACTTCTTAATACTTGTAATCCTTGGGCAGTAGCTCTAACCATGTTAATTGGTGTAGATGAACCTAAAGATTTACTTAATACATCTTGAACACCTGCAAGTTCTAGTACAGCACGAACAGGTCCTCCGGCAATAATACCAGTTCCTTCAACAGCTGGTTTTAAGAAAACTTCTCCAGCTCCGTAACGACCAGTTACTTGATGAGGAATTGTTGTTCCATACATAGGAACCTTAAATAAATTCTTTTTAGCATCTTCAACTGCTTTCTTAATAGCATCTGGAACTTCAAGAGCTTTACCAGTACCAAATCCAACAGTACCTTTATGATCGCCAACAACTACTAAAGCACTAAAACGGAAACGTCTACCGCCTTTTACAACCTTAGTAACACGATTGATGCCAACAACCTTTTCATCATACATTTTTTCTTCTTTAACTTTTTTAAAGTTTGTACGATCAGGTCTTTCTTGTACTTGTTTTTTATTATCTTGTTGCATCTGATATCCTCCTTCTAAAACTCAAGTCCTGCTTCACGAGCAGCTTCAGCTAATGCTTTTACTCTACCATGATATAAATAACCACCACGGTCGAATACTACATTTTTTATACCTTTTTCAATGGCTTTTGTAGCAACAAGTTTTCCAACTTCTTGAGCAGCTACAACGTTACCACCGTAAGTTAAATCTTTTGAAGAAGCACTGACTAATGTCACGCCCTTTATGTCATCAATGATTTGTGCATAAATATTTGCATTAGATCTGAAAACACAAAGACGTGGTTTTTGAGTAGTACCAGATATGTGATTTCTTATACGAGCATGTCTTTTTTGACGTGCTTCATTACGATTTTCATTTTTTACCATAATTATTCACCTCTACTACTTCTTAGCAGTTTTTCCTTCCTTATGACGAACATGTTCACCTTTATAACGAATACCTTTACCAAGATATGGTTCAGGTTCACGTACGCCTCTAATTTCGGCAGCAAATTCGCCAACTAATTGTTTATCCATTCCTTTAACAACAATTTCGATGTTGTTAGGTACTTCTACTTGAAGACCTTTAGGAATGCTTAATTCTACTGGATTAGAGTAACCAGCATTAACTACTAATGTGTTACCACCTTTTAATTGAGCACGGTAACCAACACCTTTAATCTCTAATTCTTTCTTAAAGCCTTCACTTACACCTACTACCATGTTATTAATTAACGCACGAGTAGTACCGTGAATTGTTCTATGCCATTGAGAATCAGATGGTCTTGATACCAATACTTTATTATCAGCAGAATCGATAGTCAATTCATGATTAAAAGTATATTCTAATGATCCTTTAGGACCTTTAACAACAACATGATTATTGCTATCTACAGTAACCGTTACACCTTCTGGTAGGGTAACAGGCTTTCTACCAACTCGACTCATTTTTATAATCCTCCTGTTTTACCAAATATAGGCAACAATTTCGCCGCCAACTTGTTGTTTTCTTGCTTCTCTATCAGTCATAATTCCACTAGATGTTGAAATAATTGCAATTCCTAAACCATTTAACACTTTTGGAAGTTCTTCAGATTTTGCATAAACGCGTAAGCCTGGTTTTGATATTCTTTTTAAGCCTTTAATGACTCTTTCATTATTCTTTAAATATTTTAATGAAACACGTAAAATTTCTTGAGGGTTTCTTTCTTCTTTAATTTCAGTATAGCCACCAATGTAACCTTCGTTTTTCATTACATTAAGAATTTCTTTTTTAACTTTTGATGATGGAACATCAACAGTTTCATGCTTCATTGTGTTTGCGTTTCTGATACGTGTTAGCATATCAGCAATTGGGTCTGTCATTACCATATAAATGCCTCCTCTACCAACTTGCTTTTCTAACGCCTGGTATTTGCCCTTTATAAGCTAGTTCACGGAAACAAATACGGCATAATTTAAATTTACGATAAACTGAATGTGGTCTTCCACAACGTTCACATCTTGTATATTCACGAACTTTAAATTTTTGTGGTCTTTTACTTTTAACTATTAATGATGTTTTTGCCATAATATATCTCCTTTCCTACTTTTTAAAAGGCATTCCCAAAGCTTTTAGTAATTCAAAAGCCTCGTTATCTGTCTTCGCAGTTGTTACCATTACGATATCCATACCACGAACCTTGTTAACTTTGTCAAAGTTAATTTCTGGGAATATCAATTGTTCTTTGACACCTAATGTATAATTACCTCTTCCATCAAAGGCTTTAGAAGAGACGCCTCTAAAATCACGAACACGAGGTAACCCAATCGTAAATAATTTGTCCATAAACTCATACATTCTTTCGCCACGTAAAGTAACCTTGCAACCAATGGCCATACCTTCACGAAGTTTAAAACCAGCGATTGATTTCTTTGCGTGAGTAACAACAGGTTTTTGTCCAGAAATTTGTGTTAATTCGCTAACAGCGTCATCTAACACTTTTGGATTTGCAACTGCATCACCAACACCAAGATTAATTACTATTTTTGCTAGTTTAGGACATTGCATTACTGAAGTATAGTTGAATTTCTTAACTAATTCGCCTTGAACTTCATTTAAATATTTTTCTTGTAAACGATTCATATTTTTCTATCCTTCCTGCCTATAGTATCTCGCCAGATTTTTTTGCATATCTAACTTTTTTAACTTCTTCAACGTTAGTCTTTTTATTTTTCTCAGTAACTGTCTTATAGCCAACTTTTGTTGGTTTGCCAGTCTTTGGATCAACTAACATAACGTTTGATACATGAATTGGACGATCAACTGTAACAATTCCGCCATCAGGGTTGCTTTGAGATGGTTTCATATGTTTTTTATTTTTCTTAATTGTGTCTCCTTGTAGAAGAACACGTTCACTTTTTGGTAATGTACGTAAAATTGTTCCTTGTTGGCCTTTATTTTCACCAGCAATAACAACTACTTTATCGCCTTTTTTAAGTTTCATCTTTTTTTCCTCCTCTTATAGAACTTCTGGAGCTAATGATACGATTTTTAGGAAGTCTAAATCACGTAATTCTCTAGCAACAGGTCCAAATATACGAGTTCCACGAGGGCTCTTGTCTTCTTTAACGATTACAGCGGCATTATCATCAAATTTGATATATGATCCGTCTGCACGTCTAATTTCTTTTGTAGTTCTAACTATTACCGCTTTAACTACTTCACCTTTTTTAACCATACCGCCTGGTGTAGCAGATTTTACAGTTGCAACGATGATATCACCGATTGTCGCATATCTTCTTCTAGTACCGCCTAAAACCTTTATTGTTAGAATTTCACGGGCACCAGAATTATCTGCTATTTTTAATCTAGTTTCTGTTTGAATCATAATTCATACCCCCGTTTATAATTCAACTTTGGCTTCAACAATTTCAAGTAAACGGAATCTTTTAAGTTTAGATAGTGGTCTTGTTTCCATAATCTTAACTACATCACCGATTTTTGCTTGATTGTTTTCGTCATGTGCTGTAAATTTCTTTGAAGTCATAACTCTTTTTCCATAAAGAGGATGAATTTTGTACGTTTTTACAAGTACAGTTATCGTTTTTTCGCATTTGTCAGAAACTACTGTTCCAACTAAGACTTTTCTTTTATTACGTTCCATAATTTCCTCCTTAGTCTGCTCTCTCGTTTAAAATGGTTTTAAAACGAGCGATAGCTTTTTTGATTTTACCGATGCTAGCTGTATCTTCTAACTGACCAATAGCATGTTTAAAGCGAAGGTCAAATAATTCTTTTTTAAGATTTTCAATTTCAACATTGATTTGTTCAGAATCAAGTTTACGCATTTCATTAATATTAACTTTCACTAACTTCACCACTTTCTTGGCCTAACGATGCTTTTGTAACGAATTTAGTTTTGATTGGTAATTTGTGTGCTGCAAGTCTTAATGCTTCTTTAGCAACTTCTTCAGATACACCATCAATTTCAAACATTACTAAACCTTTTTTTACTACTGCAACATATGTTTCTGGAGCACCTTTACCAGAACCCATACGAACTTCTAGAGGCTTTTTAGTTTTTGCTAAATGAGGGAATATTTTAATCCATACTTGACCAGTACGTTTCATATATCTTGTCATCGCAACACGGGCTGCCTCGATTTGACGGTTATTAATCCAAGCTCCTTCAAGAGCTTCTAGACCATATGAACCAAAAACAATTCTTGTACCACTTTTAGATACACCTTCATAACTTACTCTATGAGGGCGTCTATATTTTGTTCTCTTTGGCATTAACATAGTTATTTGCCCTCCTTCTTAGTTGGTAAAACTTCTCCTTTGTAAATCCATACTTTAACGCCTAATTTACCATATGTTGTATCTGCTTCTGCAGCTGCATAATCGATATCAGCTCTTAATGTATGTAGAGGAACGTTACCTTCATTGTATCCTTCGCTACGTGCCATTTCAGCACCTGCTAAACGTCCTGAGATTAAAGTTTTGCAACCTTTAGCGCCAGATTTTAAAGCTCTTTGAATTGCAACTTTTTGAACACGTCTAAATGATGCACGGTTTTCTAATTGTTGAGCAATGTTTCTAGCAACTAGAAGAGCATCTAATTCTGGACGTCTGATTTCTTGAACGTTTAAGAATACTTCTTTACTTGTTAATTTTTTAAGTTTTTCAACAACTTCTTTTTTGATTGCGCCATCACGACCGATAACCATACCAGGTTTAGCGGTGAAAACTGTGATTACTACGCGATTTTTGCTTCTTTCAATCTTAATTTTTGATACAGATGAGTTTGCATATAATTCTTCTAAGAGACTACGAATCTTGAGGTCTTCTTGTAATAAATCAGCAACACTTTTTTTATCTGCATACCAACGAGCGTCCCAGTCACGAATAATACCAAGACGAAGTCCGACTGGACTAACTTTTTGACCCATTACTTAATTCCTCCTATTCTCTTTCTGCCACAGTAACTGTAATGTGGCTAGTTCTTTTTAAAATTGCAAATCCACGGCCTTGAGAGTGTGGTTGCATTCTCTTTAGAGTTTTTCCTTCGTTAACGAAGATTTCTTTTACATACAACTTTTCCATATTCATACTATAATTATGATCAGCGTTTGCTACTGCTGACTTTAAGACTTTTTCAACAACTGGTGAAGCGCCTCTTGCAGTATTTCTTAATATTGCAAATGCTTCTCCGACGTTTTTACCTCTAATTAAATCGACTACTAGTCTAACCTTTCGAGGAGCAATACGTACGGTATTTACATGTGCTTTAGATTCCATTTTTTCTCCTCCTACTTAGTTACTTTCTCGTCTTTGTTATGACCACGGTAAGTACGTGTTGGAGCGAACTCTCCTAATTTATGACCTACCATATCTTCGGTAATATATACTGGAATATGCTCTTTTCCATTGTGTACGCCGATTGTTAAGCCAACAAAATTAGGGAATACTGTTGAACGTCTTGACCATGTTTGAATAACTTTTTTACTTTTTGATGCATTCATATCTTCGACTTTTTTCATTAAGTGTTCATCACAGAATGGACCTTTTTTAATTGAACGTGACATTTATTGAGTTCCTCCTTTCACTATTTGTCTCTTCTTCTAACAATTAAATCATTGCTAGCTTTTTTGTGTTTACGTGTTTTAAAACCAAGAGCTGGTTTACCCCAAGGAGTAAGTGGAGATGGATGACCGATTGGTTGTTTACCTTCACCACCACCATGAGGATGGTCTACTGGGTTCATAACTGAACCACGTACTGTAGGTCTAACACCCATATGGCGAACGCGACCTGCTTTACCTAAATTAACTAATTCATAGAATTCGTTACCAACTACACCAACAGTTGCACGGCAAACGCCTAAAATTCTTCTAACTTCGCCAGATGTTAATCTAACTAGTACATATTTTTCTTCACGGCCTAAAATTTGAGCAGAAGCACCTGCGCTCCTTACAAGTTGTCCGCCGCGGCCTGGACTAAGTTCAATGTTGTGTACTAAAGTACCAACTGGAATATTCATTAGTGGTAAAGCATTACCAACTTTAATATCCGCATCTACACCAGAAACGATTTCCATTCCTACTGTTAAGTCCTTTGGTGCAATAATATATCTTTTTTCACCATCAGCATATACTATTAATGCAATATTTGCTGATCTATTTGGATCGTATTCAATAGTTGTTACGCGTCCAATGATACCATCTTTATCTCTCTTGAAATCTATAATACGGTATTTTCTCTTAGCTCCGCCACCTTGATGACGAACTGTAAGTTTACCTTGGTTATTACGGCCACCGTTACTTTTTAGTGTTACAAGAAGAGATTTTTCTGGCTTGTCAGTAGTTAGTTCTTTATAATCAAGTACTGACATGTTTCGCAAACCATTTGTTATTGGTTTATACTTTCTTATAGCCATTGTTTTCCTCCTAATTAAGCTGAATAAATTTCAATCTTATTGCCTTCAGCTAATGTAACAATTGCTTTTGATACAGCTGGTGCAAAACCACTGTGTTGGCCAACTCTCTTAGCTTTTGCAATTTCGTTTATTACGTTAACCTTGACAACTGATACATTAAACAATTTTTCGATTGCTTCTTTTATTTCTTGCTTATTTGCATTCTTGTCTACTTCAAAGGTATATTTTCCTTTTTCAACAAGTTTCATTGTTTTTTCTGTAATGATTGGGCGCTTAACGATTTGATAAATTTCCATTATTCTAGTGCCTCCTCAAATTCTTTAACAACATCTTCAGTTGTTAAGATGAAATTACTGTTTAACATTTCATATACACTTGCATGTTCACGAACAGTAGTTTGTACACCTTCGATGTTTCTTGCAGAAATTTCAATTTTTTCATCATGTTCAGGTAATACTACTAATACTTTACCTTGAACATTAACGTTCTTTAATACTTCAACCATTGTTTTAGTTTTAATTTCTTCAAAAACTAATTTATCTAAAACAACAAATTTATTTTCAGTTACTTTTTCTGATAATGCTATTTTGATCGCAAGTCTGCGAACTTTTTTGTTAAGCTTCATACTGTAATCTCTTGGAGTCGTTCCAAAAGCAACACCACCACCTACATAGTGAGGAGCTGTAATAGATCCTTGGCGGGCATTACCAGTTCCTTTTTGACGATATGGCTTACGACCACCGCCAGAAACCTCCGCACGTGTTTTTGTTTTATGAGTACCATGACGCATAGCAGCTCTTTGAGCTCTTACGACATCATAAATAACTTGTTCGTTTGGTTCAACAGCAAACACTGAATCTTTTAATTCAATTTCTCCAACAGTTTGACCAGCTTGATTTAACAATGCTAATTTAGGCATAGCAGGTCCTCCTTTCATTGATATTCATATCTAGTGTTTATTTCTTATTTTTTTTAACTGCATCTCTAATAACAACTAGAGACTTGTTTGCGCCTGGAACATTACCTCTAATAAGGATGATATTTCTTTCAACATCAACACTTACAACTTTTAGGTTTTGGATTGTTGTAGTTTCTTGTCCCATTCTACTTGGTAAAATTTTACCTTTAAGGATTCTATTTGCCGCAATTGAGCCCATTGATCCTGTACCTCTATGATACTTTGAACCATGTCCCATTGGGCCTGTATGCCAGTTTAATAATTTGATAACACCTGCATATCCTTTACCTTTGGATTTGCCTGTTACGTCTACTATGTCACCAGCTTTGAAAATATCAGCTTTAACCTCTTGACCTACTTCAAAATTTTGTAATTCATCTTCTGTGAATTCTCTTAAGTAGCGCTTAGGTGCCGTGTTAGCTTTCTTTGCATGCCCGATTTCAGACTTGTTAGCTAAATTTTCTCTTTTATCCATGAATCCTAATTGTACTGAAACATATCCATCTGTTTCAACTGTTTTCTTTTGCATTACAACGTTTGGCGTAACTAATACTACTGTTACAGGAACAAGTACACCTTCTGTTGTAAATACTTGAGTCATTCCAATTTTTCTTCCTAAGATACCTTTGGCCATGAGTACACCTCCTATTTAATTATTTTAATACAATGTCAACACCTGATGGTAAATCTAGGTGCATTAGCGCATCAATTGTTTGCGCTGTTGGTGAAACAATATCAATAAGACGTTTATGTGTGCGTCTTTCAAATTGTTCACGTGAATCCTTGTTTACGAATGGTGAACGCAAAACTGTGAACACCTCTTTTTCTGTTGGTAGTGGAACTGGACCAGATACTTTTGCACCTGTCTTTTTCGCAGTATCAACAATTTTCTTAGCTGATTGATCTAATAATCTGTGATCATAAGATTTCAATCTGATTCTAATAACTTGATTCGTTGCCATATTATCCTCCTTTCGCATATAAATCAACTTATATACTTGCTCCGTAGAAATTACCCGACCACATCAAGACAACGGGTATCCGTGTGTCGGCAACCTTCCACATCACAGCCACGCTCGAGATTACGAGCCTTGAACATTATAACAAATAAATAATACAAATGCAAGTACTATTTTCCGTTTTTTATTATTTATCAGTATAGGTCTAAAAGGCCTTAAAAACAATGCTTTTATTCAACCTTTTAGAGTTTTTACCAATAGATATTGTTTATTTCCATAATTTAACTTATTCATTATTTAATTGTTTTTATTTTAATAAATATATTTTAATTATCGAAAAATAAGTAATTAAAAGTCATTATTAAATATGTTGTCGATAAGCTAAAATTTTTGATATTTATTACCAATAAAAAAAGTGGCTTTAAACCACTTTATAATTAATAAAACTTGGAAACTCTTAGTACGTCTTCAATACTTTGAAGGTTAGATCTTACTTCTTCTACTTCTTTTTTATTTTTAGTATAGATTAGTAAATCTTTTTCTTCAGGTAGTAAGCAATGATGAACTCCGCCTTTACCATTCATGCTGTTTTGATAAGATCCTGTGCCAATTAAGCCTACATAGATATCATCATTAGTATCAGGAAGATCAATATAACCTTTTGATTTTTCATAATATACATCATCGCAATCACAAGTAATTCCACCTAAACGCCCTTTAATCATTGGTTTGTCTAATTCGTTTAATGGTGTAATTATTATTGGTTCACCTAAGGCATACATTTCAGGCAACGCAATTAACAAACTACCATTGATGATATGCCATAGATAAGAATCAGTATTTTTCTTACCTACAACCTTATATATATTAACAGTGCTATCCTTTTGACTATATTTTCCATTTTCACTTACTAAATTAGGCTCATTTACTTTAAATTCTAAAGATAGTTTTTTAAGTGTTGATATAACTTCTTTAGCCCAAGCAAGGTAATCAAAATCATTATGTTCAGGAAGCGGTGTTCCTCCACCCATGTCAAAATTAATAACTGTTTTATATTTTTTAGCTGCATAAACATAATATTCTTCAAAAGCTTTTGTAAAGTTTAAATTAAATTTATCTTTTTCATAATCAAATCCTCTTTGATGGAAATGAATAGTTGAAAGAATTAATGAAGTATTCTTAATGTCGTCAACAATATATGTAAAATCTTCTTTAATTAAACCAAAACGGTCGTTTTCAATAACATCGCCTTCTTCAGCATATAAAGCCTTTAAATGAACTCTTAAACCAATCTCAAGTTTTACATTCTTCTCTTTTAAGTATTCATATTCATTTAAAGAATCAATTACATTAATGATTTTATATCCTTCTTCGTTTATTCTAATGATAGCGTCAATATAATCTTTTTCCTTATATCCGTTACATACAATTGGTTTTTTCTTAAATTCAGGATGTTTTTTATAAAGCTCATAAGTTAATAATAAATCATAATAACTTGATGTTTCTAAACCATCAGAATAGGTGAATGCTGTCTCAATTTCTCTAACCCCATAATTTGCCTTATTGGCATTAAGATAAAAGAACTTTTTTGAGTATCCTTCAGCTTTAATGGCTTCTTTAAAACAATCTTTTAAACCTAATACTCTTTCTTTAATAATATCTAAGAAAGTAATTTTTAAAGGAGTTCCATGTTTTTTTGCTAGATTTGTTAAATTATGTCCGAAATATTCAATTTCGTTATTTTTTACTTTTAATAGTTTGTCCATTTTTCCTTATTTATTATATATAGTAGTTCCAGAATTACCTAAAAGGGCATCATAGGCTTTTTCTGGTGAAGTGATGATGGCAATATGGTTTTTATCTTGTTTTACAAACTCGATACTTGCTTCTACTTTTGGTTTCATACTGCCAGCATAAAAATGATTCAATTCATTATACTTAATCATATCTTCTAAAGATACTTGGCTAAGTTTAATTTCATTTTCTTGTTTATAATTTAATGATACTTGATCAACAGCAGTTAATATTAATAAATAATCGCTATTTATATCATTTGCGAGCTTGCTTGAGGCAAAATCTTTATCAATGACGGCTTCAACACCCTCGTATACCCCGTTATTATTAATAACAGGAATTCCTCCGCCACCGCAAGCAATAACTATATATCCTGCATTAATTAAAGTATTAATTACCGGTTCTTCAATAACTTTTACAGGCTTTGGAGAAGCTATTACTCTTCTATATCCTCTTAAAGCATCTTCTTTCATTGGATAAGGCATTTTTTTTGCTTCTTTAAATGTATAAAAAGACCCAATTGGTTTAGTAGGATTTAAAAATGCTTTATCATCTTTATCAACTTCAACCTGAGTAACAATACTTACAACATGCTTATTAATATTTTCTTTTGCAAATTCACAAGTTAGTGCATTTGTTAAATGATAGCCAATATAACCCTCACTCATTGCTCCACATTCACTAAAAGGCATTAAAGAGATTTTTTCATCATGTTTATGTCCTTCGGTAAAAGCTAGATTAATTAAACCAACTTGTGGTCCATTACCATGAGTGATAACAACCTCAAATCCTGCTTTAATAATGGGGATTAAATTTTTTGCTGTAATTACTGCCATTTCTTTTTGTTTTTCTGGGGTTTCTCCTAGGGCATTACCACCTAATGCTACAACGACTCTTTTCATTATTTTACCATTGTTGCATAAATTACAGCTTTAATTGTATGAAGACGATTTTCAGCTTCATCAAAAACAACTGACTGACTACCTTCAAATACTTCTTCGGTAACCTCTATACCATTTAAACTAAATTTATTATAAATGTCCATTCCAACCTTTGTTTCTAAGTTATGAAATGATGGTAAGCAGTGTAAAAATATTGCATCTTCTTTTGCTTTAGCCATTAAAGAAGCATTTACTTGATATGGAAGTAATAATTTAATTCTTTCTTCCCATACTTTTTCATCTTCACCCATTGAAACCCAAACATCAGTTACAATGATATCTGCATCTTTAATACCTTCTTCAATTGATTCTGTTAAAGTTACGCTTCCCTTGCTTAATTTAGCAGCTTGAGTGCACTTATTAACTAAATCTTGATTAGGCCATAATTCTTTAGGGGCTACTGCACAAAAGTTGATACCAACCTTAGATGAACCAATCATAAGTGAATTACCCATATTGTATCGAGCATCACCAAAGTAAGCCATTTTTAATCCTTTTAATGTCCCTTTCTTTTCTCTAATTGTAAGCAAATCAGCTAAAATTTGGGTTGGATGAAATTCATTTGTTAAACCATTCCAAACTGGAACGTTTGCATACTCTGCTAAAGTTTCAACAATTTCTTGTCCATAACCGCGATACTCAATCCCATCATACATTCTACCTAAAACTCTGGCAGTATCTTTAAGTGATTCTTTTTTACCCATTTGTGAACCAGTAGGTCCAAGGTATGTTACACCTAATCCTAAATCATATCCAGCCACTTCAAAAGCGCATCTTGTTCTAGTTGAATCTTTTTCAAAAAGTAAGACGATGTTTTTTCCTTCTAATACTTTAGTATTTATACCTTCTTGCTTTTTCTTTTTTAAATCGGCCGCAAGGTCTAGTAAATAAATAATTTCTTCTTCTGTAAAATCTAATAATGTTAGTAAGTTTCTCCCGTATAAATTCATCATTTTTCCTCTATTTCTTCTCTTTCTAATGGCATACACATACATCTAGGCCCGCCTCTTCCCCTAGATAGCTCACTTGAAGGAATCGAATGAACCTTAAGTCCATATGATTCTAATATTTTATTAGTAATATCATTCCTTTCATAAGTAATAACTTCTCCTGGAGCAATAGCTACAGTATTACTACCATCACTCCACTGCTCACGGTCCGCTGAAACCCGATCATTTCCCCCACAAGGAATTAGAGTTATTTCTCGATTCATATATTGACCTAAAATTTCTTCTAATTTACCTTCTAATTCTTTTACAACAAGTTTTCCTTTAACAGTCTGATTTTTCTCAATGCTATAAATCTTTAAATTGTTATAACATTCATTATGAATGGTAAACTTATCATAATCTATTTGCGTAAATATTGTATCTAGGTGCATAAAGGTTCTAAATTTAGGAATGCTAAAGGCTAAAACTGTTTTATATTCCGTTTGATTATTAAAAAATAAGTTTTTTGCTAGTTTTTCAATAGCCGATGGATCAGTTCTTTGACTTACACCAACTAGTAATAATTCCTTACTTAAAACTAAGATGTCGCCACCTTCAATATTTAACTTATAATCTCTATTATAGAAAAATCGTGGATTTTTATATTCTGGATGATATAAGAAAATATATTTTCCATAAATGGTTTCTCTTCTTCTTGTTTCTGAATACATTTTATTTAAACATACTCCATCTCCAATTATGACAAATGGATCACGTGTAAAATAAAGATTAGGCATTGGATTCACAATAAATGGATAGTCCCCTACAAAATCTGCTAAATTATTAGCAGTATATCCTGGAAGCTCACTTTTTTTAATTCCTGCCATACTTTTAAGTACAAGTGCTCTTACATCAGTAAAAGAATTTAAGTATTTTCTTACAAGATTTGTTAAGGTATCACTATAAATGCTTGCTTCACTAATAAATTCATTAATAAAATCTTTTTTTACTTTTTCACAAGTCATTAAAGATTCTGTAACTAAGTCAACTAAGTAAACAACCTTTATACCGGCATCTGTAAAGGCTTTGGCAAATGCCTGATGTTCCTTTTTAGCAAGTGGTAACCAAGGAATATCATCAAATAAAAGATCACCTAAATATTTGGGAATTAAATTATCTAGCTCTTCGCCTGGTTCATGAAGTAAAACCGTCTTTAATCTTCCAATTTCCGAATTAACGTTTAAACTTGACATCTTTATTTTATCATCCTTTTTTTAATATATTTTATAGTATAGTGTAATCCCAATAAATTGTATATAAAATAATAAAAATTATTTTAATAGTTAAAATTTATCACTTTCTTGTTTTTATTGTTTCCAAAAATCTTTAATTTCTTTTTCCAATAAATGCAAATCATTTATAACCTTCATATGATTCCATTCGCGCGGATATAATTTTTTATATTTATATGATGAAAAACGATCATCAACCAAAATTGCGACTCCTCTGTCATTTTCACTTCTTATTACTCTACCAACTGCCTGAATCACCTTACTTAAACCAGGAAAAGTATAAGCATAATCAAACCCATTGCCAAATTCCTTATCAAAAAAACTTTTTAATAAGTTATTATAACCACCATACATTGGCAATCCCGTCCCGACAATTACCACACCACTTAACATATCACCTAAATAGTCAATACCTTCCGCAAATGTTCCACCAAGGACGAAAAACCCTACCTGTGACACTGTTAAGTTTTGTTTAAACAACTCAATATATTCATCTTTTTCTTTAACAGTTAAATCTCTTTTTTGAATGATCATTTCATAATCTGGCTTTAGTTCATTAATTTTATCTGCGATCATGTTTAAATATTGATAGCTTGGAAAAAAGACAATATAGTTACCTACTTTACCACTAGCTAAAATGTTAATGATTTCAACAATTTTACTAACGCTATTTTCTCTATCATTATATCTAGTTGAAATATCATCAACCGCAATTAATTTTAGGTTATCACGATCAAATGGTGAGATAAATTTAGCAATATTACCATCGTCTTTAGTTAATAATTTTTGGTAATATTCAATTGGAAACATTGTAGCTGAGAAAAAAACTGAGCCATAAGTTCTATCTTTTAAAGTTTTTAAAATAAAATCTGAGGCATCTAAACATTTAACTGATATAACTGTATCACTATTTATTTTTTCTACTGTAAAGACAAACTTTTCATTGTAATACTCAATAATTTTCATATATTTATAGATTTCAAAATAAACATTTAAAACATCATTTTTGCCTGCAAAACCAACATTATCATTTGTAATTGTTTCAATTTTATTCATGAGCTTTTTTAACATTCCTGTTAACATATCATCTTTTTCTTCATACATTGTTAAATCTGTTTCTTCAAGCTCTAATTCATATTCATTAAAAATCTCGAGTACAGCCGCAATCTCGCGTCTTGCTGTTGGCCTAATACCTGTTAAATTTTTCTTTAAAGAAAGAATTTGAAATTTAGAGATAGAGGCAGAATACATATCTCTTCCACGTGTCACCATATTATGGGCTTCATCTATTAAAATAATTGGCCGATAGCTTGTCTCATCATTAAAATAACGTTCAAGTTTAATTCTTGGATCAAAGACATAGTTATAATCCGCAATGATAATATCAGATAAATTTGAAATATCTAAGCTCAATTCAAAAGGGCATACCTCATGCTTTAAACCATATTCACTAATTATTTCAGAGGTAAATATATCATGATCATCATATAAAAGTCTAATCACTTTAAAAACCTTGGTATAATACTCTTTGGCATATTTACAAACTTCTGGATCACATTCTCTTACTTCTCTTAAACACATAGAGTCTTTTGATGATATCACACATGTTTTTGCCACGAGCCCCTTATTAAGAAGGATGTTTGAGGTATCAACCGCAATCTTTTTGCCCCCATTTTTCGCTGTTAAGTAAAATAATTTATCTTTTTTAGTGCTGATGGCTTTAAGGCCTGAAAAAATTGTCGCAATCGTCTTACCAATACCTGTTGGGGCAATCGCATATAAAATACCTTTCTCAATAATCGTCCTATAACACATACCCATAAATTCTCTTTGCCCAGGGCGAAAATCATCAAAAGGAAAATTTAATCCTAAAATCGATTTATTTCTTCTTTCTTCATGATCATCAAGTTTTTCAATCCAGCTTAAATAATTATCAATTGTTGTATAAAAAAATATTTCAAGCTCATCTATTGTATATTTATTTTCAAAAAATATTGTTTTAAATTTTTCAACTGTACAGTATGTTAAACGGATATAAATTGATTTTTTATCATTTGCTTTTAAATACATATATGCATACATCTTCGCTTGTGCTAAATGTGAAGGATAGGTATTTTCATCAAGTAAATTTAAGTCATTGTTCGTTGATTTAATTTCTTCTAAAATAAAACGGTTTGATCTGTAAATCAAACCATCAATTCTACCCGTAATAACTAAATGATAGTTCTTATAATCATCTTCTAAAGAAACACTAACTTCTTTTTTATCTTTTTCTTTATAAAGACCTTGAATATGTTGGTGACAAGCTGTACCTTGTTCTGCTCTTGCAATTAAACTCCGTTCGCTTGTTAAATCGCCTCCGCCATATAGTAGTTCAACTATATTCTTGGCTGTTTCTTTAAGTTCAAGCACGCCTATCACTTCCTAACAAAAAGTTATTGTTTATTTAAATTATATATTTAATGTTTATTAAATACAAGATATAAAAAAAGAAAAAATCATTAATTTTCCATTAATGATTTTAACGTTGTTTTAATAATTTTTTCAATTGCTATAATAATAACAATTAAAATGATAGTCCAAGCATAAACCCTGCTATATTCAATGTTAATTTTCGCCAAATATATTTCATTACCAATCGCTTTATTTGTTTGTGAAATATATTCTGCCATCACAAGGACTTTAATTCCTAAACCAGCTGATTGAAAGAACGCTAATTTAATATAATTCCTAATTAGTGGTAAATACGCATATTTGACCAAAGTAAATTTATCACTTGTATCTAATCTTGCTACATCAATTAATTCTTTATCTAAACTATCAATTCCTTGATAAACTGCTTCAAATACCAAAGGAATAATCATAAGGAGGGTAATAATAACTGGTGTTTTAACTAAACCAAAAATTATTAAACAAATAACAATGATTGATGCAATTGGAGTTGATCTAATTATTTTAATTAACGGACTAATAAAGTAATAAATCTTTTTATTTAAACCACTAAATATAGCTAAGATGCCGCCGATTAGCATCCCTATGGTAATGGCTAAAATAAGCCGTATTACTGATGAAATAATTATACCAAAGGTATTTGAATTTGTTAATATATTAACGATTGTTTTAAGGACTATAGAAAATCTTGGCATGATTAACTTATTATCAATTACCCCAACTCCTATAAACCATATGGCCAAGACAAATATTATACCTAAACTATTATATAAATACTTAGTCTTGATAGTAGAATTCTTCATTTGGAATCTCCCCTACAAGTTGAGCATTATATTCAAATAAAATATTAATAAGACTTTCAAATGATTGTTTATTTTTATTGACAGGAATAAAACTAATATTACTTCTATCAAGAGAGTTGATAAAAACAAGTTTATCATAACCATAATTCATTTCTTCTTGTAAGTCAGCTGTTTCAACTTTTTTTCCCATTACCTTTTCTATTGAAACAGTTAAGTCTTTTACATATTGATCTATTTTTTTCTTACTTACATCATTCCTTACAAATAATGCAGCTTGTGGATAAGATTCGTATCCAGTAATCTCTTTAAAACTTGCTTGTAAATCAAGATAAGTTAAGCCATCAATTTTATCAAGCAACACACTTAATGACGGTTCAGAAGTTAAAACCACTAAGTCATTATTTAAAATTAATTCATTTTGAGCTTCAGTTACGCTTGCAACATAACTAATGTTTAAATTTTTTAAGTCGTTATGTTCAAAAACATAGTTAGCAATAATACTTGGCATTTGGTTTTTACTAAATAAGCAGATTTCTTTGTTTTTTAAATCTTCTAAAGTAAATTCACCTTTACTTACTAAGTAATAATTACCACTTACGACACTTCCAAGTAATCTGTATTTTTGGTTGCTTTTATACATTTTTACACCTAGGTTAATTGGTGCATAAATGAATTCATATTCACCACTTGTAAAAGCGGCTACTAACGCATCAGCTCCATTAACAACGCTTGTATCATATTCTTTTTCTAAATATATTTGCGCAATACGAGGAGTTCCTGATGGAACTAAAACTTTGGCTTGCTCTTTTTTACAGCCACTTAATAATATAATTAAACTAATTAAAACTAAATTAATTATTTTTTTCATTTTTATCACCTTGGAAATTATAGCATAGTATGGTAAAATATGTTGTAACATATGTTACATTAGGAGGCTAAAATGTCTGATTTTGATCATAAGTTATTACATAATGTTAAATTAAACTGTTTTTATGAAATTAAAGAATATAAGAAAAACGAAATAATTTATAGCGAAGGAGAAAAAATTACAAGTGTTGGTTTAATATTAATGGGTGAAATAAATATTAGTTCAACGACACTTGATGGTTATAATTATACAATTTCCAACCTATCTAAAAATGATATTTTTGGCGATACCTTAATATTAAATAATGAGTCTTATGTTTTAGGAAATATTACCTCTTTGACAACTACTAAAATTCTCTTTATTTATAAGGATAATTTCCTTAGCTTACTTAAAGATGAGACATTCAACCAAAACTATTTAAAGATTGTTTCAAATCGCATTCAAGCTTTACAATATCGTATTAAACTCATCTCACAGCCATCAATTAGAGAAAAAATTATGTTTTATCTTAAAGATGAAATGAGAAAGCAAAAAAGTAATAAGATATATTTACACATGACTAAAGAAAAACTTGCAATTTTATTAAACATCAACCGTCCATCGTTATCAAGAGAATTAATCAAACTTAAGAAAGAAAAAGTTATTGATTATGATTATCAATCAATAACTATTAATAATATACCTTTTTAATTGTTTTACTAATATTACAAAGTATCTCATATGTAATAGTATTTAAATGTTTTTCTGCTTGATAATAATCATCAAATAGATATACATCATCACCAACTTTAACATCATCATCAATTAAGATGAAACTTATATCCATACAAATACTACCTATTAGGGAGTATTTTTTATTATTTATTCTAACTTCCCTGTTTACATTTGATCTTAAAAATCCTTGCCCATAACCTATATTAATTAAGCCAATTGTTACATCGCGGTTTAGCTTTTCTAAATTATAACCAATTCTTTCTCCTCTTTTAAGCCTACGAATACTAATAATCTTTGTCGATAAGTTAAAGGTTGGTTTGAACCCATAATACCCATATAGCGCAATTCCCGGGCGAACATGTGTGGTAAAATTAAGATCCTTTTCATGATTTAACATTGAATAACTATTATTGACGTGAATAACTTTAAACTTGTAATTAAGATCTGTTAATATTTCCTTAAAAATTTTAATTTCTTCCTGATAAAGTTCTCTACATGCGTTACCTAAATGGGTATAAATTCCTTCAACTTGATGCTTTAAAGATAAAGGAATTAAATACTTATTAATATCTTCTTTACTTACACCTAAACGGTTCATTCCTGTATTAATTTTTATATGAATCGTTAAAGGATGGGAATATTCTAATAAAGATTCAAGCATCTCCTTATTCCAAACATTTAAAATAATATTATTTTCAAAGTATAAATTTAGATCTTCTAAATATGAAACTCCTACAGTCATAATCTTTATATCTTTAAAATTGGATCTTAAATAAATTGCTTCCTTAATATTACTAACTGCAAAAAAATTACATCCGGCTTTTTTAAGCTCCCTTGTAACATTTAAAATCCCATGATTATATGCGTCATCTTTTACGACCGCAATTACTTCTTTTTCTTTATAAAGCTCACATATTCTTAAGTAATTGTCAGTCAAATTCTTAAGATTAATATGACAAATGACTGTTTCCATCTTATCATCCTCAAATAAGCATATGCCATAATTTTCAAATAAATGTTAGTTTTTTCTTTAACTTATGCCTCTTTAGTTTTATTTAAAAATTACAACAAACTAGAAATCTTAATAATATAAGAAATATATTAATGTTTTCTAATTATTATTTTTTAAAAAAAACGAGATACATATAAGTACCCCGTTTTTTAATTTTTACTTATTATTATAAAAAGATTTTGCTTCATAATGAGTATGAAGTAATTTGTGAGATAAGTGAGAGTTAGGTTCGCCTAAGAATTCTTGATATAGTTTCATTACTTGGTCATTTAAATGTGACTTTCTAAGCTTTGAATTTTTATCAATGTCATATAAAACACTTGCTCTTTTTTCTCTTACATCAATTTTCTCTAAAATTTGTGGGTTAACAATAGGTTGCCCACCACCATTAATACAGCCACCTGTACAACCCATGAATTCAACAAAATGATATTTTTTATCACTTGTTTTTAGAATGTTCATGAATTCCTTAATAGCCGCGCCGCCATGGACTACTGCGACATTAATATCTAGCCCTGCAATTTTATAAGTTGCTTCTTTAATATTTTTAAGGCCTCTTACTTCTTTAAATTCAATTTGTGTTTCTTTTTCTTCAAGAATTTCAGAAACAGTTCTTAAAGCCGCTTCCATAACACCACCAGTAACCCCGAAGATGACACCAGCACCTGTATATGTCTCTAGCATTCCAAATGGTTTTTTGTCTTCAAGATCATTAAAGTCAATGCCATGACGCTTAATTAATCGCGCAAATTCTCTTGTAGTTAAAACATAATCAACGTCTTTAACATTATCTATAACCATTTCCTTTAAATTAGCTTCTGACTTTTTAGCAACACAAGGCATGATTGAAACAACGATAACATCTTCCTTTTTTAAACCTAACTTTTCTGCATAATAGTGTTTAGCAATAGCTCCACCCATTTGTTGAGGAGACTTACATGTTGAAAGGTTAGGAATATATTCAGGATTATATTGTTCAATGTAGCGAATCCACCCTGGTGAACATGAAGTAAATAGCGGTAATACGCCATTATTTTTAATTCTTGATATTAATTCTGTGCCTTCTTCCATAATTGTTAAATCGGCAGTGAAGTTAGTATCCATTACTTCCTTAACACCTAATTTTTCTAAAGCACTATAAATTTTTCCTTCAACGTTTGTGCCAATTGGATAGCCAAATTCTTCACCAAGCGCACTTCTTACTGCTGGCGCAATTTCCACAATAACCGTCTTATTTTTATCTCTTAAAACTTTTTCAACTTGGCTAACATCATCTTTTTCACGTAATGCAGCTGTTGGGCAAGCTTGAATACATTTACCACAATAAATACAACCACTATCACTTAATGGATGGAATAAAGCTGTTCCAACATAACACTTTGAGCCACGTTCGTTATAATTTAATACGCCAGTACCCGCAACCTTCTCACAAGTTGAAACGCAACGACCACAAAGTACACATTTAGAACTATCAATTACAATCGCATCATTTTGATCTTCTAGATAAACAACCTTTTTCGAAAAAGTTTCATTCTCTCCATAAATATTATCTACATCATAATTTTGTAATAACTTTAAGAATTCACAGTTTCTTTCGCGTGGGCACTTCCAGCAATCAAATCTGTGGTTAGCTGCTAATAATTCTAAGTTCTTTTTAACAGCGGAATGAACATTTTCAGTATCAACTTTAATAATCATACCTTCAGATACGATTGTTTTACAAGATGTTTTTAAACCTCTTACTCCATCAATTTCTACTAAACAAATTCGGCAGTTAGCTTCTTCATGAATTCCTTCTAGGAAACATAAACGGGGAATATATATTCCATTTTCAGTTGCTGCTTTTAAAACGGTATAACCTTCAGGAACTGATAACTTTTTATCATTAATAATTATATTTACCATCTTATTGGGCATTTTTAATCACCTCTGGGTTACTAGTTATCGCTGATACTGGACAAGATTTCTTACAAGCACCACATCTAATACACTTATTTAAGTCGATAGAGTGACGAGTTCGTGGTTCGCCTGTAATAGCGCCAACTGGACAATTTCTTAAACATTTTCCACAACCAATACAGTTCTTTAAAATATAGAAATTAGTAAGCTTTTGGCAAACACCAGCTGGACATACCTTGTCTTTAACATGCGCAATATATTCATTTCTAAAATGTTTTAATGTTGATAATACTGGGTTAGGGGCTGATTGACCTAAACCACATAGTGATGATGATTTAATCATTTCGCCAAGTGATTCTAAAGTGTCAAGATCTTCCATTGTCCCTTCACCATTACAAATCTTATTTAAAATGTCAAGCATTCTTCTTGTACCTTCACGACAAGGTGTACATTTACCACATGATTCATCTACGGTAAAATCAAGGTAAAATCTCGCTACGTCAACCATACAATTATCTTCATCCATGATAATCATTCCACCTGATCCCATCATTGAACCAAGTTTTATTAAATTATCAAAATCAATTGGTGTGTCTAGTGACTCTTCAGTAATACAACCACCTGATGGACCACCAGTTTGGGCTGCTTTAAACTTCCGTTTATTAGGAATACCCCCACCAATTTCATAAATTACTTCTCTTAATGTTGTCCCCATTGGCACTTCAACTAAACCAGTATTCTTAATTTTTCCACCTAAGGCAAAAACTTTTGTCCCACTAGATTTTTCTGTACCAATGCTTCTAAACCAGTCAGCCCCTTTTAAGAAAATAACGGGAACATTCGCAAATGTTTCAACATTGTTAACATTTGTTGGTTTTTCCCATAAACCTTTAACAGCTGGGAATGGTGGTTTATTCCTTGGCATACCCCGTTCACCTTCAATTGATGCAATTAGGGCTGTCTCTTCTCCACAAACAAAGGCTCCGGCTCCTAGACGTAAATCAATATCAAAATCAAAGCCAGTTCCTAAAATATTTTTACCAAGCAAGCCATATTCACGAGCTTGTTTTATCGCAAAATTTAATCTTTCAACAGCGACAGGGTATTCTGCTCTAACATAAATATAACCCTGATTTGCTCCTATGGCGTACCCGCCAATTGCCATTGCTTCAAGAACAGAGTGTGGGTCACCTTCAAGTACGGCTCTATCCATAAATGCCCCTGGGTCTCCCTCATCGGCATTGCAAACAATATATTTTTGTTTGCTTTCAGATTTTCTTGCAAACTCCCATTTAAGTCCTGTTGGGAATCCTCCCCCACCGCGGCCTCTTAATCCTGATTTTTTGACTTCATCAATAACTTCTTCACTTGTCATTTCTGTTAAGACTTTTCCTAATGCTTGATATCCATCTTTACCAATATACTCTTTGATATCTAACGGATTAATATTTCCACAATTACGAAGCGCAATACGTTTTTGCTTTGCATAAAAATTTAGTTCACCAAAGCTCTTAATATCATCCTTAGTAATCAAGTCACGTTGAACTAGTTCTTTAACAATACGTCCCTTATAAATATGTTCCTCGCATATTTTTCTAACATCCTCTACTTTAACCTTTGAATAAAAAACTTCATCGGGATAGACAATGACAATAGGACCCTTTTCACATAAACCAAAGCAGCCTGTTAAAATAAGCTTTACTTCTTCACGAATTTTAAGTTCTGTTAAAACTTTATCAAATTCGTGCTGAATCTCCTTAGAATGAGAAGATAAACATCCAGACCCTCCACAAATCAAAATTTGCACTCTCTCTAACATTTTTTATACCTCTACTTCTTGACGTTTGAAAGTAAATAACGTTCAATTCTTCTACCATTAATTAAATGTTCTTGAACAATTTCTTCAACCTTTTTTTCTGTAACTAAGCAATAAATGGTACTAATACCTTTATCATCAATAACTTCGACAATTGGTTCAAATGTGCATTCACCAATACAGCCAACTTGTGTGACTTTAACATTTGATAAGTTGTGGTTAGAAACCTCTTCTAAAAACTTGTTCATGATTTCTCTAGCGCCTGAAGCTATACCACAAGTGGCCATTCCAATTGCTACGCGATAACCGTTTTTTGTAAGACGCATATCCATGTTCTTTTTAGCTTCATCACGTAATTTTTTTAACTCTTCTAATGACTTCATTTCGTATCTCCTTTTACTTCGCATATATTGTCTTTAATATAAGATCTAATGTATTTCATAATTTGGTATTCTGTTAACGGAACACCATCAAGTATTTCTAAAACTTCACTTTTTTTAAAAATAAATTCTTGATCATTAAAACGAAATATAAAATTCACTAAAATGTCGTTTAGACATAAATTATAAATTGTCATTGATAGATCACCAAGTTCTGGTCGGTCTATATGGATATAATCCATCCAAATTTTAACTTTTGTATATTCATTTTCTTCCGATAATATTTCTATATCACCATTAGCTTGATTCGCAATTTCTTTAATAAACGGCAAACCTAAGCCAACTTTTCTTGTATCTCTCGTTGTATAAAAAGGGCTAGTAACATTACCTAGATTCTCTTTTTTTATTCCTTTCCCATCATCTAAAATTTCTATTGTTAATCTATTAATTTTTTCTATAATCTCAATCATAATATTTAAATTCTTTGCCTGAGCTCTAATTGAATTATAAGCAATATCTAATATATATAGTGATAAATCAAACATTTTTTAGCACCTCAAACAAACTTTCGATGGTTAAGTCGGAAAGTTCAACACTATAATCCTGTTCATTCATATTCAAAATATTGTGAGCATCAGAATTATAAAGAATCTGATATCCTAAGAAATCTATCTCATGATTTTGATTAATTAATTCTATTCCATCTATTTTTACATCTTTTAAGTAATCTTTACCGCTAGCATAAGGCCTATCAACATGAGCAAAATAAATCAGTGTCTCATAGCCTTTAAGATAAGAAAGCAAATCTTTGATATTAACATCTAACTTACTATTTAATGAATAATTAACAAAGCTTACTTCATTATCATATACATCCATAACTATTTCTTTATGATACTTACTTAAATCCAACTCTTCTTTAATTAAATGACGTTCTAAATACTCATCAAATTTATCAATATCATCTTCATTTTTTAGATATACCAAAACATGAAATCCTTCATTTACAGTTACTTCTACACCAGGTACCGCTAAAATATTATAGCTCTTTGCTAAATTCAAAATGGTTTTCTGTTGTTTTAAAGAATTATGATCAGTAACACTAATAATATTTAGTTTTTTCAAATAAGCCATGTTTAAAATATTATTAGGTGTATTTAACACTTCTGAACAAGGCGATAAAATCGAATGAATATGCAAATCATAGTAGTATATCATATCAATCCCTTTTCTTTAAAATCAATTATACATTCATAACTTTTTTGATTAGTTGATACAAGTGTAACTTTTTCTTCATTTGCTTTATCAATCATGTCTTTAGTAGGAACATTTCCTTCTGTAAAAACAATTAATGGCATTTCTAACATTACAGCTACTGCTAAAGCATTCATATTAGTGATTACAGTGATTAAAGCATTTTTTCTTTCACCATTTCTTAATACGTTGCTTAAGTAGTCCCCTGCATAAAGTCCTGATACTTCTTGGTTAAAATCTTTAGTCCAAAACTTATATTTATCATCTATTAAATTTTTTATTTTCATTGTTTCTTCCGTTTTTATAAAACCTGAGTTTTAAAACTGTACCATTTTTATCAGAAATAATATCCATTTCATCGGTTGATTTTTTGATGTTTGGAAGCCCCATTCCCGCTCCAAAACCATTTTGTCTATCTTCCTCACTAGCAGTAGAGTATCCTTCCAGCATCGCAAGATCAATATTATCTATTCCTGGCCCTGAGTCTATAAACTCTAAGTATATTACTTCATCTATTATTTTTAATTTTGCTTCTCCACCAAATGAGTGGATTACAACATTTATCTCAGCTTCATACGAAGCAATACAAACTCTTCTAATTAATTCCTTTGAACAATTTAATTTCTTTAATTCGCGCTTAATATCACTTGAAGCTGAACCAGCATTGAACATATCTCGAGCTGTAATTTTGTAAATTTTATCGATCAAGGTTACTTGTTAAACCTTTAACCTTTCTAATATACATCTCACCACTAGTGTTAAACATTGTCCATTCTGTCATTAAAATGGTAATGCCTGCTTCAATTGCACAGTTAACAACTTGTTCTTGTGGTTTTTTGCCACGAACAAATAATATTACAGGTACATCTAGAATTTCGGCAGCTCTTACTGATTGATTAGTGACAAGACCAGTGATAATAATTGTTTTACTCAAGCGTTTTTCATCATTTATTGTTCTTAGAACCATTAAAGTATCGCTTACTAAATCAGCACAAAAAGCATAATCTATATCTTTGTTTTCATTATAAATTGATGGCGTATAAATCATGCAATTAAAAAGTTCTACGATCTCCTTTAATTTCATACTATTTTATTTTCCTAAGCACTTCTTTAGCAACTGCAACTGAAGAATTACCATATACTACATTATTTACCGTAAACACTGGTGCAAGTCCACATGCTCCAATACAACGAGTAGCTTCTAATGTAAATTTCCCATCTTCAGATGTTTCTCCAACACCAATCCCTAGTTCATCACTAAATGTGTCAATTACGCTTTGAGAACCTCTTACATAGCAAGCTGTTCCTAAGCAAACAGAAATAATTGTTTCACCTTTTGGCTCAACCGAGAAATTTCCATAAAATGTAACAACTCCGTTTATTTTGGCAATACTTTCACCAAGTTTTTTAGAGATGACTTTTTGGATTTCTAAAGGAATGCAACCAAATATTCGTTGTGCATCATGTAGTGTTGGCATTAAAGGACCTGGATTTTTTAAATGCTCTTCCATTATTTGGTTCAGTTCTTTTAACTTTTCATCAGTAATCATTACTTTTGCGCCCATAACTTTCACTCCTTAATTCTTTATTAACTCTGTTAAGTTAATAATGTCTATATATTTCTCCTTGATTATAACACTATTACATGCCATTTACAAACACAAAAAAAAGAAAGCGTCTTCAAATCTTTCTTCTTTTTATGAGGAGGAAAATAAAGGAAATAGTAGCAGCCAAAACACCGACCCCTGTTATTACGTATGGTAAAACAATATTTTTCTTTTCAATATCCGGTTTAAAAAAATTAACATTTCTGCTTACAACATTAATTAAAAAACTCTTATCTACCACATGTTTTTCACTTTCAAGTTTAATTCTATATAAATATTTTCCCTCTTGATTTTTAAATCGCGTATAATTATCACTTATAACTGTTACTTTATAGTTTTCACCAGAATTTAATACTTTTGTCTTATATAACCAATTTAAAAGATCATTTAATTCTAATGTTTCATCAATATAAACCTTTACAAACATTGAATCCACATAAAGAATTGGACTTTCATCATCAATTACTCTAACTGATAAACTATATGTTGAGGAATTACCGCTTAAGTCTTCTGCTTTTAAGACAATCTGATATAAACCTAATTTTTTTGCACTAAGAGAATAATCATCACTAACAATAGTAATTAAATCAGTTATATTACCACCAGTATCATCCATTACTGTTATATCTTTAAGTAACGTTTCAATTGATAGAACATTTAAATAGCTGGTTTCAAATGTGGTTGGCCCACTAAAAAGCGGCGCACTTCTATCAACAACGTTTATATTTATGTATTTTTCACTTTTATTGCCTGCATTATCTTCAACCTGTAAAACAATTTCATAAGTACCTAAGATAAGTTTATTTACTTCATAATTATTCAAAAAAATCTTAACTTTTTCTGTTATTTCACCATCATAATTATCACTGGCATAATACTTGCTTAAGATATCTATATCAGTAAAAGTGTTAGGATAGACAATTTCTATTAAATCTGGTCCTGAAATTGCTGGGTCAGTAAAATCTCTAATTTTAACAACTATTTTACCAGTCGCTATATTTTTAGCGCTATCTTCTACCTTAAAAACAACTTCATAATCTCCAACAATATGTTCATTGCCTGTGTAATTATCAGTTAAGATTTCAATTTTATCAGTTATGTCTTTATCGATATCATCATACGCTACAAGCAAACTTTTTAAGTAATCTACATCTTCTGGACAATCCACATCAAATGTTATGGTTCCTATACCAGACATTTCTGGTGAATTAATATCAATATAACCCGAAACATAAGGTTCGTATTTTGTAGGAATAGTCCCTTCTTCAATCTGTGTACCATAAAGTTTATCATATAACCAACCCTGTTCAACATGTGAAATATATAAAAATATATATTCAGCATTTAACGGCGTATGAAAGCTCACATAATATATTCGGTCACTTTCCTTAAACGAAAATTCTGAATCAGTTAATTCATGTTCACCTAATTCTTCATTTGACGAGTTATAGTAAAAAATATCCATATACCGGCCATTTTCTACCGCATAATCTGGTATTGAGAAAACATAATCAGTATTTGGTTTCACTAGGATCGGTCTAATATTTCTTAGGTTTGAATTACTAAATTCAAAATTTTCCGGGTTAAAATAATTCTTTCCTCCTGGAAATCCATAATTTCCATTTACAACTTTTAAATTAAAACATGAAACAATTAAAAAAAACAAAAATAAAGCCTTTTTCATTTCTTCACCCCAAAAAATGATACTTTATCTTTGTTATTTTTCTTTTTTATTAAATATATTTGTAATTTTAGTAGCTATTTTATTTAAGTAGCTATTAATTTTTTCTGAATTCTTATAACTTATTATAAAAGCAATAATTGACAAGATGCCAACAAGTCCTATTACTACTAAACCCCAGCCTTTAAAAGGAATGATTTCTCCTGACATAAAGAAGATTGTTCCTAAAATTGAGATTGGTCTAGTTATTACTTGCATCAAGATAAATACCGGCCAGGTTATAGGAGTTATCCCCGCTAAAGCACATAAGGCATCGTCAGGAAACATCGGTAATAGAAACATAAAGAAGAATAAAACAATTTCTTTACCTTTTGCTCTTTTTAAATACTCATCAACAGTATTTTTATCACCAACAACCCAGTTAACAAATGACCTCCCGATTACCCTGCCAAGGTAAAAAGCAAAAAGCGATCCAAGCAACATTCCAATAAATGAATATAGTAATGCTTCCCATGGCCCAAATAGCAAATTACCAGATAAAATCGTAACCATTCCCGGAACCGGGATAAATGTTACTTGTAAAAAAGAAATAAAAATATAAACAATTGGTCCTAAAGCTTTGGCGCTATCAATTAAATCTCGTAACTCTTCTTTTGTAAGATTTGTATATCCTAAGGCCTTAAATACCAGATAAAATCCTAAAATTAAAAGACCAATAACTATAACACTTATGATTGTTCTAATTATTACTCCGTTTTTTCCTTTTCTATTCACCTGATACCTCCTTAATATCTATTATTAAACACATTTAATCATATTACCATAACTTTTTGTTAGATTATGTCGATTTTTCTTATTTTACTAGTTTATTTAAATCTTCTAAAGTGATGCGATATATCATCCAATCATCAAGTGGTTTAGCACCAAGCGATCTATAAAAGTCAATGCTTGGCTTGTTCCAGTTTAAACATGTCCATTCCATTCGCCCACATTTTCTTTCAATCGCAATCGTTGCTAGCTTTTTAATTAATGCCTTGCCATAGCCTTTACCCCGGTATTTTGGTAAAACATATAAATCCTCTAAATAAAGACCAGCTTTACCTAAAAAAGTTGAAAAATTATGAAAGAATAATGCAAAACCTACTTCTTTATTATCTTCTAAGACAAAAATAACTTCTGCTATTTTCTTTTCAAATATCCATTCATTTAAAAGTTCTTCAGTAGCTATAACATCATTTGTCATCTTTTCATATTCAGCTAATTCTTTGATAAAGAACAAAATCTTCTTAATATCATCTTCTTTAGCAAATCGAAAATTCATATTATCCATAAATATAACCTGCCATTTACCATTATTTGTCACAACATAATCATTATATCATAAAATAAATTCTTTACATTAAAACAATGCTTTTCTTTAATTTTTCAAATATATGTTTTTCTCAATTAATCATTAATTAAAGAATAAAAAAAGATTTCACAAATGCGAAATCTAAATATTTTTTATCCTAAAGCAACATCTAAAATCATCATTAATATAAATCCAAGTGAAACACCAATTGTCGCAATATTAGAATGTTTTCCGTTTTGTGATTCTGGAATAAGTTCCTCAATAACAACATACATCATTGCTCCTGCTGCAAAGCTTAATAAATAAGGTAGGATAGGTGTTAAAAATTGTGATAAAAGAATAGTTATGACAGCTGCAATTGGTTCAACAATCCCTGATAAACTACCATAAAAGAAAGCTTTAGCTTTATTCTTTCCTTCAGCAGCTAAAGGCATCGAAACAATCGCACCTTCAGGAAAGTTTTGAATCGCAATACCAATTGACATAGCTAATGCAGAAGCCATAGTAATATTAACGTTATTAGAAATAGCACCAGCAAATATTACACCTACCGCCATTCCTTCTGGAATATTATGAAGCGTAATTGCTAAAAACATCATTGTCTTTTTCTTTATATCAGATTTTACTCCTTCTGGTTCATCACTGTTTAGATGTAAATGGGGAATAATACTATCTAAGATTAACAAGAATAAAATCCCACCCATAAATCCAACTGCAGCTGGTAAAAATGATATCTTGTTTTGTTCAATTGCCATGTTAATTGATGGAATAAGTAATGACCAGACTGATGCAGCAATCATAACTCCAGCTGCAAATCCTAATAATATTTTTTCAAATTTATCGTTTATTTTATTTTTAATCAAAAATACCATTGCTGCTCCAAAAACAGTTCCAACAAATGGTAGTATTAAGCCTAGTGCTATTTGCATAGTTTATCTCCTTCAAAAAAGTTTCAACTATTTATATTATATCATTATTTTTTTACATATTCCATATCAAAAACAAACTCATCTTAAATAAACTTTACAAAATTTTTGATAAGAATTCTTTTGTTCTTTCATTTTTTGGACGATTAAAAATTTCATCAGGAGTTCCTTCTTCTAAGATTTTTCCATTATCCATAAAAATAATTCTGTTAGCTATTTCTTTAGCAAATCCCATTTCATGAGTTACAACAACCATCGTCATACCTAAAGTTGCAAGCTCCTTCATTAATTCTAAAACTTCCCCAACCATTTCAGGATCTAGTGCACTTGTTGGTTCATCAAATAACATTACATCAGGATTCATACATAAGCTTCTAATTATTGCAATCCGTTGTTTTTGACCACCAGATAGCTTTAATGGATACTCATCCTTTTTATCATATAGCCCAATTCTTTTAAGTAAATCACATGCTTTATTAGTCGCTTCTTCTTTACTCATAAGTTTTAGTTCAGTTGGAGCAAGAATTAAATTTTCTAAAACAGTTAAATTATTAAAAAGATTAAAGTGTTGGAAGCACATGCCAATCTTTTGACGAGCATCGTCAATACCTAAATAATATTTTATAAAATAAGCATTTTTTAACTTTTTAAACTCAGAACCTTCTTTAGTCTTTAATAACTTTTCTTCTTTAATTTTTTCTATTATTTCTTCATCAGTTAAATCACTATTTTCTTTTATTTTCTTAAAAGTGTTAGAAACTTTAATTAAATCTTCATGCAAATAAGCATCAACTTGAGTTAGTAATAAGTCACTAACCCACACTTCACCAGCTGTTGGTATTTCAAGTTGATTAATGCAACGAAGTAGAGTTGATTTACCACTACCTGATGAACCAATAATTACGACCTTTTCGCCCTTATTTATCGTTAAATCAATGCCCTTTAAAATTTCTTTATTATCAAATTTTTTATGTAAATTCTTAATTGCTATCACTAACACGTAACCTTCTTTCAATTATTTTAATAAACAAGGTAATGGTATAAACAACAGCTAAATAAAGCATGGCAGCAAGTATCGCTGGAGCTAAATAATTGGCAATGGTTTTATTAATGGTTGAAGTTGCTTGATTCAAGTCAAAAGTTATCGTTCCAATAGTTGATCCAACCATTGAAACAATAGCTGTTTCTTTTACAAGTGCAATTAATTCATTACCAATTGCGGGAATGACATTTTTTATCGCTTGAGGTAAAACAATTTTTGTCATAGTTTTTAGTTTTGATAAGCCTAAACTACGTCCTGCTTCCATTTGACCTTTATCCACTGATAAGATACCAGCTCTAATATTTTCTGATACATATGCTCCTGAATTAATCCCAAAAGTTAAAATTACAGCTGTTACCTTAAAACCAGGGATAGCTAAAATTGCAAATACCATGATAAATAACTGCAAAGTGATTGGTGTACCGCGTATTATGGTTGTGTAAAGATTGCATAAAACAGAAAGTGGTTTTAATTTTTTGTTATCCATCGCAAAGATTTTAATAATCGCGACAATAAAACCAATTACTAAACCAATAAAAGCAGCGATAAAAGTAATTGTCAAAGTATTTTTAAACCCCTCAAATAAATAATTCCTTAATTCGTTTGTTTTAATTATTTTGACAATATCTTTAAAAAGATTCATTAAGTCACCCCGCTTATAGACCTAAGTGCTTATTAACTAACGCTTGAATTCCATTGATACCATTTTCTTCTTTACTTAAAAATTCTGTTAAAACCTCATTGATAGCCTTTAGTAACTCATCTTGTCCTTTAGTAACACAAATAGCATATTCATCAAAAGCTAACTCATCATCTTCACCATCAACACCTTCATAATATAATGGTAAGCATTTTAAGTTGTCTTTCCCTTGAATTAACTTTTTAGCAGGTAATTCATCAATAATAACAAAATCACTATTTAAGTTAATGTCACTTACGGCAGTATCAAGTGAAGAGAAGAAATTTACTTTTGTTCCTTCTAGTAGTCCACCTTTTTTAACCTCATCACTTAAAAATAGATCAGCTGTTGTTCCTGGTTGAACAGCAATTCCTTTATCAGTTTTTATGCTTGACCAGTAAACACCATAATTTCCATCAGTCATTAAATGTTTTAAATTATCCTCGTTTTCAACATCATAAATAACATATAAGTTGGCTTGATAATAAACCTTTGAAAAATCAACTTTAGCAAGTCTTGCTTCCGTAACTGATAAACCAGCTGCCCCAATGTTTGCAAGTTTTCCTAAAGCTATAGTATCAACGATGACATCAAAACTAACATTTTCAAATTGGATCTTTTTCCCAAGTTTTTTTCCAACCTCGTTCATGATATCAATATCAACACCAGTAATTTTTCCATCCTTAATATATTCAAATGGTGCAAAACCAGCTTCCGTATAAACAATAATTGTATCATTTGTCTTACAAGCTGTGATAGTTAATAAAAATACAAATACAAATAATAATCTTACAATTTTTTTCATAATTAATATACCTCTTTCTTTGAGCCTACAAGACATAAAAAAAGTCCCTAGGCAATATTTTTGCCTAAGGACGAAATAATCAATTTCGCGGTACCACCTTAGTTTGTTACTATCTCACAATAATAACCTCATCAAGTACAATTATACTTTATCTCTTTAACGGGAGAACCCGGTAACCCCTATGAATTCAGGATTACTGCTCCTAGACGCGTTCGTATATGCTTACATGTCCTGTCTTTCACCAATCACAGGTCGCTAAACTGAAGCAACATACTACTATTTCTATTCAACGCAACGCATATATTCTATTCTTTTCTTTTTCATTTGTCAATAAACAAAATAAAAAAATACAAAAAATTTTAAAAATCAATTTTTTATTTTTTCTTTGTAAATTTATGTTCATTACTTATTTCTTTTTCTTTTAATCTTTTAGCTAATTTCTTTTCCTTATTTCTTTTTATTATTTTATCAAAGACAATTGATATTAGCATTCCAAATAAAGCTATATAACCCACAACCCAAAACAAATTATAAATACCATTAGGAATAAGTGACTTATTCCAAATAAAAACATCATAAATAAACCCAAAAATTGCACAAGGTATAAGTAAAATCAGACTAACAATGAAAAGCGTATTTAAAACCTTATTTTCCATGCTTATTAGTCCTTTCTTATTAAATAGTTATTTTAAATAATTTCTATAAATATGACATTACCTCAATTATCTAAAAAAATTAAAACAAAAAGTTTATTTAACCTTTTTATTTTCTTCTTTAAATCTAGGAAATTATATTAACTTTTTCATTTTACCAAAAAATAAACAATTTGTAAATGTTATTAAAGAAAACTGTTGACTGCAATTTAAAGATTAATAAGTTAAAATTAAATTCGTGCTGAGATATAACTAATTATATCATTGAAGGTTGAAAATGATATTAAATCTTCATCATTAATACAAATATTAAAATGATCTTCAATATCTGTAACAATTGAGATTAAGCTAAATGAATCAATACCTATATCATTTAATAAGCTTGAATCACAAGATAATTTAACTGTAGACAAATCTACATAATTACATATTATATCTGATAAATGGTTTTCAATTTCTTTTGTTGACATTATAGATAAAATCCTTTCGTATTATGATATTTTTCTAAATTTGTTCGTTTAATCTTTCTTGTTTCTGTCTTTTCATATTCTGTACTTGAAATATTGACATAATTAATTTTCTTATGCATTGGCAAATTTTTATTAATTTCTTTAAATAATATTTTTAAGTCTTCTATGTTATATTCATTATCTGTCCAAATACCTAAAACGATAATTTCTTTACCGTTATCATTATGTTGATAACAAACTATATCTTTTAAGAAGTTTTGACTGATTTCAACAACATGTTCAATTTCTTCAGGACAAATGTTTTTACCATTTTCTAAAATAATAACATTTTTACATCTTCCTGTTATATAAAGACGTTTCTTTTTATCTTCTTTAACTAAATCACCTGTGTGAAAAAATCCGTCTTGATCAAATACCTTAGCTGTATCTTCATCATTTTTATAATATCCTTTAAATACTGAAGGTCCCTTAACTGAAAGTTCACCTATTCCTTCTTCATTAGAATTATCAATTTTATATTCAAAACTAGAGCAAACATTACCGATTGAGGCATAGGCCTTAATTGTATCAGCGTTTAAGGAAACAAGAGGCCCACATTCAGTGATACCATACCCATTAACGATATGTATTCCTAAATCACTTAATCCTTTTACAACCTCAGGGTTTAAAATTGCCCCTCCACAAACTATCTCAATTAAATTACCACCAAATGGCTCATATAATTCTTTAAACAATTTGTGAGTAATATCAATTCCAAATTTTTTTAAAATATTAGAAAGCTTAATGCCTTTTTTAAGTTTTTCATCTTTACCTTGCTTTTTAGCATTTAACCAAATTTGGTTATAAAACGCATTCGCAATCATTGGTACAACTGTAATGATTGAAGGTTTAAATATTTTAATATCGCGCATTATGTTCCGCATAGATGAAGAGATATAAGTTAATCTACCAGCCGCCACACGAGCCATAAGATGGGTATTAATTTCAGTAGCATGATGCATCGGCAAAACAGACATAGAAGTATCAAGCACAAGATTTTTAGGACCATTTATGTTATCAAGACAGTTAGTAATGTTCGCCGCTAAATTTCTTTGTGTTAACATTACTCCTTTATTCGCTCCAGTTGTCCCTGAAGTAAATAGAATTTTACAAACCTTATCAAGATCCAACTCTTTTTCTAAATAGTAGTTATTTTTAACAAGAGATCCTTTTTGCATCACTTCTTTAAAACTAAAATTCCCAAAACCATCATCAATGCAAATTACTTTTTCTATTTTTGGTAATTTTTCTGTTAGTTTACCTATTTTAAGAACAATAAATTTATTACATATAATGGCATTAGCATCACATTTATTTAATAAGGTTACAAATGTCTCATCATCAGCATCTTTAGAAACTGGTGTCACTACCCCAACACCTGATGAAATAGTTAAATCTGATAAAAAGTATTCATAGGAATTATCCATTGAAACGGCTATATGTTTATCCTCTAAACCCATTGCAATTAATCCATTACCTAAACTCGTCATATCATTTAACAAGTCAGATGCGGTGTGATAAATAATATTTAAATTTTTATCAAGGTGAGCAAATAATTTTTTTTCAGGAAGAACTTTGGCAACTCTTAAAACTACTTCTTTTGTTGTCTTGTAATCGCCACATTTAAGTAAGGGATTATTTTTTCTTGCACTAACCATCTTCATAATTATTTTACCTGAATTTCTTTTAGTAGTATTTCTTTATTTTCACAAATCTGTTTAACAACTAATTTAACATTTTCATGAAAATTTTTGGTTTCTTCTTCACTTGCGTATTTAATCATTGGGTCATAACAAGCTTGAATGATATGCTTGTCGACATCATACATTAGAGCCATATAACAAACAAGTGCACATTTCCCATTTGAATAAAAACGGAAACGATAATTTGAAGCTGATTTATAAGGAATTAAGGAAAAAGAAATTGGATAATAGGTTCTAAGTAAACTTTTTCCATAAATATCATGTAATAATACTTCAACATCTGATTGTGGAAAACCTAAATTACGATATAAGGTATTTTGATTTTCTACAAAGTAAGTTAAATTTTCTATAAATGATTTTTCAAAATCAAAGTTTGCTGAACAAACCAAAGCTTGTACCATTGTCCCCCCAGTATTCTTCTCATTTAGCCTAGCTCGACAATTAATCATTTCTAGAGGAATAATATGAGATACATTACCATTCATTCTCGTTAAAGTTACACAGTAAGAATAAAATAAAGCATTAGCTAGAGTAATCTTATTTTCCTCACAAAATTTTAATATTGGTTCAACAACATCCTGACCAAATTCAAACATATAAGGATGTGTATCACAACCTAAAAAAGGTGTCGCAATTGCTTTTTTACCTTTAATTAGTTGCTTAGACCAGGCTTTTTGATTTGGGCCAGCTAATGATACAAATGTAGGGGCTTCTGATTTTTTAAAATATTCAGTATAAAATTCTTTTAATTTTTCATATTTAAAGTTCTTTTTAAGATCAGTTAATTCTTTTTTTATTAAATCTTTATAAGATGATGGGGTAAATTCTATAGGTTTATTATTTTTTAAGAATTCGTAGCATCCTACAAAATCACGATAAATAACTTGAAGTCCATATGTATCTAAGGCATAATGACAAACTTTAGTTAATAAGCGATATTTATCATTGACTTTAATGAAATATGGTTCCATCATTATTCCTTTTTTATATTTAATTGGTTTCTTTCTAATTTTTAAAACAAATTTTTCAACATCTTCTTCATTTTCAAATTCAAAAAAAGGAACATTTTCACATTTAACTTCTTCACGGATAAACTGAACTAACTTTTTATCTTTCTTAATAATCTTTATTCTTAGGCAATCATTACGATCATAAACCATTTGTAATGCTTTTTGACCAATATCCAAATCTAAATCAAAGTCAAATTCGACTGAAGAGATAATATTAATTACTCTTTTATATAAGGTATACTTTGTCTGTAAGTTTATAACGTTCTGCGAAATTGTAAAGTCTAAGTGCTCCATATATCATCAATCCCTTTTTTAAGATTTGTGCAAACTATATTTATTATAAATGATTTAGTATGCTAAAGTACGGGACAATCTTTGATTTATGTTCTCATATTTAAAAAAGCAATTCTCATAAAATGAGAATTACTTAAAATTGGTTCTTGAAAAATTAGAATTAGTGTGCTAAAATGCAAGCATGCAGAATATAAAAGAAGTTGTATGTGAAAATTTAGCATATTTACGAAAAATTAATCATTTTACGCAGATCGATTTAGCAAAAAAAGTCAATTATTCAGATAAGACTGTATCAAGGTGGGAAAATGGGGAGGTTTTACCCGATTACGAAACGCTAGACCTAATCGCGTCTATTTACAATGTTCCAATTGAATATTTCTTTTACGAACATAAAATTGATGAGTTATCAAAAGAACAGAAAGCAAGAAATAGTAGCCGAATTGCTTTAATGTTACTTACTATTTCATTTGTTTGGGTTTTAATTGTAGTAATCTATGTTTATTTCAAGATCTTTAGAGATCAAACCCCTTGGTCACTATTTGTCTTTGGTGTGCCTTTTTCTACAATTGTCATTATTCAAGTTAATAAGCATAGAATTAAAAATCAATCATTTTATATAATAACAAGATCAGTTTTAATGTGGAGTTTGATTACTTCTATTTACTTATCAATGATAAATAACGATCAAAACATGTGGCCAATCTTTTTTATCGGTATTCCACTTCAAGCATCAATAGCTATTTTATCATTTATTAGAGTTGGAAAAAATATTTATTAAACTGTTGATTTTATCAGCAGTTTTTTATTTATTAACAATATTAAAATTATATTGAAATGTTATTTCCTCTAAATTATTGTTAATAAATAAAATACCTACATGCTTATCTTTAATCTTTAAAATCATTATTCATTGCTTTTCAGTTTTTCGTAAAAAAAAGGATTGATATAAATCAATCCCTTTAATTTCTAAATGGGGCGTGAAAAGGGAATCGAACCCTCGAATGCCGGAGCCACAATCCGGAGCGTTAACCACTTCGCCACTCGCGCCATCTGTAAAATGCTTTTAAGCACATACAAGTATACAATAGAACAAAAGAAAAATCAAGTGTTTTTTTTATTCAAGTTTTTTAAGTAAAAAAATTCTAAAATGCTGGATAGATTTATTATAAGTGCACATGCGACTAAAATATCAGTTAAGTACCAAATTATTTTAACTTTTATGAAGGATGCAACTAGAATTAATAATAATAAAAAGTAAATTAACTTACTTTTTATTTTTAAATTTAGGTATTTAACCATATTTAGGCCATAAAAATATAAGACAATAATTGTTGATAAACCAAAAATAAATACTAATAGGGCTAAAGTATATACGCCAGGACTTCCTAAATGATAATAAAAGCTGCTAACTAAAACCTCAATTCCATTTAGCTTTCCATCTAAATATCTTGTATCAAATATGCTTAAGTCTAAGTTGGCACTATAAATGATAAAGCCCACAATTGATGTAATGACTACACTTACAAAAATAACGGCTATTGATTCAACCGTACCCATTGCTTCTTCACTTTTACCTTTATACGTTGTTGCAGAAAAATATACCGTTCCAAGACCAGATTCATTCGCAAAGATACCTCTTCTTAAAGCAATTATAATTGATTCAATTATTACACCTAAAGTCATTCCTTTTAGGCTTTTGGCATCTTCAATAATTCTAATAAAATATGGCTTTATCAAATTACTATTTTTTATAATAATATAAATACCAATAGAAAGTAATATTAAACATAAGATTGGGACAATTACATCACATGCATGAATAATTCCTTTTTTTCCATTTTTTATTAAAAGATATGTTAATAGTAGTAATAAACACGCTAAAACTAGTTTAGGAATATCAAAAATAATAATTAATGATTCCATTAATGTTGACGTTTGAATCATTACAAAACCAATTATTAATGTTAAGAATAAAATAAAAGCATATAATTTAGCTTTTTTGGGGCGATTAGTCGCTTTTTCAATAAAATAGTAGCCACCACCAACTACCTCATCTTTTTTTTCATAATATTTTGTGCTCATTTTTCCTTCAAAATGGGAAATAAACGATCCAATTATTCCCGTAATAATCATCCAAAGGATCGCACCGTACCCAGATAAATATATTGCTAGCGATACACCAATAAGTGTTCCAACACCAGTTTTTCCAGCTAAGGTCATAAATAAAGGATTAATTAATTGTTTAAAATTTTTAAATTCTTTAAAAGTGAATAAACTAAGCTTATATTCAATAAAGATTCTAATCGCTGTAATTAAAAAAAACATAATTGCTATAATCCAAAAAAAATTAATAAAAAAAATAAGCACATAATCACCTGAGTAATTATATGCTTATATTAAATTAACTATTCAATTTTTGCTTCTGCGATAATCTTATCAACTAATGTTGGTAAAACCTCTTCATAACGAACAAATTCACGAGTAAATGTTCCAGCACCCTGAGTCATTGCTTTTAAGTCAATTGTATAAGAAATAATTTCAGCTTCTGGAACTTCACAAACAACTATTTGGAAGTCTTCATTGTGTTGCATACCAAGTACACGACCACGACGTTTTGAAATATCACCTAATACATCACCAAGATACTCATCAGAGATCTTAATTTCTAGTTTAACTATTGGTTCAAGAATAACTTTTTTAGCATTCTTAGTTGCTTCTTTAAACGCAATAATTGCGGCATTTTTGAAAGCTAATTCATTAGAATCAACTGGGTGGAATTTACCATCAAGTAAAGTTGCCTTAACGTTAATAACAGGATATCCAGCTAAAGGTCCGTGTTCTAGTGCTTCATAGAAACCTTTTTCTACGGCTGGCCAATAGTTTCTTGGAACTGATCCACCAAAGATTTGTTCAGTAAACAAACTTTCGCCTTCTACTGGTTCAAATGACATTACAACAACACCATAATAACCAGATCCACCAGATTGTTTAATATAACGTCCTTCTGCTTGAACTTTATTTTTAATTGTTTCACGGTAAATAACTTTTTGTTTTTCAGTATCTACCTCAACACGATAAGCGTTTTTAAGTTTTTCAAGGATGCATGAGATATGAATTAATCCTTGACCACCAATTAAAAATTGCTTTGTTTCCTTATTTCTTACAAGTTCAAATGATTGATCTTCTTGAGCAATTTTTTGTAGTGCTTGTGAGATCTTATCATCATCTTGTTTATTCTTAGGAACAATAGCCATAAAAATTGTTGGTGAAGGTACTACTTCTTTAACAAATTTATAAGTTACAGTTTTATCAGCGATGGTCGCACCAGTATATAAACTTGGAGTTTTTGATGCGCAGCAAATATCACCAGCAAAAACTTGATCTACAGGAACTTGAGTTTTTCCTATAAGAGTAAATAATTGTGATATTTTTTCTGCTTTTCCATCAATGTAAAATTCTTGACCTACTTTTAATGAACCAGTACGAACATTAATATAGTTAATCATACCAACAAATGGGTCAATTAAAGTTTTGAATACATACCCACTGAATGGCTTTTTTTCATCATATTTTAGTATTTCTTCTTTTTCATCTTTAACTACTTTAAATCCTTTTTCTTCAACTGAAGGGAAAAGATCCACGATCATATCTAGTAATGTTTGAGTTCCTACATTTGATAAAGAAGCTCCAACCATTACTGGTGCAAAGTCCCCTGCCATAATACCAGAATTTAAGCCTTTGCGAATATCATCTTTTTGTAATTCTTCGCCAGCAAAAAATTTTTCTAGTAATTCTTCTGAAGTTTCTGCAACTGCTTCTTTAACAAGCTCGTATAATTCTTCAGCTTTAGCACGCTTATTTGGCCAAATTTCGCCTTCTGTTACCACTCCGTCTTTAAACATTCTTGCTTTCATTTCAACTACATTTACAAAGCCTTCAAATTCATGACCATGCCCAATTGGGTAACAGAATGCCAAGGCATTTTTACCAAGTTTGCTTTTTATATTTTGCATAACTTCATCAAAATTGACATTATCTTTATCCATTTTGTTTAAATATACTATTGCAGGGATGTGTTGAGCTTTTAGTTCACGCCAAATTCTTATTGCGCCTACTTCAACACCTTTTGATGCATCGATAACTAAAACAGCCCCATTGCATACACTAAGTGCATGAATTGTATCTGCAATAAATTCATTTGATCCAGGTGTATCTAAAAAATTAATTTTTGTGTCTTTCCAAGTAATTGGAGTTAAAGCAGTTGATGTTGAAAAAAGATGTGCTTGTTCCTCTTGGGTAAAATCTGAAATAGTGTTTTTCTTTTCTACTTCACCTTTTTTGTTGATTAAGTTGCCGACATAAGCTAGAGACTCTAATAGACTAGTTTTGCCTGAAGCCATATGCCCGACTAACGCAATGTTTTTAATTTTTTCCTTATTAAATACTGTCATTTCATGTTCTCCTTTTTTGTTAAAAACGCTTTCTTATTTACAATTATATCATAACAAATAAAAAAATACATCATATTTTTATGATTTTGGTCCTTTTAATTTGTCACAAAACTTAATAATTCTATTAAAAAATAAAGGCTTTATTTCTTTATTTCAAAGAACCAAACCTACATCTATATTATTTGTTTTAAAATAATTTTTTAACTTGGTTATATTTGTCAAATTTAAATATTTTATTCTCGTTATTAATTGTTAAAATAATACATCTTTAGCAAGTATCTTAAGTACTTTTTTATAGTTTTTAATACCTTCTAATTTAGTATTAATCATCTTTATTTTAAATTTTTTTAAATCAGCAAAAAAATTACCTAAGTAGTAATCCGTATTTAAAATTTGTATATTATTTAATAATGGTTTATCATATACACGAATTGTTAATTAAGTATGATTTAAATTTATTCTTACTAATGTCTAATTTATTCAAGTATTAATTTATATACATAAAATGTTTTTATATAGTTATAACCACTTTTTTACTTGGGACTTTTACCATTTAGATATATGGCTAAAATAGACCCTATAAAGTAGACACATAAAAAAAGATGTAGATTCTACTTTGTAGGGTCTTTTTAACGTTGTATAATATAAACAATAAGAAATGAGATGATGAAATGGGAAAAAATTATTTAACAC
>JAEYPN010000013.1 GCA_023410715.1 Bacillota bacterium
AGTTTGAATCACCAATTGTTCCTAAGTATGAACGTAGAGACACAAGGACTGAAGAAATAATTGTTAAGTTATTTCAAACTGGACTATCAACTGAAGAGATATCAATTATCGTTGAATCTCTTTATGATAAGAAATATAGTAAAGGTACAATATCTAATATTACAGAACAGGTTATAGCCAATGTTGATACTTTTAAACAAAAACAGTTAGAAAGTGAATTCACAGTAATATATCTTGATGCGACTTATATTCCGTTAAGGAGAGATACAGTTTCCAAAGAAGCTGTTCATATCGCTTTAGGAATAAAAACTGATGGTTCAAAAGAACTTCTTGGTTATGTAATAAACCCAAATGAAGCCATTTCAGCGTGGGAAACACTTTTACTTGATCTTAAATCCAGAGGTTTAACGAAGCCGTTATTATTCATTACAGATGGACTAAAAGGTATTGAAGATACTATTCTTTCTGTATATCCAAAAGCTGATATTCAAAGATGTTTAGTTAATGTAATGCGTAATATTGCTTGGAAAGTTAGAGTAAGCGATCGAACAGCTATTCTTGATGATTTCAAGATAAATAGAAAACAAAATAATAAAGCTGATGCAATAAAATTATTAAATGATTTTATTTCAAAATGGGGTAAGACTTATCCAAAAGTTATTGACTCATTAAGTGGAAATAAATACTTATTAACGTTCTTTGATTATCATGAAGGGATTCTATCATCTATCTACACTACTAATCCAATTGAAAGTTTTAATAAATATTTGAAGCATAAATTTAAATCAAAGATTCAATTTCCAACTGAAGAATCTTTAGAAAAATATTTAGTTAGTTTAAATTTTAAAGGATCATCAAGGATATTTAAAGGTTTTGGATTAGCTTTAGGTGAACTAAAACAAAAACTAATTGATAAATGTCAAATATAAAAAATTTAAAACACTAAGGACTTTAAAATACTTAATTAAAAGGGAAACACAAAAAAATTCTTGACACTACCTTTTAAAAAAAATTTTTTGAAGTTTAATCAAATCAACAATATATTTGATTAAAATAATATTATTATATTCAGAATAAATTTTTTTTTATAACATATAATATAATAAATATTTATGCATATTTATTGCATAAAAATTGACAAAATTTAAAAAGGTGGTAAAATATATGCAAGAGGTGAAACATATGTTGTTAAATTATTCTGTTAAAGGGTATAAAGTTTTTTATGATGAAGTAACATTTTCTATGATTGCTGATAATTATATTAAAAAAAATCAGGAAAATCTTATAAAAGGAGTAGCTGATAAATATGATTTGGTGAAAAGTTCTTTGATTTATGGGCCCAATAATACAGGGAAATCATGCTTTTTAGAATCATTTAAATTTTTCTTGGGCATCTTAAAAGATAAAAAAATATCATTCGGGAAATATGATAAAAATATTTTTTATGAAGAAGAAATGCCAATGGAATTTAAAGTTGAGTTTTCTATTGATAATCAAATTTATTATTATGAATTATCATTTACAGATAAAAGGGTTGTACAAGAAATATTGACAAAAAATAAAAAAATTATTTTTGATAGAGTGAATAAGAATAATGTTGCTAATATTATATTTGAAAATTTAGGAGAAAGACCTGAAGAACTGTTTCTCAATTTTTTACCTAAAGAATATTTTAATGATCTAAATGATATTAATAATTTCGTAAATAGTTTTGAATTTCTTGAAAGTAGATATAGAATAAATATTAATAGAATGTTAGAAGAAAAAAATTTTAAAGAAATTAATGATATTATTAAAAAGTTAGATTTACATGTTGAATCGTTAATTGATAATAGTGAGATGGTCGAAAATTTGAAAAAAGATGAAAAAATTGAAGATAATATATTAGAAAGATTGAAAATATTCACAAAATATAATTTTAAAGGGATTGAGGAAGTTTTACCTTTTGGTTTAATTGACTCTATGGGAACAATTCAAATTACTAATTTAGTTTATACTTTTTTATTAGCGATTAAGAATAATAAAATTTTGATTATTGATGAAATTGAAACAAGTTTACATACTATAATTACAAAATCTTTAATTTCTTATTATAACTCACATAATAATACATCGTCACAACTAATTGCGACTTCTCATGATTTATTATTATTAGATGATAAATATTTATTAAGGAAAGATCAAATTTGGTTTGTACATAAGGATGAAGATGGGAATTACTTATATTGTTTAAATGATTTCAAAGATAATAGTGAAACAGACCCTAGAGGTAATGTGATGAAAAAATATTTGAAAGGTCTTTTTGGGGCTTTACCGGAACCAAAATGGTTTAGTGAATAATGAAGAGAATTCCTAATATTCCAAAATTTAAAGAAAAGTTGTATATTATTTGCGAAGGAATTGGTGACAAGATTTATTTGGATAGAATATTTTCTTTATACAGCAGTAAGTATGATATTAAAGTGATTCCAAGTGGTGGAAAAAATAAAATTGTAGATAAATTAAGAGAAGTATTGATACTGCATCCCCACAATGAATGTTTTGTTTTTGTTGATGTCGATACTGATGGAATAAAGACACTTGAACATTATAAAAAGCAAATGAAACAAGATGAAATTCCTTGCTCTAATAATATTTATTTCGTAAACCCGATAATTGAATATCTTTATTTAATTACTCAAGTGGACAAGCATCCAACAAATTTTTATACAAAAGATAAATATCGAAAACTATTTGAAAAATACTTTGGTATTATAGAATATACTGGTACACAAAAACAGTATGAACAAATGACAGATAAAATTGATCTTGAAGCATTTGAAAAAAACATGAATAAAATTAATAAAAATATTAATCAAACACCTAGTTCTACAATAATAGACTTAGTGACTAGGATTACAAAAAAGACTAACTGATAATAGGAATATTATGAAAATAAAAAAATCACCGCATAGGCGATGACTTAAATAGTATTATATAATAATACCAGACATATTATTATAACATATTATTTAATAGTTTGCAAGTCATTTAGCGGTAGAAAGGAGTCCAAATGAGCAAATATGTTAAGACTGGACAAAAAGTACCTGTTTCAGGTCAATACAGACCTGTTGGATCTACGACAGAAGTTACATTTGTAAATGGCAATAAGGTACCCCCTACATCTTTAGGACAAACTAAATTTGTTTTAGTTGACAAGACTAAACATAAATAATAAATTTAATAATTAACTCTATTATCAGTTAGAATTATGATAAAGGAGGTTAATGAGATTGTATAATATCTTGTTGACTTTTAAAATTGAATAATTTAAATTTGGTATAAAAAAGGGAAAACCTTAGTGTTATAATAAGTCTACCACAACGTCTCAAACACAGGAGGTTTTCCCATGAATGATTTTACCACAAAAATTATAAGTTATCCCCTAAAAGGTGAAAAAATTGATGAAACTATTAAAGAATTAATTAGATCAGAGGTTGAAAAAGCCGTCAATGACTTGCTTAAAATCGAACTATCAGAATTACTTAACTATTAAAAATATGAACGAAGTCGACTAAGTAAGACAA
>JAEYPN010000021.1 GCA_023410715.1 Bacillota bacterium
GTATCATAATAAAAGGATTCATGGTTCGTTAAATTATAGAACCCCTAATCAAACATATAAAAATTACCTTCTAAGCTTTCAATAAAAAGTCTAACATTTTGTGTCTAAAAACTTGACCTAGGTCCAGATTTAACTCTTTCGAAGAGTTAGAACGAGAATTATTTGATTATGTAAATTGGTATAATAATTTAAGAATCCATGGTAGCTTAGGATATTTATCACCAATAGCATTTAAACAACTGCATATATAAAATTTGTATAAAAAATAGTTATCAATTCACCTAATCTATATTGCTTTCCAATAAACTTGAACGACTCGCCAGTTGAATAATCATGTTAATCTATTTATATTTTACGTTTTTTTCACAAATATCATTTTTCAGTTTCAATAATCTTTGTTTCTTCTCCTCTTCTGTTTTTATATATATAAGTTGCATGTCTATAAACAAGTTTAAAGAATCGAAAAGTTCTGTGCATTCATCATTACTCAATTCATGTATTCCTTTCGACAGTAATTCATAGACTGATTTTGTTAATTCATTGACTTCAGGATTAAGTTTATTATTTTCTTTAATTTTTTTTATTTTTGTTTCAAAATGGTTATCTAATAACTCAGCACCATCCAATAGTTTTATTACCATTTTTTCAAGGATTCTTCTTAAATATAGTAGTGCTGCAACATTGTCGTTATTAATACGGTGTATAAAAACTTTTCTATAATCTTCTACAGTATTAAACTTTTTAAGTTGCTTTTCATATGTTTTTGCTTCCGGTAGTCCTATCTCATATGGAGAAATGTTTTGACCTATTTTTGTGATAATGAATTCATTTTCATTATAAGATAACATATAGTAAATAACATATTGATGATGATTATCTAAATTACACGTCAATGTTTCTTTTTGCAGATATGATTTTCCAACGTAAGACTCATTAATATATAATATTCCTTCTTTATATACTTCATATGCTTCAAATAATTCAAAATTATTATATTCTATTTTATACACATAATTATTATTTTTTAATCCACAATATTTTTTATATAGTTGAGAATCAGATGTAAATGATTCATCATCTTTACATGCAACGCAATATGTTTTAAGTTTAGTATTTCCGTTTCTAAAAAAATCAAGAATATTCTTTGTATTCTCAGCATTAATATAATAGTTTTCACTATTTTTTTCTACTGGCCAACTACGTTTATAATAAATTGGTGTTTTAATAAATTCATCATTCATACTATAAATCCTCCTATTTATTTTAGGCATTACAAACTCTATTCATATCATTATATTTTTTCAATAATTCCTAAGCTTTTTATTTTTTTAATCATTTTATTAATCTATTTTTTTATCATATAAAAATTGCATATATAATAATATTTTAAAGGACCATTAACTAAATGTATGGCTGTTTTATTCATTATATTTTACATTACCATCATCAATAACCAATTCGCAATATTCATTACTAAATAATTCATAAAACATAATACTTTCAAAACTTTTTTGTAATTCAAAACCTGACCATGCTCCTATATTATTAATTTCTGTTTAAATGTTATTGATAGTCATTTCATCTTCGAACTTCCAATTTTTATTTCTTTATATAGTTGATCAATTCTTTACTATAAAAAAATAAATTTTACGTTGTTCAAAAGGCAATGAAGATGGTATCTTTTTATTCAATCTATATGTGCGAAGTTCTTTAAATATATTTTTTTGCTCGTGACTGCCTTTTTTTTCTTCTTTTTATTCATCATTATTTTAGCCTTTTAAATCAATATCTACTATTTCAGGCTGACATAATAAATATTTTTTTATTTTATCTTGCATTTCTCTGTTAGCTTCTAAAGCTTTCTTATATAATGAATTTGTGTATTTTAAAATATATGGACTTTCTTTAAAAGTTAAAATATTATCACTTTTAGTATTATTAAAAACATTAGTAATATGTTTTTCTTCAGTTTTTTAACTAAAAAAATTTTTGAGCCAAACAAGTAATCCAATATTGAAAATTCAAAATATTTAAAATTAAGTCTAGCGTTTCTATAATAAATATTTAATAAAAATAACGTTCCCATTGCGTAAATCAAATTAAAAATAGTTTTTTTGAATAAAAGAATATTTATTATGCTTCACTGACTAATAAGCATGTTCTCAGTCAGTTCCTTTTTGTTTGTGAGCTTCTTTTAAAGGCTTAAATACTTTATTCTATAGTTAAGTTAAAGTAATCAATACTGTTTTTTGTGAGTTATGCACTTAATATCAATTAATTTTTAACAATCTGTATCAAACATCATGCTCAAATTACCGAGTATTTTTTCTCCTTCGTATTCAAAATATAGTTCTTTAGAAGTGGCTTCTATTTCAATACATGTTCTAACTAACAAATTTACTATATGCGGAGAGTATACTTTAAGCTAATTTTCATTTGTTTCATCTATCACATATACGTATTTAGAAACTTGTAATAATTTGTTTTCTAATTTTAAATATGTATGCCAAAAAATATTTTTTTGTATAATTCCCATCCTTTAACAATTATTTTTATTTATAATTAACGCCTAATTTAATATAATTATTTTAAACTTACTGACCTAGACAAAGTTTTTAAACACTTTTTTGCATAATTTAACAAACTGATTGAATCAATTAGTTTTTAAATTCTACTGGTATCATATTGTTTATTAACCATAAATTCGTTCATAGTTATAACATTTTTCTATAAACGTAAAACCGACATATATGCTTGTTCAAATGTTTTATAATGAGCATGGTTTACTAATTATTTTTATTTTTGCTTTATTCTTGCATTAAATGATTTTATAGAGATATTATCATAAAAATATTGCTTTAATGAATATGACTTTTTTTGTTCATCATAGTTTTCGTATATTCAAATATTATGTTGTCGTTTTCTATCAAAATTTAATTAAATATCTAGTTGTTAATGTGTTTCTTATAGCACCATAAACTAAATTTACTTTTAGTTTTTATCAAATTTTATACCTGTTTATCTTTTTAAATGTAAAATAAAATGATTAAAAGATAAAATAAATTTAGTTTGTTCAAAAATGAATTATTAATTTTGATAAAACATTTTTTATTATACAACCTACGATACTGAAAATTTGTCGTATTATGGGGAAAGAGTAGGAAATATTACATTTTTTAGTATAAAAACTGAAAATTAAATTTATAATTTTTTAGATTTGTTAGTTATTTGTGTTTTAACCAAAATAAAAATCCAAAGTAGATTATTGATAATTTGAAGATTGTTGCTAGTATAAATATATATAAATATTTAGTTAGGCAAAAAATTATGATATAATTAATAACAGCAAAGAAAGTGTCTATAATGGCAAGAAGCAGCCAATATGATGATGAGTTTAAAAATATGATTGTGAATTTATACAGATCATGTAAATCAGTTACTGAATTAATAAGTGAATATGGCATATCAAGAGCAATAGTATACAGATGGGTAAATTTATGTAGTCCTATTAAAAATTTGGAAGGTGCAGTAACAAATAACGATGAAATTAGAAAGTTAAAAAAACAATTAGCTGAAACTATGGAATAAAATGATGAGGGAGCATCTAATGACTTTAGAAAAAGCATTAATTGCTGACTTATTAGGAAATGGGGCATTGAGGATGCTAAAAATAATGATATTCATATAATAAGTTATAAACATAATTAGAATTAAAAAAGTGTGTTGAAAAAAATTCAACACACCTATTTTTTTAAAGAAACCTTATAACAAATAATACATTTATTTAAATATATCATCTTACAAACAAGCTTTATATTATTCTACTTATTCTCCATAGCTTCCATATTTTTTTAATTCAAAGACTTTTTGTAATTGTACAAATGCAAATGGTATACAAAATAGAATTGCTCCAATGAACAAAATAACATAACTTTTTCGCTCTGGAAGATACATTGCATTAACAACTATCACATACATATTAAATCCTAATAGTGCCAGATGAATTACATAAACAATTAAATTAAATGCAAAGTTAAAATCACTATAATATGCAATAATATTAATAAACGTTATAACCGAAAAAACAAAAAGATAAATCCAAAATTCATTACCCAAAATAATTTGATAATTTTCAAACTGATAAATAGAATCTATAAGAATGAAAATCACTGTAAGTGCTCCACTAAAGAATACACACAAAGTGGCAAATAATAATTTACTTTTCATAATACCTCCTAATTTATATAAAAATTGGCATAACTAGGTATAGATTGCAATATATGTTGAGTCGCAATAATATAATATTTTCTACCTGCTTGCAAATTAATACTTAGATATGGCTAAAGCGAACCAGCGCCATCATCATTCAAGTCCATATATTCATATGATTTATTTAAAACAAATATTTGTAGATCAGAATAGCCACCATCAATATTTGTATATATATTAGAGTCTTTTGTTACTCTAGGTTCAAAAACATAACATATAATCTCATCTGTATCTTTGCAAACTGAAAAGTATTGTTGAAATTCTGTTTACCATTCTTAATGTATTTTTTTGACTAACTCCTAAATTAATTTTTGACTTAAAATCTTTATCAAATCTTAATGACTCTTTAACACACGATTGGGCATCATCTTCTATTGATAAATCAATATATACTGAGTTCCTAGTATAATCAAAAAACTCATCATCGCTCAAATGAGTATAAATGATATTCATTTCATCAAAATTATAATAGAGAATAACTTCTAAAATATTAGAAAAAGGTTTTAAAATACCTTTTGTATCATAATTTTTTATTCCTTCGATAAATTTAATTTAACATATTTTATTATCTTTCAAGAAAAATCAGCTGAATTATATAAATATAATTTTTGGTCATATTCTTGCACATAATAAAGGTTATTATTACAAAAATCCAAAGGACGTTTTTTGCCATCAAACACTAAATTTTGATTATCTATTTTTCCTATATTATAAGAAATAGCATTTTACTCAATAGCATAAATTGGGTTTTCATGCATAGAACAAAAAAACATAAATAAATACCAAGGAACTTAATATTGCAATTAAAATTATTTAATCTTTTACATGTATTTCTTCATCTTTTCTTATTATGGTATTGCTTTTTAACATTACAACATAGTTTTTAAACTTTTCATAGAACTTAAACTATTTTTAAATTCCAATGTGTGTTACCAACAAGATAAAAATGTTCGTACCACCATTTATACATATTCACTCTAACATTTATACTTAATAAAATATATTTTATTATAAAACCTAAAATATTGAAAATTTTGTCGTCTTATGGGTTAAAAGCAAAAAACTTATATTTTTTAACTAAACATTAAAAATTTAGCTTGTAAACTTTTTAATTAAATAAATATCTGTTCATTGCTAAAATAAAAAACATCCAAAATAGACTTTTGATAATTTGAAGATTGTATATCCTTCTAATTTTTAATTATCTACTTTGGATATATCACTTTTAGGTTTTTTATGATTTACAATGCTGGTAAGATATTCTTTTCAATAAATTCAACTCTATCAAAAATAAGTGGTTTAAAGTATCCTGTGATAGCTACCACAACATTCTCTTTTCTATTAATATAGATTACATTACCACCATCACCTATGGCCGCAAATATATCACTAGTTCTATGAGGCAACCACCATAAATAGCCATAATCTTGATTTCCAAATTTCTCATCTAAACTAACATATGACTTAGTCATTTCATTAATCCAGGTTTCACTAACTATTCTTTGATTATTAAACACTCCATTATTTAAACACATAAGACCAATTTGTGCCATCTCAAAAGCTGATAATGATAATCCCCATCCTGCTGTTGGCATTTCTTTTGGATCTAAAAACCAAACCTTTCCATGTGGACCTTTATTCATTAAGTAATTGAATTGATCTTCTTTAGTTATGCAATTAGCATTACTTCTTTTTTCAATGTTTAACGGTTCAAATAAAAATTTATTTGCAAAGTCAAGGACGTTCATTTTTGTTGCACTGCCAATGATACCAAGTAAGATTTGTGTACCTAGGGTATGATATCTAAATTCACCTATAACATGATTATTTCCACCTAAAGAATCTAAAATTGTTATTACCCAATCTTCACTTGTACATACTTTTTTCCATGGCTCGCTTTTTCCCTTATATGGTGCTGTCATGGTAAGCAAATGCTTTACTCTAATATCATAAATGGTTTTTTCCCCTCTTTTAGGAGTATATACACCCTTTGGAAAATAATCCATTATCTTATCATCAACGCTTTTGATATAACCTTTATCAATCGCAATACCAATAAGTAATGATGTTACTGACTTAGTTACTGACATTATATTCATTGTGTCTTCTCTTTTAAAATCTTTCCTATTATCCTCAATAACTAGTTCATTATCCTTATATGCAATGATTTGGGTAATGTTTTCTTCGTTTTTACTTAAATAATTTTTTTGAATTTGTTTCATTATTAAAACCCTCCAAAAAGTATTATAGGTTAATTAAAAATTGATTACAACAAAATATTTATTTTTTTTAAATTCATTTTATCTTTTAAAATGTTTAATAATGAATATATATTGAACAATGAAAAAATATTTAAATTTATTCATGAAAAAAGAGGACACATGTCCCCTATCCTAAATCAGCATTTAAACTATCAAGCTTTAGCTTATTTATTTTTTTATAATAATAAATGTTTGTGCCTAAATAGAATGAAATAAATAATAAAAATGAATATAGAAGCCCCAAAAAATCAAACTTATAAACAATACTATATGTTGAATCAAAAACCTTAAACATAAAATACATTAATATTGCGCAATAAGCTATTCCTATTACAAATGAAATAACAGAAACAAGATGATATCCTCCATATAGTGCGTAATAACATTCCTTATTATCATATCCATATGCTTTTAACATTGACATATACTTCTTGTTTCCATTAAAGACAAACTTAAACGATAATAATAATAATAATAAAATGAGTAAAGTTTAAAAAACTTATAAAAATATTATTTTTATATAAATATGTATTAAAATATAATATGGGTGATTTATATGCGCGCATTCATAGGTATTTCTTTTACAAAAGAAGTTATTGATTATTTAGAAAAAGTAAAAAGCGATTTATTGAAATATACAATAAAAGCTAATCCTACAAGAAAAGAAAATTTTCATTTAACCTTATTATTTATCGGAGATATTGATCTAAATAAGCAAAAAAAAATTGAAGTGGCTTTAAATAAAGTCAGTTCAATTTCAAAGTTCAACATTAAGCTTGACGAACTTGGAACTTTTAATAAGGGCAAGAATTCCATCGCCTGGATTGGTATTAAAGAAGGATTATCATCATTAAATTCCCTTCATAAATCAATTATTGAATCATTTAATGATTTTGGATTTAACTCTTCATATCAACCCCATATTACCATAGCGAGAAATGTAATTTTTAATGATGAGTTAAATAAAATAAATATAGATAAGTATCCAAATCTAATAACAATTGATAAAATTCATTTATATGAAAGTCATCAGGTCAATGGAGTTTTAACATATACCATAAGAAAAACAATTTACCTAAAAGACAAATAAAATAACCATCATTTTTGGTCAAAGATTATGTATAAGCTATAATATAAGTAAGGCTCCACATAGTCCATCATCATTGATGGATTTTTTTATTAAGATTAAAACACTAATTTTTTTAAGCCATAAAATAATGTATCAAACATATTAATTAAGTACAGATTATAATACCTATTTTGATATAATTATGAAACATTCAGTAATTTTACGCACAATATCTTATTATTTTTTCAAAATTCATTACTGGTTATTATCTTTTTTATCATTATCACTACTGTCATTTTTATTCACACTTAAAAATACTGAACCTAAACACAAAAATACAGATCCTAAGCATAAGTAAGTTACTCCCATGCCAGTATTTGAGCTTGTAAAGTTCAATATAGAGCATATGTAAAAGCACACAGCAGTAATATAAAATAGTATGGAACATAATTTGTTTTTATTCATTTTTATCTCTCCTTTTATTATCAAATTTAAAACTAAGTAATTTTTTATTTGATATCTTTTAAATACTATTTTAACACTTTTTTTTAAAAAGTCATTATTTATTAAACATTATTTTATATTATGTTTTTTTTCATAAAAAACTAGATTCATACCTTCTTTAAGATACTTTATTTTCCCGGTTTTTCTGTATCCCATTTTTTCATAAAGATGGCAAAGCTTATCTTCTTCTAATATTGTATCAAGCTCCCATTTAGAAGCTTCTGGATATAATGACTCTAATATTTTAATTGCCTCTTGTGAATATCCTTTATTTTGATATTCAGGCAAAATAAATATTTGCTTTAATTTACATATTTTTTGATAATTACATACTCTAACTGCACCAATATTAATCCCATTTAAGGTAATAAAATAATAATCACTAAACGGCTCCTCAAACCTTTTTATTGTTCGATCAATAGATTCTGCACCAGGATTATAATCATAATCTTTATATTTCTCAAGTAACTTTTTAAATGATTTTATCTGCATATCGAAAATTTCTTTAGCATCAGCTATTGATGCTTTTTTTAAAGTAATATCCATAGTCATAGAATCTCCTTTATACTAATATCTATTTTAATCAATTCATTCCTAATAAAAAAACGTTTTATAGCTGTTATTTTATCATTTTTACGCAAGAATTTGAAAAAATTTTTAAAATAAATAACTTTTTAGCATAAAAAATATAATTTTTTAGAAAATAAGATATTCAGAAAGTTTATTATCATTTTTTGGCATATTATTTTTGCTTTTGATATATTTTTTTTGGAAGATAAATTTGTTCTTGCGCTTGAATCGATAAGGCTGGATAAATTATTATCTCCTTTTTTTATATCAATTAGTATTTTATTCTTATTTTTAATATTTCTTATATATCTTCCATAATTATTTCTAGTATGTAATGTAATTAATATATAAGTTTTATCAAACATAGATTTTTAAGAAGACTCTGTGTTGATTTTAAACCCAATATAAAAATCTTTGTTAATATCATTATTAGCATTGACTTTTGCTAGTATATCTTAAGATCAATATACAAAAATTAAAAAAAATAAGATAATCAACATAAGGAAATGATCACATTATTATAAAATGTATAAATACATGTATAGATGCTTTTGATTATATTTTTTTTACATTAATGTCCTAGTTAAAATAAAAACTTCCAAAATAGACTTTCAATAAGTTGGAGATTTTTAATTTTTTTAATTATTTTATTTATCTACTTTGGAAGTATCATATTAAATTTTTTGCTAGTTTTAGCTTTTTTTAATTAACATTTAAAAAGTTGGACTTAGCTCCATCTTTCCCAATAGAACCATTTTTCCAAGTTGTAACCTCACCAGTTTTACTGTTCTTACCTGCAGTACCCGCTGCTCCACCTTTTCCACCTAATGCAAGAGTATTTGAAATATAGTCATTAACTTTTATTTTGCTTGTGTCAAATTGCTCAGATATTGAAAATGCTGATTTAACGCAATATGTTATTCCCGCATTACCACCAGTTCCGCCATTACCGCCTGAACCTCCGTCAGCTCCTTCACCACCAGAATCTCCACCAGTGCCACCAGCGCCACCAGCGCCACCTTCACCAGCTTTCCCAAGTTTTCCAGCCTGAACAATAATTTCGCTATTTAATTTAATGGTAGTTGCTTTTATTGCCTGACCGTTAGCACCAGAATCTCCACCAGTGCCACCAGCCCCACCATGGCCAGCATTACCACCAGTTAGCCCCCATTTGCTAAAAACGTTCCAGTCATTGCCACTCTTACCACCATTGCCACCAGCGCCACCAGTGCCACCTTTTCCTCCGTCACCACCATTGCCACCAATAATAATTGCTTTTCCATTAAAAGTGATATTAGTAGCATCTATAGCGACAGCTCCGTTACCGCCAGCGCCACCAGTGGTGCCACTAGCGCCATTTTCTCCTGTTTCGCCTCTAAATCCTTGTGCATTGTCACCTTTTCCATCATTACCTTTTTTGCCAGCTATACCATTACCGCCAACTCCACCGTGTCCTCCATAAATTGTTACTTCACCATTTAATTCAAGATTATTGGTTTTAATTGCGCTTCCACCATTGCCACCCTTGTTTTCATCTGATCCATTACTACCATTACCACCTTGAATTATTAAATTATTAAGCCCATTAATAATGACATTTCTAGCTTCAATTGCTGCTTTGCCATCTAAGCCGGTGCTTCCATCTCCACCAATAATAGCATTCTTCTTACCATATGATGAAATATATAAATTATTTTCTCCCGTTGATAAAATGGCGTATTCATCACTAGATGCTTTAAAATTAAAGTTATATAATTTAATATGTAAATCTAATGTCTTACGGTCTAACACATGAATATTAAACCCATTCCATGTTCTTTCATGATAACCAATTAAAGTGATTGTATAAATCTCTTTAGGAATATTAATTGTTAGATCTTCAATAATATTTTTACTCCACATATCATTTACCAAGTTAATGATAATATTTCGGTTCGTATTACTAGTAGGTAAAGTTAACCCACTATCACTAACTGATAAATCCTCTTTAAGTTCATCCAAAGAGAAATAGAATTTTGTATCAAAATATTGAATATTAATTTTATCTAACCATTTATCATCAAATAATTTAAATTCTAATTCACCATTCTTTACCTTATTAAAGATATAATCATATGAATTTCTGCTTAATAGTTGAATTGAATTAACTATATTTAATTTCTCTAAATAAGGTAATTGCTTGAGTATTACATCCAAATTATTTGGATTATTATCATTGTAGCTTTCTAATAGTAAGTTATTCTCTAACTCTAACAATTTTAAATATGGTGCTGTAGAAAGATTGGATAAGGTTAATAAGTTTCTACTATTATTAACCTTTAAACTAATTAATTTTGTCAATAATGTGAAGTCTGGTATATCTAAGATACGATTCCCACTAATATCTAATTCCTCTAGATTATCTAGTGCTGAGCCATTATACTTTTTAGTTATATAATCAATATCTAATACATCAAGTTCATTATTAGAAATATCAAGGACTTTTAATGTTTTATATTTTAATAATGCACTTGTATCCATCTTCACGCCATCTTTACTAATATTAGAAATTATTAGTTCTTCAAGATTTGCCATATCAGGTAAAGAGTTTAATGATAAAGCCATTCCGCTTAAATTTAGATGATGTAAATCACGAAAATAATCGAACGCAATTACAGTATTAACATCAACGTTTGTATATGACAAATCTAAGTTAATTATGGAGTTTACACCAGCTAAACTTGAAACTGAAGTAATATTATTTTTGCCCAAATATAGTGTTGTTAAGGCACGGTTATTACCATAGACACTCAAATAATCGACATTACCAATTAAATTATTTCTTAGATCTAATGTTTCTAAGGTTTGTACTAAACTATTTGATGATAATTTATTAAGATTTTCAATTTTATTATAAGATAAATTTAAGTAAGTTAATTGCGTAAAACCAATAAATGATGGCAAAGTTGAAATATTATTATGACTTAAATCAATATACTTAAGCTTCTTTAAATTTTCAAGAAATTTTATATCTTCTAAATCATTATTTTTTAAATCTAAATACTCTAAATTGGCCAAAATTTGTATGTAACTAGCCATTTCTTTGATATCATTTAACCTATTATTTAATGTTAGACTCTTAGTCTGAATCGCTTCATCATATGAAAAGTTTGCGGCTTTACTATCTATAACATTAGAACGAATTAATTCCTCGCGAATTTCTGTTGTTAATGCATCATTTTTAACTGAATATTCAACATATTTAAGTTCTTCATTAGTTTTACTATCTAAAACTATTAAATAGCCAAAACCTTTCCCATGGACAAGAATTTGATTATCATCAAGCAAATCAAGATACTTATCATTATCAATTTTGATCTTGATTTTATCTTTATCTTTTTCTGTTAGTTTATAATAATTTAAATTATACTTCTTACCAAAAAATAGGTTGCTCAAATCTAGTTGCTCTAAAAAGTCTTGAATCGTAAAATCTTTCCATTTACCATAAACAACAGTATTCTCTTTAACCTTTACATCAAAATTAAATAAATTTTGATAAGTGTTATTTATATACCATTCTTCAAATTCACTATCTACTTTAGTTGGCACTTGAGGAATACTTACCTTATTTCCATATTCAACATTTATTTCACGATAAATAGTATTATCAAGCATGAATGTTACTTTAAATGTTTTAATTTTATAAATAGGCTTTACTATTAAATCACTTTTAATGTTAGTTAACACTTTATCCCAACCAATAAAATCATAGCCCTCTTTTTCTGGCGCAACCGGTTCACTAGCATTACTACCTTTTTCGACGTTTTGAGTATTAATAACATGATTAGATTCATCTAAAAATTTTACTTCATACATCTCTTTAGTTGTTTGCTTCCCATTATTTTGATTAAAACATCCAGTTAAAATAATTAAACTTAATACCACAAACAAAATTCGTATTTTTTTCATATTTTCTCCCCTACTTTACTTTATATACGAATAATTAATTTTTGAAATTCAATATACTATTTTACCAAATTATACCATCTTATCTATAAACTTACAATAATGATATATTTATTATTTTATCTATTATTTTTTAATCTTATTTATCATAGTTAATAAATTATTAAAGTTCAATTTAAAGAAGCTGATTAATAGCTGATCCAACGTCATATTTAAAAAAATTCATTAATATTATTTATTTTAAAGACTTTTATAAGTTATCTTAAGAACCATTAGTGTAGAATCTTCTTTTTATTTTGGTTTTAACGACCCAATTATACTAATGGTTGATTCATTTTTCTATATTCTATTTATACAAAATATTTTACACTATGCATTATTATTTTAATAGTTTATGAAAATTTTAAATTTTATTAACTTGAAGGATCAACTTGTAATACATTTTTTTATTTATTTACTGCTTATTTAAAGAAAAAACTACAGTCACATTTCTAGTTCTGTAGTATTTTTTATTTTAAATCCATTTTTTTATCATTAGAAGTAAAACTGATATTTTCAATTAAACAAAAAATCTTTAACACTATTAAAATTATATGAAATACATATTATAATTAATTTAAGCTTAAATTTAAAGTATATTTATATTGAATAATATCATTAGGTGCAGTTTTAATATATGCAACTTCCTTATGCATTGAATTTACAATATCATTTTTTGATTTTGTTCCAAATTGTGAAATAATTATATCAAGTATATCCATTTCTTCTTTGGATAAATTTTGGTATGATGTATCTCTTGTAGCGATAAATTTATATCCAAAACTTTCTTCAAATTCTACTATCTCGTATTGTATTCCTTTTAAATCTACAATCAAATCATAGCATAAAGGGACAGCACCCATTGGAAGAGCCTTATAAACCAATCCGGTTATTGAATGCCCATGTCTTTTATAAGATAAAGCATCTGAATACCAAAGCATCTTCATAAGTTTCACCATGTATAATGCTGTTACTTTTGTTGAATTAGCAAAATATTTAATTGTATCTACTACTTTATCTAAATTCAATTCTCTATTTCCACCACAGTCAAAATGATTGTTATATTTTACATACTCAGAAAAAATTGATTTTTTTAAATACTCGTCTTTGGTATTGGCATAACATTCTTTGGCTGACTCATAATATTTTTTGAAAGAACTATCCGAAAATTTTTCTTTGTTTCTTTTTAATAATTCAAAATACCATTCAGGATCCTCGTTAATTTTTCGTAAAACAGTATCGTGAGCTACATCTTGGACTTGATGGCTTTCATATCTTGTTATTGTCTTTTCTCCCCATCCAAGAAGTGTTGAAAGATCAGATTGAGAAATTCTATATTTTCTTCTAATATTGATTATTTCATTTGATGTTAAAAACCCAACTTTTACACGATATGCATTTTTCATAGAAATATCATTGGATGAAATCATTTCCTCATTGGTATAATACTCTTCACTATTTTCGCAATAAAAATATGTGGCATCATACTTTACTTCAATTCCTTTAAACACATTAGTTTCATTTAGTTTAATAAGTGAAACCTCATGTTCTTCCATACATGACATACATAATATTTTCTCTTTTTTTATAATATTCATTTTTGTCTCTCCTAATTATTTACAGTAAGGAAAATCTTCTTTTTTAAACTGATGCTCCGCAAAATGAAACGACATAACAAAAGTTGTGTGACCACCTGAATTACTTGGATTAACTAACTCTACTCTAATTTTAATATATACATCTTCAAATCCTGGATATTTCCTTGCAAAAACTCTCATTTCTTGTTTTTTAGGAAATTTTATGTCTTTAACCGTTTCTATATACTCTTGAACAGTTAATGTTTTTAATTCTTTTCTTAGCGCATCTACGGGATTTTCATCTGGAAACAATTTTCCTATTTTATATATATTAGTATGTCTAATATCTTTTTTTGAATCAACAACTCTTATTTCTTGAAAGTTTATTGTTGCTTTATTATCCAAAGCATATTTTAATTTATTTAAATAAAACTCTATATCTGATTTAGATTCAATTCTTTTAATTTCCTGATTCAAAGCAATCACCTCTAGGTATCAATTGATACCATTTAAATTATATAGCAAGTGCATTTGCATGTCAATAAATTTAAAAGAATTTTAATAATAACCACTATCTTATTATATGAAATATTTTTTGTTTTATTGTCTTAAAACTTATTTAGTTGACTTTTATTTAAAAAATATAAAATGTCACAATAAAAAAAACTTTAATACGTCAAGTACTAAAGTGAGTTTTATATATGGTGCTGAGGACAAGAATCGAACTTGCGACTTGCTCATTACGAGTGAGCTACTCTACCATCTGAGTTACCACAGCATATAGAAGATGATTAATCTTCTTTTTTTTGAGGTAAAAGTAATAATACACTTACCTTCTTTTGATATTCTTTATATCCTTTTCTTCTATCTACTAGCCTTTTTTCCATTAATGGAATTGATACATAATAGAATAAAAAGAAAACCATAATGACTCCAGCATTAAAATACCATAAACTAAAATCTGTAAATAGTAATACTAAATAAGCACCAAGCCAAAACATTATTTCTCCCAAATAGTTAGGATGTCTTGAATATTTATATAATGAAACATTACACACATTCATCTCTTTTTGATCTTGTTTTAAGAAATCATGCATAATTTTATCACTAAATAACTCTAAAATTGTTCCAAAAAGCATTATAATTAAACCAATAATCATTAGTGGTCTAAAGGTTAAATCTGATATAACAATTAAAAATAATGGCATCATCGCAAAGAATGTTATAAGCGTTGGCATTAAGTTTATACCAAATAGATTTAAGAAAAACCAAGCCTTTGGGTATTTATTTTTATACATATCATAACGCCAATCCTGCGTTTTTAAATCTTTAAATGTTTTATACCAGTTATGTGTAAGTCTAAAACTCCAAAATAGAACAAAAGAAAAAATTAAAATACTCGCTGAACCAAATGATTTTAAGTCAATCATTAAAACCAGTAACATTATTACTGGTGTTACACTCCAGTAAGGATCATATACGCTTGAATTTTTTAAAAGTACACCAAATATCCAAATGATTATCGTTGCTGAAAATGTAAATACAATAAGTCCCGTCATAGGATTATCTACAAGGCTATATAAAAACCCTGATATTCCATATGCAATAAGATACATGATGCTTATAAATATTACATCTCTTTTTTTCATTGTTTCACCTACTGTGTTAGAAGTTTTTATTAGTTTTAGTTTATCAATTATTTCTAATTCTAAAGTTTTTATCCTTGCTGATCAAATATTATTATATTACTTTTTTCACATTATGACATATAAAATTTATTATCTAGATAAGTTTTTATAATATTCCTTGGCTAATTACAGCATTAGACACTTTTTTAAACGCATAAATATTTGCACCTAATAGGAGATTATATGGGTCATTAAATTCATTGGCTGTATTATAAACATTAATAAATATATTTTTCATAATATCTTTTAATTTAGCATCAACTTTTTCAAAACTCCATGATGTTCTTTCGGAATTTTGACTCATTTCTAAGCCGCTTGTCGCAACTCCACCCGCATTAGCTGCTTTTCCAGGTGCGAATAAAATTTTGTTTTGAATTAGATATTCAATTGCATCCAAATCAGTTGGCATATTGGCTCCTTCACCAACTAAAATACACCCATTTTTAACTAGTGCTTTAGCGTGATCTAAGTCAAGTTCATTTTGGGTTGCACATGGTAAAGCAATGTCACATTTCTTAAACCAAATATCACTTGATTTTTCACTATATTCAGCTTTTTTATCATATGCTACATATTCACAGATTCTCGCTTTATTTTCTTCTTTTAATTTTTTAATGATTAAAATATCTAAACCATTTTCATTATAAACAAAACCACTTGAATCACTCATCGCAACGACGGTTGCGCCTAGTTCAATTGCTTTTAAAGCTGCATAAATTGCCACATTTCCTGAACCAGAAATAATAACTTTTTTGTTAAAGAAAGAATCATTATTATACGCTTTTAACATTTCTTCAGTAAAATAACATAAACCATACCCAGTAGCTTCAGTTCTAACAAGTGATCCACCATAGCTTAAACCTTTACCAGTTAATGAGCCATTATACATATTTTGAATCTTTTTATACATGCCAAAAAGGAACCCAATTTCTTTTGATCCTACGCCAATATCACCGGCTGGTACATCAGTATCAGGGCCAATATGGCGGTATAGTTCTAGCATAAAACTTTGACAGAAACGCATAATTTCCGCGTCACTTTTACCTTTAGGATCAAAATCAGATCCACCTTTTCCTCCACCAAGTGGAAGTCCGGTTAAAGCATTCTTAAAAATCTGTTCTAAGCCTAAAAATTTCATAATCGATAAATTTACCGATGGATGAAACCTTAATCCCCCTTTTACAGGACCTATAGCCGAAGAATACTGAACTCTATAACCTCTATTAATTTTTATAACACCTTGATCATCGACCCAAGATACTCTAAAAATAATAATTCTTTCAGGCTCTAAGATCCGTTCAATGACTTTTTCTTTAATTATTTTTTCATCAACTACTTTTTCAAGAGACGTAAGTAGTTCTAAAGCGGCATTTAAAAATTCCTTTTCATTAATGTTTTTTAATTTCAAATCCTCATATACATTAATTAAATACGCATTAGTTAACATTTGTTCACCTCATAATCTCTTGTTTAAAGCAAAGCTTCTTTATTTGTTAGATATTTAATATCTTTTTTATTACTTATAAGCTTGAATAGTTTTTCGATTCTTTCCCAGCCATCATCTTCATCAAGTTCATATGAGTGACCCCAAATATAAAATAAATAGTCGTTATCATCATCAAGGTTTAAAAAATCTTCTACTAATTTAAATAGCCCATCATAACGATAATGACATGTTGGTTTAAGTAAATATAGATCACTTGGATATAAAAAATTAAAAGAAGAAATAACAGTCCTTGCATATTTAAGATTAGCTTCTTTTAAAGCAGTAATAGTATCATCATTAAATTCACCATATGGATAAGCAAAGCCAACAATTTTCTCATTAAAATCTCTCTCGAGGTTTAAGACGTCATTTTTAATTTCTTTTCTTATTTCATCTAAGTTTAAATTTTTTAAATGTGCGTGTGTTTCCCCATGAGATGCCACTTCATGACCATTATAGATTCTTTTTAAAGTATCTAAGTCAAGACGTGGACGGTTAAGTCCACCATATAACCCACTATTAACGTTAAAAGTGCATTTTAAATTGTACTTGTTTAAAAGTTCTACTAATCTTTCATCTTGTAATACTGCATCATCAAAACTAAATGTTACTACTTTCATAATTAACCTCTTATTTATTTTTATTATCTTTTTTTAAGCGAGGAAAGGCTTTGACAATCCGGCTATTTTCAATCTTTTTAGATACCCCATCAAATGCTAAAGTTAAGCTTGTAAGTTTCTCACCAATTAACTCTGATGATTTCTTTAATTCATCAGAAATAACTTTAAGCTCTTGAAACTTTTTATTATTATATTTAATTTGAATGATTGTGATCACAAAATCGGCAATCATTATAACCGCAAAAAACGAAAGTAAAAAATAACCAAGATTTGTATTAATGTTATTAGTTATTTTATAAATTGTTGGATGAACTACTTTAATTATTCCAACACAAGCAAGCCCCCATAAAATTGCGTATCTTAAACATACATAACCCATTAAGTTAAATGGTTCATTTGAATAATCCCACCATTTGCGTTTATAAATTCTTTCTAAGGCAAAGCCCGCAAGAAATTCAATAAAGGTTGTTAGTAACATTGAATAAAAAAATAAAAGAAATAAATCATTAAAAAATTTAGATAATGTAAGCAATACTACAACCATTCCAAACCCGTAAATTGGACAAACCGGTCCATTTAAAAAACCCCTATTCACAAATTTACCAGTTTTTAGGGTGCTATGAATTACTTCAGTACAAAAACCTAAGAATGAATATATAACATAATAAAATAATAACTCATACAAGTTAAAATTTCCGACAATAATTTCTTTCATAAATTTTTTACTCCCTTATGAAGTCTTTAAGTTTTTTTGTTATTTCAACATAAGCTAAAGTAGTTAAGTGTAAACCTTCTAAGGTATATTCCTTCTTTAAATTATTATTTTCATCTAAAAGTTCAGGGTAAAGATCAATAAACTCATAGTTTCTTTCTTTGGCCTTCTCTTTTAAAATCTCATTAATCTTAACGATGTATTTATTTCTTGCTTTACCACAAAAAAACCAACTAAGTTTCATCTTTTTAAAATTAATAGGATATAAAGATATAATATAGATTTTAGAACATTCAAACATACTAGCAATCTTTATTATTCTGTTTGTAAGTTCATGCGGTTTAACTCTTTTTCCCTTTTTAATTAAGTCATTAATACCAATTTGTAAAAATAACTTTTCTGGTTTCAAAGATGTTACCTCATCAATTCTTTTTAAAACATCAAAAGTGGTATCCCCCGCAACACCTCTATTAACAATTCCATAATCGCCATCTAAAAATTCTGGAATGTTATAAAAATCGGTTAATGAGTCACCTAAAAAAACAATTTTTTTATTCTCTTTTACTTGATCCATTAAAAGAAAATCATTAACGCGGTTGGCGCTAAAATGGCGATAATATTTTATTAAAAATATATATAATAAAAAGCTAAAGACAAAAACACTAACAAGCGAAACCATTACAATCTCTAAAGCAGACATGTCTATTCCTCTCTTCTTTTTAAAATAGGTGTTATCTTTAGTACATTTGTTATCTTATTTATTTTCTTCTTCGCTTTTCCAGTACGCACTTCCATCATTTTTTCTTTTTAAAAAGCGGAAATCAATAAGATCACGTCTAACAGTAAAATAATCAGAAAATGTAATCCATGAAGATATAATTAGATTAACCTCTGATTCACTATAAATGCAGTTTTTTTCAAATTTGCTTGCAATATATTCATAAACTTGCATCCGGTTATCACGTTTTTTTGGTAATACTTTGATACGTCCTTCCTCATCACTAAATCTTTTTAAAATCTCATCCACTTTATCACCTCGTAAATTCGTATAAGGCAATGCTTACTGCCGTTTGCAAATTTAAACTATCAATTGTTTTCTCGTGTCTAATGCATAAAGGTGTCCCAATATTTAAATAATCATCAGGTAGGCCTGTTGCTTCATTACCAAAAACAAGTGTGTATTTTAAACTTTTATTTTCGAGTGTTTGTAAATAAGTTTTCGCTTTTAACATAAATGGATATAAAGTTCTATCATGATAATTATATTCATTTAAGTTATTAAAATATTTGATATGGGCACTAAATATTGAACCCATTGATGATCTAATCACTTTGGGATCAAACATATCAACACCAGGTGTAATAATCGCTATGTTATTAACGCCAAAACCAACTGATGAACGAATTATTGTCCCTAAGTTCCCAGCATTTGATGGATTAACTAGTAATAAATGATTGGTATTTTCTAATTCATCTGCGTATTTATTAAATAAGCCAATCACAAAACAATTTTCTTTATCTGATAAAATATTAAAGGCTTTATCATTATATTCTAAATATTCCTCTTTTATAATTTTCTTTAAATCATTAACAATTTCTTCTTTTACATCATGATGTAATAAAATCTTAATGACCTTATCTTTCCTGTGTTTTATTAGTTCAAAAACAAGCGTTGCTCCTAAAGCGTATGAATAATCGAATTCTTTTTTATATTTTAGTATTTTCATCTTATCACATCCAAATAAAGTATATTCATATAATAAGATTATAACATATGATTACCCTATTTTTTTAACTTTACCTTAAATAATTATAAAAAAATAATCATTTTTTTGATTTAATTCAAGCTTTCTTTATGCCTTTTATTAAATCTAATGATTAACAAAATAAAGAATGGAATACTAAAGATAAAAGAGATGCCGTCAGCTAAAGCCTGGGTTATTTCTACGCCAGTCATCTTGTAATATTTAGGTAAAAGAAAGACAAGCGGTAAAAAGAAAATTCCTTGTCGATAAACAGATAAAATAACCGCTTTTATTTTTTTATTAATAGCTTGATAAGTCATATTACAAATGATGTTAAGATTGATTAAAGGAATAGAGAGCGCATAATACTTTAAAGCTTTAGTGCCAATCATAATTACTTCATTATCCGTTATAAATAATTTAATAAAAAAAGTTGAGTTAAAATAAAGAAATAAGGCAATTATTGATAGGATAACTAATGAATAAAGATAAGTAAATATCATTGCACCTTTAACTCTTTTATATTCTTTTGCACTATAGTTAAAACCAACTACAGGTTGATATCCTTGCCCAATTCCAATACAAATAGAAAAGACAATCATAAAGATTTTATTAACAATTCCCATAGCGGATAATCCTGCTTCACTACCATATAAAGATGCTTGATTATTTAGTAAAATTGCGGCTAAAGCTGCAAGAAGTTGCCTTATAAACGAGGGAAAACCAATTTTTAAAATATCAAATGTTATATTCTTTTTAAAACTAAAATTTTTTATTTTTAATTTTATAATTGTTTTCTTTCTGATAAAGCATAAGAGTAAAAGAAAAAAACTTACTATTTGCGAAATTAAGGTAGCAATAGCCGCGCCTTTTATTCCTAAGTTTAAAATAAAAATTAAAATTGGATCTAAAACAATATTTAAAAGAGCGCCAAAGACTAAACCAATCATCGCAAGTTTTGCTTTTCCTTCAGATCTTAAAATATTATTTAAGGCAAATGAAGCAGTCATGATTGGGGCACCAAATAAAGTATATCTTGCATAAATAAACGCGTATGGTAATACTTTTTCTGTTGAACCTAAAAGTTTTAGAATTGGCGTTAAAAAAAGTAAAGATAAAAACATAAAGATAAGGCCTAATAAGGCTGATAATATAAAGGCCGTTAACCCATAGTTTTTTGCTTTTTCATCTTCTTTTTTTCCTAAACATAAAGAAATTAAACTACCACTACCTGTCCCAAGCATAAAACCAATGGCTTGAAGTAAAGCCATGAGTGGAAATACTACTGATATAGCACCAGATACTTCCTTACCTAAACTCCTCACAAAAAAAGTATCTACAATGTTATAAACAGAAGTTATAATCATCGAGATAGTTGTTGGTAAAGATAAACATATAATTAATTTTTTTATTGGCGTTTTAATCATTTTTTGATATTCATTATCGCATATATTCATATTACTTCACTCTTTTATTACTATTATTCACATTTAAAAATAACTTATATCTTTTTTTAACATTTAAATAATTTTTGAATAGTATGAATTGAGGTTGATAATGTGAATTTGCTTGAGATGCATCCTGTATTACAAGGCTTAATTGCTACAACCTTTACTTATTTAGTTACTGCTTTAGGGGCAAGCTTAGTTTTCTTTTTAAAAAAGGTTAATAAAAAGATTTTAGATATCATGATGGGATTTGCTGCAGGCGTTATGATTGCGGCCTCATTTTGGTCTCTACTTGAACCAGCAATAAAACTTGCTGAATCACTTGATAAAATTCCTTTTGTTGCCCCATCAATTGGTTTTGCCTGTGGTGGCTTATTTATAATAATTTCTGATATCTTACTTGGAAAAAAAGTTAAAGGTAATAATAAAAGGTCATTTTTACTTACTTCCGCTGTTACTTTACATAACATTCCTGAAGGTATGTCTGTAGGTGTTGCTTTTGGAATATTGGCATTAGGGGTTGAAGGAACATCTTTTGTTGGGGCCGTACTTCTTGCAATTGGTATTGGCATTCAAAACTTTCCTGAAGGCTCATGTGTTTCCTTAGCACTTAGAGGTAATGGAATGAAAAGGGGCAAGGCATTTTTTTATGGACAAATATCTGCTATTGTTGAACCAATAGCTGGAGTAATTGGTGTTTTATTTGCCTTAACAGTCCAAAACTTACTGCCTTTTTTACTTTCATTTTCAGCAGGCGCCATGATTGCGGTTGTTTGCTCTGAGTTAATCCCAGAATCATTTGAAGATAATAAGACTCTTGCAAGCATTGGAGTTATCTTAGGCTTTATAATTATGATGGTACTAGATGTAGCGTTAGGTTAAAAAAAACGGATTAGAAATCCGTCTTTTTTTTACTTATTTTGAATTAAAATTAAAACAAGATAGATATAACCAACAATTGAAGCGATATTAGTTATTACAAAATACCATTTTCTTGTTTTATGGCTATATAAGTTCATCGCAATGAATCCACCAAAGCCCCCACCAAGAATCGATAAGGCTAAAAGTGTTGCTTCTTTGATGCGCCATGTTCCTTTAGTAGCTCTTTTTTTATCAATCACATAAAACACAAAAGTAATAAGACTCATAATTATTAGATATAACATGAGAATTTCGTATAATTCCATAATTCCTCCTATATTTCCTCTCCCGCAAATTGCGTATTATAAAGTTCTGCATAATGACCATTAGATGCAAGTAGTTCATCATGACTACCTACTTCTACAACTTGACCTTTATCAATTACGATAATTTTATCGGCATCACGAATTGTCGATAAACGGTGCGCAATAATTAGACTCGTTCTATTTTTCATTAAAACCTGCATAGCATCCTGAATCCTTTTTTCAGTTCTCGTATCAACTGATGAAGTCGCTTCATCTAATATTAAAATCTTTGGATCACGAAGGATGGCTCTTGCAATCGCAAGTAGCTGTCTTTGACCTTGTGATAAATTAGCACCTGCTTCTTCAAGTATTGTATCATACTTATTTGGTAAACGCTCAATAAAATTACCTGCATTAGCTTCATCTGCGGCACTTACAATCTCTTCAAATGTCGCATTTTCTTTTCCATAAGTTAAGTTATTTCTTATTGTGTCAGTAAATAAAACTGTATCTTGTAAAACAATTGCAATTAAGTTTCTTAAATCATTCTTCTTAATATCAAAAATTGATACACCATCAATTAAAATATCCCCGCTATCTATATCATAAAACCGCATCAGTAGATTAACAATTGTGGTTTTACCACACCCAGTATGACCAACAAGCGCAATCTTCTCGCCTCTATTAACTGATAGTGAAAAATTTCTTATTACTGGTTCATTTGGCACATAAGAAAAATTAATGTTTTTAAATTCAATATGACCAATAAAATCTTTTGGATTAAAGTTTTTAGTACCTTCATCAGTTTCACTTTTACCATCCATAATTTCAAATACTCGTTCTGCACCGGCAATTGCGGTTTCAATTTGGGCATATAAGTTAGCTATTTGGTTAATTGGTCTTGAGAACTGTTTACTACAGTTAATAAAGATTTGAATTGTGCCAATGGTAATAAGACCCTTAATCGCAAAAACGCCACCAAATAAGGCAATAAGCAAAAAGCCAAAGTTTGTAATAAAATTCATGAGTGGTCCCATAATACCACCAAAAATGTTGGCCATGATACCTGTTTTTTTAAGTTCATCAGACTCACTACTAAAATCTTTAATTATTTTATTTTCTTTTGTATAGGCAACAACTGTCCTATATCCTGTTACCATCTCTTCAACTGTTGAGTTAACACACCCTAAAAGTTGTTGTTGACGCATAAAATATTTTCGCATTTTCTTGGCTAAAAATTTACTTACAAAAATTGTTAAGACAATTGAGACAAGGGAAATAAGTGTGAGTAAAGGGCTATAAATCATCATTAAGGTAAATGAACCAATAACCATAATTATTCCTTGGAAAATTGAGGCAATGGACTGGCTAATAGTATTTGAGATATTATCAACATCATTAGTCATCCGGCTCATAATATCACCATGCGGATGATTATCAATATAAGAAATTGATAAATGTGTTATTTTATTAAATAAATCATTACGCATGATTCTGACCGTCTTTTGTGATAATTTAGCGGCTTCTACTCCTTGAAAATATTGTAGTATTATTGAAATAACTAAGACGCCAATTAAAAGACCTAAATTCAAATATAACTTATCCTTGTCGACATGAAGTTTTTCATCAGTTATGGTAATCGCATCAATCGCATTACCTTGTAGAACAGAAGATAATAAGGAGATAGCACTTATAATAACAACAATAAAAACTAAGAAGAATAAGATTTTTTTACTAGATCCCAAATATGATAAAAGTCTTTTTAGGGTCTTTTTCATATCTTTTGGTTTTTCCGCCATCATTCTGGATGCCATTGGGCCTCCACCTGTGCCAGGTTTACCATTTCTATTTAAATGAGGTGCTTCTTGTTGCCTAACATTAGCCATTAATAACATCCTCCTTTTTTAACTGCGAATTATAAATATCTTGATAAAGGATCGATGTTTTTATTAATTCATTATGACTACCAATATCTATTATTTCCCCATTATCAATAATTACTATTTTTGAAGCATTTTTTACAGTCGCAACTCTTTGGGCAATAATAATTTTAGTAATATCCTTAGTTTTTGAATTAAGTTCTTTATAAAATTTAGCTTCAGTTTTTAAATCTAGTGCGCTCGTTGAGTCATCAAAAATTAAAATTTCTGGTTTTTTCAAAATCGCTCTAGCTAAAGCAATACGCTGTTTTTGCCCACCTGAAAGAGATGCGCCTTTTTCCCCAACTATTGTTTCATAACCTTTTTCAAAGCTTAAAATAAAATCATGAGCTTGAGCAGTCTTAGCCGCATCTATTATGTCTTCTGCCCCCGCATTATCTACACTAAACATAATATTTTCTTTAATAGTTCCTGCAAATAATTCCGTTTTTTGAAGCACAAAGGAAATCTTTTTTCTTAAAGTTTCTAAATCAAAATCTTTAACGTTAACACCATCAACTAACACTTCACCGCCTGTGACATCATAAAATCTTGGAATTAAATTCACAAGTGATGATTTACCAGAGCCAGTTGCCCCTAAAATGCCAATTGAATCGCCTTTATTTATTTTTAGATTAATATTTTCTAAAACTGGTTTACCTTTTAAAGAAGGATATGAAAAACTAACATTTCTAAATTCAATTGTACCAGTTTCTAAAGTATCAGTAATTTCTCCATTATTAATTACTGGTGATTCAACTAAAATTTCATTTACTCTTATAATACTAGCTTTAGCCCGTGATATAGTTTGAAACATCATCCCAATCATTAACATTGATGATAAAATCTGCGTTACATATGTTACACCAGCCATAACATCACCAGCATTCATCGTTTTTGCTTCAGCTTCAAAGCTACCAATTAAGATGATGGCACAAACACTTAGGTTCATAAATAAACCAATTAAAGGACTAATAAAAGCCATCGTTTTTTGAACTTTTAAAGTTGTCTCAGTTAAATCATAATTTGCTTCACTAAATCTTTTTTCTTCTTTTTCTTCATTGACAAAGGCTTTAACAACCCGGGCTCCAATGACGTTTTCTTGAACGACAGTATTAACGATATCAAGTTTATTTTGAATCTTCGTAAATACTGGAGCCACCTTTTTTATAAAGACAATGACAATGATTAACTCAAATGGTAAAGCGACAACTAAAACAATACCAAGTGATACGTTAAGCTTAACAAGCATATAAATACCACCAATAAACTGCATACCTGTTCTAACAAACATTCTGATTGACATCGAAACTAATTGTTGAATCGAAGAAATATCATTTGTAAGTCTTGTAACAAGTGAACCAGTCTTAAACTTGTCTGTTTGTTCAAATGACAAATGCATTATTTTGTTAAAAGTATCTTTTCTTAAGTCATTTGCAAAGTTTTGACTAGCAATAGAAGCTGTTATTCCACTTAATACTCCTGCTAAACCGCCAATAGCGGTTAGTCCAAGCATTAAAAGTCCTGTCTTAACGATTAAATCAATATTACCTTTAATAACACCTTCATTAACAATCGAAGCCATTAATTTTGGTTGTAGTAAGTCCATTAGTACTTCCCCAACCATAAATATTGGGGCAAGTAGTGCCAAGTACCAATAAGGCTTTAAATATTTAAATACTATTTTCATTTTTATCACCTAAAGTCTTAGTATAATCTTTAATCTTATTTAAAAGATTTTCAAGTATCTCTTTTTCTTCCTCATTTAAGCATTCCGCAATATGCGCATTAAAATCTAAAAAAGTTTTTTCAATTATTAAATTTGTATCTAATCCTTTTTTAGTTAAATAAATTAAATTAACCCTGTTATCATCTTTTTTTGTTTTAACTTCAACTAAGCCATCATTAATCATATTTTTAATTGTTAAGCTCACAGTCGGCGCTTTAAATTTAGTTAAATTTACAAGTTCAACTTGTGATATCCCATCTTTTTCTCCTAAATGGAACATAAATGGGCGGTAAGCAAAAGGTAAACCAATTAAATCCATTTTTTCTTTAATCTTACTTCTTAATAATCTATTTACTTCAACTAATAAGTTAATCGGATTATTTTTTTCTTTTTTCACCATTACTCCTCCTAATTAGTTTTAAAACTAACTAATTTTATCACTTAAACGCTTATTTTTCAAGTTATTCCAATTTCTTTTTACATTCTTCAAATAGAATTCACAAATTTGTGCTAAAATTAAGGTAATCCAGGAGGGTTAACCATGTATAACATACTAGTAGTTGATGACGAAGCAATGATTAGAAATATTATAAAAAAATACGCAAGCTTTGAAGGCCACTATGTTAGTGAAGCCAAAAACGGCATGGAAGCTATTGAAATGGTTGAAAAAAATCTTTATGATATTATTATTTTAGATATAATGATGCCTGAGCTTGATGGTTTTTCAACACTTAAACATATTAGACAAATATCATCTACACCAGTCATAATGTTATCAGCTCGTGGAGAAGAATATGATAAGATTCATGGTTTTGAACTTGGTATTGATGATTATGTAGTCAAGCCATTTTCTCCACGTGAATTATTACTGAGAATTGATGCGATTATTAAAAGATCCACTAGTAAGAACTTTGATACCAAAACATCAGTTTATATGGTAGGTACTTTAAAAGCTGATTTTACTGGTCATAATGTTTATGTTGATGATGAAAGAATTACTTTAAGTCCAAAAGAATATGATTTGTTAATATATCTAATAAAGAATGAGAATATTGCTTTAACAAGAGAAAATTTAATTGAAAAAGTTTGGGGTTATGCCTTTTTTGGAGATAATAGAACCTTAGATACCCATATTAAATTACTCAGAAAAAAATTAAAGGATAACGCTAAATATATAGAAACGGTAAGAAGCGTAGGTTATAAATTTGAAACAAAAGCATAGTAGTATACTCTGGAAAAATTATTTTACCTTCTTATTCTTTATTGCTTTTACTCTTGTTTTATTATGGGGCTTTCAAATTATTATTTTATCAAGGTTTTATAAATATATAAAAATTCGTGACATTAAAAAGGCTACGAATATAATTGCCAGTAACATTAATGAGGATTTAAGTTTTATTGATACATATTCTAATGATTTAGATTATTGTATTTATATAACTAATGATGAGTATTTTCCAATATATACATCCCCAAATCCAAGATACTGTGAAATAAATGTTAAAGAAATTCCTATTTATGCCATGAAAGCTGATCAAAATGATGGCGAATATATGTTTCGTTTCAAAGAAAATCCTAAGGTTAGGCCAACTGATTCTAATAAAGAGTATTTATTTGAAAATGAACTAGAAAAAGTTATTTACGTAAAAAGAGGAACATATAAAGAAAAAAATATGTATATCATCATTGGCACGCTAATTTCACCAATAGATTCAACAGTTGATACTTTAAAAGTTCAGCTAATTTCCATATCGGCTATCTTAATCTTGTTTGGCTTAATAACCTCGTATTTTATTGCAAAAAAGATTTCTAAGCCAATCATGAAGATTAACGAATCCGCAAAATTACTGGCGACTGGCAACTATGATGTGACGTTTTCTACCTCGGGATATAAAGAAATTCAAGAGCTTGGAGAAACATTAAATTATGCCTCAAAAGAACTTGGCAAAGTTGAGCAATTAAGATCAGAGCTCTTAGCTAATGTATCACATGATTTAAGAACACCACTGACAATGATTACTGGTTATGGTGAATTAATGAGGGATATTCCTGGGGAATTAAATCAGGAAAATATTAATATTATCATTAATGAAGCAAAAAGACTTACCACTATTGTCAATGATGTTTTAGATATAAACAAGCTCTCAAGTAAAACAATGAAATTAGAAATTGAAAATTTTAATTTAAATGAATTTTTAAATGAAACAATCAATCATTACCAAGTATTAATTAAAACCCAAGGTTATATTATCAATTATTTAGAAGGACCAAATGTTTTTGTTAATGCTGATAAATCAAAAATTTCTCAAGTTGTTTATAACTTAATTAATAACGCTGTGACTTATTCAGGTGCTGATAAAACTGTTAATATTACATCAGAAGTAATAAATGGCTATGTCAAAATTTCAATCACTGATCATGGGGCAGGAATAAGTGAAGAAAATCTTGAATTAATTTGGGAAAGATATTATAAACTTGATAAAAATAAAACAAGACCATATGCTGGTTCAGGTTTAGGTTTATCAATTGTCAAAGGAATAATTGAACTTCATAACAAGGATGCAAACGAAAAATGTTATGGCGTAGAAAGCACTTTAGGAAGTGGTTCTACTTTCTGGTTCAAGCTTAAAATTAGTGATTAAAAAAAGATGCCGATTGAAGTGAGTTTATTGTACCACAACATATTAATCTCACATTAAAGGCATCTTTTTATTTTTTATCTTCTACTTATAGGAACTTAGTTTATTTTGAATTTTTTTGTGCTTTTTATTAAGCATAAAAATTATTAAAATAATACTTGATTTTCTTTATCTATTTTTTAAATTCTGTATACTACCTACATATCAATTTTTTTTAAGAACGGCTTTACACTTCAGTCCTTATCTATCTTTAACATGATAATCTTAAATAACCTAAAAAGAAAAAATTTTAATGAATCTGCCTTTTTACTTTTTGATTACTTATCCATATGTTTTAAGAAAAAGCATTATCACTTTTCCACTCATTTGATTCTTTAAAATTAATTAATTCAGATTGATAATCATATAAACTCTCAGGAACTAAAATTTTTATTTCATTTAGATTATAATTTTTAATATTAACTAAAACAACAAAATAAATATCACCAGTATATATTCTAGTTATTAAACCATACATAATGAGATTGTATAATATTTTGTAGACTTTTAAAATTGAATAATTTAAATTTGGTATAAAAAAGAGAAAACCTCAGTGTTATAATAAGTTCATCACAACATCTCAAACACAGGAGGTTTTCCCATGAATGATTTTACCACAAAAATTATAAGTTGTCCCATAAAAGGTGAAAAAATTGATGAAACTATTAAAGAATTAATTAGATCAGAGGTTGAAAGAGCCGTCAATGACCTACTTAAAATCGAACTATCAGAATTACTTAACTATCAAAAATATGAACGAAGTGGACTAAGTAAGACAAATTCAAGGAATGGTTCTTATGAAAGAGAACTTAATACTAGTTATGGTGTATTAAATCTAGTTATTCCTAGAGATCGAAATTCAGAGTTTGAAT
>JAEYPN010000022.1 GCA_023410715.1 Bacillota bacterium
CCACTTCGTTCATATTTTTGATAGTTAAGTAATTCTGATAGTTCGATTTTAAGTAGGTCATTGACGGCTCTTTCAACCTCTGATCTAATTAATTCTTTAATAGTTTCATCAATTTTTTCACCTTTTGCGAGACAACTTATAATTTTTGTGGTAAAATCATTCATGGGAAAACCTCCTGTGTTTGAGACGTTGTGGTAGACTTATTATAACACTAAGGTTTTCCCTTTTTTATACCAAATTTAAATTATTCAATTTTGAAAGTCCACAAAATATTATACAATCTCAAACTATAATATGGGAAATGATGGCTTATGTTTTCTTATAATATTTTTTATTGGTGTTATTTTTAAAAATAAGAAGTTTATTTTATATAAATTTTCGGTTACATTTTTTCAAAAAATATTTTAGCCTTTTAATTATAAAAAAATTTTATGATTTCTCTTGCTAAATTTCTCACTATAAGTTACAATAAATTATACTCTCCGAATCTTTTAGGAGTGGGGGAACCACACTTTGGGGTGAATCTAAGTATATTAGAAAGGACACTTAATGTTCTGAACCCGTCAGCTAACCTCATAGGAGTTATTAAGCGTATATTATATATGCGTTTTTTTTATTGCTTAAGAGGAGTAGGAGTAAATTTATGAATTTGATTTTTAAAATTGCCGTGGTACTTTTTGTTGGCTTTATTGGTGGAAAAGTTGCAAAAAGATTCAAACTACCTGAAGTATCAGGTTATTTAGTATTTGGTCTTATTTTAGGCCCAAGTTTAGGTTTAATATTTAAAGGCTATGAAGGCTTTGTTACAGAAGCTAATCAAACAACTTTAAAATTTGTTAGTGAAATTGCCTTAGCATTTATTGCTTTCTCAATTGGTAGTGAATTTAGTGTTTCACAAATGAAAAAGGTTGGGAAAAGGATTAATCTAATAACAATGTATGAAGTATTGTTTGCGGTATTAACAGTTTTTGTTGTCTTATTCTTTATCCCAAAACCAGAACCAATTATGGTAGGTGGATATGATCCATTTGGTAAAGGAAACATTGCATTTGGTTTAGTGCTTGCATCGATGAGTGCAGCTACAGCACCAGCTGCAACACTAATGGTTATGCGTCAATACCGGGCATATGGTCCAGTAACAAAAACTGTATTACCTGTTACAGCTTTAGATGATATCTATGGAATTGTTGTATTTGGTTTCTTTATTTCCATTGCTCAATCTTTAGCTTCAACTACGACTATGCCAACATGGTTAATGATTTCAAAACCATTTATTGAAGTATTTGGTTCAATCTTAATTGGTACTGTAATTGGTATTGTATTATCAAAAGTAGTTAATAAACTTCAAAAAGTCAGAGATGATTTACAAGTAATTTCAATTATTGCTATTTTCTTAGGAATTGGTGTTACAATGTTGATCAATAATTATTTTGAAGAGTATAATATGGGTATATCAAGCCTACTTGTTAATATAATGATTGGTACAATGGTTGCTAATCTTGTTAAAAAACCTGAAAATACATTTAATAGTCTAAATGATTTTACTACACCATTTTATGTTTTATTCTTTACATTAGCTGGTGCGTCACTTGATTTAGGAATTATTAGAACATCAGGTTTAGTTGCAATAATTGCAGTAGCGTATATCTTTGCTAGAGGTTTTGGTAAATTTAGTGGTGCTTTTGTTGGATCAGTTGTTTCTAAAGCCGATCCGATGGTAAAAAATTATTTAGGGTTTGCGCTTCTTCCACAAGGTGGAGTATCGCTTGGTTTACTAGTAATCTTAAATAGTCAAATCCCAAGTTTTTATCAACTTGTCTCAACAATTATTATGTTAAGTATTTTAGTTTATGAAACTTCTGGACCAATTTTCGCTAAGTTCGCTATTTCTAAAGCAGGAGAAATCAATGGTCTTGATAAATTAGATGAGATATCATCATTAGAAGGCATTGCCTAGAAGGAGTATAAGATGCAAATACTATTTATTGTTTTAAATGATTTATCACAGTTACCCACTATTTTAGACACTTTTTTAAAACTAAAGGTAAGAGGTGCAACAATTCTTGATAGTGAAGGTATGGCTAAAAGTGTTCTTCAATATGAAGGATTAAATTATTTATTAGACGGGCCTTTTCAAAACATCAATAGTCAAAAGATTGGTTCATCAAAAACAATTTTTACTGTAATTCCTAAAGATGAACAAGTACCTATTGTTGTAGATGAAATAGGGAAGGTTTTAACAACTAGTAAAGAAGAAGTTATCGGCTTCATGTTTACTTTACCTGTTTCAGGAATCTATCCTTTAAAATCTAAAAAGTAACATATAAATTAAGAAAATCTTAGAGAAATTTATTTTTTTAAGATTTTTTTTATTAAACAAATTTAATATATCTTATCTGAAAAGGCTTTTATTAAATATGGTTTTGACAAGTGTGTTTATTAGGCTTATAATAAGGGCGAACTATATTAGCAAATTCTGAGAAATTACTATTGGTTTAAAATACGAAGGAGGATAAGATATGGAAACGATAATAAAGATTAATAATTTAAATAAATCTTTTAAAGAAGTACATGCAGTTAAAGATTTGACATTTAAAGTTAAAAGAGGGGAATTTTTTGCATTTTTAGGGGTTAATGGAGCTGGTAAATCAACAACTATTTCCATTATGTGTGGGGAGCTATCCCGAGATAGTGGCGAAATTTTTATTGATGGAAAAGACATCGATAAAGAAATGGATTTAATTAGGTCCAAAATTGGTGTTGTTTACCAAAATAATGTCCTTGATAAGTCACTAACTGTTTATGATAATATTAAATACCGGGCAGCTTTATATGGCATCACTGGTATAGAATTTGAAAAACGTTATGAACATTTAGCTAATTTATTAGATTTTAAAGATCTTAAAAAAAGACTTTATGGAAAACTTTCAGGAGGTCAAAGAAGAAGAATAGATTTTGCAAGAGCGATAATTCATGATCCAGAAATTTTAATTCTTGATGAACCAACAACAGGATTAGACCCACAAACAAGAAAACTTGTTTGGCGTGTTATTGATGATTTAAGAAAAGAAAAGAATTTAACTGTTTTTTTAACCACACATTATATGGAAGAAGTTACAGATGCTGATTATGTTGTAATTATTAATCAAGGTTCTGTTGTCGCAGAAGGAACACCTCTTGATCTTAAAAATAAATATACAGGAGACTTTATAAATATTTATCAAGCTAATCTAGATGAAGTTAAGAAGCTTGATTTAAAATATCAAGAAATTCCTAATGGCTACCGGATTGAGGTAAAAAACACGGAAATGGCAACTAAATTAATAATAGCCAATCCCGAACTATTTAAAGATTATGAAGTTATTAAAGGAAAAATGGATGATGTTTTTCTAAATGCGACAGGCATTAAACTAGGGGGAGAGTAATATGGGTTTAGGATATTTAGTAAAAAGAAATATAAAAATGTATTTTCAAGATAAAGGCTTCTTTGTTTCATCACTTATTACGCCTTTAATCTTATTACTTTTATACTCAACATTTTTAAAAAATGCTTATGTTAGTTCTTTTAATTCTGCTGTAGCGCAAAATGGAATTACAATTGCAGATAGTTACGTTAACGGCTTTGTTTATGGTTGGTTATTTTCATCGCTAATTGCTGTATCGGCTGTAACTGTTGCCTTTTGTTCTAATCTACTTATGGTTCAAGATAAATTTATGGGAACAATCCATGATTTAGAGATTGCCCCAATTAGTCGTGGTAAAATTGCAATTGCCTACTATCTTGCTAGTATGATTGAAACAACGATCATCATTTTAATTGAAATAGGTATTGGTTTTTTAATTATCTCATCATATGGCTGGTTCTTAACTTTCAAAGATATACTAGGTATCTTAATTGGTTCATTCTTGCTTGTTAACTTTGGAACAGCTTTATCTTCACTAATTCATTATTTCTTATCAACTCAAGGACAAATGTCTGCAGTAGGAACACTAGTTTCTTCAGTATATGGTTTTATATGCGGAGCTTATATGCCAATTAGTCAATTTGGTGCAGGTTTACAAAAAGTTTTAGGTTTCCTACCAGGAACTTATGGAACGTCTTTAATTAGAAATCACTATGAAAGAGGCGTGCTTGAAAAACTAGTTACTGAATGTAAATTTCCCCAAACAATTGTTGATGAAATGGCTAATGACTTTGACATTAATGTCTTTTTCCTTGGCAAACAAGTTCCTTTATGGGGATCATACTTAATATTAGGATTATCAACTTTAGTAATCATAGGTGCTTATATATTTATAAGTATTAAAAATAAAAAGAATAAGTTAAACAAAAAAGCAATCTAGCAAACAAAAAGACTCGAAAATTAAGGTTTACACCGTAATTTAGAGTCTTTTTTATATTTTTATAATTGATTAAAAGCATCTTTCTTGACGGTTTTTCTTACAATTACCGAGTTTTTCACATCTATAACATAATTCATTTTCGCAAGCTTCACCTGCTATAAAAGATGTAATATTTTTTATTGTTATTTGGGCAATATTTTCTAAAGCTTCTTTAGTTAAAAAGCCTTGATGTGATGTCACAATCACATTTGGCATGGAAATAAGCCTTGCCAAAATATCATCATTTAAAATATGATCACTTTTATCTTGGAAGAAGACATCACTTTCTTCTTCATAAACGTCTAGGCATGCCGCTCCAACTTTTCTTTCCTTTATTCCTTCAAGCAAATCAAAAGAATTAATTAACCCCCCACGAGAAGTATTAATGATAAAAACACCATTTTTCATCTTGTTAATTGCATTACTATCTATCATATGGCGATTTTCATCGGTTAATGGGCAATGCAAAGAGATAAAATCACTATTTGCATATAACTCGTCTAAATTAACATAATTAATATCTAATGTAAGGTCAGGAAATTTATCATATGCTATGACATTCATGCCAAAACCTTTACAGATATCAATAAATATTTTACCAATTTTTCCAGTGCCAATAATGCCGACAGTTTTACCATATAAATTTATACCTATTAAATTATTAAGTGAAAAGTTGTAGTCTCTACTTCTTATATAAGCTTTATGAATGCGTCTATTGCTTGTAAGAAGAAGTGCCATGGCGTGTTCAGCAACTGCATGTGGTGAGTATGCAGGAACGCGTACGACATGAATTCTTTTATAACAGTATTCTAAATCAACATTGTTAAATCCAGCACAACGAAGGGCAATTAACTTAACATTATTTTTAATTAATATATTGATGACATCTTTATCAATAGTGTCATTAACAAATACACATACAACATCAAAACCGCTAGTTAAAGATGCGGTATCTTTCGTTAATTTTGTTTCAAAGTAAGAAAAAGATAACTTATCTTCTTCCTCTAATTCTTTATTAAATGATTCGATATCGTAATTTTTGGTATCAAACATAGCAACTTTAATCATATTTATTTTCTCCTTAATTTTTTAGTAAATGCTTTTAGTAAAAGATGTATTCTTTATAAATAGAGTTATAGTTAAATAATTATTATTTTTATCTCTTATAGCTTTAAAATAAAAAAGCTTGGTTAAACTTTTTTCCATCAAAATATCAAATAAGTATTTCTTGCGACTTTTTTTTATATTTTTGTCATTTTTATCGTATGCTTTAGAACATATTTTTAATATGGTTTATATTAATTTAATCTAAATATTTTTACCATTTGGCACGTCTTTTGACTTGCTTTTTAACCATAAGATTTAAAATTATTTTATTTTTGGATTAATAAATTCAGATTTAATCAGCACTTTTTTACTTTTGGATTTTTAATAATTTAATGAAAAATAATTTTTAAAATAATTTTATTTATAAAATATTTCTTTATTTAGTATTAACTAATGAATAAATAATATGTTTATATCAAATAAAAAATGCTTAAATAGATACTTAGGATTAAAAAACTTTATGCTTGTTTAAAAAAGAAAAACTAGGAGCTCATTCAAAAATAATTTTTACATATTAGTTTTAAGAATACTAATAGAGCATTTAAGTTTTTATTTAGTTAAAAATAATTACTATTTACTTATAAACAAGAAGTTTTAATTATCAGATTTTGGTAAAGATATATGATGAGGTGGTTTTATGAATGAAGGCTTAGTTGTCTTAGTAAGAGGAATAATTGCCTTCTTTACTTTATTAATTTTTACAAGAATCTTAGGTAAGCAACAAATCAGTCAATTAACATTTTTTGAATATATTTTAGGTATAACATGTGGGTCTATAGCCTCTGAGTTAACAGTTGATTTAAGTAGTAGGGCTTGGCCTCATTTTGTCGGGCTTTTTACTTGGTTTATTTTAACATTAATAATCCAACTTTTAAGTTTAAAATTTCGAAAATTTTCTAATTATATTGAAGGAGAACCAATTGTTGTTATCATGGATGGAAAAATTTTAGAGAAGTCAATGAAAAAAATTCGTTTTCGTTTAATTGATTTATTAGAATTACTCAGACAAAATAATGTCTTTGATATTTCAGAAGTTCATATTGCAGTTGTGGAAATTAATGGAAAGCTTTCAATTATTAAAAAAGCAGAATATCAAAATCCAACCTTAAAGGATTTAAAAATTAATGCGACTAATCAAGGTTTATGTACGGATCTAATTTATGATGGAAATATTTTAATTGAAAATTTAGAAAAAAGTAATTTATCAAAAGATTGGTTATTTAATGAGCTAAAGAAGAAGAATATCAAGAATCCAAAAGAAGTCTTTTATGCGACACTTAATAGTAAAGGTAATTTTTATTATGATAAGTATGACGATAGTAATGTAAAACTAAAAAAAATACCTGCCAACTATGAAAATAAAGTTCAAAAGAAGAAAGGAAAAAATAAATGAAAGTAGTAAAAATTTTAATACCAATAATTTTTTTAATTCTTTCTGTTTTCATTATGGAAGGTGGACGCTTTTTTAAAAATTTGGGTGAAGGAAAAAAAGTTAATGAAATAATTGAAAGTATTAAATTGGATTTAGAAAAAGAAAATTTTACTGATGCAAAAAACAAAATATTTGAATTAAAAAGAATATTTAATTATAAAACTAAGATTATTCAGTTTAGTGTCGAACGAGATGAAATATATGAGTTTACTATTAGCTTAGTGAAATTAGAAAACTATATCGAAAATAAAGAAAGAAATGATGCTATAACTGAAATAGATGTTTTAAAAGAGTACTGGAATGAACTTGGCAAATAAATTTTAGTTATAATATTTGGTTTTTCTTAATATATTAATAGTAGAATATAATAATAAGGAGAAAAATATGTGGGAATATGGGTATCGTTCATCTTTTTCTACTAGTGAAGCAAGTGAAATTGCCCGCAGGTTAGGAATTGATTTTAAAAATGAAAAATTTGATTTAGAACAGTTTAGAATGGGGTTAGATGTTGAACTGGAGCATGGAAAAAGAAATTATTTAACAAATGTTACTGATAATGATCCGATACTAACCGGAAAAATTGCTTTAGCACATTTATTAGAAATACCAGATTATTATACCCGTCTTGCGGTATTAGAAAAAGAAGGTACTGAATACTGGAAAAACAGAAATAACGAATATCCTCTTTTTTAGAGGATTTTCTATTAAAAAGAGAAGGAAAACAAAAATAAAATAATTTTAAAAATAGTTAAAATAAATTTAGTTTTTTTCTTAATAACAAAAGCAAAGTAAAAATATTTGCATAAAAATTGTATAAGTACCTTAAATATGATATAATTTAAGAAACACTTAAATTATCATTCGATAATAAAAACTAATGAAAGAGGGAAATTATGGATTTAAAATTTTATGTTTGTAGACATTGTGGTAACATTATTACCAAATTGAATGACAGTGGAGTATCAATGGTTTGTTGTGGTGAACAAGTTTCAGAATTAATACCTGGTACAGTAGAAGCATCAAAAGAAAAACATATTCCTGTATTTACAGTTGAAGGCAACGTAGTTACAGTAAATGTTGGTTCAATTGATCACCCAATGCTTCCTGAACATTACATTGAATGGATTATCGTTCAAACTAATCAAGGATTCCAAACTAAGAGATTAGCTCCTGGTGATGCACCAAAAGCGACTTTTGTTTTAAGTGAAGGAGAAAAATTTGAAGCAGTTTATGAACACTGCAATCTTCACGGACTTTGGAAAGCTAACTAAAAGCCAACTAACGTTGGTTTTTTTTATGTCTTCTATTTTTTAAAATAATGTGTATGTAATAATTCTTTAGCCCTGGGGCTTAAAGGATAATCTAAATATTTTTCATATAATTTTATAATTTCTGGATTAAAGTTTGATACTTTTATTTTTTTTCTATTATAAATGGTATTTAAACCATTACTTCGAGATATTAAAACTTCATCTCTATTTTTGGCAACTTTTGGTTGCCCACCGCCATTAATGCAGCCACCTGGGCAAGCCATTATTTCAATAACGTGAAAAAATTCTTCATTATTTCTTATTCTATCTAACATTTCTCTAGCTTCTTCCAAACCATTTACCACACCAAGATTTAGCTTTAAATCATCAATTTCAATTTTAAGTTTTCTAAAGCCTTTTTGACCTTTTAAAGAGTCAAAAGTGCTTTCTTCAAGTTCAATTCCTTTAGTTTGTTTAACATATGATCTAACAACAGCCTCCAAAACACCACCGGTTCTACCAAATATTATTCCACTACCCGTATAATTACCCATTATTTTATCAATTGGTGCATCATCTAAACTTGCTAAATCAATTTTTGTTTTTTTAAAGATATCAATAAGTTCGCTAGTCATAATGACATAATCAACATCATAAATTAGGTCGGTTGAAAATTCTTCTCTGGCTGCTTCATATTTTTTTGCTGTGCATGGCATTATAGCGACCATAATTAAATCCTCTTTGGGAATTTTAATTTCTCTAGCCCAGATGTTTTTTGTGACTGATGCTAACATTTCCATTGGTGATTTTGCACTTGATGGAACATCTAATAAATCTGGGTATTCTTTTTCAAAAAACTTGACCCAGCTCGGGCAACATGAAGTAAGAATTGGTAATTTAACACTTTTATCACCATTTAAGTATTTTTCAAACCTTTGAGAAAATTCTTTTTCTTCCTCAACGACGGTTAAATCAGCGCCATAGGATGTATCAAACACATATTTAACGCCTAATTGTCTCAAGCCTGCTGAAATTTTATTTTCTATATTTACACCTAATGGAAAATCAAAACCTTCACCCAGGCTTACTCTAATTGACGGAGCAATCTGTACCACAATAGTTTTTCTTTCGTTTCCTAAATCCCGCAAGAAGCGGCCGCTATTTGTTCCGCTCGTTATAGCATTAACTGGACATACTTGGATACAAGCACCACAATGTGTACATCTATCATAATCAATTATATGTTGTTTTCTAAATTCCCCAACAATGCAATTTACAGGGCATGCTGGCTTACATTTATCGCAACCGATACATTTAGTTAAAATAGTGATTTTTGCTAAATTGCTACATTCAAGTGTTGGACACATTTTCTTTTCAACATGGGTAAGTATTTCATTATAATGTCTTCTAAAGACTTCATCTAATAAAATATATGCATTAGGTAAAAGCTGTTTTAAAATCTTTAATTCTTCTCTAATAGTGTAAATATCTACTGTTTTGGCTTGACCTTTACTGATTAAATCAAATAAACGTTTAAGTTTTATTATTTGTTTGATTTTTATATCATCAGCTAAAATTTTTTCTTTTTCATTTAAAAGATATTCTAAATAATAAATAGAAAACTCGACGGCACAATCATTAGACGAAAAAATAATAACTGATGGATGGTCGTATTTAAGAACATTTACATCAATTTGTTTATCAAGATCTTCTTCAAACATTAAGTAACCATTAGCCATACCAATTAGCGCAAATTTAAAATTAGATTTATGTCTAATTCCTTCACCTTTTGTTATTAATTCATCTAAAGTCATATTTTTATGTAATGTATAGATACCAGGGTTATTAATTCTACCAACTAATACAAGTTGATTTTTGCTTGTTAATTTACTAATATAATTTTTTGTTAAATAATTAAAGATTGAATGATTTTCTGATCTTAAAATTTGATTATTTTTATTCATATAAACGCCTCATTTTATATTATTGTTAGAAAATTTAAATAAATTATCATTAAAAATTTTTTAATATTTTACATTTTAATAAAAATTTTATACTTTTTACAAATTATTTTTTTATCCTTTAAAAAAACCTAGATATAGTATAATATTCATATGTCATAAGTACATTAAGGAGTTAACATGGAAGAACATAAAAGAAGAGCGCATTATAAAGGAAAATATCCAAGAAGCTTTAACGAAAAGTATAAAGAGTTTAATCCTGATAAATATCAAGACACGATTGAAAGAATTATTCAAAAAGGGAATACGCCAGCTGGAACACATATTCCCATTATGGTAAATGAAATCCTTGATATTCTAAAGATTAAAGAAGGAGAAATTGGTTTAGATGCGACATTTGGCTATGGTGGACATAGTTTAAAGATGCTTGAAAAATTAAATCATACTGGACATTTATATTGTTTAGATATCGATTCAATAGAAATTGAAAAAACAAAAGAGCGTATTACAAGTTTAGGTTATACAGATCAAGATTTTTCTGCTCATAATATAAATTTTAGAAATTTAGACCAAGTAGTGGAAAATAAAAAATGTGATTTTTTATTAGCTGATTTAGGAGTTTCATCAATGCAAGTTGATGACCCAGCAAGAGGATTCTCATTTAAGCAAGATGGTCCACTTGATTTAAGACTTAATCAGCTTATAGGAGTACCTGCAAGTGATGTATTAATGGGCTTAAAAAAATATGAAATTGAAAATATTTTAGTGGAAAATTCTGATGAACCGTTTGCTGAACAAATTGCCGCTAAAATCTGCCAATATAAATCTTATGGGTTAATTGATACAACAACTAAACTATATAATATTATTAAAGATGCACTAAATTTTTTACCAGCTAAGGAAAGAGAAGTTAACGCTAAAAAAAGTGCGCAAAGAGTATTTCAAGCTTTAAGAATTGAAGTTAACAGCGAGTTTGAAGCTTTAACTGAATTTTTAACAAAATTACCAACAGTGATGAATAGTGATGGTAGAGTTGCGATTCTAACATTTCATTCTGGTGAGGACCGTTTAGTAAAAAAAATGTTTAAGGAATATTATTTAAATGGTACTTTTAAAGAAATAAGTGATGAAGTTATAAGACCATCAAGGGAAGAATGCTATAATAACCCAAGAGCGACATCAACTAAGCTTCGTTGGGCAATTAAAAAATAAAAGGGGTATTTTTATGCGAAAGAATTTAAAACCAAAATCATATCTTTATCCATTACCTGTTTTAGTTATCGCGACATATGACTCTAATGGTACGCCTAACGCAATGAACGCTGCCTGGGGAACAATCGCTGATACTAAACAAGTCGCAATATTTATAAGTCATGAACATAAGACTTATAAAAATATTATGCTTAAAAAAGCATTTACGGTAAGTATTGCTAATGAAAGTAATACAATTGATGCTGATTACATTGGAATTGTCTCTGGTAATGATAAACAAGATAAACTAAAAAATACAAAATGGACTATTACAAAAAGTGAATTTATTGATGCGCCAATTATTAATGAGTTACCTTTAACACTTGAATGTAAATTTTTGAGTTTTGATGAAAAAACCGAACTCTTACTTGGGGAAGTTGTTAATGTTTCTGTAGATGAAAAGATTTTAACTGATGATAAGATTGATATATTAAAGCTTAAGCCAGTTGCATATGATATGATTAATCATAAGTACCGCAATATTGGTGATATAGTTGGTAATGCCTTTAAAGATGGTTTAAAGCTGAAAAAGTAGGGGGAATTTATATGGATGAAGCAATTTTAGTAAAGGAAAATTATGATAAGAATTCTTTAAATGAATGGGAAAGGCTTGAAGGATTTCACTTTGAATGGGAAATAACCATAAAAATGATGGCAAAATATCTTAAAAAAGGAACTGTTCTTGATATTGGTGGGGGACCTGGAAGATATAGTATATATTTAGCTAAATTAGGCTATGATGTTACGCTTATTGACTTAAGTACTGAAAATGTTAGATTAGCAAGAAAGAAAGCTTTAGAAAATAACGTTAGTATTAAAGCATATGAATGTGATGCAAGAGACTTATCAAAGCTTGATTTAACAAAGTATGATAATGTCTTATTAATGGGTCCTTTATATCATTTATTTAAGGTTGAAGATCGAGAAAAATGTGTGTTAGAAGCCAAAAAACATTTAAAAGATGATGGTGTATTTTTTGCGACATTTATAACTATTTCTGCTGGACTTAACTATTATTTATCAGAAGAACCTTTTAGTATTATAAATGAACAAGCAACAGACTTATATGAATGTATGGAAAAAGATATTACGTGGAGTGGATCAGCTTTTACCGAAGCAACATTCATTAATGCTTTAGAAATACTTCCATTTTTTAAGCGCCTTGGGTTTGAAAAATTAACGCTTTTTGGTCAAGAAGGAGTAACGGGAACAAGATTATCAACACTTGAAAATGCTAAAGAAGAAGTAAGAAATTTTTATTTAGATTTATCTTTAAGATTATGTGAGAATAAACAATATTTTGCTTATAATCATCATTTGATGTATATTGGCAAGATCAAAAAAGAAAATGATAAAGTCTTAAGTGACAAAGTAAGAGAAGTTTTAATGGAGCGTTTTAATAAAGATTCAATTGTGTCTTTAGCTACAGTTGATGAAAATAACCTTCCTTGGGTTAGAAATGTTGATGCTTATTTTGATGGGGAAGCTTTTTATACGATAACTTATGCCTTATCTAAAAAGATGAAACATATTATGAATAATAATATCCTTGCAATCTCAGGTGAATGGTTTAGTGGACACGCAAAAGGAGAAAACCTAGGTTCAATAAAACTTGAAAAGAATAAAGAATTATTAGAAATACTTAAAGAAGCATTTAAAAGTTGGTACTATAATGGTCATATTAACGAAGATGATGAAAATACGATTATTTTAAAAATAGTGTTAACTGATGGAATTCTTTATGCCAATAATCATCGTATAGAATTCTAATATAAAAAGCTAATAGAAAATATATTATCTCCGAAGTAAATTACTTTAAATACTTCGGAGATTTTTTATATTTATTTTAAATAAATTAATATTAGCAAATTAATTTAATTACATTGTAAGGGAAATTTAAATTAACTATCTTATGAATTAAAAATAAAATTAAATATTCTTGTAAAAAATTGAATTTAACGAAGAAACAATAAACAAAAAAATTATGAATTAGCACCCAAGGGATTGGTGAATATGGACAAAATTTAAAAGAGTCTAGTTTATCAATGCTTAAGAGACTTTTTGTAGCTTTTAAATTTCTATTGATGAACTTCTAAAAGAAGATGAATAAAAATAGTTAAAGTCAAATGTTTTAGATACTAATTAAGAAGAAAATTTAGAAAAAGAAAAAGAAGAAGACTTTAATGAATAAAATTAAGAAAATAAAATTACCGTACTTAATCCTTATTTAATTTTTTATAAAAAAGAATATGTCTACTTTGTGGGTTTGCAACAAAAAATTATATAAAATAAGATAGATGCATATAAAAAGGACTCAATTAAAAATGAGTCCTATATTTTTTATAGAATAATATTAATAGTACCTATTAACTATTTTTGTTTATTAAAGCTTTTATAGCACTATATGATTCATCACTTAAATCGTGTTCAATTTTGCATGAATCATGAAAAGCTGTTTCTTCTGAAACCCCTAAACTTATTAAGAAATTGGCAATAGTAATATGCCTTTCATACATCTTTTCAGCAATTTCTCGACCTTTTTCAGTTAAACGTATTTTAAGATTTTCAACTATAATATAATTATCGTTACTCAAATTTTTAATGATACGGTAAACACTTGGCCTTGTGACATTCATTGCTCTTGAAATATCAATCGAACGAACAGGTTTTCCTGTTTTTTCAAGCATTAGTATTTTTTCTAAATAATCTTGGGCTGATTCATAGATATTCATTTTAAATCACCATATAATTAATCAATAAATAGATTAACTATATTACTCCTTTACATATATATCTTTAAATAAATCAATTAGTTTAAATACACACATATTATATCATAAAAATTATTAATAAATTAAATTATCGCCTACTAGCGTTACTACCTTTCGAATTTGTGCTTGACCCGTTATGTAAACAATTATCGATTAAAATAACTAAGGCAATATAAAAATCTATATTTTCATCATCTTCAATTAATATTTCATATGAATCACCAATAGTTAACCAAACTTTCTTTAATTTACATACTTCCTGATTATTTTTACTGATAGAGTAATTATGGTTTAAAAAATCACCTATGATGTCAAAATTGCCATACTCACTTTCAATATGAAGGGCTTGAATTAAGAATGTAAATTTTTTCTTAATTGTCGCTACAATTTTATTGTCTTTATATAAATCATATTTTGGTAAAAACGTAAATAATCTTTTTTTTATTAAATATATTTCTTGATCTAGACCAGCTCTATACAAATGTAATTTAGCTGCTAAAGTAAAAAAATCACTCTTTGCGAAATACATTAATTCCATTTTTTCGTTATAAACATTGTACTTGTCGACAAAACTTAATATTTTTTGTCTAATATAGAATTTTTGCATAATATCACCTAATAATATTATATAATAAATAATGAAAATTTGATGGTGTATATTTTTTATTTTATGCAACGCAATGTTGCGTGACAAAAAACTAAAGAAATTATATAATGGTTTTGTAAGCAGGTGAAAAAATGATTGATTTCTATCAAGTAGGTGAAAAAATAGCCTACTATCGGAAAAAATTACGGATGACCCAGGATGATTTGGCATGTAAGCTTTTTGTAACACGGCAAGCTTTATCAAAATGGGAAAATGGTTCAGCTATTCCTTCAATTGAAACATTACTTTCATTATGCCAAATTTTTGAAATTAGCTTTGAAGAAATCTTATGTTTGAATGAAAATAAGAAGATTAGCGTTGATATAAACGATATCTTCAAAGGACATGATCGAGGTTATGTAATTTATAAACTGATTAATAATGAGATTGATGTTGATATTTCTGATATTTTTTATCAATTATCACCAAATGAAAGAATGATTGTTTTGAAGGCAATTAGAGATAAAAATGTTGAAATAAATTTAAATGATTTATGGGTTAAACTAACAGTAGGCGAACAAAAATTTTTAGGAGGAAAATAAAATGTTTTTAAAAAAAGTGATTAAAGATGGTAAAGTATCTTATGAAGAAATAACATATGAAGAAGCCAAGGAATTAAGAAAAAGAAAAGAAGAAATTATATCGACAAGTGAAGATGATTTAGATGATTTAGATGAAGAAATTGAAGAAGAATTAGAAAAAATTGAAGAGTTGTTAGATGAAGACGATAATGATGATGATGATGATTTAGATGATGACGATGATGCAGAAAAACATAATAATTATAAAAATATCTTTAATTTTAATAACCATTCAATTTATGGGGCGTTGCCATTTTTATCAAAAGCAGATATTCATGAGTTGATTAAAAGTATCATAAAAAAAGATGAAGCAGTTAAAAACTTAAAGATTGAAGTCGTACTTCCATTTGCTTCACGTGAAGACTGTGATGCTTTATTTATAAAAGCTCTAGATCTTAATTTAGATATAAAAATCTCTCATATAGTACCATTTGTAAGTAAATCATGTTTATCTAAGTTTGTTGATAAATATATAGAGGGAAAATATTCGGATGTAAATGTCAACTTGTTATACCCATTTTTAGATAGTAATGATATTAAGCGTCTCTTTTATTATGTAATGAGAAAAAAAGAAAAATAATATAAAGACCATAGAAATATTTAATAATTTTTATGGTTTTTTTATTTAAATTGGGAAATATTATGATATAATATTTGTAGTAAATAAAATTTATTTTTATGATTATAATTTTGGTATTATCAATAAAATTTGTTAATTTATTTACTTGTTTAAAAGGAGAATATGAAGTATGTATAGTGCGGTAGTTTTTGATTTAGATGGCACACTTCTTAATACAATAGATGATCTAGCTGATAGTGCAAATTATATTTGTAATAAATATGGCTTTCCGATTCATGAAGTTGATAAATATCGTTACATGGTTGGCAATGGTAACTTAACCTTAACAAAAAGATTTCTTCCAGCAACTATTTTAAGTGAAGATGTGAATAAATATTATTTAGAATTCATTGATTATTATAAAGATCATAGCGCAGTCAAGACTGCCCCATATGAAGGAATTATTGAGTTATTAAAATTCTTTAAAGAAAATAATATAAAAGTGGGAATGCTAACTAATAAGACTCAGTCAATTGCTGAAGTGATTACAAAGAAATACTTTGGTGATTTAATAACTGACATACAAGGAAATGTTGAAGGTATTCCTGTTAAACCAGATCCAACAGGTTTATATATCTTACTAGAAAAAATGGGATGTGAAGCAAGAGAAACCTTATTTGTTGGTGATACTAATATTGATATTATGACAGGACATAACGGAAATTTGAAAGCTTGTGGTGTCTTATGGGGATTTAGAGATAGACATGAATTAGAAGAAGTAAAAGCTGAATATATTGTTAATACCCCAGAGGAAATTAAGAAAATAGTTTTTCCTAACGATATTGACAAATAATATAAATAGTACTATAATAATGATAATCATTATCAATAAGGAGATACTATGCGGAACACTCAACAACGGAATGTTATATATGAAGTGGTCATGAATAGTTATGATCATCCGACCGCTGAAACTATCTTAGAAAGAGCTAAAAAAATAATGCCTTCCATTAACTTAGCGACAGTGTACAGGAATTTGAATTTTTTAAGTGAGAATGATCAGATTTTAAAAATTACAACGAATAAAGAAGATCATTTTGATAAGAAAGTTTATCCACATATACATTTTAAGTGTGATGGATGTGGTAAAGTTATCGACGTAGGGACTAATGATCTATCAACGACCTTAAACATTTATCAAAAATTACGTAATTATGAGATAAAAAATATTGATTTTGTAATTACGGGTATTTGTGAGGAATGTTTGGGGAAAATAAAATAGAAAAATAATATAATTTGAAAAGGAGAAAAAAATGGATTACAAAGGAACTAAAACAGAAAAGAATTTATTAGCCGCTTTTGCCGGTGAATCACAAGCAAGAAACAAGTATACTTATTTTGCTTCAGTAGCAAAAAAAGAAGGCTATGAACAAATAGCTGCTATCTTCGAACAAACAGCTAATAATGAAAAAGAACACGCTAAATTATGGTTTAAGGAATTAGGCTTACTTGGCGATACATCAGCTAACTTAAAGGCAGCTGCTGAAGGTGAAAACTATGAATGGACAGATATGTATCAAGGTTTTGCAAAAGACGCTGAAGAAGAAGGCTTTAAAGCTCTAGCTGCTAAATTTAGAATGGTTGCTGCTATTGAAAAGACTCATGAAGAACGTTATCTAAAATTATTAAATAATGTTGATATGCAAAAAGTATTTGAAAAAGCAGAAGAAACAATGTGGGAATGCCGTAACTGTGGACATTTAGTTATTGGTAAAAAAGCTCCACAAGTTTGCCCAGTTTGTTTACATCCACAAAGCTTCTTTGAAGTAAGAACAGAAAATTATTAAGATATACTAAATAATTAAAAGCTCTAAGATTATGATCATACTAAAATTATGATAATCTTAGAGTTTTTTTGCGTTTTTAGGGTAAATTTGTTCTTTTTATATTTAATATATATACAATACTTATTATTTTTGTATATTTAAAAAAATATATTTTAAATAAAAAAGTAAAAATTACAAAATAAAATTAGTTGTTGCGTTTACTAATTTTTTTAACATCGTTTAATACAAAAATAATTAAAAAAATCAAATATTTAATGCTTGACTTTATAATGGTTAACATGATATAATTAAAAAGTCCTATTAAATAGGGTAAAAAAATGTATCATTAAATAGGGATGGGGTGAATATTATTAAATGTAGCGTTGAATATAAAGTGAAAATTGATCATGGAGCAATAGTTAATGTATTTGGTAATATGTCACCTTTTAATTTAGAAAAAGATTTAAAATGTTATGATGATGTTTTTTTAAAATTAATGTCTGAAGAAATTGGAGCATTATTGAAAAAAGGACCCCGGGGAAAAACATATGTAGAGATTTCATGTCGCTATTTTAATAATGCAAAAATTACTTATTCAAAATTTAGAATTGCGGATAGTGAGAATTGCAAAGGTAAAAGTGGCGGTTTGCGATGTATAGCTATAGTTGATAATTTAAATCATTGGTGTATAATTTTACATGTTTTTGAGAAAAATAAAGAAGAAAACATTGATAAAAAATCTGAAAATAAGGTAAAAAAAATGTTAAATAAATATACTGATTCATTATAATAATGGAGGAGAGAAAAAATGGAGAAACTAAATTTAAGTTGGTTTGAAAAAGCAAGGACATTCGAAATTAAATATTTAGATATTGACGGAATGATTGATAAAGATTTTGTAAAAAACTTACGTAATAAATTAAATATGACACAACTAGTATTTTCTTCTGTAATTGGTGTTACAAAAAAAACTGTTGAAAAATGGGAACAAGGAAAAAATCCTATAAAAGGTGCAACTGCTAGATTTTTATATTTACTAGATTTGAACCCTGAATTAATTAGCGAATTTTATTTAGTAAACAGTTATGATACTGAGATTAAGTATGATGTAGAAAATGTAAAAATATATTCTGAAATAATTAACCAAGTAAATTTTAACACTAATTATAGTTGCAATATAGAAAATGAAGGTTTTAATATACAAAAAAAACATAATAATAAAAATCTTACATTTTCAGCTTAGAAAGGAGCTATTATGGCTAAAAACATTCCTGTATATGATTTTAAGGGGTATAAACTATTATATACTTCATATTCAAGAAAAAAAAGCACCCCAGTAGAATATTTTATTATCAAAACTGATAACAGCATTTTTGATGAAAACTCAAAAATATTTGAAATTATTTTGGAAGTTAGTATAAAATTTATAGACGATGATATTTCTAAGTTTATTTTTAGTTCTGAATTTAAAATAAACGATATAAATTGGAAAAATCAAATGGAAAAAGAAATGTTAGAATCTTTGTCTGTATCTGTTACTTTTCCTTATATAAGAGAAAAAATATATTCAATTACTGATGATTCTAGAGGAGCATTTGTTGTACCTATTATTGATCTTAGAAATGTAAACTTGGCAAAGGGAGCAAAGTTTTCACCAGTATACCAAGATTAAATAAAAAAGAAGATTAAGTAGACAATTTAAAAATTAATAATCATCTTCAATCGGTTGTTTCATTTAACGATTGAAGATTTTTATTTTTATATTGATAGATAAATAAATAAAACTATAATGCGGATTGAAATTAAATAAAATAATATTGTCAATTTAAATAATTATTGAGTTTACTTATTTCTTTAAAAATAAAAAGAGATTGTATAATATTTTGTGGACTTTCAAAATTGAATAATTTAAATTTGGTATAAAAAAGGAAAACCTTAGTGTTATAATAAGTTTGCCAAAACATCTTAAACACAGGAGGTTTTCCCATGAATGATTTTATCACAAAAATTATAAGTTGTCCCCTAAAAGGTGAAAAAATGATGAAACTATTAAAGAATTAATTAGATCAGAGGTTGAAAGAGCCGTGAATGACCTACTTAAAATCGAACTATCAGAATTACTTAACTATCAAAAATATGAACGAAGTGGACTAAGTAAGACAAATTCAAGGAATGGTTCTTATGAAAGAGAACTTAATACTAGTTATTGTGTATTAAATCTAGTTATTCCTAGAGAACGAAATTCAGAGTTTGAATCGCCAATTGTTCTTAAGTATGAACTAAAGACACAAGGACTGAAGAAATAATTGTTAAGTTATTTCAAACTGGACTATCAACTGAAGAGATATCAATTATCGTTGAATCTCTTTATTATAAGAAATATAGTAAAGGTACAATATCTAATATTACAGAACAGGTTATAGCCAATGTTGATACTTTTAAACAAAAACAGTTAGAAAGTGAACTTGAAGTAATATACCTTGATGCGACTTATATTCCGCTAAGAAGAGATACAGTTTCCTTTGAGACGGTAGTGAAATTAGTTTTGAGGGGTGGTTACGAAAGAAGTCAGCATAAATAATTTTTATTTATAATAATTAAATAACTACATATCAACAAATAAATAGATTTAAAAATGAACAAATGCAATGTTATGCTTAAGGTGTAATGTTGCATTTTTTTAATTTATAATAACTTAAGGAAATGTTGTTGCAGATAGCACTTAAATCGAAGTAATTAAACTCCAAGTTTGTCAAACACCTATCTTTATAATAAACAAACAATTTGATGTCTATGATATTTGATTTTTGTTTGCTCTACACGTTGCTTCTTTCAGGTCTCAAAGAAGGTGTGTATGCATTATATTTATTTCTTCTACGAAATATGATATACTATTAACACTTATCAAGAAGATGAAAACGATGAAAAAGATGTTTTTATCAATGCTATTATTAATATCAATATTTGTATTGATATCATGTGATAATACAAAAAAAGAAATTACATGTCAAGATGTAATTGAAGTTAATGAAGAAGCTGGATATAAAGTATTTCATAAACAAACAAATACAGATGATTTTAAATATGAATGTTATGTCCAGTGTACAGCTTCTGATTCAGAAGACCATATAATGTTGCATTTTTTTGAGGCAAATGATGAAGCAGAATCTTATGTAGATGAAAAAGAAAGGAATGTTATATTACTTATATTTAGTTGTGCAATGTTTGAACCTACGTGGCTAACCACTAAAACATATAATAATATAGAGATTGAATATGATGAAAATTATCTATATAAACCATTTAAAACCCTACTATAAATACAATTCCTAAAATCTGGGACAAAATTCCATAATCAATGGGTTTATAAATTAATCCTTAAATTATAGAATTTTAATCGAAAGGAGGTGCTTGTATGGAAGCAAAATCAATCGGTAAGTTTATAGCTACATTAAGAAAAGCAAATGGATACACTCAATCACAATTAGCAGAACAATTAGGTGTATCCAATAAAACAATCTCTAACTGGGAAAATGAAGTATCATATCCTGACCTTTCATTAATACCAGTTATTGCAGATTTATTTAACATCACTTCGGATGAATTATTAAGAGGTGCTAAAAACAATAATAATGTTCAACTAGAAAAGAAATCAAATGAACAATATATTGAAACTAAAACAAATAAAATAAAAGACAATTTAAAAAAGAATCTGATGAATAAATATTCAAATCAAGTTTATATTTCATTAGGAATATTAACTGGCGCTTATATATTCTTATTCTTAGGAATTTTACTACTAAAAGAAAATAATGGTATAGCTATCGAAAACGAAGAAGTATTTGGAACTATATCATTAATAGTTGGATTATTAGCTTATGGAATAGGTTTAATATTCTCAATAATTAATTCAAATAATTTCTTAAATAAATTAGATTTAGAAGATGATAATTCAGATTTACTATTCTTCCAATTAAAAAAGAACTTATTACTTAAATGCTTATATGGATTTGTAGTTTTATCACCTTTTTTCATCTACTCATATGATCAAAAAATATTAAGTGATGAAAAATATAATGCAAGTGAAGAATTAAAAAATAGAATTAGATATAATAACAAACTAAAACTAAAAGTAGGTTTAATATTTACATGCATAGGTGCAGTAATTAGTATTGGTATATTAGTTTTAAATTTACTTTCAATTGATAAATTTGAGTTAAAAAAATATGATGATAGTGTATTACAAAATGAAGGCAAATTTGAAGTTAATGTGTATAATGGATCATATACAATTAAAATGTTAAGTGAATTAGATTCAATTGTTGTTCATCATTTTGATTATGTTGAAAGCTTACCAGTTGAAAGTAAGATATATGAAATAAAAACATTCTTTGAAAGTGAAGAAGAATTAGAAGCGTTTTATAATGAAACAAGTGGTGAATATTATCTTGATGGATTTAAAATTGCAATAATACATGGTTTTGAAAGAATGTATATCGCTTATGATAACGATGTGATTATTATTTTGCGTATGATAAAGTATAAAAATTATATTATTTATAATAGTAATGATACTAAATTTGAACTGATAGATGTTGGTAATAATCAATTTAAATGTATAACATCAGATACTTATTACGTTAGAGATATTTGGTTTTCATTTGCATATTTTACATTGATAGCTAATATTGCGGCTGGTTTTATAGTGTATTTTTCTAAAAAGAAATATAATAAATAATTTTCCTTTAATGTAACGAAAAGTGTCGTGTTATTCAATATAAATTAACATATAATGATGGCATAAAGGATGGTGAAATTTATGCTAAGTGAAAAATTAAAAAAGTATAGAGCTGATAATAATCTAACACAAGAAGAATTTGCTGCTAAACTATTTGTAACAAGAAATGCTGTAAGCAAATGGGAAAACGACAACGGTTATCCTAATATTGATACATTAAAAGATATAGCAAAACTCTTAAATGTAACAATTGATGAATTATTAGGTGATGATGACGTTAAAACTATTGCTATTAAAACGAATGAAAAATTAAATAAATATAAGAGTTATGCATCTAATATTTTAGTATTCATCTCATATGCGTTAATTGCAATACTAATACCTCATTGGATGTTTACAGTTGATCCAACATCACCAATGGCGTATGGATTATTTATAGCTCCAATAACATTTATTATATTAGGATTAGTAACTCCATTTTATAATAAGAATATGCTACATTCTTTTATTGCTGCTGCACTTGCTATAACACCAATATTAATATACTTTGAAGTAGCAACTAAAGTAGTAATATATCCATGGGAAATAGTTTATTATGTACTATTTGTAATATCTTATTGTATAATGCTAAAAATACAAAAGATTAACTTAAAAAGCAATATCAATAAAATGATAAAGTCTATATCATTGGGAATGTTAATATTCCTATCAATTTCTTATGCTGTATTATGTATAATATCATTTGTAAAATATGATGAAAGTTATTCAGCTCCATTTTATACACAATCATTATTTTATACATTAATTTTTATTGTTCCAATAATAGCGAGCATTTTAATCTATATTATATTCAGAAAGAAATCTTAACAAATTCACCTCTGGCAATTTGCTGGAGGTTTTTTTGAGAACAAGAAAAACAGGTATATTGATAAAAAAATTAATTTTTAATATTATGTTAATATGATTATAAGTAAGAAATGAAGTGATGGATTGGCAACTATTTTTAATACAAATTTTATATAGATAGTTGTTAAAATGCTATTGGTGATAAATATCCTAAGCTACAATAAATTCTTAAATTATTATACCAATTTACATAATCAAATAATTCTCGTTCAAACTCTTTAAGCAAGTTAAAAATGGCTTGTAAAAATTATTTAACTCTTTTGTTTATTATGGTGTATAATTAAAGTAGGGGAAAAATTTTTTAAAGTAAAGTATAACGAACATGGATCTATGCCAATTATAGTTTAATAGTTATGTATTTATAATATTGAGTAAGCAATAACTTTTGCTAGTGAAAACACATAGTGTAAAATGTTTTATCTAAATAAAAATATGGAAAAGGGAATCATCTTTTAGTATAATATATTGGTCAAAAACCAATATACAAAGAAGATTCCCTTTGCTGATTTCTTGATTACAATAAATATGATCGTAAAAGTTTTAACTCTGGTAATAGTCTAAACAGCTATTACGATTAAACTTTAAAAACTTAATACAGCAAATAAAGAAGCTCTATATTTGGCTATTGCCATAACTAGAGTGGATATAAAGAATCATACCATATCGTATTTATCTAACTTAATCTTTATATAACTGTGAAATAGTGTTATCAGATCTAAAAAAACTTGGTATAGAAAAATGCTTTTTTCCCAAATAATGGATTATCCCATGAATAAGAGATGTGATTTCTAACGTTTATTATAAAGTAAAACATCAATTGTGCTTGGATCATATTGCACGTAATGTTGCACACGCTTTTAGGTTTTGATATATTAGCTGTTCTTAAATCATTTTATTTTAAAAATACTTTAGAAAGTTATAAAGTAGACTTAAAAAACTTTACTAATAAACGGAATAAAAACATTCAAAAGTTATCGAAATGCTAAAGAGTGATCTATAATTATTTACTCTTTTGCCTTTTCCTAAAGAGATTAGATAATTAATCAACTAATCTTACTAATTCTTTAGTATATATGTTTAAGATCATAACCAAAGATTTTAAATGAGAAAACATAAAAGTTTTAAACTTGTGTAAGCTGAGTTAAATAATATGTTTAATTAAACAAGAAATAAATTATACTAAAGTAAAATTTTATTTTCTTAAAAAGCTATTTACACAAAATATTTTACACTGTGTAAAACATTTACAAGAAAAATTTGTTTTTGATGTATTAATATTATATATAGATATATCTTTATTGACATTATATATATGTAGTGATAAAATCAACAAAAATATGCATATTAGCATAGACAAGATGAGGTATTTCATGAACACAAAAGTATTATTAGAAAGTGAAAATTTATTAAAAAGAGGGAAAAAGTTTTATATTGGATTATTTGATTATTTATCAATGTTTATTATTATCGTTATACTATTTATGATTTTCATTGGTATATATCAAAGTTCAGCAAAATACAAAAATATGGTAACAAACATTAATGAATACGAGCATCAATTAGCTGATATTTCTGCTTCCACAAAACTTACTTATTTAGAAGAAGATGAAGATGGAAATTTGAAATTAGTATCAATGGAACGAGTTGCTATTAATTATGTTTATAGTCAAATTTATACTTCATTTCTAAATAACAATGATGAAAGAATAAATGATTCATTATTTGAAGGAGTTCTAAAAGCTGATGAAAATAATGACCCATGTTTTTATTATATAAATACTTACCGAATTACAAACAAGGAAAAATATACTCTATTCAATGAAGATATAAACGGGAATTATTATTTAACAAAAATAAAAACAAATAATGGTATTTATGATTCAAATACATATCCTATAATCACATATGAAGCTGCAAAGATAATGTTCGCTTCTCTTAAAGATACTTCAGAAGATAGTACTTTATTTGACATAACAAAAAGTAATTATTTAGAGATGGTTAAAGAATTAGTTACTGATTTTATCGAAAATAATACGACTTATATAGTTGTACAAAATGAATATAGTGATACATATTCAAATTTATATAGGAATTATATTTATGCGTTAATAATTATTTACTTGGTAACCTCATTAATTATTTATTTTGTAATACCATGTATTAATAAAGATGGAAGAACTTTATTTATGAGATTATTTAGATTAACTAGAGTAAGTTATGACAAAAAAGATGTTGAAACGGGCCAAATAATAATTAATTATTTATGTTCATTTATTATCTATTTATTTACGCCATTACTAGTATTATTGATTTCGTTTGATATAACCTCCTTTGTAGATATTATGTTTGTTAGTTTTTTTAAATTTTTTAATATGTTTACTTTAGGAACATTGTCATTCATTTTCATGATATGTAATATGATTTTTACTTTTTATAGTAAAAAGAAAAAGCAAACAATCTCTGAATTTTTGTCTCGCATCATTACAGTTGAAGATAAAAGAATCAAGACAATTGATATTGGATTAAAATCATTTGAAATTGAATAAACAAAAAAACGACAACAACTATCAAAAAAAAACCATTTTTGCATTAATTATTAAATGATATTATATAGGAGCATATTTAAAAATAAGGAGGAATAATATGAGAAGAAAACTATTTTTATTTTTTACTGTTTTAGTAGCATTGCTCTCTTTTGTAGGATGCTCTAAAAATGAAGTTGATGATGTTTTAAGTAAGAATTTTAAAATTGATGAGACAACAAAAGAATTGAACTTTGGTGAAAGCTATACAATCGAGCCTGTATCGATTAAAGATGCAGAAGGTTTATGGCATGACGCAGTAATCGAAATCAAAGATGCTGATGGTGCAGTTAAAACAATTGAAGCTGGTGAATATAAGCCAGCTAAATTAGGTGATTATAAAGTTACTTACAAAGTTTATTATGGCAACAAAAATAAGCAATGTTTAGAAAAATCATTTGTTATTACTGTTAAAGACTTATCAGCCCCAGAAATTACGGGAATTACTTCTGATAGTTTAGTTTTAATTGGCGCAGAAGTTGATTTAAGTAATGTTGTTGCTAAAGATAATCTTGACGGTGATGTTACTCCGGTAATAAAAGTTACTTTTGACAATACTGATGTTACACTTACAAATGGTAAATTCACTGCTAGTGAAAAAGGTTGTTATGTAGTTAATGTTAAAGCTACAGATAAAGCTGGAAACAGTATTGATAAGAACATTAATGTTTTTACAACAATGGATTATGAACAAGGAATTGCTCAAACTAGCGAATTTTATCCAATTGAAATCAGCACTAAATATAGTTATAAAGGCAATACTAGTGCTAAAATACATTGGTTCGATACAAACGTTAATTGGTTAAATGACGCATGTTTATTAGGATCAGACACAGCATTATTATCAAATGCTAAGTATTTATCATTCTGGGTTTATTTTGATGGTGAATCAACTGGTTTAAATAAATTACTTGTTCAAACAAAATATACATATTTTGACACATATATTTTTGAAGAATATGGAAAACAAATGGATTATTATTGGAATTTCATTTTAAGAGATGATGCTCCTCAAGAATTAAAGGATTTATACGCATCTTCTGAAGGCAAATTTGCATATGAATTAGAAACTAATAAATGGTATCGTATAGTTATTGATTTAACAAGATTAACTAATGCTTCAAAATATGGCCAAACTGCAAATGGATTTGCAATTGATGGACCATTAGAAGCAAAAGCAAATCCTAAAACTTTAGGTGATTTAATTTTTGGATTTGGCACATGGGATAGCGCTATTGGCAATAGTCCTACTAAAGTAGTTGATACTTATATTGATGAAATTAAGTTAACTAATGATTTAAATAATGAAACTTATAATGAAGAAGTTAAAGTTAATATTACAAGCGAAGAATCAATTGTTGCTAAAATTAATGATGAAATTGAAATCGTTTACAATGTAACTCCTGTTGGAAGTGGAGATGTAAAATTTACTTCTACTGATGAAACTGTTGCAATAGTTGATGAAACGGGAAAAGTTACTTGTGTTGGTGAAGGACAAGCTGCAATCATATTAACTTCTGTAACTGATCCACGTAAGTCTAATAAAGTTAATATTACTGTTATAGCTGCTGGACAAAAGGTTCGCGATGAATTAAATAAAGAAGAAGTAACTGGAAATAAATCATTAGGCGACTGGGAAACTGAAGGCAAATACAACATGATAGAACATATTGTATGGGCTTCAAATGAATTTGAAAATGGTATTTGTGGACATTCAGATTTATTCTCTATGACAATTGCTCATGGAACAGTTGCTAACTATGCTGTATTAGGTAAACTAAATACAAGTAGTTCAACATTAGTTGCTAAAGATGATGATGGTGTTACAGATGCAACATTAAGTGAAAGAGTAAAAATTATTGATGGTTGGCAAGCAATGATTTATGGTAAAGATGGATTATTATTCGTATTTACTGCTAAAAAAGATATTGCAATCAAATCTACTGGCGATACACAAGAAAATAGAATAGGTGGTTGGGTATCTGATACATTATGGCAATGGGTTAAAGTTGATGCTGAAGGAAATGCTACAGTATTACATGAAT
>JAEYPN010000005.1 GCA_023410715.1 Bacillota bacterium
ACGTTGGGGAGAAACTGATGACTTAGTAGGGCCAGCAATTTTCTTAGCATCTGATGCATCAAATTTTGTTAATGGTCATATCTTATATGTCGATGGTGGTATTTTGGCTTATATTGGCAAACAACCACAATAAAGAAAGTTGAATTTTATTTACATCTTAAAAACTTTAAACTATTCTATTCTTAAGTATTGTCTTACCTGATACAATGGATCTTTATTCACCAATAACTAGCCTTTCAACTATTAAACCCTATAAATTTCTAGGATTTAATTTTGTATAATAAAACTAAGAGTTAATGACAAGATATCTCTTGGTTTTTTAATATTTTATATTAATTTGCAAATGATAATGTAATGGGGTATAATTTATATAGTTAAAAATTATTTTTTTAATGAATTTCCACCATAAGTAACTATAAGTTGCGTAATTTCCAACTCGAGTTGGTAGTGTGCAACCAAGAAGTTTAGTATAATTTTGGTAAAGATTTTAATTAACTAGGAGGAAATAAACATGATTTTAGCCGATAAGATTTTAGCATTAAGAAAGAAGAATGGTTGGTCACAAGAAGAACTTGCTGATAAACTAAATGTATCAAGACAATCCATATCAAAATGGGAAGGAGCTATAGCTATTCCTGATATTAGTAAAATAATTGAAATGGGCAAAATATTTGGTGTTACAACAGATTACTTGTTAAAAGATGATATTGAAGAAACAATTTATTCAAATGATGATGACGCAAATGTAAGAAAGATTAATTTAGATACAGCTAATAGTTATTTAAAGGCTTCTAAAACCTTTAATAAACAAGTAGGGCTTGGCGCATCTCTTTGTATAATATCACCAATTTTATTAATTATCCTTTCTGCTCTTACAGAATATAGCACCAAGGTAACTGAAAAATTTGCGGTAAGCATGGGTTTATCAGTATTATTTTTATTAGTATGTTTAGCAGTAGCGTTATTTATTGTTTCTGATAGTATGATGAAGAAGTATAGTTTTATAAATAAAGAAAAGTTTGAACTAGAATATGGTGTAGATAGTATTGTTAAAGAAAGAAGAGAAAACTTTATACCAAAGTTTAATTATTTATTGATCTTAGCAATTTCATTAATTATTCTAGGTGTTTTACCACTCGTCATCTCCGCAATTTATGATGCATCAGGAATGGTAATAATTTCAATGGTTGGTTTATTATTATTTATTGTATCAATTGCGACTACAATAATAATTAATATTGTTGGTATTAAATCAAGCTTTGATCGTTTGTTATGTGAAGGTGAATTTGAAAATAAAAAAGTTCTTGAAAATACTAAAGAAGAAAAAATATCAAATTTTTACTGGCCATTAATTGTCGCTATCTATTTAGCTTGGAGTTTTATTTCACGTGATTGGCATATAACATGGATTGTTTGGCCAGTTGCTAGTTTAATTTTTGCGGCCATTAGTTCAATTATTAAAACAGAGAATTAATTTTAATTTATACATTAATAAATTGATATTAGGGTAATTTAATTACCCTTTTATTTTTGGAAAAAAGACAAAAAAACTAATTAATATTTATTATTTATTTGCGTTATATGCACTTATAAATAAACCTAATATACGACTAAAAACATTATAAAAATTAACTTATAGTGTTACTTCGACATAAAGGGACAAGCGCCAAATCAGGCGCTTATTTTGTTTTTATGAACAGCAAAAATAAGTTGTTGACACACATATTTTACTATGCTAGAATTAGGGTACTAACAAAGCAACATTTATTGGAAAAATTTGTTAAAATATTTTATGGAAAATAAAAAGGGGGATTAAAAAAAATGATGCAAAGTGTAGTAAAAAAAAGAAAAAAGGGATTTACGTTAGTTGAATTAGTAGTAGTTATTGCAATAATTGCCATTCTATCAACGGTAGGTATTGTATCTTACACAGCAGTTATTAGTAAAGCAAAGGACTCTGCTTCAAAACAGGAGTTAGATCAATTACATTCTGCGATGGTGACAGATGCACTTACAAGAGATTTAACATTTGAATTTTCAAATGATGAATTTACATTTGAAACACCAAAAACAGATGTCGAAGTTGAAGAAGCAATTACTGCATGGATTGAGTCAGTTTATAATGATATTGAATTTAATTTAAATAAAGATCCAAGAAGTCTTGAAATTGTTGTTGAATTAACTGATAAAAAGGTAACATTTAATTATGCTAACGATGGAGGTAAAGCAACAAAAGTATACACATTAATTTTACCAGATTAATTTTTTTTAAACCAAATAAAAAAGGGTGTTAAGTTTATATAGGATAAGCTATCTAATGAGTTAATCTGTTCTATATTAAATTTTTGTAAAATTATATGAAAAAAGGTATTGCTCTTATCGAGTTAGTTGTTTCAATCACTATTTCATCTTTCTTACTTATAGTAATTGTAAGTCTAATGGTATTTTGTACATCTATATTAGACAAGCAGGAAGAAAACAAGAATCAATATGAAGATTTGGTGAATGTTGAACTTTATATTAAATCGTACATTGATAAATCTAAAACTATTGATGTAACCGATGATAAGATTTTAATTACTGATTTAGTAGAAATTCAATTTGATAAAACAAAGAATGAGTTGATTTCTAATGATAAGGTTGTATATAAAACAAAAACAATTAATAATATTGTCTTTATAAAAACTAATTTATTAATTATTGTTGAATTTCATGTTCAAAAAAAAGGTACAAATGAAAATGTAATCTATAAGTATAGTTATTTTAATTTGTAGAGGATAAAAAAAATGAACAATAGACAAATAATAATGTATTATCAAAATCAGACACTTTTAAAGTTTAAAGCCCTAGATTTAGGTAATGATAATCATTTAATAATTGAATGTCAAAATGATTTAAAAAAAGCAGATGATGTTCAAAAAGTTATTAAAGAATATTTTACAGAACAAAATTTTACTTTACCTAAAGATGCCAAAATTATCTTTGATTCTAAACTAAATCTAAGTTATATTGTTAATTTGTCTAAAATGAATCGTTTTAAAGTGAAAAAGTCAGTTTATAAGGAGCTTGAATCAGTTTTTAATAATATAGATGATTATGAAGTTCTTATGAATATTCATTTTAACAAAAAGAATTATTTTAGTGTATATTGTAATTTGATTTTAAAGTCGGAATTAAAATATATTAAAGATATTTTAAAAAATTTAAAAATTAAAAATGTAGAAATAGTCTTAAAAAATGATTTATATAAAAAACATTTTTCTCAAAGTAATTATGTTACTTTTGAAAAAAGTGATCAAAACGTTTTATTGGGTATGGGGAATAGTAATGATTATAAGTCTTTGTTAATTAAAGATTTTGATGAGTTTAAGTATAATCAAGCAATGAATATACTATTAACTTATTTTGCATTAGACAAAGAAGAATTTGATAATTTACTATATTTTTATATTCAAATTGATGGTAATGATATTGAAAATTATAATGATTTAAAAAACATAACAAATAATTTATCTATCGAAAAAATAGACTTCTTTTCACAAATAGTATCAAATGAATCTGGTACTAAAACAACAAAATAGGGCCAAAATTATGAATAAAAGGGGCATGACATTAATTGAAGTCATAGTAACAATTACCATCTTAAGTATCGTGTTATCTGGACTTTTAACGTTATATTCATTTTTGATTAGTCTGCAGATTAAAAGAGAAGACACCTGGAAAGCAACAAAGATTGTTGAAAATATTCATGCTGAATATTTAGCTAATCCAGAAATCTTTAATATCGGAAATGAAATAATTTATTATTCAGATAACTTAGATGTTACAACAAAAGATAATTATTATTTTATTGTAGAATATGAACTGACAAAAGATAAAAATATTTATCATTTAGTAATTATTAAATTAGTTTCAAAGGGGCATACACTCTATACAAATTTTGACTTAGGAGTGTGGTGCAAGTGAAGAAAAATAACAAAGGATCAATATTAGGATTAACAACAGTTGTAATCTTAGTTGTGACAATTCTTATTTCGGTTGTTGTGTTAATTGTATTAACTCAGTACAGCAGCACAGTCTCTAAATCTAAGAAAAAAGAAGCCCAAATTAAAATTCAAACAATTGCTCAAGAAGTTTATGTTAACTTAAAAAAAGATATTGCTATTAATAATGTTAAAGATGAATATGACATTACGACATATGGTAAAGTTATGGTAGAAGTTATAAATATTAATTCTGAAATAAATTATGAATTTGATCTAGTATTAAACAGTATTAAGATGCATGTTGAAGTTGGATATAATGGAAGTTTGAAAGCGTGGGTAATATTATGATGTATGTACTATTTTTTATACTCGGAATTACTATAGGTAGTTATCTAAATGTCTTAGCTTACCGAATTCCATTAGAGATAGAGACCTATAAAGGTGATTCCTTTTGCCCAAATTGTAAACAAAAAATTCATAAATATGATTTAATACCTGTATTAAGTTATATTATTTTAAAAGGTAAATGTCGAAGATGCAAGGAAAAAATTTCAGTTTCATATCCAATAACAGAAATTATTGTTGGATTATTATATCTTTTTCTCTACTTAAGATTTGGCTTAAGCATTGATCTAGTAATCTATTTAGTAATCTTCTCGGTTATGGTTGTTATTATTAAAATTGATTATGAACATAAATATATTCCTGATCGTTTTATAGTAATAATCTTAGTTTTTGGCCTATTATATACAATCTATCACAGTTTTAGTGATAAAAATGTTATTTGGGTAAATTTACTAGGATTAGCTCTTGGATTTTTAATTTTGTTAATTATTAGATTTATCGGATATTATATCTATAAAAAGGAAGTAATGGGTTTTGGTGACATCAAGCTTTTAGCAGCTCTTGGATTTGTTGTTGGCTATAAGAAAATCATTTTAGTGTTCTTGCTTGGATGCCTTATAGCTTCTTTAGTAGAAGTAACACTAATGGCGCTAAAGGTCAAAAACAAGGAATCAGAGATTGCATTTGGACCATATTTAGTATATGGAGGAATGATTTCAATTTTTTATGGTCATGAACTTATTCAAGCTTATCTATCATTAGTCATGGGAGGATAAAATGCCTGTTTTTGAATATGTTGCAAAAGACTTTGATGGAAAAAAATTCTCTGGTGAGTTAGAGGCCAGCAATCTTACTGATTTAAAATTGCTCTTAAAGCGTGAAAATAAATTATTTGTATCAGCAAAAATTAAAAAGAACAAAAAACCAAATCTATTTTTCCAAGTTAGTTCTAAGGTCCCCACTCAAGAAATTGTCTTGTTTATAAGACAACTCAGTGTAATGATTACTGCTGGAATTTCTGTTGAGGATTCAATCAGGACCATTGCTCTACAAACCACAAATAAAACACTAAAAAACATTTTAATTAGTACTGAAGAAGAGTTATATAAAGGTTCATACTTTTCTGAGGCTCTAGGAAAATTTCCCCGTATTTTTCCCACATATTTTAGAAACATGATATATATTGGGGAAGCAAGTGGACAGTTACCTAAAGTTTTAGTAAGAGCAGCAGAATTTTATGAAAGAGATTCTAAAATGAAGAGAAAATCGAAAACAGCGATGATCTATCCAAGCTTTCTCTTCGTAGCTATAACTGCGGTATTTATATTTCTTATTACGTTTATTGTTCCAAGATTTGAAAAAACCCTCGGAACATTAGGTACAGAGTTACCTAAAATAACTTTAATTGTACTAGGATTAAGTAATTTTTTCCAAAATTATGGAGGATTTGTCTTAACTGGTTTAGTAGTTTTCTTATTTTTAATAGTTATTTGGTTTAGAACACCTTCCGGAAAACACTTTAAAGACTCAATGATGTTAAAAATACCAGTTATAAAAAACATAACCTATTATCTTATAACCACAAGATTTTCGCGTGGGCTAGCAGTACTTGTAAGCAATGGGATGAATGTGATGGATTCCATCGAAATGATTGGTAAGCTAATGGATAATGTTGTCTTTGAAAGTAAGTTTCAATATGTAGTTGATGAAATAAAAAGAGGTAAAAAAATTAATAAATCTTTGGATAATATGAATTTCTTTCCTAAAATGCTAGTTGAGATGGTAAGCGTTGGAGAAAGCACCGGAAATTTAGGAGAAGTTCTAGAAATTACATCATCATACTATGATGAAAGACTTGAACAATCAATTTCAAGAGCTACTCAACTTTTAGAACCAATTATGATAGTATTTGCTGGATTATTAGTAGGATTTGTTGTATTATCGGTTTTTTTACCAATGATATCAGTCATTAGCAGCGTTAATGGGGGGTGATTCCTTATATATATTAATCATTTATTTTATAGTTATTTAATTTCTCAGGGATCTTACCAAATAACTAATCAGATTAAGGAAGCATTAAAAGAAGCAAACGAGAAGAGTAAGTATTTATATAATATACTAATATCTAAAAAAATTATTGATGAAGAAGAAGTTTATGAATACCTAAGTGGTTTTTATAATTTAACTTTTACTCAAGTGAATTCACTATCACTTGATGAAACTATTATTTCTAAAGTTCCTTTTTATTTGTTAAAAGAATTTCGGGTTGTTCCGCTTAGAGTTAATGAAAACGAATTACTTGTAGCGATAAGTGAGGCACATCACTTACTTTATGCAAAACAACTAGAAGCTTTTTACAATATTAATATAAAAGGTGTGTTAGTAACTCCAACAAATCTTGATACTTTGTTTGAGTATATTGAAAACAAACATCGTAAGAAAGAAGTTTTGGGGGCTGACAAAGATATTTTTTATGAAAAAAATGAAGATGAGGAAGTATTAATTGCCGACTCTCCAGCGGTAAAACTTGCTGACAGTTTACTAAGAGAAGCAGTAGCGGCTAATGCATCTGATATCCACATTGAACCCTTTGAAGAATATGTCAAAATTAGATTTCGTATCGATGGACATTTAATTGAAAACTCTAAGTTTTCAAGATCTATTTATCAACAGTTACTTGCAAGATTTAAGATCATAGCTGACTTAAATATTGCTGAACGGCGAGTTCCTCAGGATGGTAAAATAAAACTAACAATCAATCAATTAGATTATGATTTTAGAATTTCAACGTTACCAACAATATATGGTGAAAAAATAGTTATCCGTATTTATAGTATGGAAAAATCAACACAAATAATTGACAAATTAGGATTCTCGAAAAAGCAGCTTTATTTAATTAAAAGTATGATTTCTAGACCGCATGGAATTATTTTAGTAACTGGCCCAACAGGAAGCGGGAAGTCAACATCACTATATACATTCTTAAAAGCATTAAATAAAACAGATGTTAATGTAATTACTGTTGAAGATCCGGTAGAAAACATCATTGAGGGAATCAATCAAATTCAGGTTAATCCAAAAGCAAACTTAACTTTTTTTACAGCATTAAGGTCAATATTAAGGCAAGATCCAAACATTATTATGATTGGTGAAATTCGTGATGAAGAAACTGCCCAAATGGCTGTTAGAGCCGCAATTACAGGACATTTAGTTTTTTCAACACTTCATACCAATGATGCAATTGGATCAATTACTCGTATGGTTGATATGGGCATTCCAAGATATTTATTAGCTGACGCAATGGTTGGAGCTATCTCACAAAGATTAGTTAGAAAGCTGTGCCCACATTGTAAAGAAAAAGTATTTATGACAAATTCTGAAAAACAAAGGTTAAAAGTGGATCGAAAGAAGTATCTCTACATCCCGAAAGGTTGTAGTGAATGCTATTATACTGGTTATCGTGGCCGTCAAGCAGTTTTTGAAGTTGTAGATTTTGACCAAAAATTAAAACAATTGGTTGAAAACCCTGCATCTTCGATGGAGGAAATTAGAGCAAAGGTTGAAGAAAATTTTATATGTATCACTGATAGTTGTAAAAAATTAGTCTTAGAGGGAATTACTTCAATGGAAGAATATGATGCCCTGTTACAATTTAATGATAAAAATTTTTCAACTAACATTAAGAATTTAAAAAAATAAGTTTAGTATCAAATTTTTAAGTTTAATGGGTTTTAAAAAAATAATAATAAATTAGAAAGGGAGATTTAAATGAAAAATCAATTAAAGAAAGGTTTTACACTAGTAGAATTAATAGTTGTCATAGCTGTAATAGCTATATTAGCAGCAGTTCTTATTCCAACATATACAAGCCTTGTAAAAAAAGCTAATGTGTCTAACGACTCACAATTAGTTAAAAACTTAAACGACAGAATGACCCTACATGAAGTAGATGGTCAAAAACCAAAAACTGCTCATGATGCGTTTTTGTTAACTGAAGAATTTGGTTTTATTATTGAAAAACTAACACCAACATCATCAGGTAATGAAATTGTATGGGATATGCAATCTAATAGATTTGCATTAGTTGATGCAGATGATCCAACGAAAGTTGTATATTCTGATCCAACAAAACCATTATCTGAAAAAGCAGTTGATTTATGGAAAGTTTATAGTTCAATTCCAGAGAAAAATAGTTATAAATATTCAATATATTTAGCTGGAACAGGACTTACTGGAACATTAACTGCAAATGTTGGTGTTGACGTTGGTAGAAATACTGGCGTTACATCAGTAGTTTATGACAATAGTAAAAACACTACTGCTCAAAGTGTTGTTATTCGTACAAACTCTATTAATACTAAATTAACAATTAACGCAAAGAACGATGATGTTAATCATATTGGTCTTGTAGGTGATGTTACCATTGAAGCAGTAGCTAAAACTAGTTATGTTGAAGGTGGTAATGTTAATGGGTATATTATGCTTAGAAGTGGAAATATAAAAGTAGCACCTGGAGGAATTGTCTTTGCAATTATTGTTGAACCAAGTGATGGTAATGCTAGTAGTGTTGATGTTAATATTCAACAAGGAGCAACAGTACAAACTCTTGTAACTACTGTATCTCTTCCAGATATTGTTAATAAATTACCAGATAATTTAAAACAATCAGCAACGAAACCTGTTACAGATTCAGCTGAACTTGAAGTAATTAAGACTGGTGCATCATTATTTGCTGGTGGAAAAGGAACAGAAGCAGCTCCATTCTTAATAACTGATGCAATTACAATGCAAAATATTTCAAAAATGTATGAAAAAGGTTATTATTATTATGAGGTAGTAATTGAAAAAACACAAAACGGAAAAATTGATTTAAAAGATAGCAAAGCAGTTAACTTAAACGGATCTTTTAATGGTAAAGCTGTTAAATTTATAAATGTTAATAATGCTATTTTTAAATATGCTGGTTCAGGAAACTCTGAAGATGCAAAAAAAGTAGTTATTGAAAACTTCAATGTTGATTTTGTTGGCGGAGCTGGAGTAGTATATACTATTGCATCTACCTACTTGATTTTTAAGGATATAAATGTTACTGGATATTTATTAGAAGATTGGAATGGTGCTGTATTTGCAAGATATGGTACTGCCAATGTGGATGAGGTTGGGTTTGATTATACAGTTGAATTTATCAATAATTCTTCAACTGCAGAAATTTATTCTTCTCAAAATACATATAGTTCAATTCTTGTTGGCCATGCATACGAAGGTACTGGTAATATAGCGACAATTAAAGTCGATAATTTAACAAATCAAAACATTAATAATACTACTTTGTATTTCTCTGGGAAAGATCTAACTCCTTACGGATATAAGTACTTTGGAATTTCTAGCTCTAATGGTAATAATGTTAAAGTATATGTTGGAGGAAGCACAACAACTACCACAAATTCTAAAATTACAGGTTCTCAGGTTTTAAGAGTAGAATCAGGAAAAAATCCAACAAAGGATATTGCTAGTGGAAAATATAATATTGCTACTGAACAAGGTATGAATAAGGTAAGAATTAGTATATTATGGCAATACACCGAATGGACAAAAGATTATGGGGCTAAAATTGATAATCTTAGTGGTGTAGGCGGAACTATTGGTAAAGATATATATTTAGATGTTACAGGAGATATCAGTCAAGTACTTGATAAAATAACAAGTGTTGAAATTAAAACGGGATCAAGTAAATGGGACTATGAATTAAAAGATGGAAAACTTACTATTTATATGACAACAAAAAATGCATATGTTGATGGAACTATTAGTTTACATATAGAGCAATTTTCAACTGGAAAAAATATTGCTCAATATAAAGGATCTATAGTGCTAGCTACTAAGACTCAAGGCGGTTCGTGGTTAATTAAATAGTTACTTACTAAAATAGTAACAATTAAATAAAAGTTAGAGTTTTTGGTTTACTAGCTAAATTTAAAAATAAAGGTAAGAGACCTAAGAAGAAAATTTCTTAGGTCTATTCTTTATTTTTTAGAGTATTATATAGCTTATAATTTGTATAAATTGTTTTTAAAATCCAGTGAAGTATTAAGTAAAATACTAAAATTATTAAAAAATTTGAACTAAGTAAAGAAAATAATATCGAATTAGTTTGTATAAATACTCTAAAATAAGATTTCCTTCTGAATTGAAACAAAATAAAAAGTCAATGTTAAAGTGAACTAAATTTGTTAGATTGCAACAAAGAAGCTCACTTTTTTATGCGTTATAAAAAAGAATTTAAGATAGAATGCATTAAGTTTTTAAAACAAAAAGAATATAAAACAAATACTTGTAAATTTCATTACAAAACATTTAAGAAAAGGTTAGAATATGGAATAGAATTTATGATTTAATTGGTGAAGTTGGATTACAATATAACAAAAGATTTCTAAAGCTAGAAGACAAATTACAGGCAATAAGCAGGAATGCATATTTAAAAACATATGATAGTATAGCAGTATTTTATAAAAGACAAGCATATTTTTTATTGATTTATATAAAATTAATTTACAAGAAAGCATATTATGATTACAATCGACGAGTAAGATAGATATGTCGTCTAAAATGAAAAAAGCAAATACTAAACTCAATAAATTAACTATTAAAAATAACTAGAGCTTTTAAAGAACTAAATGAAGGTTTTCAAATAGATAAGGAGTACTTAAAAAAACTAAGAATTGACTCCAAGTTTGATTATACGAAACAACTTTTAAAATAACAGTTTCAGAATGACTAATTAACACTTATATAAAAAACCTAAATAAATTGTTGAAATTTTGTAGAAATAAATAACATTTAGTATGATAAAAGCCTTATAACATAACTTATAAGGCTTTTAAATTTTATTGTTTAAATATTAACTGCAATAAATTATTAAAATTTTAATTAACACACAATAAAAAAAGCAACTATAATTTGCGAAAAATCTTTTATATAAGTGATATAATATCCATATATTTTATTAAATGAGGTAGTAGGTGATTTGGATGGAAAAAGAAATTAAATCAAAGAATATGCTTAAAAATATTATTTGGTTATATAAAAAGTACGTAAAGGTTAGAAAAAGGATAATTGTTTATCTTCTTGGGACTTTTTTTGGTGCGTTACTTAAACCGTTCTTAGCGACAATTATAGGAACTATTGCGGTTTATTTATTAGCTAATAACTTTGATGCTCCTAAGTATTTATTAATTATGGGAATTATATCTATAATTACTTTTATTGTAGAGATTATTTATTATTACTCTAGTCAGTTTTTATCTGTTGAGAATACGAGAGTTAGGACTGGGGATTTTTGGTGCGAGCTATCTTTAAAAGCGATTCGAACAGATTATGAGAATGTTGAAGCGAAGAGTAAAAGAGAAAAGCTTAATAATGGTTTTACGGCTTTAGATAGTAACTGGGTTGGTATAGAAGGAATGTTAAAAAACACACCACTAATTTTTATTAACTTAGTTGGTGTTATTATATATGGTGTAATTGTTGGCTTAAAAATGCCTATTATAATTTTAATAATGACTCTTATGTCAGTTGTTTACCTTTTATTAAGTTTATATTCTGAAAGTGTTGTTGAAAGTAATAAAAAAGTATTAAATGATACATACAGAGAAACAAACTATATTACTAACTTTGCTAAGGATGATAAAAATGGTAAAGATATCAGAGTTTATCAGATGGAAAGTTGGCTAAAGAAATTATTCTTTAATAAAAAGAAAAAAAGAATTAAAGCCACAACAAAGATTATTAAAACCACATATATTGGCGCTTTTAGCAACAACATCTTTGCAATTGTTCGTGATGTTCTAGCATATTTATTCTTAATTAATATGATTGTAAATAAAGAAATTGATTTAGCGACATTCACTTTCTATTTAGGGTTAATATCAGGATTCTCTTTATGGGTAAATGGCTTTATTGAGGCTTTAGGTAAGATGCTTAGATGTAATGTTCAGGTAAATGATTATAAGAAAGCTTTAAATGTAAAGGACTTTTTTAACCATGGAGAAAGTAAAGTAGATATTAATAAAATTGCAAGACCTATATCTATTGAATTTAAAAATGTTTCTTATAAATATACAAATGATGGAGATTATGTTATTAAGGATTTAAGTTTTAAAATAAATCCTGGAGAAAAGATTGCTCTTGTGGGTAATAATGGAGCCGGTAAAACTACAATTATTAAACTACTAACAGGTTTATATTATCCTCTTGAAGGAGAAATCTTAATTAATGGGATTAATATTTATGATTTTAATATTGATGATTATTATAAACTTTTAAGTGTAGCTTTTCAAGATTCTAATCTACTAGCTTATACTGTTAGACAAAATGTTACTTGTGAAGAGAAAAATGATGTTGATTATGAAAGATTAAAAGAGGCTTTAGAAAAGGCTGATTTATATGAAAAGATTGAAAGTCTTCCAAATAAGGAAGAATCATTTGTAACGCAAATATTAAATGATAAAGGTGTTAAGTTTTCAGGAGGAGAGGTTCAAAAACTTATGCTTGCAAGGGCACTATATAAAGGTGCGCCAATATTAATTTTAGATGAACCAACTGCCGCTCTTGATCCATTAAGTGAAGCAAAAATGTATGAAAAATATAATTCAATGTGTGAAGGAAATACTTCAGTATTTATTTCCCATCGTTTAGCTAGTACTAAATTTTGTAACAGAATTTTCTTTTTAGAAAATGGTAAGATTATCGAAGAAGGTACCCATGATGAGTTGTTAAATAAGGGAGGTAAATATAGTGAAATGTATTTAATCCAATCTAAATATTATCTAAATGGTGGTGCTAATAATGAGTAAAATAAAAGAAAGATTAAAACTAACAAAAAATGTTTTTAAAGTTGCTTGGAAATCATCTAAGGCCTATGTTATAGTTGTGTTCTTAAGAAGATTATTTAAATCATTATTAACATATTCAATTATTCTTGCGTCCCTTTTAATTATTAACGCTTTAACAAGTGGAGCTGATAAAAATCATATTATAAGGATAGCAATAATTATCGTATCAATTCAAGGTGTTTTAGGAGTTTTTATTACTTTATTCGATTATTTGGTTGAAAAATATAATTTATATTTAGATGATGGCTTACAGTGGCTTTTATCTAAAAAATGTATGGAGCTCGATTATTCCTTAATTGAGACTCAAAAGACCATGAATCTAATAAGGGAAGCAGAAGATGGTTCAAACTCTAATGGTGGGGTTGCCGCTTTTGTGAATATTTTAGCTGATACACTTTTAGACCATGTATTAAGTATTGTTTATTCAGTAACTTTACTGATAACTTTATTTAAAAGAGTTGATTTGGTAAATCCATCAAAATTTAAAATGTTTTTAAATAGTCCTTTTGTTTTAATCATTATTCTCACATTAGTGCTAATATCTACTATATTCTCTTTATGGGTCGGTAAGAAATCAAACGAAATTCAGTACGATGTCTATAAGAAAAACGTTGATGGAAATAGACGTTATGGATATTTGTATGGCTTATGTTCTGGTTATGAATTTGGTAAAGATATTAGAATTTATTCAATGCAAAAAATGATTAATGAGAACATGGAAGAAAATAAAAGCTTGATTAATGCTTTAATATTTGGGGCAATAAAAGCTATGAGTAAGTATGAAGCATATCTAATTTTCTTTAACACATTAATTGTTTTTTCATCATACTCTTTAATTGGTTTAAAAGCGATGTATGGTTTACTTTCTATTGGAGCGGTTGTTTCATCAGTCGCATCAATTGCCTTAATTAATTCTGCCCTTAATAATTTAACTACTTCTATAAATCAGTTTAATATAATGCTTGCTTATTTAAATAATTATTTTATGCTTCTAGAATTAAAGACGGATATTACTTATGGTGAAGAAGAAATAGATTCTAGTCAAAGTATCGAGATTGAATTTAAGAATGTTTCATTTAAATATCCGAATACTGAGGAAAACAGCTTAAAAAATATTTCATTTAAAATTAATAGTAATTCAAGAGTCGCTTTGGTTGGTCCAAATGGTGCTGGTAAAACAACACTTATTAAGCTTATTTGTCGTTTCTATGAAGTAGATGATGGTGAAATATTAATTAACGGAAAAAATATTAAATGTTATAAAAAAGAATCGTTAATGAAAAACATGGGTGTAGTATTTCAAGACTTTAAATTATTATCTGAAACAATTAAAAATAATATTTTAATGGGTGTCGAAGAGATGAATGTTAAACCTGTACTAGAAAAAGCCGGGATCTTAGAAAGAATTTTAAGAATGAAGGATCAAGAAAACACCATTATTTATCAAAATACAAGTGAAGATGGAGTTGAAATAAGTGGTGGAGAAGCACAGAAAATTGCGATAGCGCGCGCTTTATATAAAGATGCCCCTTTAGTTATTTTAGATGAACCAACCGCAGCTTTAGATCCTAAAAGTGAAGCAGAAATTTATGAAAAGCTTGATGAATTAATGGGTGAAAAAACTTCAATTTTTATCTCACACAGAATGTCTAGTTGTATTTTTTGCCAGCATATAATAGTCGTTGACAATGGTAAAATTATTGAAGAAGGCACCCATGAAGAACTTTTAAATAATAAAGATTTATACTTTAAAATGTGGAGTGCTCAAGCTAATTATTATCAAAATAATAATTAAATAAGATTTACTGGAATTCGGGTATAATACCTATATTTATGAGGTGTTGTACCCAATTTTTTTTATAATCTTTAATTATTGTAGTTATGAATATAACAATGATTATAAACAAAATGAATTTAAGATATTCTCAAATTTTTTAAATAGTATTATTAAGTATTTGTAAATGCTTTATGGTTTACTGAAGGATTAGAAGACGCTAATAAAAACCTAGTATCAAAATAATTAACGGCTATGTCTAATAAGTTCATTAATTGAACCAATAGATATAGCCGTTGTTATTTTATAGGTATGATAATTATTTATTCCATTATTTACTAAAAATTAGTATAGAGTTAGCATATTCACAAAATTAATACTTAAAAGTATAATTTTTGTACTCTAAAAAACTGTATTAATTTAATTTAAAATCTTGAGAACTTGATCTATTTAAATGATAAAATATTAAAAGAATTTTATGTGTGAATTTTGGTTTAAATAAAAGTCATTAAAATTGACAAAAGGGAACAATTTTGTTACAATAAATAAGGATAAATGACTAGATCTTTTTACGTTTCTGTATCAAACGTTAAATAAACTATAAGGAACTTGAGATATTATGAAAAAAACATTTTATACAGAAGCAGCATACTTAATTGGCATGTTTATGCTAGCTTTAGGAACGGCATTTACTGCTCATACCGATTTTGGTGTTTCAATGGTTGTCGCTCCAGCTTATATCTTACATTTAAAATTTTATGAAAGCTTTCCATTTTTAACATTTGGGATTGCGGAGTATTTCTTGCAAGCAATCATGATTATTATACTCGTAATATTTATGAAAAAGTTTAAAATGGCTTATTTATTTTCCATCGTAACAGCTTTAATTTATGCAGTTATGCTTGATGTGTCAATGGTGCTAATTAATCTGCTTCCTGAAGGAAACGTCTTAATTCAAATAATTTATTATACAATTGGTTTGGTTGTATGTTTAGCAGGACTTTCGTTTCTTTTTAAAACATATATTCCCCTTAAATCTTATGATTTATTTGTGGTAGAGATATCAAAAAAATATAAGATTAACATAAGTGTTGTTAAAACTATTTATGATATAAGCTTCCTTTTTATTAGTATTGCCATGTCATTTGCGTTTTTTGGCATGTGGCAGTTTAAAGGAGTAAGTATTGGAACAATTATAACAGCGATTATAGGTGGCTATTTAGTTAACATCTTTATAAAATTAACTGATAAATTATTTGTATTTAAAGATGCCTTCAAATTTAGATCATTCTTTGAAGGAAAAAATAAATAAATTAAAGATTAATTAATCACATTAGAAATAATAAGGAATAAACGCATCATTAAGGTATATATATAGCTCTAATTGAGGTGTTTAAGAAGTAAAGGTATATCAAATTTGGTATATCTTTTTTTTAATATAACAATTTATTTTTTTAATAATTGGTAATAATATACTTGAGGTGTATATTGTGATTGTTTGTAAAAAAAATGAAAAAAAGTTATGGCCAGATACCGTAAGAATGCCATCATTTAAAAAACTTGATCAAAATTTAAAAGTAGATGTCGTAATTATTGGTGGCGGAATTTGTGGGATATTAACCGCTTATAAATTAAAGGAAGCAGGATATGAAGTAGTTGTAATTGAAAAGGAAAAAATTGGCTTAGGTGTAACAGAAAGAACAACGGCCTTTATTACCGCTCAGCACGATACAATGTATCATGAGCTAGCAAAAAGTATTGGACTTATGAAAACTAAGCTTTATTTAGAAGCTAATCTGGATGCAATTAAAGATTATGAAGAATTAGCTTTAAATTATGACTTTGACTATGAAAGAGTTGATTCATGTTTTTTTATTAAAGATAATGAAGAAATCATTAATAAAGAAATAGAAGTTTTAAAAAAAATTGGATATAATCCTTCAGTTACTGATAAGATTCCTTTACCTATTAGTATTTCCAAAGGAGTTGTTTTTCATAATCAAGGACAAATGAATCCTTTAAAATTAATTAAATGTTTAGCAAGTGAACTTGAGATTTATGAGAATACAGAAATTATTGATTTTAAAAATAATGTGGCTAAAACAAGAGATTACATTATTGAAGCAAAAAAAATTGTGATATGTACACATTTTCCCATTCATAATAACTTGCCTTACTCAATTAGAATGTATCAAATGCGTTCCTTTGTCGTAGCTATAGATTATAAGGATGATTTAAAAGGATTATATACAGACCATGATGAAAATGGTTTGTATTATCGTAAATACGGCGATTATTTAATAATAGGTGGGTATGATACAAGAACAGGTAATCATCATGATGCCTTTACAAACTTAGAAAAACATGTCAAGGAATATTTTCCTGGTAGTGAAATTAAATACTTTTGGGGTAATCAGGATTTAGTAACTTTAGATAATGTGCCATACATCGGCTATATTAATTCTCATAATCAAGATATTTTAGTAGCTACTGGTTTTAATTTATGGGGAATGACTTCATCAATGATTAGTGCTAATCTTATTAGGGATTTAGTTATTGGAATTAAGAATAAATATGCCATTCTTTATAAACCATACCGGAGTATGTTAAATTCAAACCTACTTAAAAACATTGGGAAAATTATTGCCAATCAAATTGGTTTGTGTAAAAATAGATGTAGCCATTTAGGTTGTATTTTAAAATATAATAAGGCTGAAAAAAGTTGGGATTGTCCATGCCATGGTTCAAGGTTTGATGAAGAAGGGAATCCAATTAATGATCCAGCTTCAAAAAAATTAAATTTGAAGGATTAAATAACTTTCATCTTAATGATGAAAGTTTTTTAAATTATAGGCTAAAAAAATGTTGATAGATTGAAAAATTGGTATTAATTTGGTATAATAAAATGAATAATTTAATTGGCAGGTAAAAACATGAAAATAAATGAATACCAAGATCTTGCGATGCAAACTTTAAATAAAGACTTAGATAAGAAAGATGTTTTAATTAATGGGGTTATGGGTTTGTGTGGAGAATCGGGAGAAGTTATTGATATTGTTAAAAAACATTTAGCTCAAGGGCATGAGCTCAATAAAGAAAAAATTATTGAAGAGTTAGGGGATGTAGCTTGGTATATAGCTGAGGTCGCTTTTGCCTTAGATGTAAGGTTTGAAGATGTTTTAATAAATAACATAGAAAAGCTTAAAAAAAGATATCCAGAGGGGTTTGATGTTTTAAAATCTTTAGAAAGAACAAAAGAATAGGTAAAAGTATGGAAGAGTTAATTTTTATAAAACCAAGTATTAATATAGCAGAACAATTAAAGTCATATTATGAAGAACTTAATGAATTAAATAAAAAGGAAGAAACTAAAGAAGAAAAAGCCATTAACAAAAATCAAAAATTTGTTGATTTAAGTGAATTGTTAACTGAAGATATAAAACTTAAAGAAGAATTTTTTGAGACGATTGAATATTTCTATTTACGCGTAAGAGATAATAAGATTATGGGATCAGTTCAGTTACGTCAAGGAGAAAACTTAAACTGTGGAAACATTAGTTATACCATTAGACCAAGTGAAAGAGGAAAAGGGTATGGGAAAAGAATGCTTCAAGATTTTAAAGTTTTAGCTAAATCAGAGGGCTTTGATAAATTATTAATTACTTGTTTTGTTGATAACCTACCAAGCAAAAAGATTATTTTAGCTAACGGGGGAATTTATGATTCTTTAATTTACAATAAAGAAATAGGTAATGTAATTGAAAGATATTGGCTTGAGTTAAAAAACATTTAAAAATTAAATTTTTTTAATTGAAATAATGCTTTTTATAAGACAAATATTAACTTTTATAATTGTTGACTTACAAACTTTATCATAATATAATTTTGATATATTAATATGTATAGGAGGTAAAATAATGGTTATTTATCTACTTTTAGTAGCTGTTATTATGTTTGCCTGTGTACTTTTCAATAGAATATCAAGTAAGTATGGCATTCCTATGTTATTTGCCTTTATTTTATTAGGAATGTTTTTTGGGACAGATGGTGTTGGTAAAATTGATTTTAGTGACTACGACACAACTGAACAAATTTGTTCAATTGCCTTAATATTTATTATGTTCTATGGAGGATTTGGAACTAAATGGAGTGAAGCTAAACCAATTGCGGCTAAAGCAATTATTCTTTCCTCAGTTGGTACCATTGCTACAGCAGGTTTAGTTGGTTTATTTTGCTTTTTAGTTTTAAAAATAGAAGTGCTTGAAAGTTTTTTAATTGGTTCAGTTATTGCATCAACTGATGCAGCATCTGTATTCTCCATTTTGAGATCGAAAAAATTAAACTTAAGGTATAATAATGCTTCACTTCTTGAGGTTGAAAGTGGTAGTAATGACCCGTTTTCATATATGTTAACGATCATTATTCTTTCACTAATGAAAAATGGAGAAGTTAAAGCTGGACAGTTTATTTATATGTTATTTTCACAGGTAGTCTTTGGCGTTATCCTTGGCTTCCTAATTGCTGGATTAGCTTTATTTATTTTAAAAAGATTTAAGTTTGGCTCATCAGGGTTTGATACTATCTTTATTATCGCTATTTCTATTTTATCATATGCTTTAACAACATTAATTGGGGGTAATGGCTATTTAAGTGTTTATATTACAGGTATAATTTTAGGTAATAGTAAAATTCCAAATAAACAGATTTTAGTTAATTTCTTTGATGGGGCGACAGGGCTTTGTCAGATGATACTATTCTTTTTACTTGGACTCCTATCTTTTCCGTCGAAGCTTCCAGGAGTCGCATTTATCGGGTTGATGATTGCCTTATTCTTAACATTTGTTGCAAGACCAATTGCAGTTTCACTAATATTAATACCATTTAAGAGCAAGTTAAAAGAAATTACCCTTGTTTCTTGGTGTGGAATGCGTGGAGCCGCCTCGATTGTATTTGCGATTATGGCAGTTTCTGCTAAAAACAATGGTTTTATTAATATAAATAATGATATATTCCACATTGTTTTCTTTATTGTTTTATTCTCGATTTTACTTCAAGGTGGTTTACTGCCATTTATGTCTAGAAAATTAGATATGATTGATGTTGATTCTGACGTTATGAAGACATTTACCGATTACTCAGACGAGTTTCCAATTCAGTTTTTACAGTTTAGGATGGTAGCTACTCATCCATGGGTTAATAAACCTTTAAGTACTATTGTCTTACCACCAGAATCAATTCTTGTACTACTTATAAGAGATAATGAAAAGATTATTCCTAATGGTAAAACAGTAATTCATGAAAATGATTTAGTAATTTTGAGTGGAAAAGCATCAGAGCAAATTAATGGTATTCACTTATATGAAAAGACCATTAAAAAAGGTGATGAGTGGTTAAATAAGAGTATCGCAACAATTAAAGAAGAAGATAAACTAATTATCGTAATTAAGCGTAAAAAAAATATTGTAATTCCTAAAGGAAGTACAATATTAAAAGAAGGCGACATATTAGTTATCAATAATCCTATAAACTAGAAATGTAGAAGAAATTCTACATTTTTTTTATAAGACAAGAGCTAAACCTAGTAAAGCAAAAAGTAAGGCAGGTATAACTGTGATAATACCATATTTTATAAATGTTAACATATTGTATTTTACATCATATTTCTTTAAAATTGAGAGCCACATAATTCCCGCTAAAGCTCCAATTGGTGTTAGGTAAGCCCCAATGTTTGAACCAATGATCGTTGCATATAAGGCTTTTAGGTTACCTACAGGAATTATTTTTGAATATAAAACTGACATTGGAATATTGTTAATGAAGTTACATACTAAGGTTGATGTTACGCCATATGTTAAAATTGGATAATCATTATCTAGTAGGCTAGTAAGATATGTTGTAATATTTACATGTTCAAGTGATAAAACAATAACAAACATCGAAATTATAAATGGTGCTAGTGAATAAGGAATTCTTTTAATACTGCCTTTTAAATAAGAATAATCCTTTTTGATTATTGAATATAAACTTAAAATGATTAAAAGAATTAAGGCAAATACTAAGGATATTAAATACATCTCTAAAGAAATATAAGAAGATATGATTAGTAGAGCTGTACAAAGACCTAGACATGTAATTGCGCATATAAACAAAAATTTATTTTTAATCTTTGTCGTGTTATTTACAGGTACAATTGGTTTTTTTAATTCTTTTCTAAAAACTACAAATAAGGTAACAGTTAAAGCAATACCTGACATAATAGTTGGAATTGCCATCACTAAGAAATATTCAATAAAATCAATAGAGTGGGATGTCGCAAGATAAATATTTGTTGGGTTACCTATTATAAAAATAATTGACCAGGTGTTAGCTGCGACAAATTCCGCAACTAAATAAGGAATAGGATTGATTTTGGCATTCTTAGTAAAGAAAACTATGAATGGGGTAAACGTTAAAACAATAATATCATTTGAGGTGAAAATTGTTAAAATCGCGGTTAAAAAATACAAACCTAAAAACAAAACCATCTGATTTGTTTTACACTTATCTAAAGCGGCTTTAGCTAAATATTCAAAAAATCCAATTTCATCTAAAACGATGGAAATAAAGGTCATTGAAAAGAAAAGTACAATAATCTTTATAGGGTTTATTGAAGTATCAGCAGTCAGTCCAGCTACCGCTTTATCAATTGGTAAAAGCCCAAAAATTAAGATAATTAAGGCGCTTAAGGTTGGCACAAGCCAAAATGATTCAACTTCTAATTTTCCAAGTTTTATTTTCGGAAATTTAATAATTAAAAACAACATTAATACTACGGTTAACAAACTTAAAACAATAATAGCTTTCATATTTTTCCATCTCTTATTTCTTTCTAAAACTGATATATTTTATCACGCCAAATATTAAAAGTAAATATGGAAAAGATTCAAACTTTAAGTAGGATAAAAAAGATAAAATAAAAATAAAAAAATCTTACAAAAGTAAGTATATATAAAAGGTAAAAGGTGTTTTAAATAAAAATTAATTAACATTAAATGTAGATATATGGTATAATTTAGTTATCAAGCAGGTGAAAAAGTGATTAAAAAAAGAAAGCGCTTCGATTTAATTAGAGAAGACATCTTAAAAATAAAAAATTTTTCTTGTTTTAATATAGAAGATGTAATAGAAGAAATTAGTTTTTTAATCAATAATGATAATAAATATGTACTAACAGAAGATGAAAGTAACTTTTATATTATGTTAAATAATGAGGATTTTGCTTCAAAAAGAGAGTTAATTGAAGAAAAAATAAATAAATACTTAGGAAATGTTCGATTTATATTGGTAAATGATGAATATAAAATTAGAATCACTTTGCCTAAAAAGGGAGAATAAAATGAAAAAAATTCTTAAAAAGATTTTGATTTTTTTGTTTATGCTATGTTTTTTTGGATGTGAAAAGGTTACTAAAACCGAAAAGAACAATTTAGGGCAAGGGGTATATTTTTTAAATAATAATCTTAAGTCACCGACCATAAATTATGTTAAAGATGAAAAAGTTGAAATTTTAAAAGAATTATATAATCCACTAAATGGTATTATTGTAAATGATATGAAAGATGGAGTCATCGATAACTCTAATGTTTTAGTTACATTCGTTAATTTAGAAAACAACATGATTATTGAGAATATTGATTTATCTAAAAACGGTAAATATAGAATTGAATATCAAGTGAAAGATAGCGATAATTATAAGGCTAAAACATCAAAAATTTTACAAGTAGGAAATGATGTAGAGGTTAAAGATGACTTAAATTATCTAGGAATGGGAACATTTAAAACGGATTGTTTAAATAAAACATTTAATCCGCTTGAAGGTGTAAAAGTATATACTAAGGATTACTTAGATGTAACAGGTTCAATAACTTACGATATTTTTAATTTGTATACCCAAGAAGTAATAACTTCAATTGACTTAAGTAAAAATGGAAAATATGTCGTTACTTATAAATTACAAATTGATAATAAGAAATATTCTATTCAAAGACAAATTATTGTTGGCAATATAGTAGATCAAGTATTATCATTTGAAGGGTTATATGGGGTTGGTTATGTATATGATTATAACGCCATTAATGACTATAAATTAGTTTTTAGTGATGAATTTGATGGTGCTAAAATAGATGAAAGCAAGTTTACCTTTGATATTGGTAACGGTCAAGAAGGTTGGGGTAACTGGGAACTTGAATACTACACATCTAGAAATGAAAATGTTAAGCTAGAAAATGGTAATTTAGTTATCTCGGCTTTAAAGGAATCATATTCAGGTTTTAATTATACTAGTGCTAAAGTGAAAACAGAAGGCAAGTTTTCTTTTAAATATGGGATTGTAGAAATTAAAGCTAAATTACCAGAAGGTGTTGGAATATGGCCAGCTTTATGGATGATGCCTAATGGTAAAGGTTTTGGCACTTGGCCAGCATGTGGAGAAATTGATATTATGGAGCATGTTGGATATAACCAAGACCGCGTTTTAGGTACCATACATTCTGGTGCATTTAATGGAAGTAATGGCCTTCAAAAGGGTGGGTCAATTTACGTTAAAAATGCATCAAAAGATTATCATGTTTATAAGCTTGAATGGTTACCAGACGCGCTAAAATTTTATGTTGATGATGTTTTATACTTTACCTATGCTGCATCTGACTATTCTTCCTCACCAGGAAAAGATATTTGGCCTTTTGATCAAGAATTTTATTTAATATTTAATATTGCGGTTGGCGGAATGTTTGGTGGACTTCATGGCGTTGATGATAAGGTGTTTCCACAAAGAATGTATATTGATTATGTAAGAGTATATCAATCAGATATAGTAAAATCCTTACATAAATTACCCTAAGTGAGGAAAAAATTATGAAAAAAATTATATATTTTCTTCTTGTCTTATCTTTATTTTTATCAGGGTGTAGAAGCAAAACCAAAGAGGGTAAAAATACTAGTCAACCTAAAGTTACAACGACTTCTATTAAAAATACTTCATCTAATAAAGAAAGTTCGAAAAAAACGAACACGGCAATTAATAATGATAAAGCCTTAGAGTTTATTGGCTTAAGAAATGAAATTGTGGAATATGGTAGTTCATTAGATCTTTTAAATAATGTTAGAATTATTGATCAAGATGGAAATTTTTATTCCTTAGAAATTACTTTAACATCAGATGTTTTACTAAACAATCATAAGATTCCTTCTGATTATGTTGGTAAACTAGTTATAAGTTATTCTGCGACTTACAATAATAAAGAAATATTAGGGAAAAGAACGATTACTGTATTACCTGAAAATGGTAATGTATCAGGTGAAAATTTAATTGCTAATGGTGAATTTAATGAAAACTATGATAATTGGACTTTATCAAATCATGAAGGGGCTAATTCATCATTAAGTATAGTCAATTCTAAATTAATGGTTAAATGCGTCTCTTTAAATCAAAGTAATGCTTCATCACCAAGAATTAATTCTAAAACCTTTACTTTAGAAAAAGGTAAAACCTATAAGTTTAGTTTTATGGCTTATGCCGATAAGGATAAAACCATTCAAATGCAGATTGGCAAGTTATATGATAGTGATCCATGGTTTATAAATGTTATCGGTGAAACTTTTAAAGCGTCTTTAACCAAAGATTTAAAAGAATATAGTTTTATCTTTGAATATAAAGGAGAAACATCAAATGATCTTACTCTTTTATTTGAAATGGGCAAAGTAGATGGAAGTGAAACAATTACTAACATTTATTATGATAATATTAGTATCTGTGAATACTTTTCGGTCGTAAATGACAAAATAGTGCCAATTATTTATGGCATAGATGATAAAATTCTTTATACAAATAGTAAAGTAATTTTTGATCCGTTAAAAAATGTTAAAGCTTACGATGAAATAGATGGGGATATTACCAATCGTTTAACATATGAGATATATAAAAATGGGACTTTAGTTGACAAGATAGATTATAAAAATGCTAGTGATTATGAAATATTATATAAAGTCAGTGATTATTCTTTTAATTTTACACAAAAAATCAGAAGAATAACAATAGAAGAGTTAACTTACTCAGATGAAAACCTGATTAAGAATGGTGATTTTTCTTCATCTTTTGATTACTTTTCTTTAGCCATTCATGAAGGGGCTGAAGCGAAGATGAGTGTTTCTAATGGAATGCTAAAAATAGCAATGGAAAAGGTTAATTGGCAGAATAATTCTTCATCACCTCGAATTGCAAACTTTGAACCATTTACGTTAGTTGAAGGAGAGTATTATAAAGTAAGTTTTAAAGCTTATAGTGATTTGGATAAAACAATTTTAGTACAAATCGGGACTCTTTATGATTATGATCCATACTGGATTGATTTAAAGAAGGAAAGTGTAGAAGTCTTTATATTAAATCAAGAGATGAAAGAGTATGAATTTATCTTTAAAATGAACGAAGAAACATCCTCTTTAGGATATATTACTTTTGAACTAGGAACAGTTATGGGCGATGCCACAATAACAAATGTCTATTTTGATGATATTAAGGTTGAACTACTTAAAAATAGCGTTACTGATTATTTGAAACCAGTATTCACAGGTTTATCTGATTTATACTTTTATAGTAATGAAATAAGCTCTTATGATTTATTAACTGGTATTAAAGCTATTGATGATCTTGATGGCGATATAACTAAAAATATTAGATATGAAATTTATTTAAATAACGAAATAGTAACATCTTTAGATTATACTAAAGAAAATGTTTATGATGTTTATTATTATGTGTCTGATAAAGCAGGTAATGAAGAGATAAGACGAATTAAAGTTAATATTTTGCCAAATAAGACAAATATAAAAAATATTTTTAACAACTCTAACTGGAATAAAAATGTTGGTGAGGAAGCATCAGATTTTGAAATAATTAAATCAGCTAATGAAGTTAATTTTATTCTTGGTGAAAAAGGGGGAAGCGCTACTTGGGATGTTAGAGCTCACTCTACAAATTTTGGTTTAACAAGCGGGACTGAATATATTCTAATAATGGATATTGAATCTGACTTAAGCCGGGATATTTTACTTCAAATTGGAAGATACGCTGACACTAGTAATTTTGCGGTACAATTAACCGAGGTAGTAAATATTAAAGCTGGTAAAGCAAGATATGTCTTTAAATTTAAAGCTAATGCCAATTATCAAGACTTTGCTTTAGGATTTGAAATGGGATTAGTTAATAATTCTTATGTTTCATGTAATATAAAGGTAACTAATATAATGCTTTATAGTGATAAAACATATTTAGAGACACCAGTAGGAATTGTCCTTAATAAAGTAGCTAATGGAACTATTTTAGCTTTTGCGGCAATTTATCCAAGCGGGGCACAGTTTAGATTATATGTATACAACAATGATACACTTTTAAAGACATATACTATTTACAATGGTCAAAATTTAAATGAATTAGATCTTTTAAAAGGTTCTTATACCTTAAAGATACAAGCTTTTTCAAATGATTCTAAAGTAATTGAATCTGGTTTATCTATAGGTATTACATATATAAAAGAATAATGGGGAGGAAGAAATGAATTTTGGTGAAAAATTACAAGAATTATTAGAAAAAAGGGGATTAAGTAAGAGTCAACTTGCTACAGTTTTAAATGTAAGCGAGGAAAAGGTTGATAATTGGTTAAGTGGTATAGAACTTCCATCAGCTGAAGAAGCTGTTAGATTATCAAATTTATTAAATGTATCGCTTGATGAGTTATTAAAAACAAATTATAAAAAAGAAGAAGTGGTTACATTAAAAGAGCCATTATTTACCTATGATACAGTTGTCGATGATAATTCTGTATCGAGAGCTGATTATTTAAAAATTACAAAGTATGATACGCTTTTTAGAAGTGTTGCGGCTCTTATTGCTATTGGTGTATTTTTAATTTACTATATTATTACAGGTGCAACTTTACTTTGGATTATTGCATCTATGGTATTAATAGTCTATTTTTCCCGTAATTTTAGACCTAAACTTGAAAAGCTTAAAGTTTTAAAAAAACGGATAAATGGAAGCGTAGCTAAATATTCATACTTCTTTTATGATGATCAGTTTAAAGTATTAATCGATCAAAAAGGTATTATTAATTCATACGAATGTTACTACACGGATCTTTTAAAAGTAATTGAAACAGACAATATTTACTCGGTTATGAAAAATACAGTTTCATTTACAATTGAGAAAAATAAGATTAGTGAAAGTAATAAAAAGTGGTTAGAAGATAAGCTCCACTCTGTAACTAAAGAATACATTGTTAAAGCAAAAAATAAAAAGAAAAAATTATCAAAAGATGAGTATGTTGGTTTTGGTTATTTAACTATTACATTTATTGTTTTATCACTACCAGTTGTTTTTGGAATGATAAAAAATTTTTTACATATAAAACTTTTATTTATTTTAGGTTTGTTTCTAATTATTGCGATTGTCTTCTTATTTGTTTGTAAAAGAAGAGGGGGAAAAATCAAATTTTCTGTTTTATCAATTATCTGTGGAATATTTTATATAATTACTTGTTTTTCAATCTCAACTCTTTCTTTTGCAGTACAAGATCTGGTAATTACTGATAAAGAATATTATACAAATATTGAAGATCAAATAAAGATAGATTTACCTGATGCGAAAGAAATCATGATTTTTGATCTTGAATCATTTATGGATGAACAAATAATTAGTGAATACGGAATTAAGAAGTTTGGAATGGTTCAAATAGTTGAAAATAAAAACTTTGAAGATATGTTACGTAATTCTAGTGATATCAGGTGGACTAATAATCCTAAAAGTAAACAAGTTTTTAGTCAGTTACCAATTACGATTGATGAAAGTTTTATTAATAATAATAATTACTATAGTGTATATTTTATTGAAACAGATAAATTTAATAAAATGCCAATCATAGCTGGAGATTACAATGCAATTTTTATGCTTTATAACTTAGAAAGCAATTCTTTTGTGATTATGGAATTTGCTATTAAAGTTATATCAAGCTTGGGAACAGGTGTTTAATTAGGAGGAACTTTTTGTTGCTAAAAAATGGCTTTTATAGTAAAAAAATTAAATAGCCATTTTTTTCTTGTCTTTGTGAATTAAAGTAATTTTATCATCATTTTGTTGACACTTTAAATTAAACATGCTACAATATTTGTATAGAAACAAACAATGTCCGTAATTACGGACAAAAGTTATTTGACTTTTTACTACAACTATATAAAAAATATAAATATTTTTATTACGCATTGAAAGGGCTTGCAAAAGCAGCTTAAAAAGAGGTTTATTATGCCAGATCTTCATTTGAAAAATATTAACAAGATTTACCCAAACGGTTTTCAGGCTGTATATGACTTTAATCTTGATGTAAAAGAGGGCGAATTTATCGTTCTTATTGGTCCATCAGGTTGTGGAAAGTCGACAACACTTAGAATGATTGCTGGATTAGAAGACATCACTAAAGGTGATTTTTATATTGGTGAAAAAAGGTCTAATCAGTTATCATCAAAAGATCGTGGTGTAGCAATGGTGTTTCAGTCATATGCTTTATATCCTCATTTATCTGTTTATGATAACATTGCTTTTGGTTTAGTGTTACAAGGACTTGATGAAGAGGTCATTGAAGAAAGAGTTTTAAAGGTCACTAAAATGCTTGGGCTTGAAAAATATCTTGATCGTAAACCTAGAGAATTATCCGGTGGTCAAAGACAAAGAGTCGCAGTTGGTAGAGCAATTATTAGAAAAGTTGATATTTTCTTAATGGATGAACCTTTATCAAATCTTGATGCTAAACAAAGAGTTACGATGAGAGAAGAAATAATCAATATTCATAGAAGCGTTGGGGCGACGACAATATATGTTACACATGACCAAACAGAAGCGATGACGATGGCTGACAGAATCATTGTTATGAAAGAGGGCTATATCCAACAAATAGGCACACCTGAGGAATTATATTTTGATCCAGTAAATATGTTTGTGGCATGCTTTATTGGCGAGCCACCAATGAATTTTATTAAATCAAGTATTGTAAATAATAAAGTCAAATTAGAAAATACAGATATTGAACTTGATATCGTTAATTTAAAGAAAAATTTAAAAGATTTTGATTCAATATATTTAGGATTTAGACCAGAAAGTACAATACTTTGCTCAATTGATGATAAAAAAGATGGAATTAAATTAGAAGCTGTTGTAGGACTAACCGAATTATTAGGTGATACAGCAAATGTTTACGCTAAAATTAATGAACACAATATTATTCTTAAGGTAGATCCACATTTTATTCCAAAGATAAACGAGAAATGTAAGTTTACAGTGCCATTTGAGTCGTTATATTTCTTTGATGAAAAGACAGAAAAAGTGATTGAATAATGAATGAAAAGAAATTATCATTTAAAGCATACCGCGCAATTGACATTCTAATATTTACCATATTAACATTGTTATTTGAGACAGTTGCTTTATGGGCTACAAGAGAATTTAATGGGATATTTTATATCTCTATATTTTATGGGATGTCATTAATTGTAATGAAAAGATGGAATATCCATGCTACTATAACGATAGTTGCAAGTGGTTTCTTATATGCACTTATCTTAAGTGGTTTGCCATCTAAAGAAAATATTAATAATTATTTAGTATATATAATTGGTGATTTATTTATCCTTATAGATATGGTTTGGTTTATAAAAGGGAAAGAAAAACTTAATAAATCCGGGTTTTTAATCGGATATATAATATCAGGATTTTTACTAGTAGAATTTGGAAGATCATTTATGTTTATGCTATTTGGAAATAACTTTATTTCTATATTTCTAGGCATGATTGGGCCAGATTCAATGAGTCTTCTTATTACATTTTTGATAATTCTTATAGCTAAAAAGCAAAACGGGTTATTTGAAGATCAAAAAAAGTATTTGATAAGACTTAATAAGGAAGAATTAGAGGTGAAGTGATGAACGCAAAAAACAACCCATATATTTATTTTGATGAAGATCAAAAGAAATATGTTATGGATCACGAGCAAAAGACTCGCGATATGGTCGAAAAGGACTATTGGAAAATAGTTTTAAGAACAATTATTAAAGATTGGCGTTTATATGTCATGCTTGCTCCAATGCTTTTCATCTTTATCTGCTGGAGATATTTACCAATGTACGAGCTTTTAGGCAGTTTTAAAACTAATTTAACAGGAGCATTACGTACATCAGATCAACATTTTGTTGGTTTTAATAATTTTAAAACAATTATGTTTGGAACATACAAAATGGCTTTTTGGCAAGCATTTAGAAATACTTTCTTTTTAAGCTTTTATGGATTACTATTTGGTTTTCCAATGCCAATCATTTTAGCTTTATTCTTCAATGAAATTAAATCTAATTCCTATAGAAGTATTTTGCAAGTATTAACATATTTGCCAAAGTTTATTTCAACCGTTATTATTACAACGCTTGTATGGTTCTTATTATCAGGTCAAGGAATAGGCATTGGTTCTGATAGTGGCATTGTTGCAACACTATTATGTAAATTAGGCCTGATTTCTAAAGAAACGGCGTCGATGGGTATGATGTATGATCCTCAGTATTTTAGAAGCGTCTATATTGTAAGTGGAATCTGGGAAGGTGCTGGATATGGTTCAATAGTTTACTTTGCGGCCGTCATTGCGATTAATCCAACAAGTTATGAAGCAGCTCAGATTGATGGTGCAGGTAAAATGGCCCAGATGCGTTATGTCGTGTTACCAGCGATGTTATCGACGATTGTCATCATGCTAATTGTAAGAATTGGTTCCTTGCTTTCGATAGGATATGAACAGGTTTTATTACTTCGTGATGTTAAAACAAATGTTACAGCGCAAGTAGTTTCAACCTTTGCAATTGATATAAAAGAAACAAGCGAAAACTATGCAACAGTCCCAGAAATGATTAACAATCTTACTAGTATGTTACTAGTAATCGGGGCTAATATTATCAGTAGAAAAGCAACTGATACTTCACTTTATTAGGAGGAAAACTAATGAAACGAAAATTAGAAACCTCAGAATTAATTTTTAAAATACTTTCTTATACGTTTTTAACAATATTTGCTTTATGTTGCTTATATCCATTTATTTATACAATATCAGCATCAATTAGTGGTAAGTTTTATGTTGAAGCAAATAAAATTATTCTACTACCAAAAGGTGTTCAATTTGATGCTTTTGAAGCGATATTTAAAGAGAATTCTTTTTGGACTAGTTACGCTAATACTTTGTTTTTAACATTTTATGGTACGATATTTTCTTTAGTAATTGCTATTTTAGGTGGATATGCTTTAAGCAAGAAAAGATTATTATTTAGAAGAGGCTTTAACTTCTTCTTAGTGTTTACTATGTGGTTTTCTGCTGGTGTTATTCCACAATTTCTAAATTATCGGCAAACTCAAAAGATTTTTGATTCAATTGGGATTTTTGATGATAAATGGATGATTGTTATAGCAATGGGAATGGCAGCGATGAATATAATCTTGCTTCGTAATGCTTTTGAAGGTGTTCCATCAGAAATTGAAGAAGCAGCTTTAGTAGATGGGGCAACAGAGTTTCAGGTTTTAACAAAAGTCTATGTACCTATGTCAAAATCAACAATTGCGACTGTCGGACTATTCTTTGGTATATCGAGATGGAATGGATATTACTGGGCTAAAACAATGACTAGAAATCACAATGAATGGCCTTTACAGGTCTACATCCGTGACTTTCTAGAAACGCGAATTTGGAATACTGATGATGATACAATAACCAATTTAGCTTATTCTGACAAGTCTTTAGTTTATGTCATGGTTATTTGTGCAATCATTCCAATATTAATTATTTATCCATATTTACAGAAATACTTTGCTAAAGGTGTAAATATGGGGGGAGTTAAAGAATAAAGGTATTTTCGTGGCGGACCCACGTCAAATATAAAAAAAATATAGGAGGAAGAATGAAAAAAATTATTAGTTTAGCGCTTGGTTTAGTGCTATTTATGGCTCTAGTAGGTTGTAAGCAAACAACTGCAAAGAAAACAACGCAAACAACTGCAAAACCTACTTCAGTCACTAAGTCAGAAGAAGAAGAAAAGGTACTTAAATATGCTGAAGGTACTGAATTGAATCTTGCTGTTACTCATAACAGTACAAAGACATCTATTTCATTTAAAGATTCTAGTATCACAGGGGACGGATTAAAGTTAGCTGATGGAAAAACTTATCAAACAGGCGATTTAAAACCAGTTTGGGCAGAACTAGAAAAAACTTTAAAAGTTAAATTTAAAGATGTTTATAAGGGAGAAACATCTGTTCAAAAAGAATACAATGCATGGAAAGCAGACAAATTTGAAGGCGTTGACGTTCTTGTTGGTAATGCAGATGACCTATCTACAGATGGTAAAACTGGACAATTAGTTGATTTATCACAGTGGCTTGACTATATGCCAAACTTCAAGACTTTTCTTGAAGAAAATCCAATTGTTTACTTATCAATAATTTCTAATACAGATACTGGTTCAATTTATTATGCTCCTTATTTTGATGGATATGATGACATTGAAAAATATTTCTTAATGAGAACTGACTGGCTTGAAGCTTTACTAGATGGTGAAGGCGATTATACTGCAACTGCAAGTGACAAATTTGGTGATATCGTTAAAGAAGCTGTTTATACACCTTATATGCCTACAACTGGTAAACTTGAAGTTACAAGTTTAACAAAAGATGGCAAAGCTACTCAAAAAATTACTAAAGACTTCACAACTACATATGGTAATATCGCTAAATATATGAATGATCATGTTACAGCTAATACTACTGGTGTTGAACTTGTAAATATGTTCCGTGATTATATCGATACAGCTTATAATAACTATTATGGAACTGAACGTTCAAGATTATTTGCAGGATACGATGCATGCTGGGACGTTGATGAATTAGTAGCTTTATTACGTTGCGTTGTTTTAAACACACAAAAATTAACTGGTCAAAATGCTAAGAAAGTTACAGGTATATTCCCTCGTGAATCTGCACTTAATAGAACATCTGACTTATTCTCACTTGTAAGCTTATTTGGTGTTCGTGGATATGAATCAAGAGCTGATTACTTATATTTCAATGCTGAAGGTGAATTATGCGACGCTCGTGGTGAAGAAGAATATAGTGAAGCAATTAACAAATTAAATCAACTTTATAAAGAAGGTTTAATTTTACAAGAATTTGATACAACTAAAGATACAATTTACAAAACAATGTATCAACAAAACTTAGGTTTTATGGTTTATGACTATGTTCAAACTCAAACATTATATAATAATGACAAAACTGCTATTGACACAGCTAAATTGGCTGGATTAGATTTTAATTTATCACCAGTTATTAACTCTGTTGCTAAATGGTTTGATGGAACTAATATGAAAGATGGAGCTGATCAAGGTACATGGATGAGATTTACTGAATCTTGGCGTTCTGTTAAGACAAGCGGTTGGGCAATTCCTTCAGGAGTTAAAGGCGACAAATTACAAGCTGCCTTAAAAATGTTTGATTATGCATACTCTAAAGAAGGCGCAATCCTTATGTCATATGGTCCAGAAGCATGGAGATCAGGGAAAAATATTACTTATAAAGGTGAACAAATTCCTGAATTATCTGAAGCTGCTTTAAACGAATTATGGACTTTAGGTGCTGGAAACTATACTAACTATGCACGTTTCTATTTAGGATCAACTCTTCCAATTGGATTTGTTAAAGATCAAGGTATGGAATATCAATGTACAACTGAAGGCGGTAAAAAAGGTGCTGAAATTGTTTCTGCTGCTATCGCTGCTGGTGTGTTAAAACATGTTACCCCTGAAATTTCTGATAACTTATTCTATACAATGGTTCCAACTACACTTCCAACAACAGTTAGACAAGACCAATTACTTGCTTCATATTCTGCACTTGGAAGCAATGGCTTATTCTCAAAGACAAAGGATAAATATAACATTCTAATTGAAGTTATTAAGAATGGTTTTGGCTCTGAAGTTGCTTTAAGTAATACATTTATTACTACAATGCCTAAAGATGCAAATGATCTTGTTACTCAATTCTTCTTTGAACTTGGTGGAAATGCATACATAGTATGTAAACAAAGTGCTTGGCAAGAGATTTTAACTTTCTACAATAATAAAGTAAAATAATTAATAATTTATAAGTCCATGTCAAGGGAGGATTTCCTCCCTTGATAATGGCATTTTAATAGAGGTGTAAAGATGAAATTACAAATAAAAATTCAAAAAATAATATGCATTCTTGCGCTTATATCTGGAGCGCTATGTTTTATATTTGCGATTGGAATTACGACGGATATTTATAATTTGTACTTGACATCTGCATTAAAAGATTTTGATGGTATGGAAATATTTAATGAGATTCAACCATTTAACTCACAGCTAGTTAAAGTTTCAATTCTTATGATTCTTGTGGCAGTTTTGCTTTTTATAACAAATACGAACAAAAGAAGAAATTATTACATATCTAATTATGTTGTAACTGCTTTAGTAGCAGCAACAAATATTATTGCATCATTATGGGCAATAAAAAACATTAATATTTTTAAAATAAAATTTAAAACAGAAACTGATTTTAAAAAATATTTTGATATATATAATACAAACAAAAAAATTTTAGTTAATGTTAAATATACAGAATCAACATTTTATTTTGATATCTCTCAAGCAACATTTATCATTTCAATAATTATTTCAATTATTTTAGTTGGTAATTTAATTTGGAAAACAATCCTAATGAATAAAGAAAAAAGATTACTAGCTAATAAATAGCTTATATCAGGAGGTAAATATGAAATTCAATCCCATTTCTATTGAAAGAATGAAATATAAAACCGATAAGGTTTCATCTGCATTAGCTATTTTTGGCTTAATATTTAATATTCTTTATTTTGTGGTTATATATAAAAAAAACGATAACTTTTATTACTCATATTATATGGGTATTTCCGTAGTATATAATTTAGTTTTTATGTTATTCGTGTTCTTCTGTGCTGAAGAAATAAAAACCTATCATATGTTATTTTCAATTTTACTAATAATTATTGGAGCTTTACAAATTTATCGGATTTTCTATTATCCAGCAAAAGCTTTAGAAGCTCAAGTTTTGAAAAAAAATGAATATGAATCAATAGTTGTTTTTCTCTCTATATCGGCATTATTCTTGATTTTTGCAGGAATTGTAAGTATTATAAAAATAGTAATTTTAAAAAGATATATTAAGAAAGAAAAACAAGCAAGTTAGGGGCGAAAAAATATGTCTTCATTAGATTTAAAAGGACTTAATAAAATATATCCTAATGGTGTTCAAGCCGTCTATGATTTTGATTTACATGTTAATGATGGTGAATTTGTTGTCCTTGTAGGCCCTTCAGGATGTGGAAAAACAACAACTCTAAGAATGATAGCAGGGCTTGAAGATATTTCTTCAGGTAATCTAATAATCGATGATAAAGATGTTTCAAAAACACCAGCTAAAGAGCGAGATATTTCCATGGTTTTTCAAAACTACGCTCTTTATTCCCATATGACTGTCTATGAAAACATGGCTTTTTCACTTGTCTTAAGAAAAGAAAAAGCAAATGATATACATAAAAAAGTAATGGCTGCAGCTGAAATTCTAGGCTTAAATGACCAATTAAATAAAAAACCGAGACAATTGTCTGGTGGTCAAAGGCAAAGAGTAGCAATAGGTAGAGCAATTGTAAGAAATCCTAAGGTTTTTTTATTTGATGAACCATTATCAAATCTTGATGCAAAACTTAGAAATTCAATGCGAAGAGAATTACTTCTTTTACATCAAAAATTAGGAGCAACAATGATCTATGTTACCCATGATCAAATAGAAGCATTAACCTTAGCAGATAAAATTGTCTGTATGTCAATGGGATACGTTCAGCAAATTGGAACACCACTTGATTTATATGATAATCCAAGTAATTTGTTTGTTGCAAGCTTTATTGGCCTTCCGCCAATGAATTTAATTGATGTGATGGTTACAAAAAACGCTACTATTAAATGTGAACATTTTGAAGTTCCATTATCTAATGAACAAAAAGAAGTTTTAAAGGATTATGTAGGAAAAGAAGTTGTATTTGGTATTAGACCGGAAGATATTTTGGAAGATGGTCAAATTACATTTAAGATAAATATCAATGAAAATACAGGACAAACAACAATTCTTCATGGTTTTTTAGAAAGTAAAAATGAATGTAGAAAGCTTGTATGTAAAATTAAACGTTGGTGTAAATATCAACTTGGTGACGTTATTAAAATTGGTTTTATACCTGAAAAAATGCACTTCTTTGATAAAGATACCACTAATGCGATTAGAAAGTAGGCTCATAATATGAAATTCTTATTAATAGTGTTTGGATTTATTGTTCTATATTATGTAGTTTCTTTTATTATTAATCCTGCTAATACAAAGGAAGCTTTAAGAAAATTACTTGTAACAATTAAAAGAAAAACATATTTTATACCTTTAATGTTTTTATTTGTAAGTTGTTTTATTTTCAGTACAAAAATGACTCACTATTCCGACTGTATTGCGGTTGTTTACGCTAAAGGAATGGGTTTATGTTTCTTTATTAACACCCTTTGTTCAATGCTTGCAATTATTACCTTTGTTTTAGCATTCCCTCATCGTGAAAAACCTAAAATGGCTTTAATCGTTATTGTTGTTATAATGAATATTATCATTATTGCATCGGAGATTATTATAATAAAATCAATTAATTATGCCCTTTATATTAAGGAAAATCCAATTATAATTTCAGCAACAAATAAATTGACTTTATCTATATTGCCAACTAAAAGAATGGCAATAATTCATATTGTTTTACAAAGTATAGCTTTAGTATCAATTGTTACATTACCAATTTATAAAAAATATTTACAAAGAATTAACACTTCAATTAAGGTAAATGATGGTATAATTAAAGATATTAAAATTAATACAGAAGAATAAAATACTATGAGCAAAAACATTAAAAACGAAGATTATAACTTGAAAACGGACGCAGTAAATGATTTAGTAAGTGTTTTAAGAAATCAAGAGAATCCAGAAAAAAGTTCTGGTAAGGAAGAAAAAATAAAAGGACCCTATAATCCTTATAAGGTTGATAGATTATCAAAAGTACCAACAGTAATTAAAGCATTATTTGTTAAATTTTGGGTTGCGGGGATGATTTGTTATTTCTTTTTCTGGGGATTGTCTGGACTATTTAATAACACACTAGACTTATTAGTGTTTACAGGAATTTGTCTAGGATTTGTAAATGATGTTTTAGTAAATACCGCTTTTCTATATTTTGAAAGTGATAAAAAGGAATATCATAGATACATGCTAGTTCCAGTTTCATGCAAGAAAATGTGGACCTTACTTATTAATATTCCTTATGGAATTTTAGAGGTATTAACCATTTCATTAATTTATCAATTTATTAATACGTCTGCAATAAAGATTTGGGATTTACCTGAAGTAACAGTATTCTTAGGTGTAGAACCAATACTATATGGCATATTCTTCGTCATTGTCGATATGTTTTATATTTCTATAAAAAATCTTTTTGTTAGAATATTAAATGATGCAAAAGAAAAAGTCAAAAAACAATTTAAATAAGAATTTAAAGTAAAATTATAAGTTGTTTGTAGACACAAATAGGTTTGTGTCTATAAACTTTTTTTCTTTCTAGGTGATTTATAGAATTGTAATAATATTAATTTAAGAAAAAACAGTAATTATAAAGGAGGAAACTATGGCAAAGATTGTAACTTTAGGAGAAATTATGCTACGCTTATCGACGCCATGTTATAACCGTATTGTTCAAAGTGATTCATTTGATGTGTGCTATGGCGGAGGCGAAGCTAATGTGGCGGTTAGTTTAGCAAATTTTAACCATAACGTTTACTACGTTACAAAATTACCAAAAAATGATATAGGTGAATCAGCTTTAAATATATTAAGAAGATATAATGTGAATTGCGATTATATTGTTAGAGGTGGAGAACGCCTAGGTATTTACTTTTTAGAGACTGGAGCTTCAATGCGTCCATCAAAAGTTATATACGATAGAGTAAATAGTGCAATTGCAAAAGCTGACCCTTGCGAATTTGATTTTGATAAGATTTTTGAAGGAGCTGAGTGGTTCCATATTACAGGTATTACACCAGCTATTAGTGATAATGGCATCGAAATTACCAAAACTGCACTAAAAGCCGCAAAAAAGCACAATGTTATGGTTTCTTTTGATCTTAACTACAGAAAGAAATTATGGAGCGAGGAAAAAGCGAAAGAAGTAATGACTAGCTTAATGGAATACGTTGATGTATTTATTGGTGGTATGGATGATGCTTCAAAGTGCTTAGGATATGAAAAAGATGTAAATGAAAAAGAGTTAGATGAGTTTCAAAGTTTCCTTAAAGATATTTTAAATAAATTTCACTTTAAATATGCAGCTACTACTATAAGAGATGTTCATTCCGCAAGCGATAATGGTATTAGTGCTTTAATTTATGATGGAAAAGAATTTTATTACTCAAAAAAATATGAGATAAGAATTGTCGATCGAATTGGCGGTGGAGATGCTTTTGCAGCTGGATTAATTCATGGTTTATTAACTATGGAAAACATGAAGGACGCTTTAGAATTTGCGGTAGCGGCTGGTGCTTTAAAGCATACAATTAATGGAGACTATAATCTTGTAAATATAAATGAAGTTGAAGAACTTGCTAAAGGTAATGCTTCAGGCCGTATTGAGCGGTAAAGAGGAGGAAAAAATATGAAATTAGATGTAAGATATTCAAATCATCCAAATGATGTAAAATATTACACTACAGATGAATTAAGAGAACATTTTTTAGTTGAAGAAGTATTTGTTCAAGATGAAGTAAGTTTAGTATATTCCCATAA
>JAEYPN010000028.1 GCA_023410715.1 Bacillota bacterium
ATTGCATAGAAATATGTTATTATTGCTTTTTTTTTAATTAATAGCGCTTAAAATCATAACTATTCCAAAAGAAAAAGTACTACCTCTTGTTTTTACACAAAAAATAGTACTTTGTCAACAATCTGAAGCTTCTAAAAATTATTTTAGAAGCTTAATATTTATTTTTAAATAATTATCCTAATTTGCCAATGTCAATTCCAAGATCACCGGCTAGGTCTGAACCAAATCCACTTGCTGCAATAATATCTTCAATTATTATTTGCTCTATCTTTACTTCTGGTAAAACATACTCTTTTTTCATTGTATTATTCTCCATTCTTAATTACCGGCGATATGTGATAAAATACCGGCATATTCTTGTAAACTTTCATCGTTTAAGTAAATACTAGACAAACTACTTAATGATTGATTACTTGCTTTCATGTAATAATAATTATCATTAACTTTTACATAACAAACAGCTGTAAAGCTTGTATCAAACATATCTTCACTTATTCCATAAATAACAAGAGCAAATTGATAATATGAACCATTTAAATCTTCTTCAGTAGCACCTTCAGCTGCAACCATAACAGGATTTATTGCCTGTACAAAAGCATTAGGTGTATCAATTGTTAAGTCGCCCGTACCTAAAGTAGCTGTTTTAATAGCTATCACACCAAATTCTGCTGAAGAATCTTCTGCAATTAATTCATCATACTTTTCTTTAGCAATACATTGTCCAAATCTTATTGCTGTTTCACTATCAATTGTTTCATATGTATTTACTATACTTTCATAAGTAATTTTAATTGATTTAATACGTACTTGATTATCTGAAGTTGCATTAACTGTATTCTTAATTGTAAATGATGTTATTCCTGTTTCATATTCATATGTCCTAACTAAGCCACTCATTTCAACTGAGTTTTTTGGAGTTTCACTAGCTTTATATTCAAAAGTATTTAGATAATTAGTAACAAATGTTACTATAACTTTTTTCATTGGATAAATAGAACTTATAGTAACAGAACTACCGTTAGTGCTTCTTGGATATAAGCGAATACCCTCTGTATTAATAGCAGATACAGTTGAAGAGTCATTTTTTTCTCCGATAAGTGTAAATATATCTTCATCTAAGTTAAATAAACTAGCACTGTTTGAATTATCCAAAGAAGTATTGGAACTAACTTTACTTTGACCTGTAACTTCTACGCTACTGCTACTACTTGTTACATTATAACTAATCTTCATACTAGCTCTAGTACTTAATGCACTAAAGTAGTTTTCCAATGTATTTATTCCCCATTTTGCATAAAGATTAGTATTAGTTGTAACTAAATCGGTGCTAAAATTCCACTCATTTATGCAATCAGCATCTTTAAACCATCCAAGAAATACGTAATTTTCTTTTATAGGATTTTCTGGAGCAGTAATCTTTGATCCAGATTCGCAATTTTCTTTTCTTAAATCAGTATATTCAGTTGTACCATCAAAAAAATTAACAGCATAATATGTTAAGACTGGTTTTTTATAAATAGTTATGTCGTTTTGTCCTGAACTATAACAAGAAAAAAGGCTATTGTTACTATTATATTTTAATATGTTACGAGAATTTGAACCTTGAGCCTTTACTGTTGCAATTCCAGATGATGCATCAATGGTTATTTTCCATGAAGCATTATAGTCAATAATTAATTGCTTTCTTAGATAATTTTCACTAGAACTTGCTGCATACAGATATTGATCTTTATCACCATTAACCGTTTTTAATGCAAATGTATCTGTTGTTTTTCCTTCTTCCAAAACTAATTTTTGTACATTTTCGTCAATCACAACAAAATTTCCATTTTTTGTAATTGCAACTCGTCCAATATTATTTTTATTTTGTGTTGTTGACAATGCAACATCTGCAGTTGCTGCAACTATAATAATTTCATCACCAACTGCCAAATCTGATGTGCTAGTTACTTTTTGCCACTCTTCAGTAGTTACGGCATTTACGCCTATTTTTGTTGCAAAAAAAAGAAACAAAAAGAATAAAATCATTATAGTGTTTAATGATTTCTTAATAAATGAAGCCATATTTTTCTCCTCCTATATATTCTAAACTTAGTTTTTTAATTTAACTAAATTCATGGACAGGGTAAAATTTGAAAAATAAAACAGTGTGCTACCATATGTGAATTCTTTAAACATAAAGAATGATTATTAATGTCTCTTATATTAATATACCTAAAAAATTAAAAAAAATCAAATCTTTTTTACATTTTTTGGAAATTAAATTTATTTCTTAATATAAACCGCTTAATTTTACAAATTTAATTAATTAATCTTGTCGAAAAAACTCGAATTATGTTTTTAAACTAAATTTAGTTAATTATAATGAAAATTTATTTATTTATTTTAAATCCAAGGAAAATCCACTTCTGTTTTAGAGATTGTTGTTTTATCTGTAATACTTGGATTCAATGTTGATTTAGTTACAGTTGAAACACTAGTGGAACTAGAATTTGATGTTTCATTTGAAGTTGTAACCTTTATGGTTGTTTTAGGGTTGCATGCAGTAATGCCAAAAATTAATAATGCTAAAACAAAAAGTAATGCTTTTTTCATTTTCTTCTGCTCCTTTATATAGTATAAATTTATTCACTTAAGAGTCCAACATTCTTATATAGTTCCTTAATCTCTTTTACTTCTTTTTGTTGAACCAAAATAACATCCTTAGCTCTTTTTCTGCTTCTTTTCTTAAATAACAAATCAAAAAACCTTTTAACATATAGAAAAGGTAATAAGAATAGTAATTTATTTAAAATCAAATAGTTCTTTTTCATTGTTTTAGCTGGTAAAAATAATACACTTAGCAAATATGCTAGTTTATTTTTTCTGCCTGATACTTGATTTAAGGATTGATTATTTGTTTCACTAAAGCCATGAGTACCACATTTTAAAATATGATTAATAAATACATCTATATTTTCTGTTCTTGAAAATTGATATGGAACATAATTAAAGATTTTTTCTACTGCTGTTAAGAGTGAATGAAATAGTTTTAAATATCCTGCTTTTTTTAGTTCTTCTTCTAAATATTTATAATCAAAGTTAACCTTATTCATGTAAACATAAAGATCAGAGAATATTCGCATTCCTGATCCGCCATTTAACATATGATGGGCAAAATGGGATACAAGGAATACCAAATGATAGGTATCTTCAAGTTTATATGTATAGCTATTTATATTTTCTGTATGTTCAAAAGGATTTTTGAAATATCCGTTAGATTCTGTATCAGGGTCATTTTGCAAGGAAAAATGGGCTTCAATCATAACTTTACCTTTAAAGAATCCTGTATGCTTGTCCCCTTCAAGTTCATTTTTAAAGCCTAAGCTTTTGATAATATTTAAAGTTTCTTCTTTTTTATCTACAGGAACTAAAAAATCAACATCGCCCATAACTCTTAAGTTTTCATCAGGATATAAAGTTTTTAGATAATACCCTTTAATAAAGATATGAGGGATTTTTGCTTCATTTAATTTTTCTTTTAGTTTGCTTATTTCATAATCAACATTAGTATTGATTTGCATTGCACCAAAGTAGTATTTTCTAAATTCATCAAGATTAAAAACGGGATAAAGATAATTTACTAATGAATGATTCTTAAACATACTAATTGTTTCACTTATATCACCACTAAATGTATCTTTTTCACCTTTAATTACCTTATTCATGACCGATAAAAACATTTCTTGATTCATAATTACCCCTTAACTTTTAGTTTATGATAAACTCTTCTTAAAAAAAATGAAGACCAAAAAAAGACATAAACTCGATACTTAAGTGACTTTAATGATTTTCTTTTATCATTAATGATAAAGGCACTGACTTTCGCAATAATCTGATTTTTATAAATCGGATATTCTTTGTAAACCTGATTATCACCAGCTAAAACATAAAAGTCCTTTTTAACTTTGACAATACGATGTAAAACATAAGAACCATCATTTCTTTGATAAAGAATAATATCTTTATTTTTTATGTTTTCTGGTTTCACATAAACAACTAAATCGCCTGTTTTAAGACATGGCTTCATGCTTGTCCCTTTTACAGGTAAAATAACTTCTTTGTCACAAGCCGTTAATTCCTTAATTAAAGGAACAAAATCAGCCATTTTATTCATATATTACTCCATATGATTTCATTTTTTCAATAAAATCAGATACGTCTTTATAAGCTTTCTCATAATCAACGTTATATTCTTTGACAAGTGATTTAGCTAATAAATCTAAATTAACATCATCGGCCATTTGGTTAAGTAAAAAAACAGATGTTTCATTTAAAGTAATAAGTACATGTAAATCAACCGCTTTTTTACCAATTGGTACAAGAACGGTTTTGTCGCCCATTTCTTTAATTACAAATTCATTACTAATTTTCATTTCAATCCTCCAATATTTTTAAGACTGTTTCTACCGCATCTTTTTCGGTATTACAGCCTAGCATGTATGTTGGTAAAGATAAAATCTTATTTGTGATGATATTCCATTTTTCTTTATCATTAATGTCTTCTGTAGGTCTTTTAATTTGATTCATCATCAAAATAAAGCTTTGATATTCATCAATTTTTTTAATTATATTAGTTTTATTTTGATATAAATAAATGACGTATTTAAGTTCAACTTTTTGGTTAGAATTTCTAAAATGCTTACCGCTAAATGGGTTCCCATAAATATATAATTTATCATTTTCTAACACTATTACATTTTTATCGTCATTTACAGGTGTTGCTTCAAAAAAGTCGGTCCAAAGTTTTGCATGAGTTGATTTACCTACCCCTGACTTAGCAGAAAATAGTAAACCTATTCCTTTATAATTAATTGATGATCCATGCATAAAGATGGCATTTAAATCGCGCGTTACAAAATGTGAAAACACATATTGTGTAAGTAAGTACTGCTTTGAAAAAATGTCATCCTTTGTAATGTAAATATTAGCTAAATTATCTTGGTAGATAATTTTACCAAAGTATTCATCATTATTCTTTTGATACTGTATAAGCTTATTTTCATCTTTATAAAGATCAAAATAATCGGTCTTATATAAAAGATTTTGGTCTAAAATTTCTATTTTATTAATTAAATTTACATTTATTTGATATGATGGAACTACATCCCTTATGACATAATTTTCAAAAATAGGGTCTAATTTCTCTTCATCAATTAAAGAAAAAGAAAATATTTTATTAATTATCTTACATAACATAACTAAAATTCTCTGTCATCAATACATTTTTCAACAAATTTGCGGAATAAAAGATAATCACTATCTTTAAATACTGCACAATCTTTTAAAACAAGTTCAAATTTGTGGCCAACAGCTTTTTCAATATATTCATCTAAGTCATATGATTGATTAAAATTTTTGATTAGTTCATTAATAAAATCTTGATGTTTTTCAAGTTCTGGATAATCGATATCTAAAACTTCATTCTTCAAAACCTTTTTAATCATATCAAGTTCACTTTTTAGTCTTGGTGGAAGAATAGCCACTCCCATGACTTCAATTAAGCCGATGTTTTCTTTTTTAATATTATGAAGATTTTGATGCGGATGGAAATATCCATCAGGATATTCTTTAGTGGTAATATTATTTCTTAGGATTAAATCCATCTCATACTCACCATTTACCATTCTCGCAATTGGCGTAATAGCATTATGAGGCTCACCATCTGTTTCTTTAAAAATCATAATATCGGGATTATTATAATCTAACCAGCGATTATAAAAAATAGTTGCGACATTAAGTAAATCGTTTCTATCAACTGATCTAAGTCTTATTACTGACATTGGCCAATATAAGATTTCAACTGTAACGCCTGAATAAAAGTATGAATTTATAACTTTGGCGTCCTGAATTGGAAAATGGAATCTTCCTCCTTGGAAATGATCATGTGCTAAAATAGAGCCCCCAACAATAGGTAAACCAGCATTAGAACCAATTACATAATGTGGGAAAATATCTAAGAAGTCTAAAAGCTTCACAAAAGTACGCTCGCTTATATTCATGCGGGTATGCGTATCCTTTAAGACAATGCAATGCTCGTTAAAATATGAATATGGCGAGTATTGTAAATACCATAATTCGTTATCTAAAGTGATCGGAATAATCCTGTGATTTGATCTAGCGGGAATTATACCATTGCCAAAATATCCTTCATTTTCTTTACATAAGGCACATTTTGGATAATCATGTGATTCTGTGACCTTCATTATCTCTCTTGGATCTTTTTCAGGTTTAGAAAGATTTATCGTAATATTATAGTTAGCATAACTAGATTTATAAATCCAAGAAATATTCTTTTTGATTCTTGAAACTTTAATATAATTAGTTTTAATTGCTAGATCATATAAATAATTAGTCGCATTTTTTGGTGATTCATCATATTTTTCTTTGAATTTACGAATAATCTCGCTTGGTTTATCCATAAAGACATCAATTAAATCAGCCTCAAACATATCATATGTATTAATAGAGTCATCAGAGACTAAATTTTTACTACAAGCATAAGAAAATAGTGGTTGAACAATTTCTTCAAGAGGAAGTTCTAAAGTATTTTCAATCGTAAATTCATCTATTCCTAGCTTATGAATTAAGCGGTTAGCCATATAAGTGATATCATTCGCCTCAATTAAATTTTTTGAAAAAGCATACATAATTAAGGCATTAATATAATAATTAATTGTCATTAGTTTCTCCCCCTTTTATTATTTGCTTCAAAACATATGAAGCAATATATAAACCAGCTGAAGCTGGTACAAACATCATTGATCCTGGTGTATGAGTGCCTGTTTTTACCGGTAATTCTTTCGAATAAAGAACAGTTTGTTTTTTAATACCTCTTTTTTTTAATTCATAACGCATTACTTTCGCTAAAGGACACACCTCAGTTTTAAAGATATCTGTAATTTCTAACTTTGATGGGTCCATCTTATTTCCTGTACCCATTGATGAAATAAGCGGTGTTTTTAATTCAATTGATTTTTCAATAAGTAATATTTTTGTTGTGATTGTATCTAATGCATCAACCATATAGGTGAATTTGGTAAAATCTATTTCGTCAATATTTTCCTTACCTACAAACATTTGATGTTTATAAACAATTAAATTGGGATTAATACTTAATAATCTTTCTTCTAATACATCAACCTTCGCTAAATCTATTGTTTTAGTAGTAGCGATTATTTGTCTATTTAAATTAGAGATGGATACTACATCATTATCAAATATAGAAATTTCACCAATCCCTGATCTAACTAATGATTCACATAATATTCCACCTACGCCCCCTATGCCAAAAACAGCGATATGAGCATTCTTAATTCTATCTATTTCTTCATCAAGAAGAATCATTTTAATTCTTGATAACATATCTTCCATAATTCACCTATAATTTTACTCGCTTAATAGAGTATGTTAAAAGATAAAATAGTTATAATAAAAACACAATTATATATGGAGTTATCTGTACTTTTTACATACATTTACAGCATTTAACATTATTTATCTATATTATTATTTTAACATAATTTTTAAAAATATCATCCCTAATTTAAAAAACAACTCCAATTAGAAGTTGTTTTAAAATTTAAATATTTTTCCTTTTAATAAATAATAGTGATGAAGCAATAATTACCATCATGGAAAAAATAACTTTTCTTATGCTTCCAACCTTAAAACATCCATCTTTTTTACTATTACCAGTACTTTTAGTAATACTTGAATTTATATTTGTTGTATTAACATTCAAGGTTGTATTAGTTACTGTTTCTTCACCAACTGACACATTAAATCTTTTTGTAATTCCATCAACTGTTATAGTAAGGATTGTCTCACCTTTTTTTAAACCTTTAAGTGCTAGTCCATTAACACTTAAAACATCAGGATTACTACTTGTAACCTTTATTTCTTTATATTCATGATAATTACTATTTTTTATTATTTCTAACGTCATTTCATGAGATAAAGCTAATGATTTTAAATTAATACTAAAGTCTTTAACTCTTTTTGATGGATAAATAAAACAAGTATTAACTGTGCCATTATATGTGGCTGTAATCTTGCATACACCACTTTTTAAGACTCTTACGATTCCCCCACTAACTTTAGCGATACTTTCATCGCTTGATTTCCATTCAATTAATTGAGGATCAAAATCTAAGAGTAATGGTTTTAAAATAAATACTTCATTTTCTGTTAAATAAATTTCTGATTTATTTAAATAAAAGCTTTCTTCAAATGTTCTTGCTGGGTTAGATAATATTTCTACGCCAACTAGATTATTTAAGACGCTCGCATCACTAGTATAATTTCTTTTTACTGATAAGGTTTCAAGATTAGTTAAACTTAAAAGAGACGAGAAGTCACTAATAAAGTTATTATCTAAATATAAAAATTTTAAAGATGTTAAACCGCTTAAACTAGCAATATCTTGAATATAGTTATCATTTAAAGCCAAAGTATTTAAATCCTTTAAATTAGCTAAAGGACTTAAATCACTTATATTGTTAAAAGCAAGATAACATTTTTTAAGTTTAGTCAAATCTTTGATAAAATCGAGGGAATCAATCTTTGTAATGCTTAAATTTAAATATTCAAGATTTACTAAATTCTTTAGCCCATTAAAAGAAGTTATATGTGATAAACCAACAAGACTTAAATAAGTTAAAGAGGTTAAATTAGCTATTGAATCTAAATCTTCAAAATCATTATTGTAATCTAATTTTAAAGATTTTAAACTTGTTAAATTTCTAATTGGCGTTAAATCTATCACTTTATTGTACCCTAAATCAAGTGACTCTAAATTTATAGCATACTCCAAACCAGTAATATCTTTAATCATTAAAGCGGGATCATTTTCAGGTGTATCTAAATCTTTTAAAGATTTCATATCGTTAATACTTACATCACTTGTTTTTAAACCAAGTTTTTCAATCACTAATTTTTTTAGATTTTCATCTTTAAAAGTAACTTTATCATTGGCATTTATGTTTCTAACATTAAACAAAATAATAAAGCATAAGATTAGACATATAAATATTTTTTTCATATAATCACCTATTTCTTTGTATAATAGCCAATAAAATTCTTAAGTAGAGTATTTAAATTACTACCATTAGCACTTGATATAGTATCATTCATAATTGGGTCCCAAGCCGCAACACTTTTTAAAATTCCATTAATTCTTAAGATTTCAACAGTCGTTGAGTACTCTGCATTTTTATCAATTATTTTAGCTAGTTTTAATAAGAGTTCTTTCGTTTTTAAAACATCAGCGTTTTTACTGCTTTGGGCATAATAAGAAAAATATTTTCTTTCATCATCAGTAATATGTCCATCTTGATAAAGTTTTGATAACCAGTCATAAACATAGCCATTACTAGGCATTAAATCTACTAAATTAATTAATTTTTCAATTACACTGTAAAAATCCGCGAATTCAATTTTTAATATCTCTTCATTGTTTAATAATTTATATATATCGGTATCTTGAGTTAGCGAATTACTGTAATATAAAATCTCTAAGATATTAGGGTTACTACTTAGAGAACATCTTTTAGTAGCGTCAGTTAAAATTTTTTTAACTATGGTTAGTTCTTCTTTACTATTAAACGCTTTTTCCTCATCTTTTAAGATGTTTCTTAAAAAGCTAGCATCATAACTATTTATAAACTTCTTAGCTTCCATATTAACAATTGTTTGTTCATACTTGTTTTCTGCGTTAATAATGATATCGCCAAGTAATTGACCATTACTTGCAAGCTTATTCATTAAAGTTAAATAATCTAAATCTTGAACTGCAACTTTATTAATTATAGATAAAACGGCAGCAGTACCTGCTGATTCACCCATAATCATATATGTTGGTTCCATTCTTATTGATCCATATGCCGCATGAGATGAAGATATACAAACAGTAACAAATAGATTATCACATTCACCTTTTTTAGGGACAATTGATTTATAACTAATTGGATAATTTCTTTTTTCTTTCCAGAAAGATCCATCAACAAGAATTTGTCCTTTTTCATTAATATAATGAGCGACCTTATGAGAGTCAAACCAATACGATCCTTGACCTATTGAGTAAGGGGCTGTTGTTTTATTAATCACGCCAACAATTGAAGTATTAATAATATCACTTTCGCTCATGACATAGTTTCCAACCATTCTTCTTCCTTCTCTTAAATATATTTCAATTGGGAAGTTATCGTTATCTAAATATTCATCTTTAGCTAACCCATACTTATTTATTTCGTTTCTAACGTTCTTTGGTACTCGCTCATCAGTTGATAAAAAATATAAAAGTCCTAGAACATAATCTTTATGATCTTGATCAATTTTATTTCGTGATAAATAATCACCTTCAGCATATTCATATGACATTCCCACAAAGTCAGCTTGATTAGTATCTGTTTTTTCATTTGGCATATGACTCAAGGTTAAACCATGACCAGCATTAGGATTATTTAAGAATACACGCGCTCTTGTTTCATACCATTCAGGATGATAATTTTCAGGCTTTGTAATTGGCAATTGATTATCTACATCAGTCGTTAATGTAAAGCGGAAACAATATGCCTGTCCTCTTCCATCACTTTCACCTTTGTTTCCTAAAGGTTTATCTTCAATAAAAGGAAGTAGTCCGCTATCAGGATCTCCTTTGATAATATAGGGACTAGAATTAACATCTGAGCTTGAACCAGGCAAAATACCATTCATTGTTTCCCCATATGTCGCATTTGATTCTCTACCTATAACATATGAAACTTGGGAAAGTGCCATTAAATCACCTTCATAAGTCGCATCAATAAATTGCTTGCCAAAATAAGTGTTACCATTTACAGTTGTGATTGATTTAATCGATAAGCCATCCATAGTAACCCCATTTGTTAAATCAATTGGTTCATTTAATACATATTCGACCCCATAATCATTTAACATATCAATAAAGATTTGTTGCGCAACTTTTGGTTCAAAAGTCCACATCATTTCTAATGTGTCGTCTTTAGCACCAAAGATTTTACCAGCATTAGCTCCGACAAAATAAGAAAAATATTCTTCTCTTGTCTCACTAAACCAAGATTCGTCATTTAAATAATACGCATATACTCTTTTATAAAATTCTTTGGTCAACCCACCAATAACTGATGTCGTTGGCATATCGGTCGCCCCAAGTCCAGAAGATGTTAATCCTCCAATATTATCATTTTGACCAATTAGTAAAACACTAGCTCCTTCTTTTTTAGCCGCAATAGAGGCAATTACTCCTGAACTAGATGCCCCATATACAATCACGTCATATTCATTATTTCCTGCTTTAACTTTTTTTGTTCCTAGTAAAAAAAATACACTTAAGCAAAGAAAAAAGACTAATATTAATTTTTTTTGCATTGTCTTCTCCATTTTGTAATTAATAAAGTACAACTTTATTATAATCTAATTTATGTATCAATTACTAATAATTATTTAAACATTAAGGATTTTTTTTGCAAAAACGCTTACTAAATGCTTTTCGTATTTTTTTAGTCAAATAAATAAAAATTATGTTAGCTTTTGCTAACTTTTAATTTACTTTTAAGTATTCAAATGCTATAATAATGTAAGAAATGAGGTTATGAGTATGAATGTTGCTAACTTAAAAATAGGTGAAAAAGGGATAATAAAAAAAGTAAATGGGGCTGGTGCGCTTCGTCATCGTTTGCTTGAAATGGGAATAATTCCAGGAACCTCTGTTACATTATCAAAAATAGCGCCTCTAGGTGATCCACTTCAAATTCAAATCAGGGGATATGAATTATCAATTAGAAAAGATGATGCTATTTTAATTGAAATTGAGGAGGCTTTAAAATGATTGTTGCTTTAGTTGGAAATCAAAATTGTGGAAAAACCACTTTATTTAATGAACTAACTGGTTCAAACCAACACGTTGGTAACTTTCCTGGGGTTACAGTTGATGCAAAAGTTGGAAAAATAAAAGAAGTACGAGAAAATATTGAAATTGTTGACCTACCTGGCATTTACTCCTTAACACCTTATTCTAGTGAAGAAATCCTTACCCGCGATTTTATTTTAAAAGAACATCCCGATGTTATATTAAATATCGTTGATGCGACCAATATTGAAAGAAACTTATATTTAACTTTACAATTAGCTGAACTTGGTGTACCAATGGTTCTAGCTTTAAATATGATTGATGAAGTTAAATCAGCTGGTAACTCGATTGATATTTTAAAACTTGAAGAAAAATTAGGTATTAAAGTATGTGCTATCTCAGCATCTAAACATGAAGGAATTGAAGAGTTAATCAATCAAATAAAAAAAATTGGTTTAAGTCAAGAATTGCCTAAAATTAGTGATCTATGTAAGCCAAATTCTCCTGTTCACAGAGCAATTCACTCAATGATGATTTTAATTGGTGATCATGCTGAAAAACATAATTATCCGATCAGGTATGTTTCAACACGGGTTATTGAAGGAGACACTGAACTTGAAAATGAAATCGGCTTAAATGATAATGAAAAAGATGTGATTGGGCACATTGTTAAAGAAATGGAAAATGATGCGGGTCTTGATAGAGAAGCAGCTCTTGCTTTAATGCGATATGATTTTATTGATAACGTCTGTAAGGATACAGTCATTAGAACAAATCCTTTTACTAAGGAACAAATTCGTAGTAATAAGATTGATAAAATTTTAACAAATAAATGGTTAGCTTTCCCAATCTTCATTTTAATCATGGGTTTAGTGTTTTATTTAACTTTTGGTTTAATTGGTTTCTATTTATCAGAATGGTTTGGTCTTACCATCGATTCCTTTGTTGAATTAATTAGAGGTGGAATGGTTTCTATTGGCTTTAATCAAATTGTTATATCTTTAGTCTGTGATGGTATCTTAGGTGGAGTTGGTTCGGTCTTATCATTTATTCCAACTATAATTACCTTATTCTTCTTCTTAAGCTTACTTGAAGATTCAGGTTATATGGCTCGTATTGCCTTTATCATGGATAAACCTTTAAGGAAGCTTGGGTTATCTGGAAAAAGCTTTGTCCCAATGCTAATTGGTTTTGGTTGTTCAGTACCAGCTATCATGTCTGCGAGAACTTTAACAAGTGAAAGAGATAAAAAATTAACGATTTTTTTAATTCCTTTTATGTCATGTTCAGCTAAATTACCAATTTTTACAGTTTTAACTGTGGCATTCTTTGGAGCTAAGTCAACACTTGTTATGATTACGATGTATGTCTTAGGCATCATCATGGCCGTTATAACTTCAGCTTTAATAAAAATGATTGTTAAAGGTAAACCAACACCATTCATGCTTGAACTCCCAGCATATAGAATGCCAGGATCTAAATCAACACTTTTACTTATGTGGGAAAAAGCAAAAGACTTTATTAAAAAAGCTTTTACTATTATTTTTGCCGCAACAATCATTATTTGGTTCTTACAAAGCTTTAATACTAAACTTTATTATGTAACTGATAATGAAGAATCAATTTTAGCTGTTATAGCTAAACTTATTTCACCAATTTTTAGGCCCCTTGGTTTTGATGACTGGCGAATTACTTCAGCAGTTATCTCAGGACTTTCAGCTAAAGAAAGTGTTGTTTCAACACTTGACGTCTTACTTGGAGATGCAGTTTTAATAGGTGACGTTTTAACACCACTTGCAGGTTTTTCACTATTAACATTTATCTTACTTTATATGCCATGTATTGCGGCATACGCTGCTGAAAAGAAAGAACTAAATTCTTTTAAACTGGCAACATTTTATATGATATTACAAACAGCGATAGCTTACCTTGCTGCTTTCGTCATCTATCAAATTGGAGGGATTATTTATGCATTGGTATGATTGGGCACTACTTGCCGTTATTGCTTTATTACTAATAGTTGTCATTAGATATTTAAAAAAGCACAAAGGTTGTCATGGCTCATGCTGTGAAGGCTGTCAAATGAAGTCATGTTGTGAAAAGGCTAAAAAAAAATAAAGTTCACTTTCAAAGTGAACTTTTTTCATAGGTAGTATTTAATTGTATCCATAATCCAATAAGAAAAGCAGGTATGAGGATAAAGTGCTTCATATTTTTTTAAGATATTAACCCACTTTTTACCATCAGATGCATCATGCCATATATCAAAGAAAATGTAATCAACAGCATAATTTTTCATTTCATGATCTAAAAAATCAAGCACATCCATCTCTTTAATGATAATCTTATCCTTGTTTTCAAACTGCGGTAAAATCAAATCTTGAAATAAGTTAATCACATCTTTACTTTTCTCAATAACTAAAACCTTACTTACTTCTTCTTTTAAAGAAGCCATATAAGCATAGTAACCAAGTCCTAAACCAACAGTTACAATAAATCCATGCGCTTCTCTAAGTGGTTTTTCCATCGTTTTAATTTCGTTAGGAGTTATGCTCATCCATAGCCTGTTTTTTTCATAAACCGCTGGATAATAAAATGGTTTATTAAAAAAACCAATCTGGGGAATGACCTTTTCATTCAAATACAAAAAGTCATCTCTTACAAAAGCCTGATAAGGCTTATACATGTCGTGTCTTAATTCAAAGTCATGACATTTTTTATTTTTAAAGCGAATATTTTGATAATACGGATTACTTGTAAATTCATTATTATCAAGTTTTTTAACCATTAAAGGAAAATATTCTTGAAATATTTCATCATCAACATCTAAATAATTTTTTAAAATAAGCGAATAAGCTCTTTCTTCACTTATGCCTATTTTAGAAACCTTATTTATCTGATTAATCGTTATGGCACAGTCATCATTATTTAAATAATTGCTTAAAGCAGTTAAAAGTTTCTCGTTATTATCCATCTTAATCTACTTTTGAAAAGACCGTCTCTCTAATCTTACATGCCCCATATGGATAAAGACGAATAACCTGTCCTTCAGTCTTTAGTCTTAACTTTCTTTTTAATAAATCAGGGGTAAATAAGAAATTTCCTTCAAGAATTTTATCTTTTCTTGTGCCTGGCCATTCACTAGTTAACGATTTAATTTTGTTTTTTTTCAATAATCCACTATTTATTATTTTATAGGCTTCTACTTCAATAAATGGTAATTTTTTATCCAAATCAAAGGCTTTAGCGTTAAATTTATAAAATTTGGGTTGAGTTTTTTTTATTGCAAAGCCAATTTCCTTATCTGCGTAAATATTATAGGCTTTAAATTCCTCACTTGATCTTTCTTCTTTTTCATCAACAATTCTTTTACCTTTCATACCATAGCTATAAACAAGCACTCCTTTAGTGAAGTAACATGATTTCGGTAAAGAGACTTCTTTAATTTCCGTATTATACGAAAATGTAATAACGGTATCTTTTTTAATCTTAATAATAAAATATTCTTTACCAACTAACCTAATTTCTTTTCCATTGACTAAAATCTTATAGTCTGTTCCATATCCTGGTTTTCTTAGATAAAATGTAAATGGTATTTCTGTTTTAATTTTAAAAGTAAACGTCTCACCAAATGGAAAGTTTGTTTTTTCATTTATTGTTACTTTCTTATTATTTATCCTAGTTTCATAAATGCTTGACCCATATAAATTGCAGTAAATATGGTCACCTTCATTATAAAACATATTTAAAACATAGTTTGGCATAAAACGATTAACATTTCCTGGGCAGCATTCTGTTCCTGGATTTGGGCGATATGTCATCCACTTATTTCCCCGTTTAAAATAATTATGGTTAGAATTACTAGCACTTATAAATTGATTGGCACTAGATAAATATTGTAATCCTTTAAAATCCTCAAGAATTGAACCCATGCCAGCATTAAAAATACATTTTTCTATTTTATCGCCATATTCAGCTTTTTTAAGTTCCTTTAGCATATAGCTTAATGACCAAGTATAATCAGTAATATCACATGTTTCATAGCTTCCATAATAATATGATGAATAAGTATATTCTTCAGAATCTGGACAACCAGCTGGAAGCATATAATACCTATCTAATTTTTTAAATGCTTTTACTGATACTTCTTTATAATATGGATCATTCGTATATTTATAAAGTAAGATTCCAAGTTTACTATATTCATTATAAGTTACGCCATGAACACAAACTTTTTTCTTGCTTAATAACAATTCATCATAAAGCTCTTCAATTTTTTCTTGATTATAAATCTTATAAGACTTAATTGCTAGTTTTAATAAATTTTCATTATGATTTATCCCATAAAGCCATAACATTATTTCCACATTCATAACATCACGGTAAGTATTATAAATAAAACCATCGGTTATATAGTGGTTAGTAATCGAATCTATAATAAATTGATCATTATTGTATTCATATAGGGCTTTACAAGCTCTAAAAAATACCACATGAGCCCACCTATTTCTTGTGCCATGCTTCATGATCTGTGGTCCTAAGTAATTGTCTTGATCAGGACTATTTAGCACATTATAAATAATTCTTGAGGCGTTATTAATAATGTCTTGATTATTTAGTAAAATACTTGCCCTTATATAGCCATCTAACCAGTATGCGGTTTGTTCATAAACCCACCACTTAGAATTACCGTTTGTCGAATTAAAGTCTTTTTGTCCCCATTCCACGATATCAAATGGATATCCTGATTCTTTGATGTGTCCTGTAAGTCCTGTGATTTGTGTTTTTAAAAATGTTTTAAAAAAGCCCTGTGGTTTAATCATTTGTTCTCCTAGCCAATTAGATATAAGTAAATTAATTTTAACGTATTCTCAATTCCCTTAACGTGTGTTCTTTCCATTCCATGTGATGCAGAAACCCCCGTTCCAATTAAAGCGCCTTTTAAATCTTTTCCTGCTCTTCTAGCTGCGCCAATATCTGAGCCATAGTAAGGGAAAATATCCACCGTATGATCAATATTATTCTTATTTGCCATATTAATTAATCTAGTGGTTAGTTCATAGTCATATGGACCACCTGAATCTTTCGCACAAATAGACACGGCAAATTCATTCCCAGCTAAATCTAAGCCAACACAACCCATGTCTAGAGTTACAAATTCTATAATATCGTTATCGACAATCGAAGCCCCATGACCAACCTCTTCATATATTACAAAGTAAATTTTTGTATTATATTTAAAGGCTATTTTATTTTCGCTTGTGTATTTTAATAACATAAGTAATGTCACAACTGAAGCTTTATCATCAATGAAGCGAGTTTTTAAAAATCCAGAATTGGTAACTTGAAATTTTGGTTCGTAACATACGATATCGCCATTTTCAATTCCAAGTTTTCTTACATCGCTTTCATTTTTAACAATCTCATCAAGACGAATTACCATATTATCAATTGTTCTTTCCTTAGTTCCCGCATCCTTAAAAACATGAGCGGCTGGTGATGTTGATAAAATAGTCCCAGTATAGATTCTTCCATCACGTGTATAAATTTTACAATACTCTCCATCAAGTGTTGGAACAATAGGCCCACCTAAAGCAGTGATTGTAAGTTCCCCACTTCCTGTTATTGATCTGACCATTAGACCTAAAGTATCACAGTGGGCTGATGTTGCGACTGTTTTCGTTTCATCTAAACCTTTAATCGATACTTCTAAAGTGCCATTATTTAATGTTTTATACTCATAACCATAACTTTCAATATACTTTTTAATTAAATCAATCATCTTAAAAGTATATCCTGTTGGTGAATCACAATTAAAAATTTCTTCAGCTATTTTCCTAAATTCTTCTAAATTAAACTCTATCATATAAATTCCTCCGTCTTACATATTATACCATATTAAATTATTCTTATTTACCAAATTATCTTTTCTAACAAAAAAAGGCATAAGAGTATGCCTTCTTGTTATCATCTATAATAATGAAGCAGCTTCCTTGTCAAGAATTAAGGTTACATCATTGTGTTTTTTTAATATTGTAGCTGGAAGATCTTCGGTAATTTCACTTTCATTTATTTTTTTAATTATTTCAGCTTTAGCTAATCCTGTCGCAATTAAAACAATTTTTTTTGCTTTCATAATATCTGCTAAGCCAATGGTAATCGCATAATGCGGAACTGTTTCTAAAGAACGGAAGTATTTGGAATTTGCAACTCTTGTTGATTCATCAAGTTTAATTAATCTTGTACCACTATCAAAGCTTGTTCCTGGTTCATTGAAACCAATATGACCATTTGTACCAAGACCTATAACTAGTAAATCAGGAATGTTTTCATCATAAACCACTTGATATTTTTTAGCTCTTTCTTCTGGATGATTAGTATTAAATTTCGGAATGTAATTAGTTTTAAATTGAATATGATCAAATAAATTTTCGCGCATAAAGTAAAGAAAACTACGATATTCATCTTCTTTTAATAAACCTACATACTCATCAACATTCAAGGTTGTGACATTACTATAATCGCGGGCCATTTCTTTTTGGTCTTTAACAATTGACTCAAGTACACCTTTCATTGTTGCCCCACCTGAAAGGCCAATCACAGCGTCATTCTTTAGTTCAACTTCATTAATTATTAATTCCGCCGCAAGTCTTGTGGCTTCATCATAATTTTCTTTAATAATTAAATTCATTTCAACCATCTCCTTTTTTTCTTCTCAATACCTATTATATAGATGTTTTTTAAAAATTCAAGCCTTTTCATAAAAATAAAATAAATTTTTTCAAGCGCTTTCTTTTTTAGATTTATTTGTGGTATGGTTCGTTATTTAGAATCCTAAAACTCCTGTAAATTTGTTCAAGTAACATAAGTCGCATTAACATATGAGGAAACGTTAAATCAGAAAAGCTTAAATGAAAATTAGCTTTTTTAATAATAGAATCACTTAAGCCTAATGAACCACCAACAATAAAGGTAATGCTCGATGAATTATATGTCTTAACCTTATCAATTAATTCACTAAATTTAACACTATCTAATTTCTCGCCTTTTATTTCTAAAGTAATGATATAATCATCCTTTAAATATTTTTCAAGTCTCTCTCCTTCTTTTTCTTTTACTATTTTACTATCTACGCCCTCAGTTTTTTCATCTTGAACTTCAATGATCTCTAAATGGCAGTATTTTTCAAGCCTTTTTTTGTATTCATTTATTCCATCAACTAAATATTTTTCTTTAATTTTTCCAACTGTTAATAATCTAATATTCATTTTTTTAACCCTGCGTGTGGATGAGCTTTAAAATAGACTTCTTCTAAGTGCTCTTTTGATATTTTTGTATAAATTTGCGTCGTTGATAAATTCTCATGACCTAAAAGCTCTTGGACCATTCTAATATCCATGCCATTGTTAAGTAAATGCGTCGCAAGCGAATGTCTAAAAGTATGAGGTGTCATCTTTAATCCTAAGGCACTATCATCTAGTACCTGATTTAAGATATCTCTAATACCTCTTGTAGTAAGGTGTGTTCCCTTAAAATTTAAAAAAACATAATTTTCATCTTTTAAATCATTGTGGCTCTTTAGGACGGGACGGCTTAAAACTAAATAATCTTTTAAAACTTCAATTACACTTTCATTTAATGGAACAATCCTGTCTTTTGAGCCCTTACCGTGAATCGTCATTCTAAAAGAAGAAAAACTAATATCATTAATCTTTAAATTACTTAGTTCACTAACACGAAGTCCACAAGCATAGGCAATTTCAAATAGGGCTCTATTTCTTTTACCAAGCGTTGAATCAGTTTTAATTGAATCAAGTAATAAGTCGATCTCATCTTGATAAACAAACTTAGGAAGAGTTTTAGGAATTTTAGGTAAAATGACATTATCAAAAGGATTTTTATTAACCATTTTTTCTTTTTGTAAATAGTTATACATCGATTTTAAACCACTAATTTTTCTAGCAATTGATTTTGGTGAATAATTTGAGTGTAAGGATGAAATGTAATATTTTACGACCCTATCACTTAAATATTCCATTGTTCCTAAATCCTCTTTTTGTAAAAAGCTCGTTAATGTTTCAATGTCTTCTAAATACGCAGTTATGGTATTTTCTGAATACATTTTTTCATCACGTAAATAGTTAATAAACTCCTTAATCATTTCCTGATTAGTCACTATATCACTTCCTGAATTTTCTTAATTGCATCTAGTGCTCTTTCTACGTATTTTTCTTTTCTATTTGTTTTTTTAACATCAAAATTAAGTGGTGTAAAAATCCCAAAATTAATATTCATTGGTTGGAATGTTTCACTTTCTGCATGGGAAATATAATGGGCATGAATTCCAATTGCTGATTCAACTGGAAACTTAATTAGAGGTTCGCCATTAAATAGTTTTGCCATGTTAATACCAGCAACAAGTCCTGATGCGGTTGATTCAACATATCCTTCGACACCACTTAATTGTCCCGCAATAAATAAGTCTTCTCTTTTTCTAGTTTGATAATACTCATTAATAGTTAATGGCGCATTAATAAAAGTATTTCTGTGCATTACACCATATCTTACAATATTAGCCTTCTCTAAGCCAGGAATCATCTGAATTATTTTCTTTTGGGCAGAAAAAGTTAAGTGAGTTTGGAAACCAACAATATTAAATAAAGTTCTTTCTTGATTTTCACTTCTTAGCTGGCATACAGCGTATGGTTTTACACCATTAAATGTTAAACCCATTGGTTTCATTGGGCCAAAAAGAAGCGTTTTTTCACCACGTTTGGCCATTTCTTCAAAAGGCATACAACCTTCAAATACTTTAAATTCAAAATCCTTAGGTGTTACAACATCAGCGCTTATTAGTTCTTTATACCATGCTTCAAATTCTTCTTTAGTAAATGGACAATTTAAGTAAGCAGGCTCGCCTTTATCATAACGACTTTTTAAGAATACCTTGTTATAATCAATTGATGAAGCCGTAATAATTGGCGCTGCGGCATCAAAAAAGTATAAATAATCAGTGCCTAAAAAATCTGCTAACTTTTCACTCAAAAGATCACTTGTAAGTGGGCCAGTCGCAAGTATCACATATCCATCCATGATCTCAGTTACTTCTTTATCGATAACTTCAATATAAGGATTATTTCTAATCTCATCAGTAATATATTTACTAAATAAATCCCTATCGACAGCTAAAGATGAGCCAGCTAAAACTTTAGTTTCATCTGCAGCTCTTAAAATAAGCGAATCAAGCATTCTAAGTTCTTCTTTTAAGAGCCCGACTGCGTTGTGAATGTCATCACTTCTAAAAGAATTTGAACACACAAGTTCTGAAAATAAATCGCTTTTATGGGCAGGTGATTTCTTTTCTTTTTTCATTTCATATAATTTTACTTTTATATGGCGCTTTGCTAGCTGATAACTTGCTTCACAACCTGCTAGTCCCGCTCCAATTACATTAACGTATTTTTCCATATTTAAAACCTCGTAAATATTATACCATAAGTAGAAAAAATACGAAGTATTCTTCGTATTAAATGTTAATGAATGATCCTGGCTTTAACCAGTTTTTTTGATTCCTTTTAATTAAAGTTATTGCATCGATATCGCATCTTTCTAAGAAACTTTCTACCGTGTCACTTTCTTTAACAACACAAATATTTGGCATGTTTCTTACTTCATAAATATTGATATTTTGATTTGGAGCTAACATTAAATTATATAAACTATTATATCGTAAAATATAGTATGGAGAAATTCTATACTTTTCAGCAATGGATGCAATCGTATCTCCTGGTTTGGTCGTATAAGCTGTAAACTTAACTCCTTCTTTTGTCATATTTGGAACCATCATATTCTGATTTTCTTTGATAACCATCTTATCTAAATCGTTACTACCCATAAGTTCATCAGCGGTTTGTTTATATTTTTGGGCAATGTTTGTGATTGTGTCGCTGTCTTTAACTAGATGGTTTAAAAAATCCATTTCTTTTGTCATAAAAACACCTCACAATATAATATGTGAGGTTTAGGTTTTTGTTCCTTGTCCTTAATTATTACTAATTAAAATGACTGGTAAAAGAAGGTTAATTTCATCATCTAGAAAGATTTCTTGTTCATCTAAGTAACTATAGAATTTTCCATTTAATGAAGTCTTTACTCTTTCTTTAATACCTGATAAATTAAAGAAAGAAATAATAAGCATATTTTTATATTCCCAAGTTACTTTAATAACATTAGCTGATAATTTATCAACATTCCATACTCCATAAGCAAAAATTTTTTCTTTTTTCAGCTTTGCAAGTTTTTTAATAAAGTCACTAATATCTTTAGTATCTCTTCTAAAGACATCTTTTTCAAATAAATTTATTTGTTTAGTGGCTAAGAATTCACCACCATTATACATCATAAAGGCGCCCTTTTCTAAAAAACCAAAAGCGTACCAGTTAATTATTTTATTATAGTCACCACCCACAAGATTTGCAAATCGACCATAATCATGGTTTTCTAAGTTATGTAATTTAACATAGTTTTTAGGGTAAATATATTCCTGATTTTTTAACATCAGTAAATAATTATCAATTGATTCATCGCCTTTTAAAAAGCTTTCAAAATAAGGCTGAATATCATAATCATAGTTCATATCAAAAAATTGATAAATCTCTGATTCAGAATGTGCTTCATAGCCTAAATCACGCAAATATTTAATAAAGCCCCCATGAACAGCTTCTGCTAAAAAAATAATGTCTTTATTTATTTTACGAACCTCAGTTATTGAATGCTCCCAAAACTTTAAAGGAACAAGAGATGCCACATCACACCTAAAACCATCAACGCCCATCTTAGCATAATATACTAAAACATTTGTTAGTTCTTTATAAACTCCATCTTGGCTAAAATCGATATCACAGATATCCCACCAGTCACCAACTCTATTTGCGACTTCTCCTTTTTCATTATGATAAATCCAGTTCTCGTGTTCGGCTAAAATCTTAGAATCACGAGATGTATGATTAAAAACAATATCCATCATAATTTTCATACCATTATCGTGAGTAGCCTTAATTAATGATTTAAAATCATTAATGGTACCTAAATCAGGAGATACTTCATAGTAATCCTTAATTGAATATGGACTACCATAAGTTCCTTTTCTGTCTTTTTTGCCAATTGGGTGGATTGGGAGTAAATAAATTACATCGACACCTAAATCTTTAATGCGTAGTAAGTCATTTTCAACTGCTTTTAATGTTCCATCAAGTGAATAATTTCTTACAAATATCTGGTATATAAAAAGATTACGCAATGTTTCCTTTGTTGTTAAAGCCATTTTAGTTCCCCTTACTATATTTTTCTAATTCGTCATAAACATGTTTAAATACTTCATTATAAAAACTTAAAAATGAACTTTTTTTATAATATTCTTCTTTCATTCCGTGCATAGTTACGGTATATAAAATTAAAGATCCTAAATTTAAAGATATTCCTTTTAGAGAATGGGTAAAAAGTAGATATGCATCTATTGAATCATTAAATTTATTAATGATTTCATCATAATACTCTTTCGTTGAAGACAAAAAGGATGAAACAACTTTCTTATAAATAAAATCCATTCCCCCCATTGTTTCAATTCCCTTTTCTTTTTCAACATAAACTAATTTTAACTTTTTTAAAATCTCAAATTCATCCCCACTTAAGATTTCTAAATTATTTAATTTAGCTTCAGCTTCACTTATGAATACTAGTGAATCTAAAGATAATTCTTCATTAATTTTGGCTTGTTCTAAAGCTTTATCTAAAGTTTCATATTCTTCTTTCTTAAGTAAACAAAAATTTCCATACTCATTAAAGTTAAAATTGCTAAAATTTAAATCTACAAAATAAGTCATCACTTATCCTCCTCAAGCAAACTATAAAGTTCGTCCGTTGTTAAATTATTTAATACATCAGTGTTTTCTTCAAACATCTGATTGAATAATTCTTTTTTCTTTTCCTGGATATTTAAAACTTTCTCTTCAATTGAATCTTTGACAATAAGTTTTAAGACTGTGACCTTGTTTTTTTGGCCAATCCGGTGCGTTCTATCAGTTGCTTGATTTTCAACTGAGAAATTCCACCATGGATCAAAGTGGATGACGTAATCAGCTGAAGTTAGATTTAAGCCAACCCCACCAGCTTTAAGGCTGATTAAGAAAACTAAAGGTTCATCTGATTCATTAAATTCATTGACAATATCTAAACGAATATTTGTCTTTGTATCACCAGTGAGCACTTTATAATTTATTTCAAGATTATCTAATTCTTCCCTTATTAATTCAAGCATTGATGTAAACTGTGAAAATAACAAGACTTTATGATTAGAATGAATAATTTCTTTAACTTTTTCAATAGCTAAATCAAATTTTGCACTATTCCCAGTATAATCATTTAAAAATAGTTTGGGATGACATACAGCTTGACGAAGTCTTGTCAGAAGTTGAAAGATTAATAATTTATCAGTTCCTGCATTACTTTTGAGTTTTTCTCTTGCCTCAAATAACATGGCCTGATATAACTTCTTCTGATTTTCATCCATATTAGCATATAAAACCTGTTCTGTTTTTTCTGGTAATTCCTTTAATACTTCTTTTTTTCTTCGTCTTAAGATAAATGGTGAAATAATTTTAATTAACTTATCCATTTTTTCTTTATTACCATTTTTTATAATATCTAATTCAAAGTTATTTTTAAAGCTTGGATAACTCTTTAAATAATTTGGTAAAATATAATCAAAAATACTCCATAGATCAGCAAGCGAATTTTCAAGCGGTGTCCCTGTTAAGGCAAACTTTACAGAAGCATTTATTCTTTTTACTGATTTGGCATTTAATGTATTAAAGTTTTTAATATTTTGTGCTTCATCAATAATCACATAATGAAAAAATTTCGAGTGATATGCTTCTATATCTTTTCTAATTAAATCATATGAGGTAATGATGACATTAACTGATTTATCAATTTCCGCAATTGTAGCCATTCTTTCACTAAAATTACCAACAATTGCTAAAACATTTAAATTTGTAAATTTTTTAATTTCTGAAACCCAGTTATAAACTAATGATGCCGGGGTAATTACTAAGGATGGAATACCTGATTTATCCATCTTTAATAAAGAAATGGTTTCAAGTGTTTTACCAAGTCCCATATCATCAGCTAAGATTCCTCCAAGTTCATATTTAGACATCGTCATTAGCCATTTAAATGCATCCTTTTGATAATCACGCATAATCTTATCTAAATCATCATCTAAAGGAAATTCATTGTTCTGATAATGAATAACTTTATCAATAAAGTCATTAAAATCTGATGATTCATTAGACTTTATTAAATGATTTTTTAATTCTAAACCAATATAATTAGGAACAATGGCTGATTTAGTCGTATCCGTTGGCATAAATGAGGTTAGTTCCACAACTTCATCAATTTCTTTTATATTTTCGTCAATTCTTAAAACAGAACCATCCTTTAATAAGTGATAATTTTTATTACTTCGATATGATTTTAAAACATCTTTTAATTCACTTAATGGGAAGTCAAAATCATTATAAAGAATTTCGAGTAAATTATTTTCAAATCTAACCCCAACCATACCTGATTCAATGCGTCTAACTTTAAAGTTATTAAACGATTCCGAAACAAAGACAGTCGCTTCCTTTTGTAATAGTTCAACTTTATTATATTGCATGAATTCAATCATTTTATTATCATCTTTAATCGCATAATAATCAAGGGCTTTGACAAAACCTAAATCATAAAGCTTGTCCATAAATTCATTTTCTAAATATTCATTGGTTATGATGCCATTTTTAATTGCTTCATCTTTAATTATTCCATCATAATAAAATTCCACTTGTGCTTTTAGAATTGCGTTATTATAATCAAGATAAACTTTTATTTTTAGATCAGCAATTGTATTTAACGCAATTAACGCATCTAAATTTTTTATTTCAATTTCATCTTTAATTTTCGGATATACATAAAGGAAAAAGGTTTGAATGTTATCACTATTAAAATAAGTACTATTAGTTAATGAGTATTCAATAAAAGAGACAAATAATTCTTCTTTTTCGTTTAAGTCAACTAGAAATGCATCGTTAATTAAATATTTAGTATTATTTATTGAAATATATTTATATCTTTCAAAATTATCAATTTTTAATTCTTGATTTTGATAAACAAACTTAAATTTAGGAACTTCCTTAGTATAACGAACAGAAAAGTTTTCATCATCAATCACTATATTAATTATTTCATCTTTTAAAATGGTAATTAATTTTTTAAATGAGTACTCATTTAGCCTTAAATAACGAAAATCATTATAGTCGTATTCATTTATAAATGGACAATATTCCTTTAAATAATTAATTATTTTTTGTGATGACGAGGTAAAATAAAAATAATCATGCTTTAATTCTAATTCTTTTCCATAGCGAAAAATGTCATTATATTGAATACGTGTCAAAAATTCTTTAATATTCTTGATAATATACTTTTTTTCTCGTCCAATTTTAAATTCGACAATTGCTTCATTTTTTATTAACGAGTAAAAAATCGTTGGAATAATTTCCATATCCCCGATTTTATTCGTTCTTTCTATTTTAATATAATTTTTTAATAAATTTATCTCATTTGTTTTAAAATCTTTAACCTTATCTACAAGCGCAACTATGTGTTTACATGCCCCATCATATGTTTCATAAGCTAGGCATGTACATGAATAATTAATAACATCGCCTAAATTATTGGTTGTTAAACGAACATCATAATCACCAATTGTACCTGCTATATTAGTTGTATAGTAATTAAAGCCATTTTTATGTTCGGTTTTAATATCTAGTGATTTTAGTTTTTTAGAAAGCTCCATACCTCTTTGATACGTTCTTTCATTACTTGCGATGGCTAAAATATTATTTTTATCAATCATAACCCTCACCTCTAATCTTAATAAAAATTATACCAAATTTTAAGCAAAGCATAAAGATTATTTTCCTAATAAAAGTATTTTTCCACATCTTGTGTTTATTATTAATAAAGCAGAAAACAATAATTAATCTTCATATTGTATTAATTAAATCTTTAAAATTCAGCATGTTTGGACCTATTTTAAGTTTTTAGACACAAAATGTTAGACTTTTTTATTAAAAGCTTAGAAGATAATTTTTATATGCTTGATTAGGGGTTTTATAATTTAACGAACCACGAATCCTCTTATTATGATACCATCCAAGTGTAAATCCAAATACTCATTATGATTGACCAATTCTTTCTTTAATATAGAATTAAAGAATTCAATGCTAGCATTATCCTTTCCTACTATAAGAATGAATCTTCCCATTTCTGGCAAATAATAGCGAGAGGTTATAAAAAAGAGATTTGTTTCCATATGACCACAATATACCATATCAGTTAATATGGCATTTACTGTTTCAGTTCTCCATACAGTATTATTAAACCTAGCAAATCTAGTATCACCTTTTTGAAATTTTTATCTAGATGGAGTAATAACTCCTCCTTCATTTAAAATCTTAGCTATTCTATATGTTCCTAAGCCTTGTTTAGCTAACTTATAAATTTTAATAACTATCTCTTTAGCTTCTTCATATATTATTAAATGATTTTTATTGTTAAGATCTTTAATATAGCCAAAAGGTGTTTGAACAGAGATAAACAAGCCATTTAAGGCCCTACTCCTTTTAGCTAATTTAACTTTCTAAATAAGTCCTTGGCATACATATCATTTAAGATATTTTTAAAAGGAGCTATATCATTATTTATAAACTTGTATGAGGCAAGCCCAAACTTAACTTTGTAGATTGACTCCTATTTCGTTCTTTTAATTAAGAAAGCACTATGAAAATTCATATCTAATTCATCAACATAAAAATGTAAAATACTTTTATGATTTTTAGTAGATGTGCTTAATGTTATATATTCACACGTTTCTTTTACATGAGTTTCCATCAATTTAAATAATTCTTTTCCTACGCCTTTATTACGATATGTTGGTAGTACATAGATTTCATCAACCATAAAACAATTGCTTCCAACTTCTATATAAGATGTTTTATTTTCAACTATATAATAATGACCAAAAACATATCCAACAATTACATCATTTTCTACAGCAACAAAAAGAGGTTCTTTTAAATCTTCCTTTGTATTAGCGATTATTCCCCATGAACATTCTTCATCTTGCCATTTCATTGATAACTCTATAAGTTGTTTTACTGTATCATCATTTAATTGTTTTAATTCATATTCCATATAACTCACATCCTTCATTATAAACACTTAATTTGTGTTTTTTATCAATTTTATTATTTTTTAAAAGTATTCTTATGCATATATTATATCATTTTTCTATTAAATACTCTATTAACATAGTTTAAATGAAAAGACGAATCTACCCAAAGGTAAACTCGCCAAGGTTTTGCTTGTGAAAGTAATTTGCTATTTGTTTTTTTATTTACATCTATTTAAAATTTGTATTCACCCAATCGATTAGATTTTCTTTTCCTTCTTCAAATGCTAGTAAAGAATTTCCATATGCATCACAGTTGTATTTTACAACTTAATAGATATTAATTTCAACTATTCCTTTAATATTATTTAAGATATTCCATATATAGAAGAAAGTTTTATTAACATTTTTAAAACAGGATATCTTCTTATATAATGCTATATAAGAAAAATTAATTGTCCATTCCATATTTTCTTGATCAATTTATTATATTTCAAAAATTTGTCATCATTATTTAATCATATTTATATCATATATTATTCTTTCTTTCTTCATATTTTTATAAACAAAAAAACAAGGCCATAAATTTGGCCTTGCATTAATTATTAACCATTATTTTTCGCAAGAATAATATCTTTGCTTTTCATAAGTCTTATCGTATTACTACGTTCATTATCTTCTAATTTCATCGTAATAAAATGAATTGTTTCTTGTAAGTTAGGAATCATTACGAATTCAATCGCGTTAACTCTTCTTCTAGTCTTTTCAATTTCTCTAGATAAGCTTTCACAGGTTTTTTCAATCTGAGCAAGTTCAATTAGTCTTGGTAGTAAAGTAGATAAATCAATTACTGATTTATCAAGTTCGCTTGGCGTAAACGCAAAACCGTAAGTTAAATCAATTTCGCCTTGATCAGAAAAGTTAATAACCGGAACATTAACGTTCATAATAGATTTTGAACTAACATCTAAAGCAATATTTTTAGTTGGAACCATTAAAGCTTCCATTACGCCTTCATAGCTCATTTTAAGTCTAGCATTTTGAAAAGTTTCAATAATTCCTTTCATTGCTTGTTCAATTTCTTCACGCATCAAACGATTTTTCTTTATAAGTTCCATATATTGACGAATCATTTCATCTTGCTTATCTTTTAAAAGCTTATGTCCACGAGTCGTTGTCGCTAATTGTTTTTTTAGCTTTGTTAATTCCATCCGTGTCGGATTAACATTTATTCTTGCCATTTTTACTCACCAGTTTTAGGCAAATATTTTTCAATTTTATCCAAACTAATACGCTTCAATTCTGATTTTGGTAGAATAGTTAATAACTTCCAACCTAAATCTAAGGTTTCTTCAATACTACGATTAGTGTCGTAACCTTGTGAAACATATTCTTCTTCAAATTTAGATGCAAATAAAGCGTATTTCTTATCAATATCTGATAGGGCTGCTTCACCTAAGATAACTGCTAATTCTTTAGCTTCTTTTCCTCTAGCGTAAGCTGAGAATAGTTGGTTCATAGTTTGTGAATGGTCATCTCTTGTTTTTCCTTCACCAATACCTTTATCTTTTAAACGGCTAAGTGATGGTAAAACATCAACTGGTGGAACAATACCTTTCATATATAATTCACGTGATAAGATAATTTGTCCTTCAGTAATATATCCTGTTAAGTCAGGGATTGGATGAGTCTTATCATCTTCAGGCATTGTTAAAATTGGAATTTGAGTGATTGAACCTTTTTTGCCTTGGATACGACCAGCTCTTTCATAAAGCGATGCAAGGTCAGTATACATGTATCCTGGATATCCACGACGACCTGGAACTTCTTTTCTAGCGGCAGAAACTTCTCTTAATGCTTCAGCATAGTTAGTAATATCTGTAATAATAACTAAGACGTGCATACCAAGCTCATATGCTAGATATTCAGCACAAGTGATGGCCATACGTGGAGTCGCGATTCTTTCAATTGCTGGGTCATTAGCTAAGTTCATAAATAGAACAGATCTTTCAATTGATCCAGATTTTTGGAAGTCCTTAATGAAGTAATCAGCTTCTTCAAAAGTAATACCAACAGCTGCGAATACTACCGCAAATTGTTCATTTTTACCTCTAACCTTAGCTTGACGAGCGATTTGTGCGGCAAGTTTGGCATGTGGTAAACCAGATCCACTAAATATTGGTAATTTTTGGCCACGAACTAAGGTATTTAAACCATCAATCGCACTAATACCTGTTTCAATAAATTCTGATGGATAGTCACGAGCAACAGGATTAATAGGTGTACCATTAATATCTTCAACTACTGTCGGAATTAATTCTCCACCACCATCAATTGGACGACCCATACCATCGAATACACGGCCTAAAATTTCAGGAGATAGTTTTATTTCAATACCGTGTCCTAAAAATGAAACTTTAGATGTACTAATTTTTAATCCTTGTGAACTATCAAATAATTGCACAAGAGCTTTATCTCCATTAACTTCTAGAACCTTACCAGTTCTTTCTTCACCATTTGCTTGACGAATTCTTACTAATTCATCATACTTGACGCCTTCAACACAATCAACGAGCATTAGAGGTCCAACAACTTCTTTTATTGTTTTATATTCTTTTGGCATTAGTTGTTTTCTCCTTTAATCAATGTATCAAATTCATCATTTAGTTCATTTTCGATTAACTTATATTCATTATCAAAGTTAGCTTCTTCAATGTATTTCATACGCCCAATCTTCTCTAAAATAATCATTGATGTAAGTTTCTTATAAGCTACATTTTCTTTTAAAGCTTTCTCAGCTTTATTATACCAGTTAATAATCATTTTTAACATTCCATATTGTTTATTAAGTGATGTATAAGTGTCAATGTCATGGAACGCAATTTGATGAAGATAGTCTTCACGAATACTTCTTGCGCAATCTAGAGTTAAACGATCACTATATTCAAGTGAGTCAACACCAACAAGACGCACAATTTCATCAAGCTTAGCTTCTTCTTGAAGAATTCTCTTAGCTGTTAAAACTTGTTTTGACCAGTCAGGTTTAATAAAATTGTCAAAATATTCTCTTAAAGCTTCATCATATAATGAATAACTCTTTAGCCAGTCAATAGCTGGGAAGTGTCTTCTGTATGCAAGGGTAGCACTTAAGCCCCAGAATACTTTAACAATTCTTAAAGTTGCTTGTGATACTGGTTCAGATGTGTCTCCTCCTGGAGGCGAAACAGCACCAATTGCTGTAATAGCACCTTCACGATCACTGTTACCTAAGCATTTAACATAACCAGCTCTTTCGTAGAACTCTGCTAAACGGCTTGATAGATAGGCAGGATAACCTTCCTCACCAGGCATTTCTTCTAGTCTACTTGACATTTCACGAAGTGCCTCAGCCCAACGTGATGTTGAATCGGCCATAATTGCTACTTTATAACCCATATCACGATAATATTCTGCAATTGTAATACCTGTATAAATTGAAGCTTCACGAGCCGCAACAGGCATGTTAGAAGTGTTCGCAATCAAAACAGTACGTTTCATTAAGCTTTGGCCAGTTTTTGGGTCAAATAATTCAGGGAACTCAAGTAAAACGTCTGTCATTTCGTTACCACGTTCACCACAGCCGATATAAACGATGATATCAGCATCAGCCCATTTAGCTAATTGATGTTGAACAACAGTTTTTCCGCTACCAAATGGACCAGGAATAGCAGCTATTCCACCAATAGCAATTGGGAATAATGTATCAATTACTCTTTGCCCAGTAACCATTGGTTTATTTGGACTAAGTTTTGTTTTATATGGTCTTGGACGACGAACAGGCCATTTTTGCATCATAGTAATATTAACTATTTCTTTGCCTGTATCAAGTTCAGCAACTGTATCTGTAACTTTAGCTTCGCCATTAAATACTTTAACGATTGTACCAGAAAGTGTAGGTGGAACCATAACTTTATGTAATACTGCTTCAGTTTCAATAACTTCACCGATTACATCGCCACCAACTACTTTATCGCCAACTTTAACTAAACTTGCATAATTCCAGATACGCTCACGATCAAGTTTTGGCACATCAATACCAAGAGGAATTCTATCTCCTGATGCATCATATATAACCTTTAGTGGTCTTTGAATACCATCATATATTCCTTCAATTAAGCCGGGGCCAAGTTCAACTGATAGTGGTTCATCTGTTAGGTAAACTGGTTCACCAGGACCAAGTCCAGCTGTTTCCTCATATACCTGAATTGATGCGTTATCACCACGAAGTTCAATTACTTCACCGATTAATCTTTTATCACTAACACGCACTACGTCAAACATTTGAACATTTTTCATGCCTTTGGCTACTACTAGTGGTCCGGCTACTTTGGTAATTATTCCGATGTTTTCTTTTACTTCATTAGGATTCATCTTTTAATCCATCCTTTCTAAAAGATATTAATTCCGATGGCTTTTTCAACATTCTCTCTTATTCTCTTTAAACCAAGTCCGCTTGATTCTAAATCAAGTTGAATAGGTAATATAATAGGATAAGCACTAAGTTTGTACTTTTCAAGCGTTTCAGGAATTAAAGTATAAATATTCTCGCTTACAAAAATAATTTTGCAATTATCTTTGGCAAGTTTAAATATGATTTGATCAATTTCATTTGGATCATTAGTAAAGAATGTAGTTACACCAATAGCATTAAATAAAGCCACTGTATCTTCCTTACCAATAATCGCGATGTCAGTTTTGGTAATCTTTTTTTCTTCCATAAGACACCTCAAATCGCTAATAAATCATTTATATCGACATTTTGACTAGCGTAAAGCATCCGTATGTTTTTCGCTTCAGCACTCTTCTCTAAGTAATAAAAGAGCATTGGTCCAACTGAAAAAGCATCATTTTTAAATTTATTCATGACTTCGATCAGAAGGCTATCAAACTTTGTCTCTAAACGATTAAGATTTTTATTTTGAAAATAATCACTTAAAATTTCCGTAATTTTCCCATTATAATAAGGAACGAAGTTTTTAAGCAATTTTTCTTCACCTTTTTTATTTTGTTCTATTTCATAATTTTCCTTAAAAAAATCTTTCTTGATTGTTCCACCATCTAAATACATTTCTAAAAATTTATCTTGTTTCCAACTTAAATTTCTAGAACGTATTAAGGTAATTATATTAGTAAAATCAATCAAAGATTTAAAATACGTTTCTAAGCAGCTATTTAATAATGATTTTTTTAGGGCAAACTTATAAATGGTATTATCAATTTTACTACTTAAAAGACGAGCATTATCAATACCAGAAATATTTTCTTTAACCATATTAATTAATTTAGATTCATCTTTTGTAAGGCCACTAAAATCATCATATATAATTGCCTTTTTAAGGCTGTTTTTATTTATGCTTCCTGTATCTACTAATAAATTATCAATATTATTGCTACTAACACCAAATACTTTCGATTTATATAAAACCTTAATGTTTTGGGCATCATTAACAATAAAGAATAAAAAGATATTAAGTGGATCAGGTGTAAGGCTATTAATGAGCTCTTTAGTCCTCATCATTTCACTGCTTATAAGTGTTTCTAAATTTGTTGGATCAGTGCCATAATCCATCTCAAATAAAGTTTTGACAAATTCTTTTTTATCAACATTAGCGAGTTTATAAACTTTATTACGGCTTAAAATACCATTTTCAATTGATTTTATAGATCCGTTTGCGTATGGATAGTTATTCATAAACCACCCCTAAAGACCCTTAGAACCAAAAAGTAGATTAGCCGTTTCAGTTTCCATTTTCTTAGCTAAAACACCAATGATTGTTTCATATGAATTATCAACATCATAGTTTTCACTTGTAATGATAAAACCACCATTAATATTAGCAAATTCATTAGATAAACGTAAATCATAATCTCCTTTTAAAAGTTTATTAAGTTTAGCTAAGTCTTTTGTATTATTTTCATCTTTACCATCTGAAAAAAGTCTAAGGTATTTATCATATTCATTTTTTGACACTATAATTGTTTCATTACCTTTAATATCACTATCTTTAATTAACTTAATTACTAAGTTAATAAAGTCATCATCGCCTAATTCTAATAGTTTATTATTAGCTAAAGTAAATACTTCGCTAATAATTTCTTTTTTGCAGGCTAAAGTTTTTTGTCTTATGGCCTGACTAAATTCAGTAATTTTTGTTTTCAATATTTCAGCATTTTTTGCTTCAATATCACTTAACATTTTATTAACACGATCAGTTGCTTCTTGAAGAATAAAAGCTCGAGCATCTTCTGCTTTCTTTATTCCTTGATTTTTTATTTCTTGTGCTTCTTTAAGAGCCTTTTCTTCAATTTTTTTGTAAATTGAACTATTACTCACTTTGATCACCGAGTATTATTACTAAATACCGAATACTAATAAAATACTAGCGATTAATGAAAGAATAGCGTATGTTTCAACAAGTACGGCCATAGTAATACCTTTACCTGAAGCATCTGGTTGTTTAGCAGTCATCATAATACCATTTGTTGCAACAGTTCCTTGAAAAATTGCTGAAATTAAACCATTAATAGCAATTGGCATACATGCGATAAAATATGACCAACCTTCAAACATTGTTAATGCACTTGGAGTACCACCAAGTAGACCTATTTTAATTAATAATAATACTGTTACTAAGAATCCATATAATCCTTGAGTACCTGGTAAAATTTGTAAAACTAGTAGTTTACCGAATAATTCTGGTTGTTCAGATGTAACACCAGCAGAAGCCTTACCACACATTTTAACACCAAGAATTGAGCCAAGACCGGCTAATAATGTAGCTAATACGCCACCAATAATTGCAATAATTGTTCCTAAAGTCATTTTTCTATTGTCTCCTTTTAATTTTGTTTGATTTCATATATATATTTTGTTTCAAATGAAAGTGGTTTGAAATCATAACCTCCACCTTCATAGAATTTCCCAAAGAATTCAATGTATTGGAGTCTACTATCATGAACATATGCTGATAATAAACCTAATACCAAGTTAAAAATATGACCTACTATATAGATCAAGAATGACATAGCATAACCTATGACATTCCCTTGAACCATTCCAGCTAAGGTATTCATAACCATCGCTACAGCGGCACTTGACATGACTAATGCCATAATTCTTGTATATGATAATAAGTCACTCATATAAGCGGTAATATCATATAAACCTAAGACACCTTTAAATAATTTACCAAAGATACCTTTTTTATCGTGTCCTTTAAATAAGACAACTAGTGAAGCACCAGCAATAGTTATTATTAACCCAATCTTACCTAATGATTTTAAACTGTCAACAAACATGCTAGCTGCATAAATTGCTAAACCAATAATTACTAAAAACCAGCTAGCCTGTCCACCAAGCATATCTAAATATTGTTTGTTTTTAATATTAGCGATAGCTTTTACAACAAGGCCAGAAAGAATATGTAGTGCACCAACTGCTACTGATACAATCATCATCGTAATGGCGTTATCAAGTGGTGCAAAGCTTATTTTAGCTAAGAAGAAATCACCTGATATAAATCCGCCTTCACCAAATATAGTTGCACCAAAGATACTGTTAAATACAATACCCCAAAATATCGTCGTAATTGATGAATAACATATAATCTTTGCCAGTTTCTTTGTTCCACCTTTTGGTTTAGCTAACTTAATAAATAAAGTTGTAGCTATTAAAAGTAAAATTCCATAACCAACATCACCAACCATCATTCCAAATAGTATCCAGTACCAAAATGACATAACTGGATTTGGATCAGCTTCATGATAATTTGGTTTGGAAAACATATCTGTTATTCCTTCAAATTGTGAAACTACTTTATTATTCTTTGTATATGTTGGAGGGACTTCATCTGAAGCTGGATCTAAGATTTCTAGATCATATAAATCGGTTGCTTCATCAATTGCTTGCTTTAATAAATCAACCTGATCTTCTCTAACCCAGCCACTCACAAATGTAGTATCCATAGTATTTGCATAATCTACTTTTTTTAAGACCTTTTGTGATAATAACTGGTCATTAAATATTTCAATTTTTTGCGATTCATTTGAAAGCTCAATAATACGTTTTTTTGAGTTTTCTATTTGTTGTTCTTTCTTTTTAATCTCTTCGTTTTTCTCTTCAATAAGCCCAGCCATGGTTTTATTTAAAACTGGTAAATTGGCATCAGTATAGCCAACTTCCTTGATAAAATCACTTAAGGCTTTTTCATCATCTTTAAATGCAAAATAACATACTGTTTGTCCTAAACGACTCTTATCATACAACTCATATATGCAATCAAATTCGTCCATTTTTTCTTTAAAAAGTTCAACTTTTCTTATATCAATATAGCCTATATGAACACTTGCATATTTTGTATTATTCAATTCGTTAAGCATAAATGGCATCCCTAACCATGGAGTTAATGTTTTTAATTCTTCTTTAATAGTAGCGATACTTGCTTTGGCACTATTAATTAACTCCTCTTGATGTTCCATATCTTCAATAACCTTTAATGCTTCATCATTTTCTTTTTCAAAGTCTTTGACATCAACAATTGTTACATCGCCAAATTTAGGCTTTTCTTCTCTAAAGTTTTTCATTGTTGTAAGTGTCTTTTTAGCTCTTTGTAATAAGACTTCTTCTGTTTGGTTATCTGAATTAATAATATTTTCACCTTGGCTAATTACCATTAAAACCGCATGCCTTTGTAATGATTTGAAAAGAGCTTCCTTGTCTTCTTGAAAAACGACGAGATTAGCTTTTTTCATTTTAATTATCACGCTTCCAACACCTTCTTCACGATCAAGTCAACTATCGTTGGAAATTGTTCTTGAGCAATTTTACGAGAAGTTTCATTTTCTTCTATTGATTTTTTTTGAAGTTCTTCTTGTAATTGATGAATTTTGTCATTGTTTTCCTGAGTCATTTTTTCTACTTTAAGTTCAGCATCCTTAATCATTTCTAATGCCTCAAGATTAGCTTTTTCTTTAGTCGATTCCAATAATGCTTTTGCTTCTTCAATAGCCTCATTTTTTACTTTTTCAGCTATACTTTCAGCTTCTCTTATCGAATCTAAAATTGGCATATTTTCACCTTCTGTTTTATAAAATTTTAATTAACATGCAAGAGAATTATATCATATATTTTATATTCATGCAATCTTATTGTTCCGAAACTAGAGGAATTAATTGCTTTTTTGTAAATTATAATCCTAATATATAACCTTATTTATAAAGCATAAAGAGTGATTCTCATCACTCTATTTAGAATATTAATAAATTAATACTAGTTAAATTTTTTCACTTAATGAATCAGTAATTGTTCTATTTGTGCTTTCAACTGCTTTATTTTTATTATGAGTTATACAACAAGGACCACCAATGCAGCCATCGACACACGCCATACCTTCAATAAAATTAGCATCAAGTAAATTCTTTGAAGCTTTAGTTAAAGACATTTTACATTCATCAATACCATTGCAAATTATTGGTTTAAGTTCCATGTCAATATTTTGTTCCAACATTGCTTGACGAAGGGCGTTTGTGAGTCCTCCACTTGCTCTAAACCCACGACCAAAATCTGATGCTTGGGTTAATAATGTTTCTTCAAGAAGAGATAAATTAATTTCTCTACTATCAAGTAAAGCTTGTAATTCTTCAAACGTCATAACACTATCAACATAGTCGATAACTTTTTCATCATTCATTTCCATCTTCTTAGCTGTACATGGACCAATAAATACTACTTTATTAGTTGGATCTAAAGATTTAATAAATTTTCCAAGCTCAGCCATTGGTGATAAATTAGAAGAAATTTTATCTATTAAATTAGGGAAACTTTTAATAATGTATTCTTTGAATGCTGGGCAACAAGAACTTGTTAAAAACTTCTTTTCTTCTAGCTCTTCTGCTTCTTTAAGCGCAACCATATCAGCGCCTAGTGCAGTTTCAACTACTTCATCAAATCCAAGAAGCTTAATGCCTGAAATAACTTGTCCAAATTTTACCTCAGTAAATTGATTTAAGATTGATGGTGCAATAATTGCATAAACCTTTGAAGCTTTATTTCTTAACATATTAATAATGTTAACAATGAAAGATTTATCAGTGATTGCCCCAAATGGACATTGATATACACAAGCTCCACAACTAATACATTTTTCACGAATTATTCTAGCTGAATGATCCTCGCCCATTTTAATAGCTTTTAATTTACAAGCATTCTCACATGGACGAATATTGTTAGTAATAGCACTGAACTGACACGCCTTAGCACACATACCACAGTTAACACACTTATTCTTATCAATAACTGCTTTTTGATTTTCATCAAATGTTATTGCATTTTTCTTACAAGAACTTAAGCATCTATGAGCAATACAGCCACGACAAAGACTTGTTACGGTATATCCTGATGCTAAGCATTCATCACAGGCAATATCAATAACCTGAATGACATATGGATCGTTTTTCTCTCCACCTCTAGCAAGTTTTAGTCTTTCTGTAAATATTGCTCTTTCTTTATACACACAACAGCGTACAGTTGGCTTTGGACCTGGGAACGCTCTTTTTGGTATTTCATAAAGACAATCATTAAGATTGTCCTCATATGCAGCTTTGGCTATTTCTTTTAGCGCAAAATATTTTAAGTACTGCACATTTGTATCAAATTTATTCATAACTCATTCTTTCCTTTAACTTGTTTAAAAACTTTTTAATATATTCGTTATAAAAATCAACATATCTTATTTCATCTAATGACCCATGTCTTAAATCACCATCAAAATGAAAATCTGATCCTGAGGTAATAAGCAAATGATTTTCTTTAGCTAATTTAATATATTTTTCCATTTCTTCATCTTTATGTGCTGGATAAATACACTCAATACCATCAATACCCGATTTAATTAAATCTTCAATTCTGTTTTTATGATATAAACCAGGATGAGCTAAAACTGCGATTAAACCACTATTTTTTAGAAGTTCAACGCCTTCATCATAAGAGATCTTCGTTGAAGGTACATAAACAGGGGAATCTTCGCTAATAATTTTATCAAAGATTTCATCCCATGTATAATTATAACCATTCTTAATAATCATTTCCGCAATATGAGGTCTTGCAATAACACCTTTAGCATATTTAAAAAGTTCTTCGTAATCAATATTAATATTAAAATACTTAGCTAAATTATCACACATCTTTTTAGCTCTTTCTTCCCTTTTTAATTTTTGCATATTTAAGTAAGATTCAATTGCTTCAAAACTTGAATCTTCCTTAAAATATCCTAAAACATGAATTGATTCATTATTTCTTACAGTCGATAACTCAAGACCAAAAACTGGTTTAATTTTTGTATCTTTTGTTGCTTCCTTAAGTTCTTTTAATCCATCTATTGTATCATGATCTGTTAAAGCCATATAATCAAAATTTAGCTTTTCTAATCTTTCAACTAGTTTAAAAACAGGTAAATGCCCATCAGAATGAATCGAATGCATATGCAAATTTGCTTTCACTACTAAAACCCCCGTAATATTTTATCACAATTATTCTAAATGTGTTAAAATATGATATAATTTTTATGGTGATGAAAATGATAAGCAAAGATAAAATTGAGAATTATCAAAATTTAATGGACTTTATTAATTATGTCTTCGGTTTTAATGGTTCAACTACTTCTTTTCCTTTATATTTACCACGTTTACATAAGGAAAAATATGAACCTACCGCAAAAACTACGGTTATCAAGGATGATAATAAGTATCTAGCATGTGCAACTTTTTTATCTTATAATGTTCATGTTTTAAACGGGAAATACCGTTTAGGAACTATTGGTAATGTGGCTGTTCATCCAAACGAAAGAAATAAAGGCTACATGAAAGAAATTATGGATAGTGTAATCCTAGAAGCTTTAAATGATAACGTTGATGCGATTTCTTTAACAGGAATGAGGGAACGTTACAAAAATTACTTTTTTGATAATGCCGGCATCTCGTATAATTATCATTTAGAAAAAAATGAGATAAAAAAATATTTAACCAAGAACAATATAAAGTTAAATAAAATTAAAGTTTTAAAAGTAAAAGAAAATGATTTAGAAGAAATAGAAAAATCATATTTATTAGTCAAAACACTGACCCATCGTGCTTCGAGAAAAAGAAATGAATATTTTGATATCATGAACGGCATGAATGGACGTTTATATCATTTTTATTTTAATAAAACATTCATTGGTTATGCCGTATACCATGAAAACGAAAGTTTAATATCAGAAATAAATGTCACAAACCCTAAATATTTATCTTCTACGATAATAAGCCTATTAGATTATGTTGATAAAGAAAATGTTGATTTAACTTTACCACCATTTAAAATTAATCATATTGATATTTTAAATAAGATTGCAGATTATTATTACATTTCAAATTCAGCGAAATTTTTAATCGTTAATTTTGAAAAACTAATTAATTTGTATTTAAATTTAAAAGCCTCTTATATGACGCTAGATAACACTGACTTTATAGTTAAAATAAATGGTTTTAAATATCAAGAAAACCTGCATGTTTGTGTTAAGGATAATAATGTTTTAGTTGAGCATACGACAAACAAAGAAAACTTTACCCTTAGTTACTTTGAAGCAGTTGAGTTTTTCTTTAGTTCGATCTCCGTTTTAAGGCTAACTAATAAATATGTTAAAAACTTATTCCCACTTCCACTTTACATTTCTAAAATAGATAACATATAAATAAAAAAATAAACCACGTTTGATAGTAATTATAGTTTTACAATCAAATGTGGTTTTTTATTAAACTTATTTTTAAATAATTTATCTTATTTATCGTTAATACGCATTTCACTTTTTATATCAAAAAAATGGGCATTATCGGTAATAACAGCTACTCTAATTTTTGAATGTGGTCCTAAGATATTAGTTGTATCGTTAACTTTAATTGTGATATCTCGATTATTAATTTTAGTATAAATTAAGGCTTCTGAACCTAAAAGTTCAAAAACATCAACTTCAAGTTCAATTGACCTATCAGAAAAACCTTTAGGATCAAAGATAAAATGTTCTGGACGAATACCTAATACCACTTCTTTGTTTAAATACGCTTTTTCTTTTAATTCTAAAAATAACTTCTCGTTTATTCTAATTTTTTGATTATTAAAGTTAAAATATCCATTATCATCTAATATACCATTTATAAAATTCATTGGTGGTGTGCCAATAAAACCAGCCACAAACATGTTAGATGGTAATTGATATATTTCTTTTGGTGTACCAATTTGTTGGATTTTTCCATCTTTCATGACAACAATTCTTGTCGCAAGCGTCATCGCTTCAATTTGATCATGTGTTACATAAATCATGGTGATTTTAAGTAGATCATGAAGTTTTAGTAGTTCTTTACGCATTGAACCTCTAAGCTTTGCATCAAGATTAGATAAAGGTTCATCAAGTAAGAAGCATTTTGGTTCTCTAACAATAGCGCGTCCTAATGCCACACGTTGTCTTTGTCCACCTGATAAAGCTTTAGGCTTTCTATTTAAATATGGTTCAAGCTCTAAAATCTTAGCAGCTTTCATGACTCTTTCATGAATTAAATCAGCATCTTCTTTTCTTAAAGTTAAGCTAAAAGCCATATTATGATAAACTGTCATATGTGAGTATAAGGCGTAATTTTGAAAAACCATTGACATATCTCGGTCTTTTGGAGCCATATTATTTAAAATAACGCCATTTTGGGAAACTATACCACTGGTGATAGATTCAAGTCCCGCAATCATTCTTAGTGTTGTCGTTTTTCCACATCCTGATGGGCCAACTAGCACAATAAATTCGCCATCTTCAATCTCTAAATTAAAATCATAAACTGCTTGAACACCATTTGGATATATTTTATTAACATCTTTTAAAATAATTTTTCCCACTACTCTTCCTCCATTATTTTATCCACGTTATTTAAATAGCATTTTTCTCCAACTTGATTAATGATTTTGACGTTTTTAAGTTCAACTTTTTCGACATTATTGAAGTATAAGCCAAACCTATTTACTTTATCAATATAACTCATCATGGCCGGATAGCCATAAATATCCGTATTCATAAAGTCAATTGTTACATTTTCAAGTGAAATCTTTTTGATTTTCATTTCTGGTAGGCCATAGAAATATCCAGAAGAAATGATGGTATTATGACACTCAATGTTTTTAAAATAAAATGATCCTAAGTAAGGAGTTCTTTTATCAACTGGTAATTTTTCTTTGGAATACACATATTCAGTCTTACCATCATCATCACAGAAATAAAACATATTGATAACAAGGGGATTTAAAACCTCATCCATGTAAATATTTTGAAATACAACATTATCAACAATCGCTTTATCTCCTCTACCTCTCCTTGTTTTAATTCTTAAGCCTCTATCTGTCCCTTTAAAATAACATTTAGAAATATCAAGATTTTTAATGCCACAGCTCATTTCACTACCAAGAACTACTCCACCATGACCATCACCCATAAAGCAGTTTCTAATCGTAATATTTTGTGAAGGGGCAAAGTTTATTTCCGCCATATCTATTTTTCCTGATTTAATGGCAATACAGTCGTCACCTACATTAAATTTGACACCAATGATTTCCACCATATTTGATGATTCAGGATTTAAACCATCCGTATTTGGTGAGTCTTTGGGATTAATAATTTCTAAATCATAAAATCCTAGATTACTTGAGTAATAAGGATGAATTGTCCATGATGGTGAATTCATTACCCTAACCCCTTGAAAATTTATATGCTCTGAATTATCAATAAAAATGTTATGTGGACGCCAAGCGCCTCTCATAATTTTATGATTTATCCACCAATCGCTATTTTGGGCATTTCCATCAATAGTCCCTTCACCAACAAAATTTATGTTTTTAGCGTCTAAAATAGAAATGATTGATAAATAATTTGGTGCTATTTCTCCTTCCCAAGAAGGTAAAATATATTCACCAGGAAAGTTTTCTTTATTTAAAATCGGAAAAAGATTACGATTCGTTTCAGCTATTAATCTTGCACCTTTCTTTAAATAAATGGTTAAATTACTTCTAATTATTAAAGGTAAAATATGATAATCACCACTATCAAAAACAAGCAAGCTGTTTTTTGGTGCTTCATCTAAAGTACGCTGAATAATTGGACTAACAATTCCTTTATATTCAGAAGTTAAATCCTTCATTATATAAACTTTTTCCACATTAGGTGTCTCAATAGTTTTAATTTCATCATTAATTTTAATTTCATACTTTGTGTTTGGTTCTAAATCATAAATAGAAACCACATTTGTTGTTATATTTTCTTTAACTTTTTGATTGTTTAAATAAACATCAAAAGCCTCACTAAAGTAAGGAAAATCATTTAATATTTCGATTGTTAAAGAAACTGGTGATATAAAAATGACGTTAAACATACTCTATTTCCTCTTAAACTTTCCCTTAATTTTAATTACTACTAAATCATATAAGAAAAATAAAATCCCAAATATCGTTGGTTCAGCCCCAAAGCCAACACCTTGAATAAGATCAATATTAAGTTTTGTAAATATTAAGCTTATTAAAAAATAAGTCAAATAAATTAGTATTACCATAAATGTGGCATATAAGATATTAATAAAAAGTGAAGCAAGACTTTTCTTCTCATAAAAACAATATTGTAAAGTTTTTTGTTTATCATTATTCATCCAGCGAATGATATTATTAACAATGTACTCAATCACTAAGCCCAGTACTAAACATAAAATAACAATTAAATCTAAATCATCTTTTAAATATGGACCAACAGGAATTGCGATAAAATAATAAGTAGCCCCGGCAGCCCAAAATTTTAAAAAACCTACTTTAACTCCTGCTGGAATTTTTGCAAGTTTATCAATGGCATAGGGGTCTAAATTATTTCTTCCATCTTTTAATTTATCTTGATCATTTTTCATAAAATACTCCTCAATATGTTATAATATCCCTGGTGATAATATGCAAAAACTATATGTTGGAAAAAATAGAGAATATAAGTCGATAAGTGATATTTTATCTTTAATCAAACCTTATACGACGATTTATTTAGATAATGGTATTTATCATGAAAAAATTAAAATAAATTGTGATAATATATCCATTATCGGTGAAAGTGAGAATAACACTATTATTTCTTTTTCTGATTATGCTTTAAAAATTCATAAGGACGGAAAGGAATTTAATACCTTCAGGACACCAACTCTACACCTTCTTGGTAAAAATATTGAACTTAAAAATTTAACTATCAAAAATGAAAGTGGAATTGGTAAAATTTATGGACAAGCAGTCGCTTTATCTTTAACAGGTGATAATATAACACTTGATCATGTCACTTTAGAAGCCCATCAGGATACATTATTTTTAGGGCCACTTCCTAAAGATTTACAAATCAGATATCTTGGATTTTTAGAAAACGATGAATTAGTCGATTTAGAAAAAAGACGTTATCTAATTAAAAGTTCAAAAATTATTGGTGATGTTGATTTTATTTTTGGAACTGGTAATGCATATTTTTTAAATTGCGAAATCATCTCAAATGGTGATGGCTTTATCACAGCTCCCGCAACTGAAAAAGAAGATTTTTATGGTTTTACTTTCTTTAAATGTAAATTTTTAAAGTATAATGCTAATCATGTTTATTTAAGCCGTCCATGGAGGGATTATGGTAAAGCGGTATTTATTGATTGTCTTTATGATAATCACATCATAGATTTAGGCTTTGATAAATGGAATGATACAGACCGTGATAAAACAGCTCGTTTTTATGAACATAACTCATTTTATATTGATCATCATGATTATCAAAGAGTTTATTTTACAAAAACTCTTGATGAAGATGAACTTAATTTATACGATCAATCATTAGTTTTAAAATAAGCAAGTAATGGATGATTTAATTCTTTTAAGGATTCATAAAAGATCGTGGCTATTTGATATGCACCATCAAATCTTAAGTGGGTATTATCATTTAGCCCATCAGGATAGTTACGATATAATCCCTTATCAAAATTCATAAATAATCTTTTGCTATTTTCATCTCCTAAACTACTTAGGAGATTTTTTGTTTTAGTAGTCATATCGATACATAACACATTTTCATCTAAAGCAACTTCTATCATATCACTAGGATATGAAAAATGTACGTTCTCTCTTATTATACCATCATCAAAATAACGTCTATAGATAGGTGTTAAAAGAATTGGAATTCCTCCCTTTTCTTTAATGCTTTTAATAAAATATTTTAAATTTTCTTTGTATTTATTTGAATCAGCAAAGCGAGTAGGGTCTGTAACCTTTTGATCATTATGACCAAACTCTATTAACACATAATCTAGAGATTCAATATCATCAAAAGCTTTTTTAGCGTAGCCAAAATCAATAAAGCTTTTTGTGCTACAACCATTTTTGGCAAAGTTATGTATTTCAATATTAACAAACAGTCTTAAAGCTTGTATCCACCCAACCTGAGGATAAGTTTTATAGTCATTATCTTGCATGGTGGAATCGCCCATTGTTATTATCTTCATTTTTTCTCTTCTATCCTGAAATAATTATAAGCGTTGTTATAACAAATATCTTCTACAATTTTACCAACAAATTCTAATTCATTAGGATACTCACCATTTTCAATCAAGTTTCCTAAATAGTTACATAGAATTCTTCTAAAATATTCATGACGTGGGTATGATAAAAAGCTTCTAGAGTCAGTTAACATTCCCACAAATCTAGATAAAATACCCATATTAGAAAGGGCAGTTAATTGACGAATCATTCCATCTTTTTGATCGTTAAACCACCAGCCAGAACCAAGTTGAATCTTGCCAGATATGCCACCTTGGAAACAACCTCCAATTGTACACAATACTTCATGATCTCTTGGATTTAAGGAATAAAGAATCGTCTTTGGTAAACTATCATTTGAATCTAATTTATTTAATAATTTAGCTAATTTTTCAGCAAATATATTGTCATTTATTGCATCAAAGCCTGTGTCTGGGCCAATTTTTTCATACATTCTTCTAGAATTATTTCTTAAAGCTCCAATATGATATTGCATAACCCAGTTATGTTTAGAATATTGATTACCAAAAAATACTAACATAAAACCTTTGTATTTGGCAATTTCTTCTTTTTCAAGTGTTTCATTATTCAATGCTTTTTTGAATATTTCAATAACTTCTTCTTTAGTAGAATCCTCATATTCCAGAGTATCTAAAGCGTGGTCAGATACCTTACAACCAACCATATCAAAATATTCAATTCTTTCTTCTAAAGCTTTTAAGAAATCATCTAAATTTTCAATTTTTTTACCATTTACATCTTCTAATTTGTTTAGCCAAGGTCTAAATGTTTCAAGTTCAATATTAACTGCTTTATCAGGCCTAAAAGCTGGCAAAACATTAACGCTAAATGATTTATCTTCTTTAAGTAACTTGTGATATTTTAAATCATCAACTGGATCATCTGTTGTACAGATAATTTTAACATTGCTCATTAAAATAAGTTTTCTAGCTGTTAAAGTTTTAAGTTTTAGATTTGCTTCATCATAAATTTCTTTGGCAGTATCTTTATTTAAAAGCTTATTAATGCTAAAAAATCTTCTTAGTTCTAAATGAACCCAGTGATATAAAGGATTACCAATAGTTAATGGTACAATTTCTGCCCATTTTTGAAATTTTTCAAAGGGAGTTGCATCTCCTGTAATATATTTTTCATCAATTCCACAAGTCCGCATAGCCCGCCATTTATAATGGTCACCATAATTCCCTTCAACTAACCATACTTCAGTTAAGTCAGAAAACTGTCTATCTTCATAAATATCCTTAATATTTAAATGACAGTGATAATCAAAAATTGGCATTTTTTTTGCATAATTATGATATAACTTTACCGCTGTCTTGTTACTTAACAAAAAATTATCATCTAAAAATTTTTTCATTATCTTATTCCCTTGTCCTCTTTACATATCCTTGTTTTTTTGATACTTCTTGAGCGATTTCAAGAAGTTCATTTATTTCATCCATCACATTATTTTTCTTATCCATAATCCTTGTAGCACTTAACGCACCAACAATTTTATTTTCAAAGTTAAATACCGGAACCGCATAAACGCAAATATAGTCAGTGCTTTCCCCATCATCTAGACAATATCCTAAAGATTTTATCTTTATAAGGTCATCTAAAATCTTTTTATATTCTTTAGTTTCCACACCATTAAAATCATTTTCTAAAATATCTTTTAACAATTCTTCTTGTCTTTCTTTTTTTACATATGCTAAAAATACTTTCCCAGCTGCATCTAAATATAAAGGAATCTGAACACCAACATCAGTTGTTGTAATTTTCGTTCTTGGTGATTCATATTTATAAATATAAGTTAGTTTATCACTTAATCTCTTGCAGGCAAAAGCTGTAAGATCATATTTTTCCGCAAACTGTTTTAAGCTTTGCCCCGCAAAGTTAATAAAGTTTGAATTTTTAGTATATGCTTGCCCTATCGCAAAAATTCTTGAACCGATTACGTATGTTTTTAAGTGTTGGTCCTTATAATAAATAGCGTCTTCTTTATATAAAGCTTGTAAAATATCATATACAGTTGCTTTAGGCATCTTTAATTCTTTATATATATCGGTTAGTGATAATCCATCTGGATGTGATGATATTAATCCTAATATTTTTAATGCTTTTTCTACTGATTTGTTGGCAGCCATAAAATCCTCCCGTTCAAATATACGAACTGTGTTTGTTAATTTATAATTATTTTACCATATATTTGACTTAATGTCTATTGATTTTAGTGTTTTTTCTTTGACTATATCATTTATAAATGATAAATTATTAGTGAAGGTGATTTTATGGAGTTTAAACCCCTGTATCTTACTGACAAAATAATATTTGATGAGTTTTTGAAAGCTAATTCAAAGGTCTTTGGAGTGTCTGAAGGATCAGAATTAAACTTTGCTAATTTATACGCGTGGAAAGATGACGATAAACTAGAAATATATATTTCTGTAAATTTTTTAGTTATCAAAGGTGTAAACAGGGGTAAGATTTATTTCTTACCACCACTTGCTAAATCATTTGATGACTTTATCAAAGCTATTAACTTTATTAGAAAATATACAAATAGCATCGAGCATCTTCTATTTATTTACTCAACCCCCATTGAAATTATCAATAAAATAAAACCATATTTACTTAAAGATAATTTTTTAGTTTTTCCAAACAGAGACTTAGCTGAATATATTTATGAAGCAGAGGGCTTTATTACCTTAAGTGGCAAGAAAATGCATGCTAAAAGAAATTTTGTTAATCGCTTTAGAGCCTTATATGATTATGAAGCAAGGAAATACACTAAATCTGATTTTGATGAATTAATTAACAATTTAAAGAAGTGGGATGAAAAACGTTATGATGATGACGAAATAAATGCAATTACAAGCGTATTAAATAATTTAGAACAGCTTGATGCGGAATGCTTTATTATTAAAGTTGATAGAAAAATAGTCGCTTTTACAATTTGGGCAAGAAGCGCCGTTAATAAGGATTTAGTATATACCCTCTTTGAAAAAGGAAACTTAGAATATGAAGGCGTATTTCAAGCAATTAACAATTTTAATGCTCAAGCTAATTTTAGTGAATTTAAATTTATTAATCGCCAAGAAGATATGGGAATTCCAAATTTAAGAAAAGCCAAACTTTCATATCCTGTTCATCATTTAGATATGAAGTATACCATCATTGATAAACTTTTATTTGATGAACTTAAGGATTTATATAAAATGACTTTTAATGAAACCGATAAATATACTTCCTTTTTATTTGATCACTTAAACTATCATCAGTTTGAGTACTTAGAAAATAAAAAAGAAATTGTTTCATCACTTTTTGAAGTTGAAAAGCAGATTTCTTATTTTAAACAAATAATTCCATCAATCCTTATTGTTGGAGTTTTAACTAAAGAAACATATAGGAATCAAGGTAAATGTAATATCTTATTTGATAAGACATTAAATAACTTAGCTAAACAAGGAATTCCTTTTGTTTATTTATATCCTGTCGACCATGAATTTTATAAACGTTATGGTTTTAATCTTATTAACTATTTAGATAGTCCTAAAGATTTAGGTGAGGAAATATTAGGTTCTATCAAAGAAATTTATGAGAAAGAAACCGCAAATCATTTAATATATCAGGTTAGAACTGATGAGGATTATGATTTTTTAAATTGTAAAATAAAAGCTTTAGATGGCAATGTCTCTATCCATGAAAATGGCTACGTTATCTCATCTTCTGATTCCATTGAAGAAGTTATTTCTTATAGTTCAAAGAAAGAATTAGGAATGATGGGTCGAATTTTAGATATTAAGCATATGTTAATGTATTATCCATTTGACCATTTTGATAATAACTTTAACATTAAAATTACTGATGAATTAATTGAGAAAAATAACTGTACTCTAAAACTTTCTTTTAATGAGCGTTTAATTATTGAGGAAACATGCGATATTCCTGATTTAACTCTTGATATTAAAGAATTAACAAGTCTAATCTTTTTAGGCAGTGAAGAAACAAATGGATTTAAATCGCTATTTATTAAGCAAAATCCTTTAATCGTTGATAAATATTAAAAATTTATTAAATATAAAAGGTGGAAAATGTAGTGCACTGAAAATGTTTTAGTCTAACAAATTCAGTTCGCTCAAAATCCCACCTTTTTTACATTTGTTCTCTGTAAGCTAAGATAAATGGCGCAACACCTTTTACTTCATCTAATGCAATTTCTTCTGATAAGTAATAATCAATATTGCCATTTCTTCTTGCATTATCCAATCCAGCTACGCGGCAAATACCACCTAAATGATAACCATCATAATCTTTCTTTAAGTAATTTTTCTTAATACAATTATAAACCTTAAGTCCTAAATCAAAAGCCTTTCTATCAAGCATATTTAATCTATATGCTTTCATTAAAGAATAGGCAACCATTGCTGAACCACTAGTTTCTAAATAATTCCCAGGATATCTTTCACAGTCAACAACCTGAAAAATCATTCCTTTTTTTATATGCGGTTTTAACCCATTAATTAAATCTAAATAAATTGGAATAATTTGTTCTTTATCTTTAATATTTGTTTCATAAATATCAACTAAAGCCATAGCGACCCAGCCACAAGCTCTACTCCAAACATTATGACTCATGCCAGTATTCATATCAGCCCACTGCATAGTTCTAGTTTCATCATAGGCATGAACAAATAATTTTTTTTCTTCATTATATAAATTCTTACGTAAAAGTCGTAGCTGATTCATTATATCACCTTTATCATCTACTTTAAAATAACTTATATATCTAGCATAAAATACTAAGCCCATATATATCCCATCCATCCAAACTTGGTTTGGATAAATTTTTTTATGCCAAAAACAGTTTTCTTTAGTTCTAGGGTGTTGAGTTATTTGTTTATATAATAAATCACAAGCTTTCTTGTATTTTTCTTCTTTAGTTAAATCATATAAACTAACAAGGGCAAGTCCCCCCGCAATATTATCAATATTAAATTCCTCTAATTCATAATTTTTAATATTTCCATTACTTTCAATCATTAAATCAAAATATGATTTTACAAAATCAAGATATCTAGCTTCCTTGGTATTTAGATATAACTCTAAAACAGCGTTCATCAAAATCCCATCTTCATAACACCAACGTTCACTTTTATATGGCAAAAAGTTCTTTATATAATTATTAATATATTCTCTTTCCACTATTTATTCCCCCATTAATTTCTTAATATACTTGGTACTTGTTGTAATATCTTCTCCTGTTACCCCTTCAAAAATTAAAGTTGCATTAGGACATACTTCTTTAATTCTTTTAATCATATAGGGATATGGCATTAAGCCTTGTCCAATTGGAACTTGTTTTAGCCCATCATTTTCTAAAGTAAAATCCTTGATATGGAAAATCTTTATTTGATCTTTAAAAAGTTCTAATGATTCATCAAATAAGTCTTTAGCATTTTTGTAATTCCCAAGATATAAATAATTATAAATATCAATTATCACAAACACATTATCTAAACCTATTTCTGTAATTAGTTTTTTTAGTAAGCTTGGATTATAAATAACATGGTTATATGCCCCTTCAATTAAAATTGCTTTATTTTTTTCTTTAGCATAAATTGCTAAGTCGGTAAAAACCTTTTTAACTTCATTAAAGGCTTCCTTAGTATGATTTAACGGATTATACGTCCATTTATCATTATTATATGAACCAGTCTCAGAGCCTACAAAGGTTGTGTTAAACACATCACATAAATCAATATTTTTTTTAAACCATTTTATATCATTTTCAAGTTTTTTTAAATCATTTTGTATCGGATTAAAATAAGCTCCTAGCATACTAACTTTTATATTGTTTTTCTTTAAGTTTAAAGCGTAATTCTCAATCATTGAATCAAGATTTTCCAGTTCTTCTTTTTTCAGCACTTTTTTTAAAACTAATTGTAAATGATTAAGGCTTTTTTCCTTTAAGTCACATACTAAATCATTTTTTAATACATCATGACCACGAATGCCTAAATTCATCTTGACCTCCTATAAGTATCCAAACGATTTTAAAATATAAACCGCAATAAAAATGGTAATGCATGATATAAGGGTAGTAAAAACCACAAGTTGCCCAGCAAGTTCACTATCTTGATCCATCTCTTTAGCCATAATTGCACTGGCAACGGCTGTTGGGGTGGCAAATACTACTAGTATACCAACTAGTTCATAGTTTTTAAACTGCCCAAGTAAAATAGCACACCCTAGTGTTAAAAAAGGTACTATAACCATCTTAGCTAAAACTACAACAGAAATATATTTAAATAAATTTTTTGTCGCTTTAAATTCAAACTGTCCACCAACCATAATTAAGGCTAGAGGAGACGCAAGTTGAGCTAAATCACTAATTGATTTATATAAAAAAGGTAAATTGTTTTTTAGATAAAAATCAGTTTTAAATACTTCTGTTCGCATCAAATTAAAAATAAGACCAATTACAATCCCAATTATTAAGGGATTTTTTATAATATTTATAAATATCTTTTTAAAATTAATCTTCTGTTCATCAAAAATTGATAAAGACACTACAGCAAGTACGTTAAATAAAGGAATAGTAAAAGCTGAGATTAACGCAACAGTAACTCCAGCATTTAACATTGATTGTGTTCCTGATTCAAATAAACTTGTAGCTAGTGGAATACCGATAAACGCGAGATTTGAGCGAAATATCGCTTGTAAGATTACCCCTTTTTTCTTGCGATCTTTAACAAAAAGAATAACGCCTACTAACGTTATTAAAAATATCGCTACAACACAGATTAAAATATAGCCAATAAGCTTATAATTTGTACTTTTAAAATCTGCGTCATAAACGTTTTTAAATAATAAGACTGGTAATAAAACATAGAAACAAAGCTTAGATAAAGAAGAGACAAATTCCTCTTTAATCAACTTTATTTTCTTAATAAACCAGCCAATAAAAACAAGTATAATTAATGGTAAAATGGCGTTAACGGTAAAAAGTAAATTTTCCATAATTACCTTCCTTAATAATCTATTTTAGTAAATCTAATGTATTTAACATTTCCTGAATATTATTAAAAGCTTGTGATAAAGGATAACCATCAACTAACATATGCGATACTTGAATATTTAATGAAATTAATACTTTTTCGTCCTTTATTACATATTTCCCCCAAGCTACTCTTGGAACAGTCTTTGTCACATCATCTGACATTGGATGTGTTAAAGCCTTAAAATCAATCCAAGGTAAACAGGTAAAAAAGTAGCGATCCAGTCTTGTAAAATCATTATAACTCTTTTCTACATTCAAGCCATTCTTCACTATTTCAATAGCTTCTTTCGCATTTTCATAATATTCCTTAAAATTATCTCCTGCTTCACTTTCACAGTTATCAAAAACACCATCTTTAGTCATGACTGTATAAGCTGGATTAATTTTTTCAAATTCATATACCTCATCATCAATTTCTCTGAGTCTTAATTCTAAGACTTGATCCATTCCTTTATTTACAAAATACATGAATGTTATAAAAAATGATAATTTATTTTCCTTTATGTAATAATAAAGTTTAGTAACATCCATTTCACAAGTTAATGAATAAAAATGAATGGAATATTTTTTAAACCATTCATAGTGTTTTAAACCTAGCCATTTAGTCTTATCAATTTTTTTCATCGTCTTATTCTCCATTTTTATCCTATAATTACATTATAATTGTTTTTAATGTAAAATGCCAAAGTAATTGATAAAATTATTAAAAATGGTTCTGTTAAGAACCATTTTCTAATTTGGTTGTTTGCCAATATAAGCCAAAATACCACCATCGACATATAAGATATGACCATTAACAAAATTTGATGCATCAGATGCTAAGAAAATTGCTGGCCCTACTAAGTCATCAGTTTCTCCCCAACGT
>JAEYPN010000020.1 GCA_023410715.1 Bacillota bacterium
GTATCATAATAAAAGGATTCATGGTTCGTTAAATTATAGAACCCCTAATCAAACATATAAAAATTACCTTCTAAGCTTTCAATAAAAAGTCTAACATTTTGTGTCTAAAAACTTGACCTAGGTCCAGTCTATATATTATTTTATAATGATATTGTCTAAGGTTAACATTAGATATATTCATGAATAAAAATCTTAAACTTATCAAAAAAGTATGTTTTTTTCATACTCCTTTAATGCTACCCATATTCAATCATCCTAATACTACAATATCAAAATCTAATTTGGTGCCATCGTTTAGATCTCTTTTGTAACGTGGCATTACTAATAGCCACGTTATCGCGGACTAAACGTATACCAAATGCTATTAATATAGAAGTTGCATTTGAATTGGAATGAGCACCATTGAAGTCAAAAAAGAAGAAACTTAATTCTTCTTGGGTTTGACTTCTATTAACTTGATATTTCCATGAATGAAATCAATATTATATTCATCAGGCAACACTAATAATCTTTGCTTATTTTCATACTTGATAAAACCTAGTTCTTTATACTTTAAAAAGTTCTCTCTAGTCAAGGAATAAGTATTATTAAAGTATTTCACATAAATTCCTTCATCACTTAAAACATTAAAGTAATCAGAACTTACTTAAGATAATTTACAAAATAAAGCGACTTTTTCCGTATCAATATCACTTGTTCCTTTTTCAATATAGTAAATAACGTTTCTACCTAATCCAAGTAATTCCTCAAAATCACGAATCGAAAAATTAAATTTATTTCTTAATTCTTTAAGTCTATTCATATAATCACCTTTGATGATACTATTATATCTCAATAAGCAAAAAAGTCAAAAAATGTCACAAAAATTGTGACATAATAGTACAACTACGTAATAAGTGATAAAAGGAGAGTGCTCTGAAAAATAAAAAGCCAGTTGAAACAATCGAGAGTAGAATAACTAACCCTGAAAAGTTAAGAGTTTTAAATGAAGCTAAAAGGATAATAGAATTTAAGAAGATTATAACTTCTGAAATTAAGGAAAAACTTATCGAATTATGATTTAAGGAAGTGGCTATTGGTTGTAAGAATGAACATAAGATCACCAGCAAACAAGTGAAGATTAATTTTCATGGATTTAATATTGCAATTGGATTATCACCAGTTGCTATTAGTTATGGATGTGGAAGAAGATATAAAGCAATGGTGATAAAGGTAAAAGAATAAATGGGGCATTAGTTAATGATGATACAACATATATACAAAGCAGGAATCTATTGTAGGTTATCCAGTGATGATGGAACATCAGGAGATAGTTCTAGTATACAGACTCAAAAATTAATGTTAGATAAGTATTGTAAGGAACAAGGTTTTACCATTTATGATTATTATATTGATGATGGTTATTCAGAATTAAATTTTGATAGAACAGCATTTAAAAGATTAATCGCAGATATTGAATCAGAAAAGATAAACTTAGTTATAATAAAAGATTTATCAGGACTTGGTAGAGATTACTTAAAAACTGGTTATTATACTGAACAATACTTTCCTTTACATAATGTAAGATATATATCAGTTAATGATGGTGTAGATACATTAATAGATAATAACGACATCGCACCGTTTAAAAATATTTTAAATGATATGTATGCTAAAAATTTATCTAGAAAAGTTAAATCAGCTAAAAGACAAAGAGCTTTAAATGGATTATTTATATCTGTTCAAACTTGACATAGGTCTAGAACATTTGCAATTGTATAATGAGTTTAATGAGATACTTTCCAAATTAAGATTTTATAAAGATTAAGAGTATTTAAAAAAACGCACTTTAAAGTATTTTTCTTCATTATGTGATTATCATGTTAGAGAAGTATTAAATGATGCCAAAAAAGTAATAAAAAAAATATATGAAAAATATACAGATGCACCATTATTTTGGATTATATTACATTTAGATAAGTATCAAACATATTTGTTTGATAATAACAAAGAGTTTTATATTTACAATTACCTTACTATAACTGAATTTCATACGCACTAGGAAGTTGAACAAGAAAACTATTATTCGATAGATTTTAACGAAGAAGTTAATAATAATTTAAAACAAATATTTAAAAATATTAAATTTGATATAAAAGGTAATTAACATTTAATTATTTTTACAAGAAAGAAAGAATACCTTCATTTTGTAAATATGTGTAAGAAATATAAAGAATCATTACCGTTAAATGATGTTAGAATTTCTGATACTGATAATATAATTAATTCTTTTTATCCTTTGGGAAGAGCATATTATATAAAGGTAGATGAATATCTTAGATATTCATTAATGAATGATATAATAAAATTTAATGGAGAATAATTATGTATTACACATCTGAAAATGAGAACTATCGTAAACATGGAATTGTAATTATTGAGGTGTATAATGAGACTTTAAGAACTACAGTTTATCATTATCGTAAACCAACACCTAGTGAACGAAAAGAAAAAAATTAAACTATATTATTGATAATAGTGGTTTACTAAATAAAGTTAATTATTTATCTTCTATACTGGCGGTTAGTGATAGAACTATTCAAAAGATAATTAAAAAATTAGCTAATGAATGATTAATTAAAGTTGAACCTTGTTTTATAAATGGAAGACAATCAGGTAATAAAATTACTTATATAGGAACACATGGAATTAAAACTGGTAAGGAATTAACTTTAGAACTTTTATATGATGTTAATAATCCTTATGGATTTAGAAATTTTGATTAGGAAGATTATAAGTTACATCCGGATTTAGAAATGTATGAAAGAATTAATCAATTAGTTGACTTAAGAATAAAGAAGGAAAAACTTAAAAATAAAAGAGAAGAATTCCTTTCAAAATAATTAAATATTAAGAACAAGGCTTGTTTAGTGATGATATGATATCTATTAAGTAGACAAATAAAAAATATATTTAAAAAGAAGCGTTTGGTTATAACAAACGCTTCTTTTCGTAAGATTTGAAAAAAACAAAAAAAGGAATTTCTTCCTTCTTTTTTTATTCTTCAATAATTGCTTGAACAGGGCATGCTTCTTGGCAAGTTCCGCAATCTATGCATTGATCAGGATCAATTACATAAATGTCGCCCTCAGTAATACAATCAACAGGGCATGAAGCTTGGCAAGTACCACAGGCGATGCAAGTGTCAGTAATTTTTCTTGGCATACTATTCCTCCTAATTATTTTGAAACATTAATATTTTACAATAGTAAAAATAAAAAGTAAAGGGTATTGTTAAAAATAGTATGGTAAATCGACAAATATTTTTATATCTTTATTATAATATGGAAGAAGGTGTGCTTTATTTTAATTTATTAAAATATAGATGGATTTTAAAATAATAAAAAACGAATAAAAAATAGTAAAAATTACTAATTATCATATTTTTTACTTGTAATTTGTAAAGTAATCTAGTAAAATATGATTATCATAAAATTAGGAGTTGATGAAATGAAACTTTGGTTAGCAATCATATTAATTGTAGTTGCATTACTTGTTGGTTTAGTTGTAGGCTTCTTTGTTGCAAGAGCTTATTTAAAAAAATATTTAGAAAAGAATCCACCAATCAATGAAGCGATGGTTAGAGCAATGATGAAACAAATGGGACGTACTCCATCAGAAAAACAAGTTCGTCAAGTTATGGCTTCAATGAAAAGTAATCAATAGTGTTTTTAAAACTAGAGGAAAAACCTTTAGTTTTTTTTATTTTTTAAATAAAAAAGAATCAAAAATGATTCTTAATGTTTATTTCTTTTTGTTAAAGGAAAATTTATTCTCGGTATGTTTAATCAACCTGTAAATATTTGATCTATGTCTTATAATTATTAAAGACACAATTAATAAGATTAATAAGCAATCAATAAGTAAATTAGGGTTAATGATTGTTTTTACTATCATAACAATTAAGGCAAATAAAGCTGTGACCATTGAACCCATACTTACATATTTAGTTATTACTAAAGTTAGAATAAAGACAGTTAATCCTGCTAATCCAAGTAAAGGATTATAAAAGAATAAGACCCCAAGTGATGTTGCGGCACCTTTTCCACCTTTAAATCCTAAGAAGATACTATAAATATGACCTAAGATTGCGGCCCCTCCAAAAATCAAAGGATTATCAAAACCAAAGACATTAATTCCTAATCTTTTACCAATTAGAAGCATTATGCCACCTTTTAAGTTGTCAAGAATAAAAACCGCCAAGGCTCCTAGTTTTCCACATGTTCTTAAGACGTTTGTTGTACCGGGATTTTTTGATCCAACAGTCCTGATATCCTTCTTATAAAAGCACTTGCCAATTAGGACACTAAAGGGAATACTACCAACTATATAACATAAGATTAAATAGAATAATCCCACCAAATTACCACCTACCCAATAACATATTTAGAATTATAACAAAAGATATATAAAAATACTAGCAAAAAATGTTTTTTTTACATTTAAAATGATTTTATATTAAATTTAAGTTTTTTTTGATATAATCTTAAGTAGTTAAGACTTATTATGTATTAGAGGTGTATTAAATGGTTAATGAAACATACGGAGCCGATTCGATTCAAATCCTTGAAGGACTTGAAGCTGTTCGTAAAAGACCAGGAATGTATATAGGTTCTACAGACTCAAGGGGACTACATCATTTAGTTTGGGAAATTGTTGATAACGCAATAGATGAAGCCTTAGCAGGATATGCTAAAAATATTTCTGTAACAATAAAAGAAGACAACTCAATTTGTGTTGTTGATGATGGTAGGGGTGTGCCTGTTGGTCTACATAAATCAGGTTTAAATGCTTTAGATGTCGTTTTTACTGTTTTACATGCTGGTGGAAAGTTTGGACAAGAAGGTGGCTATAAGGTTGCGGGGGGACTTCATGGTGTTGGTGCATCAGTAGTTAATGCCTTATCAGAATGGATGATTGTTGAAGCATACCGTGATGGAAAAATATATTATCAAAAATACGAAAACGGTGGTAAAAATTTTGGCAAGGTTCAAGTAATTGGCGAAACTAAAAAGACAGGAACAAAAGTATGGTTTAAACCTGATCATACAATTTTTTCAACGACCTTATTTTTATACCAAACATTAGAAGAACGCTTAAGAGAAAGTGCCTTTTTAAATAAAGGATTAACGATAAATTTAATTGATGAAAGATCAAAACAAAAGACCAACTTTAATTATCAACATGGTATTAAAGAATTTGTTGCATTTTTAACTGAAAACAAAACACCTTTACATGATGTATGTTATTTTGAAGGTCATCAAAACGAGATTGATGTTGAGGTTTCCTTATTATATACGAAAACTTATACAGAAAATATTTTATCCTTTGTTAATAATGTTTTAACCAAAGATGCAGGGACGCATGAAGTTGGTTTTAAGACAGCTTTAACTAGGATTTTTAATGAGTTTGGGCGCAAGCTTAACATCTTAAAAGAAAAAGATGCTTCACTTGAAGGAACTGATGTAAGAGAAGGATTAACTGCAGTAATTTCTGTTAAAATTCCTGAAAACATTTTGGAATTTGAAGGTCAAACTAAAAATAAACTTGGAACACCGATTGCAAAGTCGACAGTTGAAAATATTACTTATGAAAAATTAATGTATTTTTTTGCGGAAAATCCAAATATTACGCAAATGTTAATTCAAAAAGCTACGCAAGCAAGAAATGCGCGTGATGCAGCAAGACAAGCTCGCGATACAGCCCGTTTAATTAAGACTAAAACTAAAATGGAAACAAGTCTTTCTGGTAAATTATCACCTGCAAGTTCTAAAAATTCTGAGATAAATGAGCTTTATCTTGTCGAAGGTGATTCAGCTGGAGGAACTGCTAAACAAGGACGAGACAGAAAATATCAGGCCATACTACCACTCCGTGGTAAAGTTTTAAACTCGGAAAAAGCCCGTATTGAAGAAGTACTTAAAAACGAAGAGTTTAATACTTTAATTCAAACAATTGGGGCTGGCTTAGGTCAGGATTTTGATATTAAAAAATCAAATTATAAAAAGATTATTATTATGACCGATGCTGATACCGACGGGGCCCATATTCAAATATTACTATTAACATTCTTTTTTAGATACATGAGAAAATTAGTGGAAAATGGATGTATTTATATTGCCATGCCACCACTATATAAAATTTCTAAAAATGGTAAAAAGCCAGAAATAAGATATGCATGGAGCGAAGAAGAAAGAGAAAAAATAACCAAAGAATTTAAAAGTTATGATATTCAAAGATATAAAGGCTTAGGAGAAATGAATGCTATTCAGCTTTGGGAGACAACTATGAATCCTGAAACTAGAACTTTAATTCAAGTTAGGATTGATGATTTAGCCGATGCTGAACAACGTGTTTCAATACTAATGGGTGATGATGTTGACCCTCGTCGTGAATGGATTGAAGCTAATGTGGTCTTTGAGGATAATGATGATTTCAAAGTAAAGGAGTTAGCTCATGAAGAAAACTATTAAAGATAAAATTGATGTCTTTGCGAATGAAAAGATCATAGCCGATAATCTTGAAAGCGTCATGGGCGAACGATTTGGTCGTTATTCAAAATATATTATTCAAGAACGTGCCCTACCAGATGTAAGAGATGGCTTAAAGCCAGTTCAAAGAAGAATTTTATTTGCAATGTATAAACTTGGAATGTTTTCCGATAAACCATATAAGAAATCAGCTCGTATTGTCGGAGAAGTTATTGGTAAATATCATCCTCATGGGGATTCGAGTGTTTACGATGCTTTAGTAAGACTATCACAAAATTTTAAAATGATTGCGCCTTTAATTGACATGCACGGAAATAATGGTTCAATTGATGGTGACCCAGCAGCGGCGATGCGTTATACAGAAGCAAGACTTTCTGAATATTCCATGTATCTACTTGGCGATATTGAAAAAAGAACGGTTCAATTTATTCCTAATTTCGATGACTGTGAATATGAACCAGTTGTTTTGCCATCAAAATTTCCCAATATTTTAGTTAACGGTTCTACGGGAATTTCTGCTGGTTATGCGACAGATATTCCAACTCATAACATTCATGAAATTATTAATTTAACAATCAAAAAGATTGATAATCCATTTATGACTATGGATGAAATTATGGAAATCGTTCCAGGACCAGATTTTCCTACTGGGGGAATTATTGAAGGTCGCGAAGAGATAAGAAAGGCATTTACCACTGGACGTGGTAAGGTTTATATTAAATCTAAAGCTGAAATAATTGGTAATGATATTATCGTTACAGAGATTCCATATGATGTTAATAAATCACTGCTTGTAAAAAAAATTGATGATATTAGAGCTAGTAAAAAAATTGATGGGATTTTAGAAGTCCGTGATGAATCAGATAAGGAGGGTTTGAGAATCGTTATTGAAACGAAAAAACAATCAAATCCTGAAGTTGTTTTAACATATCTCTTTAAGAATACTGATCTAGCAATAAATTATAATTATAATATGGTCGCAATCAATAATAAAGCCCCAAAATTAATGGGTATTTCAGAAATTATTGATGCTTATATTCTTCATCAAAAAGAAGTAATAAGAAATAGATCAAATTTTGAACTAGATCAAGCGAAAAAAAGACTACATATTGTTATTGGTATAATTAAGATGGTTTCAGTGTTAAATGAAGTTATTGAAACTATTAAAACATCAAAAAACAAAGCTGATGCTAAGGTTAATTTACAAGCAAAATTTGCATTTACTGAGCTTCAATCAGAAGCAATCGTTATGTTACAACTTTATCGTTTAACGAATACTGACGTCGTTTCAATGAAAGAAGAAGAAATTGAACTGACTAAAAGAATTGCTAGATTAGAAAAAATCTTAAAGAATGAAAAAGAACTTGAAAAAGTTATTATTACTGAACTTGAAGAGGTTAGAAATCATTTTAATTATAATAGGAAAACCATTATTAAAGATGCTGGTGAAAAGATTGTCATTAATGAAGCAGAATTATTTATTCATGAACAAGTTAGAGTTCATATAACTAAAGACAGTTACTTTAAACGTTCATCACTTAGAAGCTATCAAGCTGGTATTGATGATGTAGGCTTAAAAGATGGTGATGTAACTTTATATAATGAAGAAGTAAATACAAATGATGTCTTGATTTTGTTTACGACAAAAGGTTCTTTTATTAATATACCTGTTTATAAAATTCCAGATTTAAAATGGAAGGATTTAGGCGAATATGTTGGTAGTATGTTTGATTTGCCAGCTAATGAAAATATTATTGCGATTAATAGATTTGAAAGTGAGCCTAAAAATGATGCTTGTTTCTTAATTGCGACTAAAGAGGGACTAGTTAAGCAGTCACTTATTAGTGATATTTATTATTCGCGGAATAAAAAAGGACAAGCAATACAAATTAAAAATAATAATGAAGTTGTATCAGTTGATATCGAAGGAGAATTTGATGAAGACATTATCATTTCTACTCGATTGGGCATGATTAATAGATATCCAAAGAACGAGGTTCCCCTATTAGGACTTCAAGCAATGGGCGTTAAGGGTACTTCTTTAAAAGCTGATGATGAAATTGTTTCGGCAACATATATTACTAATTTCTACAAGGATGAAGTAATCTTATTAACTAATAAAGGTGCTTTAAAAAGAATTAATTTGACCTTGATTCCAAGAAGCCATAGAACAAATCGTGGCGTTGCCTTCTTAAAAACCGTTAAATCTAATCCGTATTATTTTCAATCGCATATTGCAACAAATGTTTTCCGTTTAAAAGATTATATTGATATTATATTAATAACTAATTTAAATTTTATAAGAATTCCAGGTTTTGATTTAAAACCTGATAAATATGAACATGGTGTTCCATATATTGATACAGCTATAGAAAAGCCAATAAGGATTAGCTTTATTGAAAAAAACATGGAAGAAATAAGCAAAATTTATCAAGATTTAGATAAAACAAGAGCGAAAAAAGAAGCTGAAGAACAAGAAAAAAATGGTACAAGTAAAGATATGCTAATGTCAGAGCTTGAAGATATTTTATCGAGTGATGGCCAATTATCAATTTTTGATATTTCCGATGAAAAAGAAGAAAAAAAAGAAGAAAATGATGAAGAAGATATGATCAAAACACTTTTCTAAGAGGTGAATTATGAACGCATTAAACAACATGATTAAAAATCAAATTCCTCAAGATATCATTATGTCCTATTTAGAACTATATGAAAGTATTGGTAAGAATGCATATTATGAGGAATCATTTCTTCAAGATATGAAAAGGATTATTAATCATCAAAAACAAGTAGAAACGTTTTATTTTTATCATCTATTTTATAAAAACCGAAAAATATCTGAAGCTCGATTTAAAGCGTTACTTGAAGCAGATGCCCAACCAAAGACCAAAGACGAGATTTTATTTTGTAATATTAAAACAATCTTTAATCAAATATTTGATTCACTTGGGACATTCCACTATACGGCTAATGAGATACAAGATATGGTTCAACTTTTTGGCCGCGGAGTATTTAACAAGGAAATGCTTGAAATTCAAGTAGAAAAAGGAAAAAAAACGCGTCTTGAGCAACAAAAAGAAATTCAACTTAAGAAAATTGAACTTGAAAATATCTTAAATAAATTTAACGAATTAATGAAAAAATCTGAAAGTGAGATTTCCTTTATTGCCATAAATTTATTTGTTGATTTAATTAATTATGATTACTTTAAGGAATTAAGTGAGCCGATATTTTTACTTGTGTTTTATGTCATTTTATTACAAAATCATTTTGACTGTTTTAAATATTTCAGTTTCTTTGAACTATTAATAAAATATCGAAAAGAATATGATAATGCAATAATTCAGGCAAAATTTAATTATCAAGAAGGTTTCCCAATAATTTTACCGCTCCATAGATTAATGCTTAAGATATTTAATGAAACATATGAAAAGCTAGGTCTATATATGCGCGATTATTTATATGATCAGAAGCAAAAAAAGACGGATTATATTGAGAATACAATTAATAAACTTGGCGACATATTCTCAAAAGAAGAAATATGTAACGCCCATCCATTTGTCTCTGTTTCAACGATTCAAAGGACGCTTACAAGAATGCGTGATGAAGGCCTAATTAGACCACTCGGGACAGGAAGAAGTGCAAAATGGATGAAGCTATATGAAAGTGAAAAGAAACTTGATTTTACAGGATCACAAATTAAGTTTAATTTAGAGGATGAAAAAAATGAATGATATTAAAAAAATAATTTTAGAATCTTTAGCTGAAGATATGCCAAATGGTGATATAACGACGGATAATCTTGATTTAGATTTTATCTCAACTGGATATTTTATTGCTAAAGATGAGATGATTTTATCAGGTATTGAAATTGCTAAGGAAGTTTTTCTCACTGTTGATGAAAATGTTTCTTTTATCAGATTTAGAAAAGACGGCGATAAAGTAAGTAAAAAGGATGTAATTGCCAAGGTGACTGGGAAGACATCTAGTTTGCTTAAAGCAGAAAGAACAGCTTTAAATTTACTTCAAAGAATGTCAGGTATCGCCACTAAAACATCTACCTTTACAGAAGCAATAAAAAAATATGAAACGAAGATTTTAGATACAAGAAAAACTGTACCAGGCTTAAGAATTTTAGATAAAAAAGCTGTCTTAGATGGTGGCGGTGTAAATCACAGGTTTTCATTAAGTGATCAAGTATTAATTAAAGATAATCATATTAAAGCAGCTAAATCAATAACTAACGCTGTTAAATTAATTAAAGAGAAAGTAAGCCATGATATTAAAACTGAAGTAGAAGTTGAAACATTTGAAGAATTAATTGAAGCTTTAAATACCGAAGTTGATATTATCATGCTTGATAATATGGATCTTGAATTAATGAAAAAATGTGTTAAAGAAAATAATAAAAAGAAGCTTTTAGAAGCTTCTGGAAATATGACAATTGATCGTGTTGTTGATGTTGCTAAAATTGGTGTTGATTTTATCTCTGTCGGGGAATTAACTCATTCAGTTAAAGCAGCAGATATTAGTTTTAAAATTGAATAATGCCTGAAATTCAGGCATTTTTTTATAGAAACTTGGGAATGTTTACTCCTAATGCTGAACCAATCCCTGAGGCTATAGAAAATGCTGCTACTTTTACTAAACCAGATAATGATAAACCCTGATCAAATCCTAAAAAGCTAATTAAAAAGCCGATAGTATAAACTATTAGAACAAATATGATCCCAACTAGTAAACCATTTTTCTGTTCGTGATTACCTAGCATTAGTCCCATTATGAAAAAAAGAACTAAGCCGATAAAAAATAAAGTGTTTTTAACGCTTGTAATTTCTGACGAAATTTTATCGTTGACAATAAGATTAGCTACTATTGTTAATGCTAAAATTACAATTGTTACAAATATTAAAAATAAAACAATTAAACTTGAAATTCTTTTTTTCACTTAAATCACCGCTTAATTATATGCGTTACTTAATAAATAATGACTTAAACTCTTCTTTTTTTATAATACGAAAAGTAAAAAGTAAAATTGTATATAAAACCGCTATAATTAAAGTAAATAAGAAGTAATTAATTGTCGGAAGAAGCTTAATAATGATAATTAAAATTAGCGTAATAACAATTAGTTTATTTGTTGTATAAAGATTAATTTTAAGGGGGATGACTTTTTTAACTGAAAGATAATAAAGAATAGTTGTGATAATGTTTGTAATGCAAATAGCTATGATTAATCCATCAGCTAAAAAATTAGAGTTATTTAAAAAGATAAATAGTAAAGAAAGTTTTAAAATATTAGAAAATATTGAAATTATTAAAATATCTTTGGTTCTACTAAATGAATAAAGGAGATATACAAGTGGAGATTGTAAGTAGTAAAAAATAAATAAATAAGTATATTTTTCAATGTACTTAACTCCAAGCTGGGTACTATAAAATAAATTAAGATATTCTTTTCCAAATGAAGAAAAAATTACACTTAAAAATATTCCTGGAATTAAGGAATATAAAATGCCTTTATTGCTTAAATCAATAAGTTTATTATCATTTTTTTTAATATACTCTCTTGTAATATTTGGCATTAGACTTTGCCCAATCGATAAGCTTACGAAGCTAAACATTAGAATTAATTGAATGGCATAGCCAGATATTGCGGTATATTCTAACTTAATATCAAATTCATTCATTCCCATTTTGATTAAACAAAAAGTAAAGATTATTGGTTCTAAGAAATGGGCGATTGTTCCAATGGTCCTTGGTAGTGAAAGTGTAATTCCTTCTTTAATTAAAAGACGTGAAAAATTCTTATCATAAGTTTCTTCACCTATTTCATTTAATTTTTTATATTTGGTTTTTAAGAAAAGCAAACTTAATATTTCACCAATTACATGGGTGGCAAAATAAGCAACTACAGCTAAATAAATGCTATAACGAGCAAAAAATAAAGTGACTGCAATTGATAAGAAAAAGCGAGCAATCTGTTCAATTAGTGTGGCCTTACTAGCGATATCAATTTGATTTAAACCATGGAAATATCCTTTATAAATATTCACAACCGCTATTACTGGTAATAAAAAAATCAAAATATATAATATCCATTTTAACCCTGGTTCATGAAGATAAATTTCTGCAAGAGGTTTCGCGATAAAAACAACAATAATTGCTAAAATAATCGAGGTAATTAACGCAACCTTGATTCCAGTATATAAAATACTATTTGTTTCTTCACCTCTTGCTTTACGAATTGTGACTTCTCTTGTGATGATTAAGTTATAGCCGAGTTCTGCTAACCCCATAAAGAGAAGAATTGTCGGGAATGCCATCGTATAAAGCATCATACCTTCTTCATGGATGATTCTTGTAATTATTACTTTATTTAATAGCCCTAAAAACTTTATAATGAATCCGGAAAGAATTAAAACCGACAAATTATACAAAAAAATGTTTTTTTTCATATTTCTCCTTTTCAAAATGAGACTTTTCATATAAAATATATATGTTAAGAAAATAAAATTAGAAGGTTACACTATGTTAAAGCCAAAATATGTTTGGAAATTACAAAATAATAATATAGTACTTAAAAACCCAATTGATGAAATTTCTAAAGCAATTGGGATTTTTGATTTTGAGAAACATCATAATTTAGGAACTAAGGATTTCTATGACCCTTTTTTATTTAAGGATATGGAAAATGTTAAAGAGACTATTTTGAAAGCTATTAAAAATCAAGATAAGATTTTAATATATGGTGATTACGATGTCGATGGTATTACCGCGACATCCATTTTGTACCGCGTTTTAGAACAGATGAACGCCAACATTGATTACGCAGTTCCCGACCGCTTTATTGATGGATACGGATTAAACTATAACGCTGTTAATAAAATCATTAATAATGAAATTAAATTATTAATTACTGTTGATAATGGTATTACCGCAATAGAAGAAATCGAAGAACTTATGAAAAATGGGATAAAAGTAATTATCACCGATCATCATGAGCCAAAAGATATCTTACCTAAGGCAAATTATATTTTACATCCGGCACTAGAAAAAGATTATCCATTTAGTCATTTATCTGGTGTTGGTGTAGCATTTAAACTTGCTTGTGCATTAAATAAAGAGATAGCTTATAAATACTTAGATTTAGTAATGCTTGGAACGATTGCTGATATGGTTCCTTTTGAAGATGAAAATCAAGCAATCATTAATAGCGGTCTTAAAATAATTAATCGTTCTCAAGTTTTAGGATTAAAAAAGGTTTTAGATTTTTATCATTTAAATCCTAAAACTATTTCTGATATTTCTTATAGCTTAGCCCCAAAAATTAATAGTATGGGTCGAATGGGGAAAGCAAATGTCGCAATTGATCTTTTAATTACTAATGATCCGGTTATAATTTATGAGACAGTGGATATTTTAGATGACATTGATCAAGAAAGGAAAGGCATTACTAAAGATAATATTGATAAGGCATTAAAAATGGTTAATCCAAATGATTTTGTAAATATAGTCTATGACTCAAGTTTCCATGAAGGTGTTTTAGGAATTGTTGCTCAAAAGCTCGTCCAAGAAACCTATAAAGTGAGCGGGGTATTTTATATTGATGAAGGAGTATGCAAAGGATCATTTAGAAGTGTTCCTGGCGTTAATATTTTATCGCTTCTTGATTCATGTAAGGATTTAATTATCCGTTATGGTGGGCATGAAATGGCCGCTGGTATTCAGATTGAAGAAGAAAATCTTATTGTTTTAAAAGAAAAACTCAATGAGATGTTAAAGGACCAAGTGATTGAAAAAGAATTAAATATTGTAGCTAATCTCGATAAGTCACTAATTAATGTGAATTTTTATGAGGATCTAGTTAAGTTTTCGCTTGAAAATAAATATTATCTGTTTGAAAATTTAGAGATTATTAGAAAAACTATTTTACTTGATAAGCATACTAAATTTTCTGTTAAAGCTAATAATATGTATTTTGATGTATTAAGCTTTAATGATAAAGCCTTATATTATTCCTCATCACCAGGCGATTTTATTAATGTCGTTGGCAACTTAAATCTTAATGTATGGAACAATCAAAAAAATGTCCAACTAATAATTAAAGATATTGAAATAAAAGACTTTCAGGTTATTGATTTACGGAATGTAGAAGACTATAATAATGGAAGGGATTTTCTTAATAAACAATCATTTATTATTGATGAAAATCTTTTATCTATTGAAGAGATGGAAAAAGAGATTAAGAGACTAAAACCAATGACAATTTATTTGGGATATAACCCATCTTACAACTTAAGCAACTACCTATCATTAAATTTTTTACGTGAGACATATAAATATATCATTCAAAAAATTATGATTAGTAAAGATAGTTTATATAAAGCTTTAAAAATACCTTATGAGATTGGTGAAGTCATCATTGATATTTTTAAGGATATTAAAATTATAAGTTTAGAGGAATCACAAATTCGTTATGAAAAAACAGATTCTGTTGAGTTAAATGATTCTATAACTTACGCGCAAATGAAGAAAAAAATTGATTTGATTAATTTATTAAATTTTAAAAAGAAAGATGAATTAAAAAAATATTTTATTGATTTAATGGAGGAATAGAGAAATGGATTTAAATAAGTATGTTGCAAACGTATCAGACTTTCCAATTAAAGGAATTCAGTTTAAGGACATTACACCACTTGTGGCTGATGGTGAAGCCTTTAAATATACAGTAAATTTGTTTAAAGAAATCGCAGTTAATGTTAAGGCCGAAGTTGTAGTGGGACCAGATGCAAGAGGATTTATCTTTGGAACCCCTGTTGCATATTCATTAGGTATTGGCTTTATTCCCGTAAGAAAACCTGGAAAGCTTCCAAGAGCAACAATCAGCGAAGATTACGAGCTTGAATATGGTACAAACACTTTATCTATTCATCAAAACGATATTAAAAAAGGTCAAAAAGTTTTAATTATTGATGACTTACTAGCAACAGGTGGGACAATTGAAGCAACAACTAAACTAATTGAAAGATTAGGTGGAATTGTTGTAGGTATTGCTTTTGTAATTGAGTTAGAAGACTTAAAAGGTCGTGACAGACTAAAAAATTATAATGTTTTCTCACTTCTTAAATACAATGAATTTTAGAAGTTGCTTGTAAAAATAAAATATTATAGTATACTATTCTATAACTAAAGGAGGTGTAGACATGGAATCTTTTTACTATGAGCCATTAGAACAGAAAATTAAAGAATATATTACAAAAGAAGAGCATCAAGCCTATATTAAAAAAGCCTTTCTTTGCGCATATAAAGCGCATGGCGAGCAATATAGAAAATCAGGCGAACCATATATCGTTCATCCTGTTCAGGTTGCGATTACTTTAACAGAATATAGAGTAGACCCAACAACGATTGCAGCGGCTCTTTTACATGACGTAATTGAAGATACTGTATACACCTATGAAGATATTGTATCGGAGTTCGGTGAAGAACTTGCGGATATTGTTGAAGGCTTAACTAAATTAAAAAAATTAGAATATCAAGGTTCGAAAAAACAAACTCAAGTAGCCAACCATCAAAAAATGGTTTTAGCGATGGCAAAGGATATCAGGGTTATTTTTGTCAAACTTGCTGACCGTTTAAATAATATGCAGACCTTAAAATATTTAGATGAAGAACACCAAGTAAGAATTTCACAGGAAACTCTAGATATTTATGCGCCAATAGCTCATCGCCTTGGTATGTATAGGTTAAAAGCTGAACTTGAAGATTTATCATTTAAATATTTACATCGTCAAGAATATAACTTGATTTCTAAGATGATTAAAGATACTAGGGGTAATCGTGAAGCTGATATTAATCAAACCATTCAGGAGTTATCAGAAATTTTGACTTTAGAAAAATTTAATTTTTCAATTTCTGGTCGAGTTAAAAATATTTATAGTGTTTTTAATAAAATGAATAAAAAGCAAGTGGCATTTGAAGATATTTATGATTTGCTAGCTTTAAGAATTATTGTCGATAGTGTCTCAGACTGCTACAGGGCAATTGGCATTGTTCACACTAAATTTCAGCCAATTCCAGGCAGGTTTAAAGACTATATTGCGATGCCTAAGCCCAACCTTTATCAATCACTTCATACCGCTGTTTTAAATAAAGGTAAGATTTATGAGATCCAGATTCGTACTAAAGAAATGGATGATATAGCTGAGTATGGTGTTGCGGCACACTGGGCTTATAAAGAATCAGGTATCATGGGTAGAAAAAATATTGAAGATATTGTTTCATCAAAATTAAGATGGTATTCAGAACTTATTAAGTTTACTGAAGACCAAAGCACACAAGATGATGTCTTAGATATATTTACTGATGATATTTTAGCTGCTAATGTTTATGTATTTACACCAAATGGTGATATTATTGACTTGCCAAATGGCTCAACGCCAATTGACTTTGCTTTCAGGATTCACTCGCGTGTTGGAGAAAAATGCGTTGGAGCTATTGTTAATTCCAAAATTGTCCCACTTGAATATAAATTACAGATGGGTGATGTCATTGAAATTAAGACATCATCAAATGCGGTCGGTCCAAATGAAAACTGGATGAAGATTGCTAAATCAAGTAATGCTAGAAGTAAAATTAGGGCTTTCTTAAACAAAAAAAACCGGGATTTATTAGTTGAAAAAGGTAAAAATGAATTTGAAAGAGAAGCGCAAGCAAGAAAGTTTGATGTAACTTTAACTGACAAACTTGTTAAAGAACATTTTGAACCTAAATCAATTAAGACTGTTGAAGACTTATATGCAGAAATTGGTAAAAATTCAATAACCCCAATTTCAGTTATTAATACTATTTCTGGTTATGAAAAACAGACTGATGATATGTTAATTGAACAAATTAACTTAAAAAATGAAAATCGTGTTTTATACGCTGATTCAAATATAATTGTCGAAGGATTATCAACGCCTTCTGTTAAGTTATCTAACTGTTGTAACCCAATACCAGGCGATAAGATTATCGGTTATGTCTCAAAAGGTGTAGGTATCGCAGTTCATAGAGAAGGATGTAAGAATCTTCAATCATTTGATCCAAATCGGTTCATTCCTGTTTTTTGGGGTCCAAACAATGGTAAGAGATTTTTTGCAAGTTTAAAAATTAGTGTAGAAAATAGAGATAACATTTTAGCTGAGGTTGTAAATGCTTGTACATCATCAAAAAGTAAAGTGTCAAGAGTTACAGCCAACTCAACTAACTCAATTGAAGGAGTTATCAAGTTAACACTAGAAGTGTTTACTCTATATGATTTAGATAATACAATTGCTAATATTCAAAAATTAAAAGGAGTATTTGCGATTGAGAGGATTATAAAATGAAAATAGTAATACAACGTGTCACATCTGCGAAATGTGAAGTTGAAGGAAAATTAATTAACCAGATTGGACATGGCTATATGATTCTTGTCGGACTTAAAAATGGCGATGATGAAGAAAAAGTCAAAAAGATGGCTAAAAAAGTTGTGAACTTAAGGATCTTTGAAGACGAAAATGGGAAAATGAACCTAAGCATAAAAGATGTATGTGGAAGTATTTTATCAATTAGTCAGTTCACCCTTTGTGCTGATACAACGCATGGAAATAGACCTTCATTTATAGATGCTTTAAAACCGGATTTAGCTAATATATATTATGAAAAGTTTAATGAAGAATTAAATAACTTAGGAATAAAAACATATTCAGGCGTTTTTAGAGCTGATATGCAGATAAGTTTAATAAATGATGGACCAGTAACTATTATTATTGAAGAATAAAAGATATTTTTGTTCTTTTCTAGAAAGTATATAATATAATTTTAATGAAGCAATAAATAAAAACTATTTTGGTTGACACATATGTTTGATTGTGCTATAATCATCTCAAATTTATAATAAATAAAACTTTGAAAAGAAGAGTAAATGATTAATGATTTTATAGAGAGCTTATGTTTGGTGGAAGTAAGCAATGAATTATCATTGAAGATGGTCTTGGAGTTGCATTATCGAATCTTTTAGATAATGACGTGTTCGCACGTTATAGCGAGCGGGTATGATTGTACCCTCAGAGGCAGTTTTCGTAAGAAAATTGTAAACAAAGGTGGTAACACGTGATTATTAACATCTCGTCCTTTTCAAGGATGAGGTGTTTTTTTATTTTAGGAGGTCTATGATGATTGAAATTAAAGGTTTAAGTAAAATATATAAAGATGGTAAAAAGGAAGTTGTCGCAATTGATGATATTAATTTAACAATCAATGATGGCGATATTTTTGGGATTATTGGTTTATCGGGAGCTGGTAAATCAACTTTAGTGCGTTCGATTAATATGCTTGAAAAACCAACAAGAGGCGAAATTTTAATTGATGGGTTAGATATTACTAAAGCTAAGCCAAAAGAATTAAGAAGCATGAGACAAAATATTGGGATGATTTTTCAAGGCTTTAACTTGCTTGAACAAAAGACAGTCTTAAAAAATGTGATGTTTCCTTTAGAAATTAAAAAAGTTAAAAAAGATGAAGCAATTAAAAGAGCAGTTGAACTATTAAAAGAAGTGGGACTATATGAAAAAAAGGATAGCTATCCATCAACCTTGTCAGGTGGCGAAAAGCAAAGAGTCGCGATTGCAAGAGCTCTAGCCTTAAATCCTAAAATTTTACTTTCTGATGAAGCAACAAGTGCACTAGATCCAGACACCACGCAGACAATTCTTTCACTTCTTAAAGAAATCAATTTAAAATATCATATTACGATTGTAATTATTACTCATGAAATGAAGGTAATTAATCAAATTTGTAATAGAGTTGCGGTAATTAAAAAAAGTCATATTGGGGAAATTGATAATGTTAATAGTGTCTTTAAAGATGATGAGGTCAATTACTTAAATAAGAAATCAAATGAATTTAAAAATGTTAAGGTATTTTTTGATAATTCGCTTGCATATAAACCAGTAATAGCCAATCTAATTTTATCTACTAAATCACTCATTAATATTATGAGCGCAGACATTAATGAAGTAGATGGCATAATAAAAGGACAAATGTTAATTAATGTTCCAGCACAAGAATTGCGACTGGTTTTAAAATATTTAAGTGATGAAAATATCAAATATGAGGTGATTGAAAATGGAATTTTTTAAAAAATTATTTTCGGAAGGTGTGTTTTTTTCTGCAACGCTTGAGACAATTTATATGACCTTAATTTCCACATTTTTTGCCTACGTATTTGGTTTAATAATTGGTATCATCTTATATTCAACAGGGAAAAAGGGAATTAGGCCAATGCCTGCTTTAAATAAAATTCTTGGTATAATTGTCAATATACTTAGAAGTATTCCCTTCATCATTTTAATGGTTGCGCTCTTACCGGTATCGAAAGCGTTAATTGGTACTTCTATTGGTAATGGAGCAATGATCATCACCTTAATCATTGCTGCTACACCATATGTTGCAAGAATTGTGGAATCTAATTTAAAAGAGGTTAATCAGGGTGTGATTGAAGCTGCAGAAGCAATGGGTGCTAATAATTTTGAAATTATCTTTAAGGTTATTCTTCCAGAAGCTAAACCAAGTTTATTTGTTGGGGGAATTATATCACTTATTACAATCTTAGGATATTCCGCCATGGCCGGAACAATTGGGGCTGGAGGACTTGGAAAAATTGCAATCAGCTATGGGTACCAAAGATATAATAATTTGATTATTTGGTTTTGTATTTTACTCATTGTGATTATTGTCCAAATAATTCAAGAAGTAGGTATGAATATTGCTACAAAAATTGATAAGAGATTAAAATAAAGGAGAAAATCATGAAAAAAATTTTATGTTTAATTGTTAGTTGTTTATGCTTAACATTAGGAGCTTGTAAAAAGAATGATAATGTAATTAAAGTTGGTGCTTCAAGTGTTCCACATGGTGAAATTTTAGAAGAAGCCAAAGCGTTATTAAAAGCTAAAGGATATGACTTAGAAATCATTATTTTTGATGATTATGTTCAACCAAATATTGCTTTAAAAGAGAAAACAATTGATGCTAACTATTTTCAGCATTTACCATACCTAGAATCATTTAATAAAAATAACAAAGCTGATTTAGTTTCAGTTGCGAAGATTCATTATGAACCACTAGGGCTCTATGGTAAAAATATAACAAGCTTAGAAGAAGCAAATAAAACTATTTTAATTCCTAATGATGATTCAAATGGGACACGTGCTTTAATTCTTTTAGCAGAAGCTGGATTAATTACAATAAAAAAAGGGAAAAATGTTGATACGGGTGTCACTATCTTTGATATCGAAAATAAAAATGGCTTCACAATTACTGAGTTAAACGCTGAAATAATTCCAGCGACCTTGCTTAACAGTAACAAAGGAACACTCGCAGTCATTAATGGAAATTATGCTTTATCAGCTAACATCAATATAAATACAGCTTTAGCTAAAGAAAATAGTGAAAGTGAAGCAAGTGTTAAATATGGAAATATTATTGCCACTAGAAAAGAAAATGAAGCTAATGACAAGATCAAAGCGTTGGTTGAAGTTCTAACAAGCGAAGCGATAAAAAACTTTATTGAAAATAAGTATAAAGGTGCAGTTGTACCATTTGAAAAATAGATAATATTAATTATAATTATTAATAAGCAAGTATTATAAATAGAATTAAAGAATAAAAGACAAAAACAGACAAAATATTACAAAAAAAACTATAATTTAATGAAAAAAAGGTTTAAATAGAGCAAAAAAATTAAAAACTTAATTAAAAAACTAAAATAATTTGAAAAAATAGAAAATCCGCGATATAATAAATAAAAGGATTTCTAAAATGTTTTCGTTTTTCAAAAATAATAAATATGTTAAAGTCAAAAATCTTAATTGTCTCACAAAAATGATTAAATAATTTTTATAACTAATTAGTGGAAAATAGTTCATCAATGAGGAAATGTATGAAACCCAATTTTAAGTTCTTAAGTGATTCAAAACATATTAATAGATTATTTAATGAAAACAAGGAAGCAATTAATGAATATAATATTTGGTTTTTAAAGCATGCCTTAATTGTGTCATGTTATTTACTTGTATTAGCAATAATTTCTAATTATGTTAGATCAGGTAGTAATTTAGCTTACTGGGGTTTTGGAGTCGCTTTAGCTATTGCCATGGTAATTTTAATCATTTTAAAAGCCAAGAAAGATATTAAACATTTGCATCACTTAATTTTCATTTGTTTTAATGGAGCTTATATTTTAGCTCTTTATTTAAGCGTTGTATGTTTTCCTGAAAGATATGCCACAACCATTTTAGTGTATTACTGTATGACACCATTCATTTTTATTATCAAACCACGTTACAGAAATATTTCTATTTTTATTTCATATGCCCTACAATTAATTCTTACAATTATCTTTAAAGAACCAGAATTAGCAAAATCAGATATAATGAATTGTTTTATAGGGATGGCCCTTGGATTAACTATTGGAAGAATAATCTTAAGTGAGAGACTGGATAATTTTAATATAAAAAGAGAACTAGTATTGGAAAAAGAGACCGATGTATTAACCGGCATTTATAATAGGAGAAAGCTATTTAGTGATGTTGAAAGGATTGGACGAGAAAGTTCCAGGAAACCAAATGCAGTATTTATGATTGATTTTGATGATTTTAAAGCAATTAATGATGAGTTTGGACATCTTAATGGTGATTTTTGTTTAAAAAAATTTGGCGAAGCTCTTATTTCCTTGCAAAGTGATGGTTATTCCTCTTTTTACCGTTATGGTGGCGAAGAATTTTTAGGATTTATTTATTATAGTGATGATAACTTTATAAAAAACTTTGCGGAAATTATTAGAAATGAAGTTAATGAAATTGTAATATGCAATAAAAAAATTACGATTAGTATTGGTTGCGTTTTATGTAAAGAAAAAGATATAAATTATGAAACATGGATTAAAAGAGCAGATGACGCTGTTTACTTTGCTAAAAACAGAGGAAAAAACATGATTGGTTTATATCAAGAAGAAGGAAAAGTTGCAATAATCAGTAATAATGATAATAAAAAAATACTTAGTGCTTAAGAAAGTTAAGCACTATTTTTTATTTATTTCTTAGATATTTTTTATTAAAATGCGTTTTTTTTTATTTAATTCTTGATTTAATAAATAAAAAAGCTAAAATGGTTGAAAATATCATAAAATTATGGTATAAAAATACACATATTTAAAAAATATGGAAATTATAATAAGTAGGAGTTGAATAAAAACATGAAAAAATTTTCCGAAATGAAGTTTGTAAAACCAAAATTTGAAAAAATTAAAAAAGAGTATGAAGCTTTAATTAAAGAATTTAATGATGCAAAAACTTTTTTAGAACAGGATAAAGTACTAAAAAAAGTCTATAAATACGTTGATCATTTAAGAACGAATTTTACTATTGCAGAAATTAAATATTCATGCGATACTTTAAGCGAAGAAAATCAAAAAAATCAAGATTTGATTGATGAAATGTTACCAAATATTTCATCACTTGAGCACAATTTTAATTTAGCTTTAATTAATTCACCATTTAAAGCTGATTTTGAAAAGAAGTATGGTTCACATTTATTTAAGATGATTGAGACATCACTTGAATGCTTTGATGAAAAAATTATTCCAGAATTACAAGAATGCAATAAATTAGGGAGCGAATATACAAAAATTTTAGCTTCAGCCAAAATTGAGTTTCAAGGTAATACTTATAATTTATCACAAATTGGTAAATTTACGAAGTCTAATGACAGAAAAATTAGAAAAGAAGCAAGCATCTTAACTGCAAAATTCTTTGAAGAACATGATGAAGAGATTGGCAACATTTACGATAAACTAGTTAAAATTAGAACGAGCATGGCTCATAAACTTGGATTTAAGAACTATGTTGAACTTGGTTATAAGATGCTAGGTAGAACGGATTATAATGCCACTGATGTTGAAAACTATCGCAAACAAATTTATGAGGATTTAGTTCCTTATACTAATAAATTATTTAAAGAACAAGCTAGACGCTTGGGTTTAAGAAAACCACAATATTATGATTTTAATGTTAAATTCTTATCAGGCAACGCGGAACCTAAGGGAAATAAAGATGAATTAGTAGCATCTGCAACTAAGATGTATTCAGAATTATCTCCTGATACTGATACTTTCTTCCGTTTTATGCAAGAATATGAGCTTTTAGATTTAGAGGCAAGAACAGGTAAAGCTGGTGGCGGCTATATGACTTACCTACCAGATTACAAAGCACCATTTATTTTCTCAAACTTTAATGGTACAAGCGATGACGTTGATGTTTTAACTCATGAATTTGGCCATGCGTTCCAAGGGTATATGTCAAGAAACATTTTCCCATCAGATTATCGTTCACCTACACTTGAGGCTTGTGAAATGCATTCGATGAGTATGGAATTTATTACTTATCCATGGATGGATTTATTCTTTAAGGATGAAGCTGATAAATATAAATATACTCATGCGGTAGAAGCCATTACTTTTATTCCTTATGGTGTATCTGTTGATGAATTCCAACATTGGGTTTACGAAAATCCTAGTGCTACACATAAAGAAAGATGTATGAAATGGCGAGAAATTGAAATGAAGTATTTACCACATTTAAAATATGATGAAGCAAAAGTTTTCGCTGATGGTGGAAGATGGATGCGTCAACATCATATAGTTACTGCGCCATTCTATTATATTGATTATACTTTAGCACAAATCGTCGCTTTTGAATTCTTTAATGAATCAAGAAATAATCAAGCTAAAGCATGGAAAAAATATGTTAAGTTATGTAAACTTGGCGGTAAATATCCATTCACGGGCTTACTAAAAGAAGCACATTTATATAATCCATTTGTAAGTGGAACAGTTAAAAAGGTTGTTAAACCACTAAAAAAATACTTAAGTACATTTGATTTAGAAAAATTTAACTAAAAATATACTGTGAAAGTAGTTGTTATTTTCACAGTTTTTTTTAATCTTCATAAATCCTATATGCATTTCAATTCATTATTTTATAAATTAATGATATAATTTATTGACTTAATGATTAATAAAGAGGAAATAAAATGACGAAAATCTTTAAAGATGTTAACTATGGGAAAGAAAAACATCAAACATTAAATATATATTTAGCAGATAAAGGGCAAGCCACAATTATATACATACATGGTGGGGGACTCACAAGTGGGGATAAAAGCGACAAGGAAAATCTATTCTTAAATTATAACAAGAATGGAATAGATGTTGTAAGCATCAATTATGCTTTATATCCTGACGCTTTATTTCCAACATATATTAATGATTCCGCTTTAGCCATTCGCTATATTAAAGATCATTATAATGAGTACAATTTAAATCAAAAATTTTATGTAGAAGGCGAGTCAGCTGGGGCTTATATTTCTATGATGTTATGTTTTAATGAGGAATATTTTAAAAACGTTAAGTTAAACGAAAAAGATATTGTAGGCTATATCTTTGATAGTTCACAACCGACAACCCATTTTAGTGTGTTGAATGAACGCCATCTTGATCCTCGCTTAATCAGGGTTGATGACGCCGCACCTTTATATTATCTAAAAGAAAAAGACTATCAAAAGATGCTAATCATTAGTTATAAAGATGACATTACCTGCCGTTTAGCTCAAAATACGGTTCTTTACGAAACTTTGAAATACTTAAATATTAAAACACCATATAAGTTTATAGTACTTGATGGCACACACTGTAGTAGTAGTGGAAGAATAGAAAATCTTAAATTTCCAATAGAAGATGTTGTTTATCAATTTATTTTTAAATAGGAGGATTTATGGAAAAACACGCAATTATTTTTGAAATATTAATGGTATTGGCCTTTGGAATTTCTTGGCCATTTAATAATATAAAAGCTTATAAAGCAAGAACAGCGAGAGGTACAAGTTTGTTTTTTATATGGCTAATTGGTATAGGATACACATGTGGTATTTTAAGCAAAATATTTTCGATGATTGAATATGGCCCTTCATATAATACACCTTTAAGAATTTTAGCTTTCAGCTTTTATATCTTTAATTTAATAATGGTATTTTGTGGAATGCTTATTTATTTTCGCAACAAAAAACTTGATAAAAATTTTGTTAAAAACTAAAAATTTAAGTAGTGTGTTATAACGTAAAAATACAAAAAACACACTGCTTTTTTTTAAGATTAAAAAAGAAATTATTAGTGCCCTAATTTAATTAAAATATTAATTAAATAATTATACATTATAGTTTATTAATAAGATATTTTATGATATTATATTTGTATGAAAACGTTAAACTTTGAAAAATTAGGAAAAAACACAATTTCATTTTATTTAGCGCTTGAAGAATATCTTTTAAGTACTTTTTCTTGTGACTTTTTCTTTTTATGGGATTTATATCCTGCCGTTGTGATTGGCAAGCACCAGCTTATTGATGCGGAAGTAAATTTACCATTTGTAAAAGAAAAAAACATCAAGGTTTACAGAAGAAATAGTGGAGGCGGTGCTATTTATGCCGATGAAGGATGCTTCATGTTTACCTTTATCACAAGAAATGACAATAAAGAATTTGTGTTTAAACGTTATTTACAAAAGATCATTGATGCGTTAAAAAAACTAAATATAGAAGCAGTATTTTCAGGTAGAAATGATTTACTAATAGAAAGTAAAAAGTTTAGTGGTAATTCTATGTATTTAGGAAATAACGGGACGATTTTACATGGTACATTTTTATATAATACAGATTTAGATGATTTGGAGAAATTTATTACACCAGATAAGTTAAAAATCACTTCTAAGGGAATAAAAAGTGTTAGAGAAAGAGTTATTAATGTTAAGAATTTTACTAATCTTTCTAAAGAAGAATTAATGAATTTTTTAGAAAAGGAAATCGGACAGGATTTGTTTAATTTAAGTACAGATGACTTAGAAAAAGTTAATGAATTAAAGAAAAAATATGATAGTGATGAATGGATTTATGGAGCTAATCCTAAAGCTTCAATTGAGTTTGAAAAAAGATTTAGCTGGGGTAATTTACGCCTAGCCTTAAATGTTAATAAGAATATAATTACTGAGGTTAACTTCTATGGTGATTTTATACCGATTAAAGATCTAGATGGTTTGAAGAAACATTTAATTAATCAGAAGTATCATCATCTTTTAGACAAGATAATCCCAATAAGTGAATATATATTAAATGCGGCAGATGAAGATTTTAAGATACTTCTAGGAGGAAAAACTAATGACCAAGAAAACAATTCTTTATGACGAACATGTAAAACTAGGTGGGAAAATGATTGAATATGCTGGATATTTTTTACCTGTTGAATATTCATCAATTTCAGAAGAACATGAGGTTATAAGAACAAGCGTGGGGATGTTTGATGTTTCACATATGGGAGAAATTTTAGTAACTGGTGAAGATGCTAGTGATTATTTAAATTATATGAACACAAATAATGTAAAGCCAGAAAGCAAAAATCGAATGATTTATGGCCTTATGCTTTATGAAGATGGCGGCGTTGTCGATGATCTTATGATGTATAAGTATGACTCAAAAAAATATTTACTTGTCGTTAATGCATCTAATAAAGATAAAGACTTTAAGTATTTAAATGCTCATAAATATGGCTTTGATGTTGAAGTTGAAGATTTATCTGATCAGTATTCACAAATCGCTTTACAAGGTCCAAAAGCTATTGATATCATGCTTGAATTAAGTGACGATGTAAGTGATATGAAAATGTTTGATTTTAAGACAGTTAAAATACTAGATGCAGAATTTATTGTTTCTCGTAGTGGCTATACTGGTAGTGATGGTTTTGAAATCTATGGTGAAAATGAAGATATTTTAAAACTTTTTAATAAGTTTGTTGAACTTGGTGTTGTACCATGTGGCTTAGGTGCTCGTGATACTTTAAGATTTGAAGCATCGATGCCTTTATATGGTCATGAAATTTCTGAAAACATTACCCCTTTAGAGGCTGGTTTAAGTTACGCTGTTAAATTTGATAAAAAGTTTATTGGCTGCGAAGCTTTAAAAGCTCAAAAACTTGATGGTATAAAGAAGAAACTTGTTGGTTTAACAATTACTGGTCATGGAATTGCTAGAGGTGGCTATGATGTTGAATCTCAAGGTAAAAAAATTGGCCATATCACTACTGGTTATATGATACCTAATACAAGTGATACCTATGCATTAGCGCTTATAGATGCAAACTATGCTAAAATAGGTGATAAAGTAGAAGTTAGAATTAGAAGAAACTTAGTTGACGCTATTGTTAGAAATCGTCAATTCTTAAATAAAAATTATGTAAAGTAGAGGAGAGACATATGAAATTAAAAGATGATTTACATTACACAAAAACTCATGAATGGGTAAAACTAGAAGACAATATCGCAATTGTGGGAATTACTGATTACGCACAAGAAAGCTTAGGTAGTGTTGTTTATGTTGAAGGATTTCTTGACGATGACGTTAAACAATTTGAAGTGTGTGGCGCTGTAGAAAGTGTTAAAGCTGCATCTGATATTTGCGCACCTTTAAGTGGTAAAATTATAGAAGTTAACCCTGATGTTAGCGATAATCCTGAATTATTAAATGATGATCCATATACAAACTGGATTTTAAAAATTGAATTTGATAATGCTCAAGAAGTTCATAATTTACTTGATGTAAATGAATATAAGAAGGAGCTTCACTAATGTTTAAGTATTTTCCTCATACCGAAAATGATATTAAGGAAATGCTTGAGAAAATGAACTTAAGGTCTCTTGATGACCTTTTTTCAGATGTTCCTGAAAATGTCAAATATAAAAATGATTTAGACTTACCTCAATCGTTATCAGAAAGTGAACTTCGCAAGAAAATAAAAGATTTAAGTAAGAAAAACAAGGAATTAATTTCCTTTTTAGGTGCAGGTAGTTATGATGTTTATACACCAAGTGTTATTAAAGCTTTAACCTCAAGAGAGGAATTTTTAACATCATACACGCCATATCAAGCAGAAATATCACAAGGAACGCTTGCTTATATTTTTGAGTTCCAAAGTATAATAGCAGAATTAACTAATTTAGATATTAGTAACGCTTCAATGTATGATGGTCCAACTGCGACAGCTGAAGCGATGTTTATGGCTGAAAGTATCACGAGAAGAAATAAGATATTAGTTTCTAGTGCCATAGCACCACAAACAGTTGAAGTTTTAAAAACATATGCAAAATATAAAGGCTTAATAATTGAAATGGTCGAAACTGACTCATATGTAACTAGCGAAAGTGATGTATTAAGTAAGATTGATGCAAGTACTGCCGCATTAATTTTCCAGTCACCGAATTATTTTGGCTATATGGAAGACTTAACTAAGGTAATAGAAGTTCTTCATAATAATAAATCAATTGTTATTATGAACGCAGACCCTTCGACTTTTAGCATTCTTAAAACACCTGGTGAAATGGGTGTGGATATTGCTTGTGGTGAAGCACAAACTTTAGGTATCCCACTTTCTTTTGGTGGACCATATTTAGGATATATTGCGACTAAAAAAGATTATATGCGTAAAATTCCAGGCCGTATCGTTGGAGCAACTCTAGATAAAAACGGTAGACGTGGTTTTGTCTTAACCCTTCAAGCTCGTGAACAACATATTAGGCGAGATAAAGCTGTTTCTAATATTTGTTCAAATCAGAGTTTGATGGCTTTATCTGTTGATATTTATGCAAGTATTATGGGTAAATCTGGGCTAGTTGAAACACAAAATATTGCCTATAATAATGCTCATTATCTATATGAAAAATTAATTGAAACAAAACTATTTATTAGTGTAACCGATAATGAATTTTTAAAAGAATTTGTGGTAGAAAGCACGCTTGATTTAGCTAACCTAAATGAATATTTAATTGACCATGGTTATCTTGGTGGAAAAGTTTTATGTGATAATAAATATTTAGTAGCGGTAACTGAAAAAAGAACAAAAGAAGAGCTTGATGAGTTTTTATCTTTAGTGGAGGATTTTGCCCATGTACGATAAGCTAATTTTTGAATTATCAAAAGAGGGAAGAAAAGGCTATAGTATAAAAAGTGACTTTCCTAATACAAACAGTTTAAATTCTAAGTTTTTAAGAAAAACAAGCTTAGATTTAATGGAAGTTAGTGAACTAGATGTTATCCGTCATTATACAAATTTATCACTTAAAAATTACGGTGTTGATCAAGGCTTTTATCCACTTGGATCTTGTACCATGAAATACAATCCTAAAATCAATGAAGAGTTAGCCTCTCTTGATGGATTTGTAAATATTCATCCTCTTCAACCAGCATCTACTACGCAAGGAATTCTTGAGATTTATTATTCTTTAAATAAGATGTTAGCAAATATTACAGGTATGAGTGAATTTACCTTTAATCCTTTTGCAGGAGCGCATGGTGAATTAACTGGCCTTATGATTATGAAGGAATATTTTATCCGTAAAGGTGAGTTAAATAGAACAAAAGTTATTGTTCCTGTATCAGCTCATGGAACAAACCCAGCATCTTGTACAATGTGTGGTTTTGAAGTTTTAGCCGCTCAATGCAATGAAGATGGTTTAGTTGACGTTGAAAGTTTAAAAAGCTTAATTGATGAAAATGTTGCGGGTATCATGTTAACTAATCCAAATACCGTTGGGTTGTTTGAAAAAGATATTGTAGAAATTGCTAGATTACTCCATGATAATGGTAGTTTACTATATTACGATGGTGCTAACTTAAACGCAATTTTAGGTTTAGTTAGACCATTTGATATGGGCTTTGATATCATGCATATCAATCTTCATAAAACATTCTCAACTCCTCATGGTGGGGGTGGACCTGGTGATGGCCCAGTCGGTGTAAATGAAGAATTAGCGGCACTTTTACCATATCCAAGAGTTATAAAAAAGAATGGTAAATATAATGTAGTTAATGAAGAAGGTATTCATGTTAGTGGCTTTTTAGGTAATACAAGTGTCGTAATTAAAGCATACATCTATTTGTTAAGTTTAGGTAAAGAAAACTTAAAGAATGTTGCATATTTATCTGTTTTAAATGCGAACTATATAAGAGAATGCTTAAAAAATGATTATAAATTACCAGTCAAAGGTATTTCTAAGCATGAAGTTGTGTTTGATGGATTAGTAAGCGAAAAAGCTTCAACACTTGAGGTAGCTAAACGTCTTTTAGATTATGGCTATCATCCACCTACAATTTATTTTCCACTTTTATTTCATCAGTCATTAATGATTGAACCAACTGAATGTGAATCAAAAGAAACACTAGATGAATTTATTCAAGTCATGAAAAAAATTGCCCAAGAAGCAATAGATAATAAAGAAATACTTGAAACAGCTCCACATGATACACCAGTCTTAAAATTAGATGAAGTATCAGCCGCAAGAAATGTGAAAATAAAATATAAAGACTTATGAGAGATTTAGTGATTATTGGCGCCGGACCAGGGGGCTACGAGACAGCCCTTTATGCCAAAAAAATGGGTCTTGATGTAGTGTTAATTGAAGAAAATAAGGTGGGGGGTACATGCCTAAACGAGGGCTGTATCCCTACCAAAACATACTATGCGGTAGCTAAAGCGATTAATGATACAAAAAAGTTTAAAGAAATTGATTTTAGTTTGAACTTTGATATGGAAAAAGCTTTAGAAAGAAAAAATAAAGTTGTAAGTGATTTAACTTTAGGAATTGAATTTTTACTAAAAAAAGAAAATATTTTATTAATTCATGGACAGGCATCCTTAAAATCACCTAATCAAGTACTTGTTAATGATGAAGTAATAGAGACAAAATATATTATAATTGCGACTGGTTCTAAAGAAAAAAGAATTGAAAAGTTTACTCGTGAAAATGTTTTAACTTCAAAAGAAATTCTTGATATTAATCAAATACCTCAAAACCTTGTTATTATTGGTGGAGGAGTTATTGGTGTTGAGATGGCTTCAATTTTTAATAGTTTTGGATCAAATGTTACTTTAATTGAAGCTGAAAAAAGCATTTTAAGTAATTTAGATATCGAAATAAGCAGGAGAATGACTAGTTATTTAAAAAGTAGTGGAATCAAAGTTTTAACCTCAACTAAAGTCCAGGATATAACAAGTGAATTTGTTATAACAGATGAAAAGATTCCTTATGATAAAGTCTTATTATCGGTAGGTAGAACTCCCAATTATATTAAAAGTGACTTTGAAATTGATTACCATGTTAATGAATATTTTAAGACATCAATTGATAACATTTATGCGATTGGCGATGTTAACTCTAAGATGATGTTAGCGCACTTTGCCACTTACAGTGGTTATAAAGCTATTAATCATATTTTAAATATAAAAGATGATATTAGATTAGATTTAACCCCTTATGCGGTTTTTGCTTTCCCAGAAATTGCGCATGTCGGTTTAAAAGAAAATGAAATAGATGGCAAAGCTTATAAAAAGATGTATCGCGCAAATGGTAAAGCAAATGCGATGGGTTCTACAGAAGGTTTTATTAAAATCATCGTTAAGGATGATAGAATAGTTGGGGCTTCGATTATTGGCGAAGAAGCAAATTTACTTATATCAGAAATTGCCGTATTTATTAAGAATGAAACAAAGATTAAGGATATCAAAGAATACATTCATATTCACCCAACCTTAAGTGAAATATTCTCTGAATTAATTAAGGAGATATAAAATGAAAATAAATGTTTATCCAATCGTTTCCCCACTTCATGACAAAAATTATTTGAGCTTTCAAACTTTAAACTTATTAGATGAAATAAAGACCGTTTTAGATTCTGATATTAATATTGTTGAATTAGATAAATTATACAATGCTGATTTATCGTTGATTTTAATTCAAAGTGGTGGAACTGAAACAGAATTTTTACGGCTTGAAGGAAAATTTAAGGAACCTTTCTATTTTTTAGCTTATGATTCTAATAATTCCTTAGCTGCAGCGATGGAAATTTTATCTTATTTAAAAAACAAAAATAAAGAAGCTGAAATTTTCTATGGAAGTGGAGATTATATTGCAAGCCGAATTAAAAAAATTGCTTCAAGTAAGGGTGAAGAACAATTGGTTAAGTTAGGCGTTGTTGGTGAACCAAGCGATTGGCTTATTTCATCAAGAGTTGATTATCAAGCAGTTAAGAGAAAATTTAATATTGAACTAGTTGATATCTCCCTTGATGAAGTATATAAAGGATATAAAAAGGCTGATTTAATTGATTTTAAATCAGGGTATGAGTTAAAAGATTATGATGAATATGATTTAGATTGTAGTAAAAAAATCAAAGTTTCACTAGATAAGATTATTAATAAATACGAACTTAAGGGTCTAACTATTCGGTGTTTCGACATTGTTAAAAAACTTGAAACTACCGCATGCTTAGCCTTAAGCTTGCTTAATTCAGAAAATATTATCAGTGCTTGCGAAGGTGACATTCCATCTTTAATTTCGATGTATATTTTAAAAAGAGTAACAGGCCAATCTTCATTTATGGCTAATCCATGCTCTGTTGATATTAAGAAAAGTGAAATTGTCCTGGCGCATTGTACTATACCTTTAGATATGACAAAATCTTATTCACTTGATTCCCATTTTGAATCAGGAAAAGGTGTTGCTATTAAAGGAGAGTTAGAAAAAAAACAAGTAACTATCTTTAAATTATCATCTAATCTAAGAGATTATTTTTTAACTAGAGGAGAAATAGTTGATAATTTAAATCATAATGACTTATGTCGTACACAAGTCAAGGTTCACGTTGATAGTAATATTTCTTATTTTCTTAAAAAGCCATATGGCAATCATCATTTAATTATTTATGGTGATTTCTATAATGAAATTAAAACTTATATGGAAAAGATTCAGTATATTACTTATTAAATTAATTTGTTTTTAATTAAGGCATCTTTTTGAAAAAGATGTTTTTTTTCATAAAAAACATAAAACCTGCACATAATTAAAGTGGTGATTATATGCATAAGAAAGTAGAAAAATGGTTTATTATTGGTATTCCTATTTTAGTTTTAACTTCATTTTTATTCCATTCTTTATACGAATGGACAAATCATAACTTTATTATCGGACTTCTTTTTCCGCATAATGAAAGTATTTTTGCACACATGAAACTTGTTTTATGGCCAATTCCTATTTATTTTATGATAATTTATTTTTGTAAAAGAAAAGAAATTGATTCATTAGATAGGTTTTTTACAGCAATGCTAGTTTCCTTAGTAGTAAGTTTAATAACAATACCAATGTTATATTATTTCTATACAGGAGCTTTTGGTTTTGACTCAAAAATAATTGATATTGCGATCGGCGTCATTTCGGTTATTTTAGGAATGCTTGCAGGCAGATGTGTTTACAAATATTCCTCAGGTATTAACTATTTAATTGCAATTGCTTTTACAATCTTTTTGTTTATTGCCTTTGCGATTTTAACAATTTATCCCCCTGATTTTCCAATCTTTCTTGACAAACAATTTACAAAATAGGCAAAAAAGTGTATAATACTTCCAAGAAGGTAGGTGTTATCATGTCTGTTACAAAAAAGGATCTTAAGTTTCAATCAATCGAAGAAAATCCATCACTTCTTGGTTTTGGATTAATGCGTTTACCACGTTTAAGTGAAACCGAGATTGACTTTGAACTAGGTTTTAAAATGATTGATTATGCTTATAATCATGGAGTTAATTACTTTGATACAGCATATCCATATCATTTGGGAAAATCAGAAGTTTTTGCGTATGAAGCATTAAAGAAATATCCAAGAGAATCATACTTTTTGGCTGACAAAATGCCAATATGGGAATGTAAAACTCTTGATGATGTAAAACGAATTTTTAACGAGCAGTTAAAAAAATGTGGTGTTGAATATTTTGATTATTATTTATGTCACGCCATGAGTGGCGAACGTTTTAAAATTTATAAACGCTTTAAAGCTATTGAGTTTTTACAAGAAATGAAAAAAGAAGGAAAAATCCGCCATTTAGGTTTTTCTTTTCATGGAACAGCAGATGATTTACTAGAAATGGTCATACATGAACATTGGGATTTTGTGCAGATTCAGTTTAATTATTTTGATTATGATTTTATTGAAGCACGTAAGCTTTATGAGATTTTAGAAAAACATAATTTACCAGTAATTGTTATGGAACCCGTTAGAGGTGGAATGCTTGCGTCTTTATCTGAAAAAGCAAATGCGATACTTAAAGAGGCATCACCTAATTCATCAATTGCTTCATGGGCATTAAGATTTGTTGGCTCATTTAAAAATGTTATTTGTGTCTTATCTGGTATGTCGGATTTTTCTCAAGTAGAAGATAATATTAAAACGATGACGGATTTCAAACCATTATCCAAAAAAGAAAGCGAAGTCCTAGATAATGCTTTAAATGCCTTCTTAGAAGAAAAGACGATTCTTTGTACAAAATGCGAGTATTGTTTACCATGTTCTAAAGGTGTTAAAATACCTAAGGTATTCCATATTTATAATAACTATAAATTATTTCATAATGCTGAATTTTTTGTTAAAAGTATTGATGGTCTAGAAGAAAGTGAAAAGCCAGCTAACTGCATCAAATGCGGTAAATGTATGAAGGCTTGTCCTCAATCATTAACAATTTTTCAAAATTTGGAAATGATTAACGAGGAGTATGAAAAGCTTAAGACTGAATTAAAACTCTAATTACATAAATTATTTTAAACTGAAAGTACAATGTACCTTCAGTTTTTTTTATTAAATAATGTATTTATACAAAAAACACTTGTCTTTATAACAAAAACAATGTATAATATTTATCGAAAGATGGTAGTTAAAATGGTACATTCAACGAGAAGTTTAAATAAAGATAGAGTATCTAACGCAATAATTAAGGGACTTGCCTTTGATGGAGGTCTTTTTGTTTTTGATGAGTTTAAAAAAATAAATTTAAATGAATTATTAGATTTAGATTACAAAGAAATAGCTTTTAAAGTCATGAGTTTATATTTAGATGACTTTAGTCCCTTAGATTTAAAAGAGATGATTAATAAAGCTTATAATGAGGAAAACTTTAGTAAAGGCATTTGTCAGGTCACATCCTTTTCTAACTATTCATTTTTAGAGTTGTATCATGGGCCAACCGCTTCATTTAAAGATATGGCCTTAACTATACTTCCATATGAAATAGAATATGCTAAGAAGATTAATAATATAAATGAAGAAACAAAGATAGTTGTCGCAACATCTGGAGATACAGGTAGCGCGACCTTATCAGGCTTTAGAAATTCAAATGCAAGTATTACCGTCTTATATCCTAACCTAGGTGTAAGTAAGCTCCAAGAAAAACAAATGTTATATTATGAAGGAAGAAATAAAGCAATCGCAATAAATGGAAACTTTGATGACTCACAAAGAATTGTTAAAGAAATATTACTTAAAAATAAGAATTTTTCCGCGGCTAACTCGATTAATATTGGGCGTCTCATTCCGCAGATTGTATATTATTTCTATGCATATATTAAACTTATAAAAAATAATGTGGTTAAACTTAATGAGATGATCAATGTCTCAGTACCAACAGGAAACTTTGGAAATATTTTAGCGGGATTTATTGCCAAAAACATGGGCTTACCAATAAAAAAACTTATTTGTGCCGCAAACGAAAATAATGTATTAACAGATTTTATTAATACGGGGATTTATGATGCCAATAGACCTTTTTATAAAACACATGCGCCATCAATGGACATTTTAGTTTCATCAAATTTAGAAAGACTGATTTATTATTTTTCAAATGACGTGGAACTTGTAAAAAAATTGTATGTTGATTTAGAAAAAAATAAAAGGTTTGAACTACCTTTAGAATTTAAAGAAAAATTAAAAGACTTTAAATCATTTTATTCAACTGATCAAGAGATCTTAAGAACAATTAAAGATGAATTTGAAACTCATAATTATTTAATTGATCCACATACAGCTGTAGCACTTGATGCTTATAAAAAAAGTAAGGAATCACTTCATACATTAATCGTATCAACTGCCTCACCTTATAAATTTATTGATGTTATAAAGCAGGCTTTAAATTTGAAAAATGAAGATGAAGAATTAGTTAAAGAAATATTTTTAACGACTAAAATGGAAATTCCTTCATCAATCAGTGTTTTATTAAATAAAGAGTACAGAAAAAAAGTCATGGAGAAGGAAGAGGTTATTAAAGAGATATAATGGAAAAACTGTATATAAAAGTTCCAGCCACATCAGCGAACTTAGGACCTGGTTTTGATTTTTTAGGAATTGCTTTAAATTTATTTAATACTTTTACATTTGAAAGAAGTGAAAAGTTTAGTTTTCTAGGCTTTGATAATATTAAAGATAATTTAGTCTATAAAAGCTACATACATCTTTTTAAGTTAAAGAAAAAGACGCTTGTACCTGTTAAAATAAGTTTTATTGAAAAAGATATTCCAAATGAAAGAGGACTGGGTTCAAGTGCTTCCGCGATAATTGCTGGAATGATGGCTGCTAATTACTTTATGGAAAATGAACTAAATGAAGATGAGTTATTAAAAGAGATGGTTGATTTTGAAGGCCATCCCGATAATATAGTTCCCGCTTATTTTGGGGGACTCACATCAACTTATATTAAAGATAAAGAAATCCATAAAGTAAGTTTTGATGTCGCAAATAACTTAATTTTTAACTTATTAATCCCTAAATTTACGTTGAAAACGGAAAAAGCGAGAAAAGTTATTAAAAATGAAATACCTCTATGTGATGTTACATTTAATGCTTCACGTGTAATTGCCATTCCTGTTGGATTTGAAAAAGGTGATATAAGCTTACTTAAGGATGTTATGGTTGATAAAATTCATGAAGACGCAAGATTACCTTTAATCAAAAAAGGAAAAGAAATTAAAGAGGTAGCTTCAATGTTTCAAGTAACATGCAATATAAGTGGAGCGGGACCAACCCTGCTTGTAATCAGTAAAGATGATGATTTTATTAATTATTTTAAAGAAAAAGGTTTTACAGATTATCACATTTTAAAATGTACATGTAATAAAATAGGCACGAAGATGGAGTTAAGAAATGAATGATGAATATTATTTAGTTAATAAAAGGATCTTACCAGATTTTTTTGAAACGGTTGTTAAAATCAGAGATGAAATTGAAGAAACGAATATTTCAGTTAGTGAAGCGTGCTTAAAGTACGATATATCGAGATCAACCTATTATAAATATAAAGATTATATTTTTAAACCTAATAAAAGTTTTAATAATAAAGCGATTATCGGTTTTCACACCTTTAATAAAAAAGGCATTTTATCGAGCATTTTAAAGATGATTGCTGAATATAACGGAAATGTTATAACGTTAAATCAAGATATGCCCATTCATGACGATGCTTATATTACAATTACGATAGATATTAAAGAACTAACAATTGAACTAAAAGAATTAATAGAAAGGTTAAAAGCTACAGAAAGTGTTAAAAAAGTGGAACTAATAGCTTTTGAAGGTTAGATTATGCGAGTAGGAATACTAGGGTATGGAAATGTTGGAAGTGGAGTAAAAGAAGTAATTGATACAGTAAAAGATAAATACGCAATTGAAATTGTAAAAATATTTGATAGACCTGAAAAAAAAGCTATTCTTAAAGACTTATACTGTGAAAGCGTTGATGATATTATTTATGATAATTCCGTCAATGTCATTATTGAAGTATTAGGTGGCGATGAATTTGCCTACCAAGCCATTAAGAAAGCTTTACTAAATAAAAAACATGTCATCACTTCTAATAAAGAGGTTGTGAGTCGCCATTTAAATGAATTTGTGACATTAGCTCACATTAACAATGTCATGTTTTTATTTGAGGCAGCAGTTGGTGGGGGGATTCCTATCGTTCACTCATTAATGCAAAATGTTAAAATCAATAATGTTAATCACATTTATGGTATTTTAAATGGCACAACTAATTTTATTATTACCCAAATGGAAAATGGTTTAAGCTTTGATGAAGCGCTTCTTAAAGCTCAACAAAATGGTTTTACGGAAGCTGATCCAAGTGCGGATTTAGAAGGGTTTGATTTAATTAGAAAAATTGCCATTCTATCAGATATTGCCTATAATACCTTTGTTGATATCAGTAACATCCCTCATATTAAGATTTCTAGTATTACAAAAGAAATTATTGAGAAAGCTGACTTCTATGGCTATAAAGTAAAATATTTAGCTGAATCGTATAGAGATACAGATGAAATATATTTAACTGTTGAACCTGTCTTAATTGATAAAAATAATCCGCTTGTTAATGTTAGATATGAATATAATGCGGTTACTTTTACTGGTGATATGAATGGCACGCTTCAGTTTTATGGCTTAGGAGCTGGTAAACTTCCAACAGCGTCTGCCATCATCAGTGATTTAATGAAAATAATTGAAAATGAAATTACATTTGATTCTTATTTCAATAACAGATTTAATATTTTAGAATATGATAAAAGAGAAGAAAGTTACTTTGTTTATACGGAAAAAGAAATAAGTGCGGATTTAGTTTTAAGTAAAGATGGAAGTTTTTATCTAACTAAAAAACTTGATGGAAAAAGCATAAAAGAAATTAAAGATAACGCGATTTTTATCGCTCGGGTATTTAAGTAACAAATTATGTGAAAGGAGCCATTTAGGCTATAAAGTGATGTTAATGAAAAAATATAATGTCGCAATTGTTGGCGCAACTGGAGTTGTTGGCCGGATGTTTTTAAAAGTTTTAGAAGAACGGGGTTTAGAGTTTAATACTTTAAAACTTTATGCATCAAAAAGAAGTGCAGGCGAAGAAGTAATTTATAAAGGGAAAAAATATATTATTGAAGATTTAGCTTTGGCAGATTTTAAAAATATTGATTTTGCCTTATTTAGTGCTGGTAAAGATGTATCAAAAGAATACGCCCCTAAGTTTGCATCAAGTGGTGCTTATGTTATAGATAACTCATCATGTTTTAGAATGGATGAAGATGTGCCACTAATTGTACCAGAAATAAACTTACTTGATTATAAACAAAATAAAATTATCGCCAATCCCAATTGCTCAACTATACAGTCAGTTTTACCACTAGCTTATTTAAAAGAAAAATTTGGGTTAAAAAGAGTAGTATATACGACTTATCAAGCCGTAAGTGGTTCAGGGATGAAGGGAATAAAAGACTTAGAAAAAACCTTAAAAGGCGAAAAAGAAGAATTTTATCCTTATAACATTTCAAAGACATGTATTCCCCAAATTGATGATTTTTTAGATAACCATTATACTAAAGAAGAAATGAAAATGGTTAATGAAACGAGAAAAATTTTACATGATGAGAATATTAAAATTGCCGCAACCTGTGTTAGAGTTCCCGTTTTAAATTCTCACGCTGTAGTTATAGCTTGTGAATTAGAAAAAGAATTTAATACCCAAGAAATATTTGACCTTTTTAAAGATAAACCAGGCATTAAATTAGTTGATGATATAGGAAATAAGATTTACCCACTATCAATTCTTTCTAATGATAATGATTTAGTATATGTTGGCCGAATTAGAAAAGATATTTCATGTGATAATGGCATCATATTTTATACTGTTGCGGATAACTTAAGGAAAGGTGCCGCAAGTAATGCTATAGATATTATGATCAAAATTATGGAGGATCTCAATGATTAAAGTTTCCAAGTTTGGCGGTTCGTCTGTCGCAAGTTCCAGCCAATTTAAAAAAGTAAAAGATATTATATTAACTGATAAAACAAGAAAAGTAGTAGTAACGTCCGCCATTGGAAAAATAAATAGAGTAGATAATAAAATCACGGATTTACTATATCTACTTTTTGCACATGTTAAATATGGAGTTGATTATGAACCGATTCTATCAAAAATTAAGGAACGGTTCTATAATATAAAAAATGAACTTAATTTGAGTCTTGATTTAGACTCAGAATTTAATAAAATTATTTGTAATCTAAAAAATTCAAGTGAGGACTATTTAGTCAGTCGCGGTGAATATTTAACGTCTATGTTACTTGCGGAATATTTAGGTTATAAATTTATTGATTCTAAAGACGTTATCATTTTTGAATATAATGGTCATTTAGATTATGAAAGGACAAGCACTCTAATTAAAGAAAAGTGCCTAGAAAATGAAAAAGTTGTCATTCCTGGTTTTTATGGAAGTTATCCAAACGGCGATATTAAAACATTTAGTCGTGGGGGCTCTGATATTACAGGCGCGATTGTAGCCAAAGCAATCGATGCAATTGAATATGAAAACTTTACAGATGTCAGTGGAATTTTAATGGCTGATCCAAAGATTGTTGATAATCCTAAAAAGATTAAAGAAATAACTTATGATGAATTAAGAGAACTTTCATATATGGGCGCATCAATCATTCATGAAGAAACTGTTTTGCCAATTGAAGATTCAAATATTCCTTTACATATTTTAAACACCAATGAACCAGATAATCCCGGAACTATTATAAAAAATAAAGCATTTGATACTTCACAAATCATCACAGGTATTGCTGGTAAAAAAGGTTTTATAGCAATTACAATTGTAAAGAATAAAATAGCTGATAAGCTAACTATTATTAATGATGTATTAAATATCTTAAAAAGATATCATGTAACAATTGAACATATTCCTACTTCTATTGATTCATTTAGTGTGATTATTGATGAAAAAATCATTAATAATAAAGTCTATGATATTATTTCAGAAATCAAAAGAAATCCTGATATAATTAGTGTTCAGCTTGACCATGATTTAGCGCTTCTTGCGGTTGTTGGTAGAAACATGGTTTTAAAGCCTGGTATTAGTGGAAAAATATTTCAAATATTAGGTAAAGAAAATATCAATATAAAGATGATTGCCCAAGGAACAAACGAGATTAATATTATTGTTGGCGTAAAAAGCGCCGATTTTGAAAAAGCAATTAGAACCCTTTATCAAAATTTAATTAATTAAATCTTGATAAAAATCTAACATTTCGCTATAATAGTTAGTAGACTATTTGCGACGGTGGTGGAATGGTAGACACGCTACTTTGAGGGGGTAGTAACAGTAATGTTGTGTGAGTTCAAATCTCATTCGTCGCACCATTATAGTTAATGATTCTCGATACAATAAAAGTATCGAGATTTTTTTATTTTTCTAAGGGTACAAGTCTCACCGTATGTTGCTAATTTAAGTAGTATAAACTTAATATAAATAAAATTGTGTCAAAATTGTTTTACTCTATAATTAACCTTTCAACGTTTATCTCAAAAGGGTATGCAAAATTTTGTCAGGGGGTATGCATTTTTCAATTATTTAACGATATACTAATCATTAGTAACAATTAACAATTTATGGTATAATATAGACAAGTAGGTAAATTAGAATTTTTCGATTAGATGGAGGTGGAAAATTATATGGATAAAATAAAAACAATAGGAACTAAATCATATAAGTTTATTTTATTAGAAATTGTTTCCTTTGTTATAAGTATAATTTTTTCAATATTGTTCTTACACGATTATTCACAAACTACAAGAGACATTTGTCTTATTTTTGGTGTTCTAATGTTTTGTTTTTCTATTATTACTTCTTATTTATTAGTCAAAGTATTTATTAGACCTAAAAATATAGTTCAAGTTGATGAAAAAGGTATTTATTTAAATTTTAGTCGTAATAGGAAGACATATATTTTATTTAGAGATATTGAAAATGTGTATGGTGATAGAATATCTGCAACTAGAGGATTTATTTATAAGTTTGGCACTTTACATATACAAACTAAAGATAAAAAATACTAAATAGGAGTTATGAATGATATTCAAGAAATAGAAAAATACATTTATTCTAAAATAGCATGGAAATTTAAATATTAAACTATTAATTAAATCCTTATTTATTGAGCAGTTCTAGGGGTATGCATTTTTCAACCATTTAACGATTTATTAATTATTAGAAATAATAAAAAATCTATGATATACTATAGACAACTAGGTGAAATTAGAATTTGTAGGTGAAATAATGGTTATTGAAACAAAACGTTTACTCTTAAGAGAAATGACGGAGGAAGATTTTCCCGCACTTTATAAAGTGCTGGCAGATTCTGAGATAATGAAACATTATCCCTATGTATTTGATGAAAATAGAGTAAAGAACTGGATTTTGAGAAATATCGAAAGATATAGAGTATTTGGTTTTGGCTTGTGGGCTGTATGCTTGAAAGCGACGGGTGAAATGATAGGTGACTGCGGTTTGACAATGCAGCTTATCAATGGTGAAATAAAACCTGAAATTGGTTATCACATAAGAGTAGATAAGCAAAGGAAAGGATATGCGAAGGAAGCTGCGATTGCGGTCAGGGATTGGACATTTAATAACACACCATTTAATGTTGTTTATTCCTATATGAAACATACAAATGAGCCATCATATAAAACTGCAATTTCTTATGGTTGCAAGCAAGTTGGTGAGTATAAGGATGATGTGAATGAAATCACAAAGGTTTTTGCAATAACTAGAGAAGAATGGATTAACCGATAAATTCCTATTTATTGAGCAGTTTAGGGGTATGCAAAATGACCTCTAGGGTATGCAAATTATTTAACTTTTTAACGATTATAATGCTTAGGGTATGCAATTGTATTAAAATTGCGTAACGTTGCCAAATTGAAAGATAAGTTTTGATACAAAAATATCAGAACTTTTTTGTTTTTATAGGGCAAAATACCTCTTTTTCACTGTTAAACGTTTATTTTAGAGCAGGTTTTTAAGGTTTAAAACTAAGAATTTGCTCTTTTTTATTTTATTGAAAAGCACTGTTAAATTTAATTATACTGTTAAATTTTATTAATTTTAGAATCTATATTTTTATGAAAAGAATTAATTGATATGATATAATTTAATAAAGGATGTGAATAAGTAATGAGCAAAAAAAGATTATTATGTATATCAATGATTCTTTCTTATATCATTTTATCTTTTATATTAATTTACTTTAATTTAATTGATCCTAATTATGAAGGAAGTTTAGGATTGATATTATCTATAGTAGTAATTTTACTATGGTTAGTAAGTGTTATTTTATTTGGTGTTGAGACAAAGAAAAATGTGTTTTATAAAAAAAATACACTAGATGATGTGTTAACAGTAATAGCGTTAATCCCACTTATTGTAATTTTAGTAATTCCTTTTTTAATTTTATGGTTAGTATTATATATAATTGATTTAATTAAAAATAATATAAAAATTAAATGTAAAATATTAATAGAAAAAGGTTTCGCCTTATCGAAAGAAAAAATAAATGGTAAGCAATTTTATTTTTTGACAAAAGATAATATTGTTATAAGATTTCATGAATTTGATTTATATGAAATAAGTTTGGATAATCAAACAACATTTGTTGATATTAGCGAATTAAATTTAATTTCACATGAAGATAGGATGGAAATTGATAATTTAATTTATAAATATAAATCTTGTGACTATAGAGATAAAGATATGTATGAACCAAAAGATAAAATCATATTAATTATTTCTAAGTATTTTTAGTTTCGAAATTTAGGGGTGGACAAAAACACTAGGAGTGGACATTTTTTGATAAGGGGTGGACAAACAAAAATAGACCAGTGGACATTGTATTAAAATTGGTCATTAGTTACATATAAGATTACTAATCTTGATACAATTTAAAGTATTGAGATTTTTTTATAGGGATGTTAAATGACAAAGTAAATTTTACACTATCAAAACACTCAAAATAATTGAAAAAAGATAATTTTTTTAATATACTATTAGTGCGGTGAGCTTTTACCACACCCTTGATAGTTTTCAATTAAATTTCATAAGGGACAAATAATATTGGTTAGAAACTCTCTTCAGGTTGAAAACTAAAGGGAGTTTTTTGTATATAATAAAAAGGAGATGAGTTTTATGGTTAAAGTTTTTAAAAAAATATTTTTAATATTTGGTGTGATTCTCTTTATTATAGCTATTGGGGGTTGCAGTAACGATAAAAATGATGTATTTGTTATTAATTCATATGAATCTTTAAAAATAATGCCTTCAACCATCTTTGAAATCGAGATGAAAAGTGAATATTTGCAAGATGAAAATTATGAAATAATAGTCAAATATGGACACTTGAGAAGTATTGATAATAGTGAAAAAGTTACGAATAACATTGCTTTATTTCAAGTTCATTATTATGCAGATGAAAATAAGACATCTTTAAGTTATGATGAACTTATTTCTGGAAAGAGATTATTTGAAATAGAAAACTTTTATTCTACTGAAAACAAAGCATTGTCTGAAATTGTTAATGGAGAAAAAGTTATTACATTCAACAACGAAATGACTATCAATATACCTAAAGAAGTTATAATAAGCAACTCAGGATTAATAAGTTTATCTTTAACTACATTTTATTTAGATGACAGTGGTCAAATTAATTCTTCGTCTTATGATGGTTCGGTTATTTATTTAAAATATATAGAGGAAGAAGGGAAAATTTATTTTCAAAAAAAATAAGGAGGAAAAATGAAAACTACAATTTCTGTATTTTTGTTAATAATTTCTTTTATTTTTATATTATCAGGAGTAACTATTTCTGATAATGGAATTACATATTCGATTCACAATAATCAAACAACTTATTTAAAAAGTGGTGAATATTTATTCAATAATATTGAATAAAAAGTTGTAGAGCATTCAGAAATTGTGGAGTTTGAATATAATATTAACGGCATTTCAGCGATAAATGATATGATGTTATCTTATGAGGTTTCAAATAATAACGTTAGTATAGATCTAGAACAAACTTCAAGTAAGAATTAATAAGCGAAGACATGTGAAGTTTTAACTTTTTAACGATTACTAACTTTTGAACGATTATAGAAAAATTAGAGTTGATGAACAAATAGATACACTGAATTATCCATTAGATAAGAAAAAACAAAAAGTGACCTAGATAAAGCACTTAATGGAAAGTCTTATAAATTAGGTCAGGTAACTAAACTTAAAGGATTTGTAGAATATTTGAGAGTGCGAGTTAACTTGCTAGAAATATGAGATGATTAACTTTCGATGATAATGGTAGAAAAAGCAATCCTTCACAAAGATAAGTCGATAATCTTCGTATTCTACAATGGTCAAGAAATAAGATTATATGGCAATGAGGCTGGTCATTTCATTGTGTTTTTACCCTTTTTGTAGTATAATTAATTGTGTGATAAATTAGAAGTTATTGATTTGTTAATTAATAAAACAGTTTAGTATTTTAATTTATTTTATTGAGTGAATAGGGAGGTTATCATATGAAAAAAATAGTATCTTTTCTAGTGGTGTTTATTTGTTCATTGTGCTTGCTTGGATGTAATCAAACATCTAATGAAGAACCTTGTGAACATACTTGGGATGAAGGTGTAAAAATTGAAACTGGACTTGGTGAATATGTAATGGAATATACATGTACAGTTTGTGGAAAAAAAGAACAAAAGCCAATATCAGTGGTTAATGAAAACCTATTATTTGCAAGAACTGAAAAAATAAATGAATTAACAAAATATAAAGAAACTATTTTAGATAATGTAGATGTTAGCTTAACGAATGAAATAAGTAATAAATTTGAAAAATATATAAATGAAATTGCTGAGGCTAATAGTATTATTTCAATCAATAATTTATCTAAACAATGCGTAAAAGAAGTTTATGATTTAATACCTTTAGCTAATGGTGAATTTGATTTTTCTAATGTAAGTGAAGTTGAAAAAACAAAAATTTTATCATTAATAGATAATTATATTTTTAGAAACAATATAGGTGGTATTCCTATAAGTAAGTATTATACATTAAATTTAAATTCTACAACTAAAGAAAAATGGAATGAATTTTTTGGTGTTAACGGAAGTATATACCCAACATCAGAAGATAAATATTGGGATGTAAAACTATTTTTATCTAATAAGTATTTCTTAAAAGGATTAAGTTTGGCATTACAAAAAGACACATCAAAAGATTATACTACCGATTATTATCAAATTAATTATTCTGAATATGAATTTTATAATCATGATTTAGAATTATCTAAAAAATATTTTGCATTAGCAATGGAAGAGTTATTTCCTAGTTATGCAGTGTCATCACAATATCCAATTGAATTAAAATTAGAAATTGCTTTTGGTACAAAAACTAAGGCAAGTGAAGAATTATTTGATACACTTAAGTATTCTATTGAATTTGCTTTTAATGATGAAAGTGTTTCAAATGGTGCCTTTGTTTTAACTGTAGAAGCATGGTATGGTGAGTATTTTGGACAAATATATAGTAATAAATTATATAATGGTCAATTTGACTTAAGTTATGATAAGATTTCAGGAAGTAGTTTTGATCTATATATGGTTTATAAGTTACTTTCATCTCATTCTGATTTATCAAATGGTTTAACAATTAATTGGAGTATTGATACTAATGATATAGAAGATGATTGTATAATTTATAATGGATATAGATTTACATATGATTCTTTAGTATCATTATTAAGTTCAAAATATACTATTATAGACGGAACTTTTTGAAAAGTTATTTTACCTAAATTAGAGCAAGAAAAACTTGCTGAATTAAATTAAAAAATTAGAGGAAATCATTTTATTCAATTATATTTAGGTGAATATAATGGTTATTATGTATGGTTTGAATATGATGGTACAGAATGGTTAGACTTTATTGAAATTGGTGAGTTTTATTTTGAAATTATGCTGAATTTGAATTATATGCATATAAAAATGAAGTTGTTAAAGTAATTGATTTTTATAATGATGGAATATTGTCAGATAGTGATATTAAACTAATTGAAGAATATTATTACTATGCCTATGATAAACGATTGATTTAGTATATAATTAATCAATAAATTAGAAGTTGAAGCATTACAAGATGCATAGAGCTTTTGAAATAAAAGAAAATGTTGAATACTTAGACAAAGAGAAAGCGTACATTATTCCTTTTCGCAATAATTAAGTTGGTGTGGTTCAAACACTGAATGGGTATTTTTTCTTGGATGGAAGTTTCAAAAGAGGAGAAAGTCATTTGGATTGTATTAAAAGAGAGTGTCTTAAAGAAGTAGGCTATTTATCCTGTATTGATGGTATATTTTGTTCTGCTTAGGCATATATCAAGCATCCCAAAATTGGATACTTTCATCAAATTCAAACATATTACTTTTGTAAATTGCTCAAAAAAGAGTCTACACCTAAAGAAGCAGACCACTATCTTTGTTGGATAGAATACGACCAATAAAAAGGAAAGATGTTTGTTGAAATGCAGAATTTGGCATTAGAACAGCTGCTTACATATGTGTACTAAATCAACAAATTCCTATTTCTCGAGCAGTTATAGAGGCATGCAAAAGTTAACAATTTAATGATTACAAGGGTTAGGGTATGCAATTGTATTAAAATTGTGTAACGCTTCCACTTTAAAAAATTTTGGTTTGATTTGTAGAAATACTTATCAATCCTTTTTTTATTTAAATTACAAAAAAAAGCTTATTTTTGTTCCTTTTAATTCTTTATGTAGTTTTTTCATAATTACTAAACTGCAAACTTAAAAATGTTTTATATTAATTTTGATTTTTTAATGATTATTAATTTTTCTAATAATGTGGAAAAAATATAGCTTGAAACTAAAAAAATTTTAAAAGTGGTAAATAAACAAAGAATATGAATAATTTCGACAAATTTAGACAAAAAAATAAAATTAAATAAGCTATATTTGTATTATAAAAAAGTTTCTAAATTTAATTTATCATTTACTGAAAAATTTTGACAATACCATATTATAAAGTGTTTTGTAAAATGTTGCTAGATATGACAAGTTAAGGAAAATTTGTATAAATTTTTATACATTTAAAACTATAATATTACAAATATTAAATTCAAAAACAACAATTTTAAAAAATGATAAATTACCAGAGCTAGGTGGTTTATCATTTACTTATATTAACAGTTTTAAAAAAATTGTGGTCTGATTTTTGTTGACATAATAGACACCAGTTAATTATTTAAATATTCATTAAAAGAAAAAGTTATGTTGTGAGCCAAAAACATGTTTAAAGCGTATAAAAGAACTATGCATTATTTATTCTTACAGTAGGAAAAGTTATTCATATGATAATTCCAGTATAAAATCCTCTAATTCTATATTAAAAAGGAATTGGCTAATTATAATAAACATTTTAGTTTTAATAAAGTTAAAAATTTTTTGCATAAAAGCTTAACCTTGGTCCAATTATGGCTATACTAAATTATTAGCTCATTGAATTGTATGTAAATATGGAATAGATTATTTTCTAAATGGCGTAATCAATAGAGATAATAATTTTAAAACTTATAAAACTAGTGATACTGACTTAGTATTCAAAATCCAACAAAAAAAAGTTATACATTTATATGTTGGTATTCTAATCCATTATTTTTAGGTGATGATATAACAAAGATACCTGCAGGAAAGCATGTCAATAAAGTTCTTTATGCTAAATGGAGTAAGAATTAGAAAGAAGGAATTAAAATGAGTAAGATTATTAAATCTTTAAAACATATTAATTGGAAATTATTTATTGCTTTATTAGTAATGGGTTTATGTCCAACAATTTATACAACTCTTAGAACATTCTTTTTAGGCAAACTTCCAGGTGAATGGTCTTATTCAATAGCCGGTCAACTATCATGGGTTAATCTTTTATATGAAATAATTAATGAAGCAATTATTTTGCCATTATTTTTCTTCGTGGGGAAAGTAGTAAATAATAAAAAGGAATTTACAAATAGACTAAAAACAGGACTATTAATTTCACTTGGGATTTATGTTATTTTATCATCAATAATAATGATATTTGCTAAGCCATTATTAAACGCAATGGCAACAAGTCCTGATATCATTGATGCTTCCACAACTTATATAAGAATTGAAAGTATTGCTAATATATTTGGAATTCTTTATAGCTTCGCTTGTGTTTCTTTAGTATCACTTGGAAAAGATAAATTAGTTTATATTTTAACTGCTGTAAAACTAGTTCTATGCTTAATTAGTGATACATTCTTAGTTTCAACGCTTTCTTGCTCAGCAAACTTAGGAGTAAATGGTATTGGCATTTCAAATATTATTGTTAACTTTATTTTATTGGTTGTTGTATTAATTATTCTTGCTAAACAAGGATGTAACGTTATCAATAAAGAGAAAATAGAATTTGGCTGGGCTAAAGAATTTGTCAAGATCGGCGGAATCTCTGGCCTTGAATCATTTGTTAGAAACATAGCTTATATGTTAATGGTTTCAAGAATGGTAAATATGGTCGGCGAACAAGGAACATACTGGGTTGCCAATAACTTTATCTGGGGTTGGATGTTACTTCCAATAACTCAACTTGGGGAACTTATCAAACAAGAAACATCAACTGATGAAAAAGCTGTTAATAATAATTCATTAGCTTATTTTTCTATTACTGGAATAACATGTATTTTATGGGCAATTTTAATCCCTGCATATAAACCATTTATGCAATACATATTGAATTATAGTGATGTAGATAAACTATTTGAACTTGTTATGGTATTATTTGGATTCTATGTTTTATATGCCATTCAAAATTTATTTGATTGCACTTTCTATGGAAGAGGAAAAACAAAATATATGTTATTTGAATCAGTTGTGACAAATAGTATTTACTACGGAATATTCTTTATTCTATACTTAACAGGCGTATGGACTCCAACACTTATTGGAATTGCGATTATGTTTGGATGTGGGAATGCATTTGATAGTGTTGTATCAGGAGTCGCATATTGGTACTTTCTAAAAAACAATAAATACAATATTTTAGAAGTTGAATAAAATATAACAATTAATTGAATTGGTAACTATTTTTTATACAAATTTTATATAGGCGGTCGTTTAAATGCTATTGGTGATAAATATTCTAAGCCACCATGAATTTGGTCGTAGTATAGACATATAGACACATTTAGTTAGAAAAATAATTATGATATAATCAATAACGGTAAAGGAAGTGTCTATAATGGCTAGAGGCAGCCAATATGATGATGAGTTTAAAAATATGATTGTAAAATTATATAGATCAGGTAAATCAGTTACTGAACTAATAAGTGAATATGGCATGTTAAGAGCAATAGTATACAGATGGGTAAATTTATATAGTCCTATTGAAACATCCAATGATTAAGTAACAAATAACGATGAAATTAGAAAGTTAAAAAAACAATTAGCTGAAGCTATGGAATAAAACGATATACTAAAAAAAGCAGTTGTTATATTTAAGGAGAAATGATTGTAAACATAAAAGGTAGATATTTATCATTAAGATAATAAAATCATATATGATAACATTAGATCTTTGTATGAAAAATCTAAAGGTAGATATGGTTTTCCTAAAATTGCATTTTCACTTAGAGAAGACGGTTATAAAGTTAGTCAAAAGCGAGTTTCAAGACGAATGAAAGTGCTCGGCTTAAGAAGTATTGTCGTAAAGAAATAGAAAGTATGTGGAATTTTTAAAAACGAAGCCTATAAAGAATATCCAAATCTATTAGAACAAAACTTTAAGGCTATAGTTTCAGGAACAAAGTGGGCCCAAGATATTACATACATTTATACAAAAGACTGTGGCCAGACATACTTAGCGACAGTAATGGATCTATATGATTTAAAGATTATTGGATGGGAATATGGGGAAACCATGAGTGATGATTTATCGATTAAGGCTTTGGAAAAAGCATCAAATAATCGAAGAACGCAGAAAGGGATAGTTT
>JAEYPN010000031.1 GCA_023410715.1 Bacillota bacterium
ATCACGCTTTCTATACTAATATTATACCATTTTACCCTCTAAATGGCCAGAATTAGTTATCCACGGGAAAACTCACAAAAATAAAAAAAGACCATCAACAAATTTACTTTGTCAACAGTCTGAAAGAGATAATTTCTTATCTCTTTAATAAATCCTCTATTTCTTCACCTATAGCGATATCTTTAACGTTAAATAACCTGCCAATTGTTTTACCAATATCGGCATAACTTTTTCTTGAATTTAAAATCTTTGAATTAACTTTATTACCATAAATCATTAGTGGTACCATTTCTCTTGTATGGTCTGTTCCTTTGTATGTTGGATCATTACCATGATCAGCAGAAATCATTATAATATCATCTTCACGTAAATTGTCTAGTACTGGTCTTAAATCACGGTCAAATTCCTCAAGACACATTTTATAACCTTTAACGTCGCGTCTATGACCATACATTGCATCAAAATCTACTAGATTAATAAAGCATAAGCCATTAAAATCCCTGTTTTTAACTAAATCAAGTGTTCTTTCCATCCCATCATGATTTGATTTTATAGAATAATGTTCTGTAATACCTTTTGTATTAAAAATATCATTAATTTTACCAACGCTAATAACATCAAATCCAGCTTCTTTTAAATAGTCTAGCGTTGTCTCATTTGTAGGTGATAACGCATAATCGTGACGATTTGGTGTTCTTAAATAACCATTTTCTGTTTTAATATAAGGACGGGCAATTACTCTTCCGACTTTATATCTTTCATCAAGAGTTAATTCACGAGCAATATGGCAAATTTCATATAACTCCTCTAAAGGTATAACTTTTTCATTTGCAGCAATTTGTAAAACTGAATCAGCTGAAGTATAAACTATTAAATCGCCTGTTTTCTCTTGGTGCTCCCCGTATTTTTCAATAATCTCTGTTCCAGATGCTGAAATATTACCGATAATACCTCTTTTACATCTTCTTGATAATTCATCAAGTAACTCTTTTGGAAAACCAGTTTCTGTAAATGTCTTAAAGGGTTTTAAGGTTTCAATTCCCATCATTTCCCAGTGCCCAGTCATTGTATCTTTACCACGTGATAATTCTTGTAATGTGGTAACAATACCTAAAGGTTTAACGGGATTTACCCCTTTAATCTCGGTTACATTTCCATAACCTAAAGTCTCTAAATTAGGTAAGTATATACCATTTTCTCTTTCTGAAATATGCTTAATGGTATTTGCGCCTTCATCATCAAATTCTTTAGCATCAGGGGCGTTTCCACAGCCAACGCTATCCATTATAATTAAAAATACTCTTTTTATCATTATTTCACCTTTCTTCTTGGATATATTTCATCATATTTTTTAAATAAGACATCTTTACTAATGTGTGTGTAATTCTCGGTAGTTTGAATATCCTCATGGCCTAACATTTCCTTAACCGCCATAATATCAGCTCCATTTTCAATTAAATGAGTCGCAAAGGAATGTCTTAATGTATGTGGTGATATTTCTTTATCTATCCCCGCTTTTAAAGCAAGTTCCTTAATAATTTTAAAGAAACCAATGCGGCTTAATCTTTCTCCATTTTTATTAATAAAGACCGCTTCTTTATCTTTAAGTTTTAAAAGTGGTCTTGCCTCAATAATATATCTTCTTAAAGCTCTAATTGTTTCATCATTCATTGGCACAATTCTTTCTTTCGCACCTTTACCGTTAACTTTAATTAAATTAACATTTAAATGAACATCGGTTAAGTTCAAATCTAAAATTTCTGAGACCCTTAGTCCTGAACCATAAATGAGCTTAATCATCGCTTCATTTCTTTTATCAGTCGGTTTCTCGCCAATTGATAATTTAATCAAATTATCAACTTCATTAATTGACAAAACATTAGGTAGTTTTTTCTTTCTTTTTGGTGGTTCAATAAACAATAGAGGATTTTCATCGACTATTTTTTCTGTTATTAAAAACTTATGAAATGATTTAATGGAAGAGATCTTCCTGCTAACTGTTTTTTGTTCAAGACTTGCTTTTTTTAATTTATTTAAATAATTTCTAACATGAACAACAGTTATTTTGTTTGGGTCTTTTATCTCATAATTTTTTTTAAGAAAATTGATATAATCATCTAAGTCTCTTTTATATGCCATAATTGTATTAGGACTTAAATTTTTTGTGATTTTTAAGAAAAATAAATATTCCTTAAACGCATTATCAAGCATGTTATCACTCCTCTATAAAAAGATTTGTAATATTTGATTAGAAACATTCATCCCTTTATATGTTAACATTAAAAAACCATTTTTTATCTTAAGTAATTTCATATCAATATAAGTATTAATCATTGGATACTTTTCTAAAATTTTAATATTAAATTTTTCTTCAGTTTCCTTTATGTTAATACCTTTAGTTTTTCTAAGTCCCATAATAAATGTTTCAATTAAAATATCAGTTTCTTCAGCTATTTTATATGGTTCATTATTTTCTAATTTTTCAATATATTTAATAATATTTTCTTCATTATAAAATCGCTTATTATCAACAAGTGAATGACTATTAGCTCCAAAGCCTAGATATTCATCTAAATCCCAGTATATTAAATTATGCAAACTTTCCTTTTTATTTTTTGCATAGTTACTAAATTCATAGCGCTTAAAATGATTTTTAGTAAGTGTCGCATTAATAATCTTATGCATGTTATAAACTAAATCATCATCAGGCTTTTGATATTCTTTATTTATAAGTTTCTTCATAAGAATTGTTTTGTCTTCATAAATTAATTCATAATAAGATAAGTGATCTATATCTAAAGATAAAAATAATTCTAAGTTATTTCTTACATCATCTATAGTTTCAAAAGGATAACCATAAATCATATCAATATTCACATCAAAACCATATAATTTAATTAAATCTATTTTACTTTTAACAAAATTATAATCATAATTTCTTCGCATAAGTTTTAAGGTCTTAATGTTAAAACTTTCAACCCCTAAACTAATTCTAGATACCTTGTGTCTTTTTAAAGTTTCTAATAAATCTAAAGTTATATCATCTGGATTACCTTCAATGGTATATTCTTTTATTTTACTAATATCAACTATTTCCTCTAAAGTTAAAAACAATTCATCTAAGTAACTAGATAAACTGGTCGGTGTTCCACCACCAAGATAAATTGTTTCAACTTTACTTAAATCATATTTGTTATTTTTAATTTCTTTAATAAGAGCTTTTATATAACGTTTTTTAATGTTTTCGCTAAAAACGCCCTTAGTAAAATCACAATATTCACAAACATTATTACAAAAAGGCAGATGCACGTAAATCCCCTTTATCATTTCTAACTCCTATTCGTCGTCAAGCTTTAGTACGCTCATGAAAGCTTCTTGTGGAATTTCCACGCTACCTACAGATTTCATACGTTTCTTTCCTTCTTTTTGTTTGCTAAGAAGTTTTTTCTTTCTTGATATGTCTCCACCATAACATTTAGCTAAAACGTCTTTACGCATGGCTTTAATGTTACAGCGGGCAATTACTTTACTACCAATAGCGGCTTGAACCGGAATTTCAAATAATTGACGTGGAATAATATCTTTTAATTTACTACATAAAATTTGTCCTCTTCTATAGGCAAAATCCTTATGAACAATAGTTGATAATGCATCGACAGGTTCCATATTAAGTAAAATATCCATTTTAACTAAATTAGATGTCATATATGAACCAATCTCATAATCAAACGATGCATATCCTTTTGTTGATGATTTTAATTTATCAAAGAAATCATAAACAATTTCAAGTAGCGGAATAGTATAATGGAGACTTACTCTATTTTCATTTAAATATTCCATATTTTCAAATATTCCGCGCTTATTTTGGCAGATTTCCATTATAGCTCCCACATATTCTTTTGGGGTCATAACAGTCGCTTTAACCATTGGTTCATCAATGTGATCAATTCTTTGCGCATCTGGCATTAAGGCAGGGTTATCAATTTCAACCATCTCACCATTTGTTAAGTAACAACGATAAATTACTGATGGTGATGTGGCAATTAAGTTTAAATTAAATTCTCTTTCAAGACGTTCTTGAATAATTTCCATATGCAATAAACCTAAGAAACCAGTTCTAAAACCATATCCTAAAGCTTGTGATGTTTCTGGTTCAAAAACAAGCGAAGCATCATTTAATTGAAGTTTTTCTAGCGCATCTTTTAAATTTACAAAATCACCATTATCAACTGGGTATAATCCACAGAAAACCATTGGATTTAGCTTTCTATATCCAGGAAGTGGGGTTTTTGTTTGGTTATCAAATAAGGTTATCGTATCTCCAACATGAATATCTTTTACATTTTTTATCGAAGCCGATAAGAAACCAACATCACCAACTGTTAAATAGTCGCGCTCTTCTTCTTTTGGCGTTAATACGCCAACTTCACTTACCTCATAAACGGCACCAGTCGCAACCATCTTAATTTTATCACCTTTTGTTACAGTACCATTCATAACTCTAATTTGCGGAATTACTCCTCTAAATGAATCATAATATGAGTCAAAAATTAGAGCTTCTAGTGGAACGGTTGGATCGCCACTTGGAGCTTTGACATCAGTGATTATTCTTTCTAAAATATTTTTAACACCAAGTCCTGTTTTAGCTGATGTTAAGCAGGCATTTTGTGCATCTAAACCAATAATATCTTCGATTTCTGCTTTTACCATATCAGGATCAGCGTTTGGTAAATCTATTTTATTAATAACCGGAATAATATCTAAGTTATTATCTAAAGCAAGATACACATTAGCTAAAGTTTGCGCTTCAATACCTTGGGCTGCATCGACAACTAAAAGAGCACCTTCGCAAGCTGCCAAACTTCTTGAAACTTCATAAGTAAAATCGACATGACCAGGAGTATCAATTAAATGGAAGATATACTCTTCTCCTGATTCAGATGTATAATTTAATTCCACCGCATTTAATTTGATGGTAATTCCTCTTTCACGCTCTAGATCCATTGAATCAAGCAATTGTGCTTTCATCTCCCGTTTTTCAATGGCATTAGTTAGTTCTAAAATTCGATCTGCAAGCGTAGATTTCCCGTGATCGATATGGGCAATTATTGAAAAGTTACGTATGTACTTTTGTCTTATTAATAATTCATTTTTATTTGGAACACTCATATGAAACCTCTTCTATTTAAAAACTTCAAAAATCAATACAACAACATTAAAGGCAACGACAAATCCATTGATTGAACCACCGAAATTTGCGAACGACTTAGCCGTATGTCTTTCAACAGTTGGTGCAAGTAACGCAGAAGCAAAGCCAATGGCGCCAATTAATAAACCTAAATAGTAAGTTATATTAGGATTATTAAAAAGCACAATAATTTCTAAACTGCCTAAAAATGTAACTAAAACAGCAACTATCCCTACAAGAACACTTATTAAACCACAATATTTTTTCATTTGCTATTTCACCTAAAAAAATTATATCATATTTTGTTTTAAAAACCTAAATTTATTTAAAAAGAGTGAAAATATTCACTCTTCACAATACTAGTAAGCCATGTTCTGTTTTAGGCAATTATTTATCTATACATTATTAGTATCTCTTCTTTAGATTCATTTTTCCAAGAAAAGTTCCCCTACCATAATTTGGGTTTCTAGCTTGTGGGGTTTACCGCGTTTCATTATTTAACTTTCGTTAAATACTCGTCTCTGTGGCACTTTACAATTACTTAAGCATTGCTACTTTTTCATCGCCATCACCAGTTAAGGTGTCTAAACTTATTGTTTTGTTTAGCACAATCACTACAAGCATCTCAGCTTGTGCTAGCATGGACTTTCCTAACATTTCTGCTCAATTGCCCGGTATTGCACAACTATTATATCAAAACTTAAGATAATATGCAAATATTAAATATTAATTTTTTATAACGAATTAGTGAGGCCAAGCATCTCACGCATATGAATTTCTTGACCATAAATGTTTTTAGAATTATAATTATCAAAAATATCCAATAGTTTATATAAATCAATCCACTTTGGTTTTTGATTTAACTCTAGTTCAGTTTTTGTTAAGTGTAGGGTTTTCGTATCTTCAATTACCTCTAAAACAAAATAATTATTTTCCCAGGTTGAATCAATAAAATATTCAATAACCTTAGCACCAACTTTATTCACTTTAGTTTTAAGTCCTGTTTCTTCTAAGACTTCACGAATGCAAGCTTCTTCTTCTGTTTCATTTTCTTCAATTCCGCCACCAGGTAAAACATATACATCAAGTTTTGGAGAATACACAACAAGAATCTGATTTTTTTCGTTAATAATTATACCTCTAGATCCTCTTCTATAATTTTCCAAGTTAATATCTTCTTTTTCAATACCATCACCAAATATTTCAATTTGCATTTTTGGCCTCCTTAATATGTAATTTTATAAAGATAAATTCATATAATGAAATCATCATTCCGACAAGTAAAGTATAAACGATTGTCCCAACCCCGATATGATATGCTCTTAAAGCCATAAAAAAATTGGAATCATTAGATAAATCAAAGGCTAAACCCACAAAAATTGAAAGCATTAATGCAAATATTTCCCCAACAAATTTCCCGTTTGCAAAGCTTGATTTCATCAAAGCGGATATCGAGCGACATAGTTCATCAATTGCAGGAATAACGTAATTTTTGATTGTAACAATATTAAGTCCAATAGCAATCAGATTAAACGCTACGATAAAATATGTTAGTGATAAAACTTGTGTAGATGGTTCGGGTAAAATATTGGTAAAGATATCAATGATAAAACCAATAAAGTAACTAATCACACAAGGTAAGATATATTTAATACTAAATTTATTTTTTTGAATTAGGTTCGCAATAATTGAGACAATAAGACTAAAAATAGAATTCACAATCCTATAAGACCCATCAAGTCCAATTACAAGATTGGCAACAAGTGCATCCCATGATGAAACACCTAAACCAGACTTTAGCATAAAGGAAACACCAGCTCCAAGCAAAAATAAACCCCCGATATATAATATTACATTATAAACTGTTCTTTTCATAATCATCATCATTAATAATCTTTTCTGCCATACCTACAGCTGATAATATGGCATAAGTGACGTTTTTAACTTCTGTTACAACATCGCCAATAAAAAGATATTCTCCCTCCTGCATTTCCTTCATAATTTTCTGATAATTTGTACTTACAACTTGACCAATCGCAATAATTAGTTCGCCCTCTACGTATGTTAATTCACCATTTGATTCAAGTCCAATTTTGCCTTGTCCAAGATACTCGTCAATACGTGTATCGAAGATAATTGGAATTTGATAATTGATAAGCATATCATATTCCTTAGGTTCAATTCGAGCAAGCTCTTTCGGTTTATGATAAACTATTTTAACATTAATGTTTCCTTTTTTAAGTAAAATAGCTAAATCAACTGCTACATTACCTAATCCATATATATATACATTATGATATTCACTAATTCTTTCAGGATCTTTTTTTATTTTTTTTAAAACTTGTAAAGCATATTCATAGCCTTCTACTTCGTATTTTTTTCGTCTGGGGCTACTTAGACCAATCGCTGATATGACATGATCATATCGAGTTTTTATTTCATCAAGTTCATCTTTAGTATTGATTTTTTTATTAAAGAAAAAGTTAATACCTAAGTTTTTTAAGTAAATATACAGTTTATCTAAATATTCGTTTTTAAATTTATAATCAGGTACGGTTTGATAAATTATTCCGCCTATAAAATTATTTTTATCATAAACATCAATAAAGTATCCTTTTTTTCTTAAGATAACTGCTAGAGAAAGGCCACTGACACCAGCGCCAATTATCGCTATTTTTTTATTATTTTCTTTTATTTCATAAGTACGGTCTAATTCTTTTAAACCTAAATATAATTCTAAGGTTGGAAAATCAACATTCATTTCTTTACCGTTATAATTGCATTTTTGCATGCAGTATCCCCGGCATAAAGCACCAGTAAATAAAGGAATAGGATTTGTCTTTAGTAATAAGTCTAAAGCTTCATCCTCCTTATTATTTTTATATAATCTGATTATTTCTTTAACGTTATTTTTAATAATACATGCATCTTGACATTTGTTTTTTATACAATTTAAGCATTTATTGATATTAATCATTTTGATACTTCCTTAAGTGTTTTAATGAAAAAGTAATCCTTTTAAAGAATTACTTTTTAATTTGATATATAATTTGAGAATGAGAAAATTGGACGATATTTGCCATCCTCATGTTGCGCATAACCAACCACACTTCCATCTGAAGAAATATTGATCGCAACTCCATAATTAGCTAATGTCTTAGTCGCAGCTAGACGGCCTCCACCTGAAGAACCAGCTTCAATTTTAATAATTGCCCCAACTGCAATGACTGTACCATCATAATCGACAATTGTCGCACCATCAATCTCAATCAGTTCCTCTCTTAACTTTCGATCAAGCGCAAAGAATTTCCGGTTATTAATAATTCTATTAACATTTGATGCCTTAATCATCTTGTTTGATTTAATTAAATTCTGATAACTATTTAAGTATTTTTCATTCAACTCATTAATCTTTTCAATTGATGTAACCTTTTGATATTCAAGTTGTTTTTTGCGTTCATAATACTTTTCATTTACAATATCATACACATCAATGTGCTCTAGCGCTCTATCAACCTCATTTTGATTTAAGTAACAGATAATACCCCCATGAGTAGTAAATGAAACATCTAATGATGATAAATAAATTGATTTGGCAAATAGCAAGTTATCATTTTGTGATTTATGATGAATTCTTTTAATAATTTCTCTATGTGAGAAGCTATTCCAAATTCCACCTTTTTTTGTGTATTTTAATTCGTTATCCTTGTAAATTAGAATTTCGCCTTTTTCATGTAAAGTAATAGCAATATAATTCAAATTACAAATTTGTAACACTCCCGAATAATCATATGGAGCAAGTCCAAGTGATAACCCAATATTATCTAGTTGTAAATACTTTAAGATATATCCATCTTGGTCTAAGACAATAAAGGAATTTCTGCCGTTTGATAAAAGTGATGAAAATGGGCTAGCTAAGAATTTACGAAAATGTAAGTTCTGGTCATGACGATCAGAAATTTCATTTTCACTAATTAAAAATCCAAAGGAAATATTTTGCCCTTCATAAGTACGTTCAGAATACATACTCATCGCATCAATAATGCCTAAAATAACATCATATGATTTAACTGATAATGATTTACAAATCACCTTATTCATAGCATTAAATTGTAAGACACGTAAATAATCCTTATCGCCAATTTTATATTGTTCAATTTTATTCATCTCTTCAATCATTGAAGAAACTAAAATAATGTCATCAAGTGAAAATGGTTGAAGCTTTGTTAACTTATAACCAAATTTATATGATAAATCGCCTTTAACAAGCATTGAACCATCAGGCAAAAGCGAAGAATAACTTTCTTCTGGATAATCTACTTCCATTTCAATTGTCGTTCCAGGATATAATACAGATATATATGAATCAATGGTTTCTTTTAATTTTACAAAGTCCATAAAAGCGCTCCCTAATATTTATTGTTTATTATTATTTGATAATATCATTATAGCATAAAAATAACACTTTTTTACTTTTTTATCAAAAAAAATAAAAAATCGCTTTGTAAAAAGCGATTTTAATAATTATGCATGAATAGCTTCTTTTAAAACATCATCAATCGTATCAACTGGGATGATCTCTAAGGCGTTTTTTACTTCCTGAGGAATTTCATCTAAGTCACGAAGATTATCGCGAGGAATTAAGATTCTCTTAAGACCAGAACGTAATGCAGCAATTGATTTTTCTCTTAATCCACCAATAGGTAAAACTCGTCCACGAAGCGTTACTTCCCCAGTCATACCAAGTTGATGGTCAACAGCTTTATTTGTTAGGGCGCTTACAAGTGCAGTTGTGATGGTCACACCAGCAGAAGGACCATCCTTTGGAACGGCTCCTTCAGGGACGTGAATATGTACATCAATCTCTTCAAACATATTAATGTCAATATTAAGACGACTTGAGTTTGTCTTAACATATGATAAGGCAGCTTGCGCTGACTCTTTCATAACGTCACCTAATTTACCTGTTAAGGTTAAACGACCTTTACCCTTGTAAAAAGTAACTTCAACAGGTAAAGTATCCCCACCAAATTCAGTATAAGCTAAACCTGTTACAACACCAATTTGGTCAGTTTTAAACGCTTCATTATTGGTAAAACGACGTTTACCTAAAAAGCTTTCAAGATTTTCATTAGTAATTGTAATAATTTCTTTCTTTTCGCCTAAAACTTTAGTAATAGCTTTACGAACAATTTTACCAATTAAGCGGCCAAGACTTCTAACTCCAGCTTCTCTTGTATAAAACTTAATCATTGACATTAAAGCTTCATCAGTAATCACCAATTTTTCACTTGGTAGACCGTTATATTCTTTTTCTTTTTCAACTAAGTGCTCTTTTGCAATATGAAATTTTTCAATTTCTGTATAGCTAGAAAGCTCAATAATTTCCATTCTATCGCGTAAAGGCGCTGGAACATTCTCTAAATAGTTGGCAGTCGCAATAAATAAAACCTTTGATAAATCATATGGTTCTTCTAGATAATGATCTGAGAAATTTTTATTTTGTTCTGGGTCAAGTACTTCAAGTAACGCAGCTGATGGATCACCTTTATAATCAGATCCTAATTTATCAATTTCATCAAGTAAGAAAACAGGATTAATCGATTTTGCCTTACGCATACCATTAATAATACGGCCAGGCAAAGCACCAAGATAGGTTCTTCTATGGCCTCTTATTTCAGCTTCATCTTTGATTCCACCAAGTGACTGCTTAACAAAATTCCTATTAAGTGCCTGAGCTATTGAAATAGCCAGTGTCGTTTTACCTACTCCTGGAGGCCCTACAAGACATAAAATAGTCTGAGGATTTTTATTTGTTAAAAGCTTAACTGATAGGTATTCAATTATTCTTTCTTTAACTTTCTCTAAACCAAAATGGGTTTCATCAAGCTTAGCGATAGCTTTCTTTATATCATTTTCATCGTTTGTTTCTTCATTCCATGGAAGTTCAATTAAAACATCTAGATATGATCTAATCACTCCTGATTCACCACTTGCGGCTGGTGTAGACTCATATCTTGATAGTTCATATAAGGCCTTATCTTCAGTTGATTTTGGCATATGCTTATCTAATATGGCTTGTCTTAGTTTATCAATATCGCTATCTTTTTTAGCTTTATCACCAAGTTCTTCCTGGATGGCACGCATTTTTTCTCTTAAAATATATTCCTTTTGATTTTCATCAATAGATTCCTTAATATTTTGATTTATTTTTCCTTCAATTTCCTGTTGGTAACGGTCACGTTCAATATCTTGTAAAATATATGTTAAACGCGCGTTAATTGATGCATTTTCAACATATTTGAACTTTAAGTTTTCAGCCATTTTAAAATTAAATGAAATTAAATCAGCTAAACGATCAGAACTTACGCCATGAGTTATTTCATCTATAATTCTTTTAGGGTCATTTAAAAAGGCACCATTACTCTCCAGAGTCTTTGATACAACCATTTTAATTAAGGTCATTTCTTCATCAATGTTCTCTTGAATTGCAGGTACAGTTTCAAAATCCACTAAAAAGTATGGATCAATGGACTGAATTTGTAATATTTTTGCTCTAATAACTGGTTCAAACTTAACCTTAAAATTTCCATTACCTAATTTTATCTTCATTGTTAGTTTGGCAACTACGCCGCATTTTAACAAGTCTTCTTCTAAAGGGATTGTTGCATTAAGATTTTTTTGAAATATTAGCAAGCAATAATTATCATAATTCTGTTCAACTTCTGTTATCGCATCTTTTGAAAAGTCTCTGCCAACTTCAATTTTAAATTCATTGTTTGGTAGGGCAACCATGCCACGTACAGGGACGGCTGGTAAACTGCTATAAACAATCTTATCTTTTTCAAACATTATCATCACTCCTTGCTAGTAATCTATATCATACTAGATTTTACCTCTTTTTTCAAGAGATACACATATTTTTTATTTTGCTTGATCTTAAAATATCATTTTCAATTAGGAAATCCTTTATTAAGTCTTTTGATACAATTATTTCCTTTGGTAATTTATTATAATCTAAATTAAATTCAATTTCAATAAATATTTTGTCTAAAAAGACTTTAATACCCCGCGCGCCAAGCTTTAACTCTACGCATTTTGAGGCAATATATTCTTTAACTTCATCACTTATTTCAAGCTTTACACCTAAACCTAAGAAAATATTTTTATACTGATTAATAAAAGCATTATGAGAATTATTCATAATTTCTAACAATTCCTTATAACCAATTGGTTTTAAAATTCCTTTTAGAGGAATACGACCAACAAATTCTGGAATCATTCCAAAGCGAATAAGGTCCTCTTCTGTCACAAAATCTAAAGTGTTATTTGTCTCATATTTTAATCTTTCAGTAATAATTTTATCGAGTCCTGAAAAGGCGCCACCCACAATAAATAAAATATTCTCTGTGTTAATTTTAATGTTTCCTTGAAATGGATACTTTCTTCCCCCACTTGCTGGAAATAAGGCAGTTGTGCCTTCAATAATTTTAAGTAAGGCCTGTTGTACACCTTCACCACTCACATCTCTTGTCACAGATAGGTTATTACCTCTTTTAGCAATTTTATCAATTTCATCAATATAGATAATACCTCTTTCAGCAAGCTCTAGATCATTGTTAGCAGCTTCATATAAGGAAAGTAAGATATTTTCTACATCATCGCCAACATAACCCGCTTCTGTTAATGATGTCGCATCGGTAATTGCTAATGGTAAATCCAAAATCTTGGCTAATTCTTTAACAATAAATGTTTTACCGCTTCCGGTTTCACCCAAGAGTAAAATATTACTTTTATCGATTGACATTTCTTTTCGATTATTAATTTTAAGTAAATGATTGTATACTGACACACTTAATATTTTTTTAACTTCATCTTGCCCTATAACTTGTTCGCTTAATTTATTATATATATCTTTCGGCGATAAAACTTTAATATGAACTGGTTTTTCTTTTTTAAGTAGTTTATATCCTTTATTTAAACAGTCATCGCATATATTAGCTTTTTCGCCCCTAATCATTTTCTTGGCATCTTCTAATGTCGCATTACAGAAAGAACATCGAATAGATAAATCTTTTTTCATTGTTTCACCCGTAAATATTTTAACTTGAGATTTGTTAATCATACCTTTTTAAAACAATTCGACAAAGAAAGTCAAGAAATTAAAGGTCTAGTCAGATTGACTAGACCCATCAATTATTCATTTATAACTTTTGCTTGAGCCTTTACTAAATCAATGGCTTTTCTGAATTTAACTTCATCAGCTACAACATATTCAGGTAAACCAGCTTTAGCTTGTTCAATTGATACATTGTATTGCTTAGCTAATTCAGCATATTTACTTTCAAGTTCTTCTTTAGAAACAACAATGTTTTCTTTATTAGCAATTTCTTGAACTACAAATTGGAAACCAAGAGATTTTTTTGCTTCTTCTTTTAAATCTTCTCTGAATTTTTCTAAGTTTGTTCCTGTATACATTAAATATGTTTCAAGTTCTAAGCCATATTGTTTAGCTTGTTTAGTGGTATTTTCTTCAAAGCGTTTAGCTTCGTCGTTAACTAACTCTTCAGGAAGCTCATATTTGGCATTAGCCACGATATTCTTGAATAGTTCATCAATCATACTGTTTTCATTTCTTTCTTTCTTAGAAGCAAGAATTTCATCATATAAGTGTTTACGATAATCATTAACAGTTTCAACACCATCAATGTTTTGTTCTTTAACAAATTCATCATTTAATTCTGGAAGTTCTTGAGATTTAACTTCGTGAACTGTAACTACGAATCTAGCATCTTTACCTTTTAGATTTTCAGCTTGATAGTTTTCTGGGAATGTAACATTAATATCTTTTGTTTCATTAGCTTTCATGCCAATCATTTGTTCTTCAAAACCTGGAATAAATTGGCCTGAACCAATAACTAATTCATAGTTTTCAGCTTTTCCACCCTCAAAGGCAACGCCGTCAGCAAATCCTTCAAAATCAAAAATTGCAGTATCGCCATTTTCAATTACTTGTTCATCTTTTAATACTAACATTGCGTTTCTTCTTAGATTATCATTTATTCTAGCTTCTACTTCATCGTCAGTAACTAGATCTGATGCTTTCTTTACTTCAACACCTAAATATTTGCCTAATTCAACTACTGGTTTTACAGCGACTTTAACATTATAAGTAAAATCTTCACCACGTTTAATTTTTGATGGATCGAAATCAATCTTTGGATATGCACATACATCAATATTATTCGCTTCAACTACTTCATAATATGTATCACTGATAACGATATTTAATGCTTCATCATAAAGTGACTCAACACCAAATTTCTTTTCATATACGTCTCTTGGACAATGTCCTTTTCTGAAACCTTTAACTTCAACTTCTTGAACTTTTTTTTCAAAAGCTTTAGTTAAACCTTCTTCAAATTTTTCTTTACTAACCACAACGTCAAAAGTGACACGTGATCCTGATATTTTATCAATAATGGTACTCATAATTTACCTCCTCAAAGTCCTTATATATTATAACCTAAATCAAATTTATAGTCAAATAATTAGTTTACTAATTTCAATATGCATTATTGCATGTTAAAATTCAGCTAACTTTGACAAAATAAAAAAGACCTATTTAATTTAATAGGCCTTTATATCACATATATTATAAAATAATTTACTAAATTTGTCTTATTCTATGTATTCTGTGTTTTCGTTGTTGACACTAAATAATTCAATTAATTCATTAACTATTGACATAAATGATGAGATGTTAGCTTCATCATTTGCAGTTATTTTACTTACATCAAGATCTTTGATTAATTCAGCATAACCTTTTAATTCGCTAAATTTACCACGAAGTCCTTCTTCTAATTCATTTATTTCTTCTAGAGTTAACCCAAATATTGCATTAAATCTTTGATCTTTGATTAAACCAAAGATATCAGCGACTAAATCATCAAGTCCTGTTGTAACACTTGTAGTCATAATATTACCAACTATTTCTGCTACAAGAATAGGTGATGAAAAATGGTTTTGACTAGCCATAACATCCATGAATCTAGTATAAATATCACTATTATTATCCAAATAATTAATAGCATTAACTATTAAATCATATACTGCATCAAAATCATTTTCAATAATTTCTTTAACTGCTATAACAAATTCATTTGCTAAAACACCATTTAGATTAAAAAATAATGGTGTTATTTCAGTGCAAGCTAAAATTATGTTTTTAAAATCGTCTTCAGAAATATTATTCTTTATAACAACTAATACATCAGCGATTAAACCAATTGCTTTTTCAGCTTCTGCATTTAGTGCAGTTACATATGCTGTTTCATTAGGGTAAGTCACACCTGTATAGTAGTTTCTAAATACTTCTCCATCATATTCAAATCCTGAAACAATTAAAACAGCTTTCATAACTTCAAGATTAGTTGTTGCTAAATGGTCAAGTAATCCCACTGCACAATCAAATCCAGTATCATAAAGAGTAGTTAATAAAGTTTTTAAAAATTCATCCGTTTCTCCAATAAGACCCTCAGGATTACTTGCAAATACCATATCAATTAAAAGCGTAATTTCTTCTTCAGTAATTGTTAGATCATTTGAGTTTGCCTTATAAAATTTATTAATATCACCAAGTAATAACGCGATTGCATCAATTAAATCAAGTTCATTTAAGCTTGCGTTACCACTAATGAAAAAATCAAACAATTTTTCAACTGTATTATCACCAATGCTCTTTAAAAATTTAGCAGCTAAATCAAGAGATTTTACAGTTCTAGCTGCAATTAAATCAGTGTCGATTCCTTCAACTTCAGGAATAAATACATTATAAATAATCGCATATACTGTTTCTAGATCTTCTTTTGTTGGAATATTTTCTTCAATTATTAAAGTAATAAATCCTTTAAGCTTTTTTATTTGATCAAAAGTATAATTAGATGATTCGCCATTTAATAAATCTTCAATCAAATCAAGAAAATCTACTTTTAAACTGCCTTGGAAATCTTTTAAATAATTAACAACAAATAAAGCTGCATCAACAAGATCCTCTTTATCATTTTGAATTGCATTTAATAATCTTTCATATGTTGAAATTTGCTCAATAATCTCTTCATATTGATACGCATATTCATATGCAAATGTATCAGGGTCAGATTTTTTAATTTCTTCAAAGGCAACTTTAGTTTGCTTTAAAGTAATAAGCATATTATTTAAAGCGTCTTCTGCTATTACTAATCCTGCTTCAATAAAAGCATGATAATTAATATCTAAGGCTAAAAATTTCGTTATAGCAGCATTTATTCCTGATAAATTGGTAGAAGCTTCACCAAATTCATTGTATTGTATACAAGCTTGTATTTCAATAAATAAAGCCTTAGCTCCAGATAAATTTTTTTTAAGTTCATTTGCTGTAACCCCATATTTTGCAAGGGTAGTTAAAGCATCACTTAATATTAGATTAACCTTTTCTGCAGAATCAAGGTTGGTAATTTCATTTTCTAACGCAAAGCTAATAATTTCAGTAACCATTTGTGCTTTTTCTAAGGCTACCTTATTATCATCAATAGTTACAACTGTATTTTTAGTTGTTGACTTTTCTGTTGCTTTAGATGATGTCTTTGAAGTTGTTACAGGTGTTTTAGTCGTGATTATTGAATCCTTTGTTGTACCTTTTGTTGGATTAAGTAAATTACATCCAGCAAGAAAGAATACACATAACGCGGTGAAAACAAGTAATAATTTCCTTTTCATTTTTTCTCCTTTATTTTTATTTTACATAATTGATTATACCATAAATTTCCAATTTTGGTAATTATTATTAAATATAATCATCCAAGTCACTATTTATTCATAACTATTTCATATTAATTATATAAATTTTTCAAAAATTGTTTTAATTCTATCAGGAAGTAAAGATATGGATTCCTTAATGACTTTAGGCATTAAAGTAACTGATTCTTTAAAAGCACCTTTCCTTAGTTCTTTTTTAGATATTCCTTTAATATTCATGAACAAAAAATTCCTACAAATTATTCCTACTCGTAATGATAGTAAAGCATTGCCAAGTCCTTGAAAAATAGACGAGGCAATTGGACGAATCAAAGGAATGTCAGTTAAAGTATTAGCCGTTGTATTTGGAAATAACTCACCAAAATCCAAACCTTCAAGACCTTCCGCAATTAATGATGTAAGCAAGACATTGATGCTTAGTTTAGCTAAAGCTGCCATACTTGGCCTAAATCCACATTCAACAACTAGTGATTTAATAAGTCTTAAGTTTACTACTAAAACAGCTAAGAAATCCAGTCTACCATTTTGAGAAATGGCTGTTGATATCATGATAGTCTCAGCATTTTTTATAATTATTTTATTTAATTCTTTTTTAATTTTCGTATCAAATAAATGGGATAATTCTAGTTTCAAAACTTTAGGTTCTGACATTGCTTCTAATAATTTACTCTTATCATCATCTGTTAAATAATCAACTTTGAGTAAATTTCTCGCTACCTTCTTATACATATGATAATTTCTTTTTGCATATTCATTTTCATCAAATAAACATTCAATTGAAAAGGTTGGTTGAAATAAAATAATAAGAATTGGTCTTAAGACTAAAATAAAAAATAATATAAATGTAAAAACATAAAAACCATATTCAACATATGGACTAATCTTTGTTAAGCGCTCGCCAACATTTAAGACACTACTTAAAAGTATTAAAGTAATAATTAAAAAGACCCCAACCAAAATACTTGCGTACAGTAACTTCTTTTTTTTACTCATTTCCTTCTTCTCCTTTTATCATTTCAACATCTTTAATTAGTTGTTCCTTTAATTTTTCAATTGAAGAAAATTTTATCTCATCCCGAATAAATCTAATAAACTTTATCTTTACATACTCAAAATATATATCCTTGTTAAAGTTAAGTATATGGGTTTCAATCGTTACATCCTTATTGTCAAAGGTCGGATTATTCCCAATATTTGTTAAACCAGTATGCCATATACCATTAACAAATACTTTTGTTTTATAAACACCACCTTTTGGTAAAAAGTATCCATCATTTTTTAGATTAATTGTAGGAAATCCTAATTTTTCCCCACGATTAAAACCTTTAATAACTTGTCCTTTTATCTCATATTCATATCCTAAAATTTGATTAGCATTTTTAATATCACCTAAAGATAACTTCTCTTTAATTAATGTAGTTCCTATTTTATTTCCATTATCATAAAGCAAATCAATGACAACTGTTTCAAAATTTGATATTGTTTTAAGTAAGTCTACATCGCCCTTGCCATGATAACCAAAACGAAAATCACTCCCACAGATCACATAGTCCATTTTAATTAAATATCTGTTGATAAAGTCATCTGGAGACATCTCAACTAGCCAATTATTAACGTCTAAAATATAGAAATAATCTACTAAGCCATTTAACTTTTCAACCTTATCAGAATTACTTTCTAAAAAATAAAAAGGTCTATTTGCAATAAAGTCTTTAGTGTTTGTAGAAAATGTTAGTAAACCAATTTCTTTTTTAGTTTTTTCTTTAATTTCTAATGCTTTATTTATTAATGACATATGGGCTTTATGTAATCCATCGAAAAAGCCACATACAATAATTAACCCCTCTTCTATAACTTTAACATCCTGTTTTAAATCAATTATTTTCATATTATCCTCTAATTTTTAAATCCATCCGGTATAAGTTTTTTTCTTCATCTAATCTGTATATTGCGAGTGGTCCTTTTTGATCAAATAAAAGTATTAGCTCATTTGATCCGACTGTTTTATCTAAAAATGCCCCATTAGAGATTTTTTTAATTACCGATTCTTCACTTACTTTTACTTTTTCTAAAAACGTTAAATAATCAAGTGGATTAATTAACTTCATTTCTTGATTGACCTCATCTAAAGATTTTGCATCATCAAGAGAAAAATCGCCGACATTAACCCTAATTAAATCACTTAATAAGCTCATGTGTCCAAGTTTTTGCCCAATATCACTTGCTAAAACCCGAATATATAAACCCTTAGATGATCTTACTCTAACTCTAAATTTATAAAGATAATCTTCTTTAATTAAATCAGAAATTCTTTCGATATTGTAAACTGTAAATTCTTTTTTTTCTCGCTCAATCATTATATTTTTCCGTGCATATTCATAAAGTTTTTTACCATTTATTTTAACAGCACTATACATTGGGGGAGCTTGAAAATATTGACCTTTAAAACTAGATAAAGCTTCATCAATAATATTCAAATCAAGTTCAAAAGGTTCTTCATATTTTAGTTCGCTGCCCATATCAAGCGTTTCACTTGTGGCACCTATTGTAATTTCTGCAATATATGTTTTATCGTGTTCTTCAAAATACTTTGCATACTTTGTTGATGATCCTACTAAGCATACAAGTAATCCTTTAGCAAGGGGATCGAGTGTACCAATATGGCCAATTGATTTAATCATTAGCTTCTTTCTTAAAACATTTACTACATCATGAGATGTATATCCTGACTCTTTATTTATTAATAAAATCCCGTCCATTTTGTTACCTAAAGAAAACAACCGTAACGCCAAAACCACCTTCTGATTCATTACCAAATCTTGAAGACTTAATTAGTTTATTATGCTTTACGTATTCTTTTACTCCATTTCTTAAAGCTCCTGTCCCAAAACCATGAATTATAAAGGCATGATCTAAGTTAGAAATGATACACTTATCAATAAAGCTATCTATTTCAACCATCGCATCTTCATAGCGATATCCTCTTAAATCAAGTTCCATTTTAACATCTGTATTAATTTGATTTGAGCCGGTTTTTTTACTTTTAATAATTTCTTCTTTTGAATTATTAACTTTTTTATATTCAATTTCATCTAAGGCAAATTTTGCATAAATATTCCCTAGTTCAACTTCATATTTGCCATTTTTATCAATTTTCACAACTTTACCAATTTGGTTAAACTTAATTACTCTAACCGTATCCCCGACTTGGATTTCTTGGTTATTTAATTTAGGAATAGCTAATGCATCGCCTTCTAAATCATTTATTTTATGTTTCATATCCGCAAGCTCATGCGCTTTAATCTCTTTTTGATTCTTTAATTTTTTTAACTCCTCAAGCAATGTTAACGCATCATCTTTGGCATTTGCAATAATCTTTTTTCTTTCAAGTTCCATTGAGCGGATAAAGTTTTGCTTCTCCTCATAAAACTTTTCTTTTTCCTGTATAATCGTTTTATTTAGTGATTTATTTTCATTTATTAATTTATCATAATTTTCAATTCTTTGATTTAATTCAAAGGCCTGACGTTCAAGCTTACCAATTAAATCATCGACATTAGTAGAAAATGTTCCCGTGATATCTTCCGCTCTTTTAATAATTCTTTCATCTAGACCCAATCTTTTTGAAATCAAAAAGGCATTTGATCTACCTGGAGTTCCAAGCATTAAGCGGTAAGTTGGCTTTAAAGATTCAATGTCAAATTCCACTGAAGCATTACATACATCTTCCTTATCATAAGCATATGCTTTAAGTTCTGGGTAATGTGTCGTCGCAATAATATAAGCACCACGAATTTTAAAGTACTCAATAATTGATATAGCTAAAGAAGCTCCTTCTTTAGGGTCAGTTCCAGAGCCTAATTCATCAAGTAAAATTAACGATCCATGTTTATAATTGTTTACAATATTAATTATTTTTGTCATATGCGATGAGAAAGTTGAAAGTGATTGTTCAATTGACTGCTCATCACCTATATCTGCAAAAATTGATGAAAAAATAATTGTACTTGAACCAAATGAAACAGGAATTAAAATACCTGATTGAACCATAGCTGAAAGAAGTCCAAATGTTTTAAGTAATACAGTTTTACCACCAGTATTTGGACCAGTAATAATAATTGTTTGATATTTATCAAACAAGATTGTATTAGGTACGCATACTTCATATGGAATTAAAGGGTGCCTTGCGTTAATTAGATTAATTTTATTTTCAGTAATTACTGGCTTACTACACATATTAACATCAGCGTACTTTGCTTTTGCATATATAACATCTAAAGAAGTAATCATATCTAAATTACCATATAGATCAATTAAATAATTTCTTGCATAAAGCGTTAAATCATATAATAATTTATCAATTTCTTTTTGTTCTTTAACCTTAAGATTTTCGATTTGATTAGACATATCTAAAACTTGAGCTGGTTCAATAAAAACTGTTGACCCACTACTTGATTCATCGTGAATCATTCCTTTAAAGCTGTTTTTATATTCAACCTTAACAGGTAAAACAAAGCGACCGTGTCTAATTGTTAAAACTGCTTCTGTTAATTTTGATGATTCCGTTCTTAAAATTAAATTAAGCTTGTCCTTGATACGTGCCTCAAGTGTTTTAATCTCTTTTCTTACACTATGCAAAGTTTCTGATGCATTATCACTAACTTCCCCATTTTCATCAATAATTGTAATTATTTTATCTTTTAATGGTTTAACAACTTTTATGTTTTCAAAATATGGATTTAAGTTTTCAAGTGATAGTCCAAGAGATAATACTTTTTTTCGATATAAAATTGCATAACTACTTGCATCAATTAATTTTATAACTTCTAAAAATTCCCTGCCATTTAGGCTCGCATATTTTTCTATTCTTTTTAAAGGTTCTTTAACCTTCATATCTTCAAAACTTAACTTTTCATAATTTATAATTAAATTTAGGGCCTCTTCTGTCTCATTAAGCAATCTTTCAATTCTTACTTGATCAGTTAAAGGAGAAATTGATAAAACACGTTCTAAAGAATCCTCTAAAGAAACATATTTTTTTACTAAATTTAATATTTTACTAAACTCGAGAGTTTCTAAATTAAACATAATTTCACCTTCACTCTTTTAATCAATTATACCATAATTTTTGATTCTATGATATAATTATTTTTGGTGATAATATGTCAATTACATTAAATATGACAAGTGCAGAAACAGAAAATTTAATTAAAAGATTTGAAAAAGCCCAAATTCCAACAAAAAATGCTTACCAAAAAGCAATATTTAAGCTTGATGGGTGTACTATCACCGTTTATAATTCATTAAAAGTCGTTTTCCAAGGATCTAATGAATTAATTTATGCGAATGAATTTATTTCGTCATTTGATGAAATGGTTTGTATTGGTTCTGATGAAGTAGGAACTGGAGATGTCTTTGGACCTGTTGTCGTTTCAGCCTTTTACTATGAACCTAGTATTAAAATGAAGTTATTAAAGCTTGGGGTTAAAGATTCAAAAAATTTAACTGATGAAAAAATAATGATTATTGCCGAAGAACTTATTAAAGAAAATCGCCATATAAAATTAATTTGCGATAATGATAAATTTAATGAAATGACAGATAAAGGCTTTAATATGAATAAGATTAAAGCATATCTCCATAATCATGCCTATAAAAAGATTCTTTCAAAATATAATAAATATGACTTTATTATTCAGGATCAATTTACAACTCCCGATAGTTATTTTAGATATCTAGAAAATGAAGAAACAGTTAAAAATATTACCTTTAAGGTTAAAGGTGAATCAATCTCTTTAGCAGTCGCAGCCGCATCCATCATTGCTAGATACTATTTTCTCATAAGTTTTAAAGAGCTAGAAGAAAGATATAATGTCAAATTACATAAAGGTGCAGGAAGTTTAGTTGATGAAGATATAAAGAAGATTGATAAAAATATTCTTCCACATATTGCAAAAGTAAACTTTAAGAACATTAAAAAGACTAACTAAAAGTGTAGTGAGCTAAATTTGTTTTATTAGAACAAAGGAGGATCACTTTTTTTATGCGTTATGCAAAAGAATTTAATAAAAAATGGGCAAATAATTTATCAAAGTTTAAGATTGGAGCAAAAAAAATCTATTTGTCATCAATATTAGATTTTCTTAATGTCTCTGTTATTCCATCTAATGCATCAATAACTTTAGCTTTCTTACAATCTAAAAAAATGCTCAATAAATCATGAAAAGGACATAAACACACTTAAAGAAAATGGTATAAGTCAATCATATTAAAAAAAGGATTAAGTCCATATGCTTATAGACAAAAATCCTTAAACTTATTACAATATTAATATTTGTATAACTTATTTAATTCACTACAAAGCTAGTCTTTTTTATATATAATCAGTGGTACACGAAGTTCATCCTTGCACATTCCTGCATGATGGCCTTTAAACACAAAATCAGGTGTTTCTTCATTCAAAGTATCAAAATAATAACGGTTAGTAGCAACAGCCAAAAAGTCACCTAAAATACTTTCAGCTAAAGGATGAGGGGTCAATAATCCTAAGAACTTATTTTTCATAAAATCCTTCTTTGTATAAAGAATGAAGTAATCACTAAAATACTGATTAAATAACTCCACAAATTCTTTGGCCTTTTCCTTTTTTACGTTAAAGCTTGCCATTCTTCCTTCAATCGATGGTGCACATTCAAGCATCTCAATTAATTCACTAAATTTCTTTAAATAAATAGGTTTTACATCAACTTGACCATGATCAGCTGTAATAATGAGTAGAGTGTCATTATCTAACATTTCACTAAAATGGGCAAGCGACTCATCAAGAGAAGCAATTAAACCTTTAACTTTTAAATCACTTGTGCCAAACTCATGCATCGAAAAATCGGGTTCATCCCAGTAAAAATAAATAAATGATTCATCGTTTGTCTTAATAATTTCTAACGCATGATCAAGTGCTTCATCAAAGGTTTTAAAACCATCTTCTTTAAATGATGGATAAATAGTATAACTTGGAACATTTATATCCTCAAAGAATGGCCTCACTTTAATAAATTCATTTATATCACCATAGGGGTTAACATCACCATTTTTATATAATTTATTTTGGAAAAGAATAACTGAATCTTTATATCCTGGTAAATATTCATGCCAGCCAATCCAACCTGTTTCAATTGGAGCCATTCCTACTTGAATTGAAGTAGTTGCTGCAACCGTCGTTGGTGGAAAAACTGTTGATATATCAGCTTTTAAATTTTGATTAATGAATTTAGAATCTTTAAGATTTTTATCAATAATTGCTTTTCCTAAGCCATCTAAAACCATAAGAATAATATGTTTAGGTTTATCTAATAAATAATCATCAACTAAATACGAAGTTTCATAACTTGTCTTTAAACCATAATATTTCTTTAAAGAATTAGTAATTCCTAAAACTGACTGTAAGTAATCAGGAGCTGACTTTTTATAAGTCAAATCCTTTTTTAAACCAATCTTTAAAAGAATTTCATTTGTAAAAGCAATAGATGAAAAAACTAGCAAATAATCAGGAGTTTTAGACATCATCTGATTATATTTGATTACTTCATCAGGATGATTAATAAGATATTCTTTATAACTGATAGCTTCTTTATAAAACTGTTCTTCTTTTGTTACACAATAAATCTTATATTCCTCATTTATAAAGGTAATAACATTATTTTCATGAATCATATCATATTCAGTTTCTAAAAACTTTTTAATTTCAATAATATCTTCAAAATTATTTAATACTATTAAAGCTTCAACCACACCAAAAGAATCCATATTAGGAATACTAGTATTACCAATATGAAGTACTTCAAGGTTAAATAGTCCTAATATTTCTTTTAAAGCATTAAACTTTTCCATGAATTCTAATGTATTATTAACGATTTTCATTTTTCCTAAGCTCCTCTAAATAATTCTCAAAATACTCTGGAAGAGGTGATGTAAATTCTAAGTATTCATGTGTTGTTGGGTGAATAAAACCAATAACTTTGGCATGTAAAAACTGACCATTAGATGTATCAGTTTTTTTAGCACCATAAATTGGATCACCATGAACTGGATAACCAATTTGTTTCATATGCACTCTAATTTGATGAGTTCTTCCAGTTTCTAAGATACATTCAATTAATGTATTACTTTTAAATCTTTCAAGAACTTTAAAATTAGTTACAGCATTTTTTCCATCTTGTACAACTGCCATTTTTGTTCTAATGTTTGGATCATGGCCAATTGGCATATCAATGTGGCCCTTTTCATTAGGAATTACACCATCAACAAGCGCAATATATCTTCTTGTAACACTTTTATTTTTCAATTGTTCAGCTAAAAAGTTATGTGCTATATCATTTTTAGCAACCATGAGTAATCCCGTCGTGTCTTTATCAATTCTATGGACAATACCTGGTCTTAAAACACCATTTATGCCTGATAAATCTTTTATTTCGTATAAAAGCCCATTCACTAAAGTCCCAGTATTTACACCTGGGGCTGGATGAACTGTCATATTTTTAGGCTTATCAACAACAACCACATCCTCATCCTGGTAAACAATATTTAAATTTAAGTTTTCAGGTTTAATATCTAATGGTTGATTTTCTGGTAGTTCAATTGAGATTTCATCATCAAGCTTAACTTTATAACTAGGCTCAGATGATTTATTATTAACTAAGATTAAATTGTTTTCTAACCCACTTTTTACAAATGAGCGAGAAAAATCTTCATATAAATGCGAAATTAATTTATCAATTCTAATATTCACATTTTCTTCATCGACTGTAAATCTAATTATTTCTTTCATCTTTTTTATTTTCCTTTCCCTCATAAAATACTATATAAATAATGAAGGCGATAACTCCAATTGTGAGGCACATATCCGCTACGTTAAAAATTGGAAAATCATAAGAAAAAATATAGAAATCTAAAAAATCAACAACCTCTTGTTTTACAATTCGATCAATAAAATTACCAAGTGTTCCAGCAATAAATAAGATGCCCGATAATTTATAAAATAAGTTTCCATTTTTAAAAGCTTTATAAAATAAATAAACAAATACTACTAACGCAATGACAGTAATAATATAGAAGAAAACCATTTGTCCCTCAAGCATTCCCCAGGCGCTTCCAGTATTACGATGACTTGTGATGTAGAAAAAATCTTTTATAACAGGAATGGATTGTCCTTTAGTCATAGTTGAAACAATAATATATTTTGTAATTTGATCTAAAGCAACTAATAATCCACAAATAATTATTCCCCAAATCATTTTATTCACTCCTTGCTTATAATAAATACATTGGTATTAATATTACCATCATTATTATCGCAACAATGGTTAAAATTAAACCAGTAATTACTGTATCACCTAAAATTAAGGTTTTGTAATCACATTCTAAATTTTGGTTATATTCCTTTAAAGTTTTATAGGTAACTAAATAATAGAACCAAATAACTAAATTTAATAAAACAATACTGATGATACATAAAATCCACATCATTGAAAGAAAGAATATTCCTAAATTTACAATAACTAAAATTAAAGGAATAGTAACAATTATTGTATAAATCAAAGCATTTGTAGTAGAACGATTTTGTTCCTTAACGCTAAAATTTTCATTAACTATTTTTCTTTGTTCTAAATATTTTTTAAGTATTTTTTTCATTATTGCACCCCAAAAGTTCGTAAATATTCGATTGCTTCTTCTAAAGTAGCAACAGGTACAATATTTACTTTATCTAAAATACCAGTCTTTTTAGCAAACTCAATGGCTTCTGAATAATTATCATAATATCCGTCATCAGCAGGAATAAAGAAGACATCAACGTCACTTAAGTATGCGGTGGCAATCTTTTGCTTTACTCCACCAATAGCCCCGACGTTGCCCTCTGAATCAATTGTTCCTGTTCCGGCAATCTTATGACCTTTAATTATATCTTCATCACATAAAGAAGCATAAATATAAAGTGATTGAAGTAATCCGCCCGATGGTCCAGTTACTGATGTTTCATATACATCAATATTAATTGCTGATTTATCAACTTCTTTATAAACATATAGGCCAATTCCAAACCATAATTTCCCACTTTCATCTTTAACCTTTTTTAACATATATTCTTTAATTTCGTTTTTATGTTTTACTTTAAATAATACTTCATCATTTTCTTTTTTACCTGCTAGGTATGTTGATATTGCTTCATATCCACTAACTCCATCAACTGAAAGTAACTCTGCTCCAACTGGAAAAGATTTATCACTAATAACATCAGTATATTTCATACTAACAAAGATTTTTTCCTCACCAATCAAATCAACAAAACCTAATGCTTTATAAGCAGAAATAATAGAAAAATCAATTGAAGAGTTATGATCAATTACGCCAATCTCATAAATTTCATCATTAGTTAAATTTTGATATTCTTCAGGAATTACTGATAGTTCTGCATATTTATTAAAATAACCACAAATAAACTGAAAAAAAGTTATTCTTGTTAAATCTCCAACATAAGTTGAAGAAATTGAACCATTAATTTCTTTTCCATCATTAACTTTTAATGTTCCATCGACATTAGTAATATTACCTGGCGTTGTGACAGAATACTCAATTTTATATGTAAGCATAAAAAGAAAAAGAAAATAAGGAATGATTAATGCATATATTATCTTCTTGTTTTTTAAAAAGAAAGCTTTCATTTCCGTTTTACCTCGATTAAGATATCATCAAATTTCCAATACTTTACGCCGCTTGCATCAAACATTTTTTTACTAGCGATGTCTGAATCAGATCCTTCGTATTTATCAGATAAATATACTACTTCTTTAATTCCACTTTGAATAATTAACTTTGCGCATTCATTACATGGAAAAAGTGTAACATATATCTTCGCTCCGTCTAAATCACCTTTGGAATTAAGAATTGCGTTTGGTTCAGCGTGAACTACATAAGGGTACTTAGTATTTAAAAAGTCGCCTTCTCTATCCCAAGAAAATTTATCATCATCACAGCCAAAAGGAAGACCGTTATAACCCATTCCTACAATTCTTTTTTTTTCGTTTACAATACATGCCCCAACTTGCGATGAATCATCTTTTGACCTCATTGCAGAAAGCAGGGCTACCCCCATAAAATATTCATCCCATGAAATATAGTCTTTACGTTTCATTTTATAACCTCGTTATATGCTATTGCTACTTCTGCAGCTATTCTACAGTTGTTTTTTACTAAATGAATGTTAGCTTCTAAGCTTTTTCCTTGTGTAATTTCTTTAATATTAGCTAGTAAGAAAGGTGTAATATCTTTTCCTTTAATATTTTTTTCATCAGCTAATTTTAAAGCTTTATTTATCGCTTCATCAATAAGCTCTTTATCATATGAGTATTCACTTGGGATTGGACAGCAAAGAAGCATTCCGCCATTTAAACCTACTTCCCATTTAGCATTCATGATAAGAGCTATTTCATTAGCACAATTTACTTTATAGTTTACTTCGCTATCTGATTCTTTTGTATAGAAAGCTGGCATAATTTTTGTTTTATATCCTAAAACTGGTACACCAACAGTTTCTAAATACTCTAAGGTATTAGGAATATCTAGTATTGATTTTACCCCAGCACAAACAACTAATAGATTAGTTTCATGTAATGACTCTAAGTCATTAGAAATGTCAAATGCCTTCATCAAATTTCTATGTACTCCTCCAATTCCACCTGTCGCAAATACTTTAATATCCGCAAGTGATGCGATGTATGAAGTGGCAGAGACAGTTGTCGCACCGTCAAGTTTATTTGCAACGACATATGGAATATCTCTTTTTGAGACCTTTAAAACATTTTTTGCGGTGGCTAAATGATATAATTCATCATCTGACAATCCAACTTTTAAAATTCCATTAATGATCGCAATCGTTGCTGGAACAGCTCCAACCTCACGAATCACGTTTTCACATTCTTTGGCTGTTTTTAAGTTATCTGGATATGGCATACCATGTGAAATAATTGTTGATTCAAGAGCTACGATTGGTTGATTATTTTTAAGTGCTTCTTTTACTTCATCGCTATACTCTACAAATTTATTCATAATAACACCTCTTATTTCAATTATACCATTAAGTCCACCTTTTTTAAATAATTATCTTCCTTTAAGTCAAAAAATAAAAGAGAAGTTTGTTAACTTCTCTTTAGGGCCCACTTTAAAAATAGATGTAAGTTTTTATTCCATGCTTGCCAAGTATGACCATCATCATCAGTATAATAGTAATATTTAATTTTTAATTCAGCTAAAAGCTTTAAATATCTTACGTTTGGTTCATATAAGAAATCACTTGTGCCACAGTAAATATAAAGCTCTTTAATCTCATCTTTTTTAATTCTTGTTTGGTATGCTATATCACTTATTGACTCATTAAAAGCTTCAAATGGTCCTAAGACTTTTTTAATTTTATCATTTCCTTCATCATTATTTTTATATATATCTTCTAATAACACACATCCAGAAAATGAACCAATATAACGAAATTTTGATAAATTAGCTAAACCAATCTTTAAGGCACCATATCCTCCCATTGATAAGCCTGCAACCATTGTTTTTTCATATTCGTTAGTTAAATTAAAGAGTTCTCTTGCATGGGGTAAAATCTCGTCAACAATCGCTGTATAATATTTTTCACCATTTGGTATATCATTATAAAAACTGTTGTATGCACTAGGCATGATAAATACCACTTTATATTCATCAGCAAGAAGTGAAACATCTGATTTTAATGACCAGTCTAAATAGTTTCCAGTATAACCATGAAGAAGTAAAAGAACTGGCATTTCTTTAATATTTCCACTTGAAGGAATAATTACCCGATAAGTTTCATTTCTATGAAGCACTTGTGATTCATAATGCACATCAATTATATTCATGATTACTCTACCTTAATACCTAAATCCTTTAACTGCCCAGGATCAACTTCACTTGGACAATTTGACATTAAGCATTGAGCTGATGTAGTTTTAGGGAATAAAATAACATCCTTAATGTTTGTTGTGCCAAGTAATATCATACAAATTCTATCAAGTCCTAAGGCAATTCCTCCATGAGGTGGAGTTCCATATTTTAATGCTTCTAAGAAGAAACCAAACTTAGTTTCTTGTTGCTCAGGAGTAATATTTAAAATATTAAAAATTTGATTTTGAATATCTTCTTGATGAATTCTAATTGATCCACCACCAATTTCATAGCCATGTAAAACAATGTCATAAGCATCTGAGTAGCATTTAGATGGATCAGTAAAAAGGTAAGGAATTTGTTCTTTTTTACAAGCTGTAAATGGATGATGAGTAGCTGAATAAGTATTTGTTTCTTCATCATACTCGAAAAGTGGCCAGTCTACAACCCACTTAAAGTCATAAACATTTTCATCCGCCATATTATTTTCATAAGCGAGTTTATTTCTTAAAGCACCAAGTGTTTGAAGGACAACAGATTTTTTATCAACAACAATAAAGATTGTATCATTTTCTTCAAAGTTCATTTTTTCTTTAATAGCTTCTAATTCTTCATTTGTTAAATGTTTTGCAATCGAACCGGATAATTCATTATTAACTAATTTAATCCATGCTAAGCCTTTAGCTTTATATTTCTTTACAAAATCTGTTAATTTATCAATTTCTTTACGTGAGTATTTTGCGCCTAAATTCTTAAGATTTATAGCTTTAATGATTTGTTTATTTTCTTTAGCTAATTTAAACATATCTAAGCTAGATGAAGCTAATATATCAGTTAAGTCATATAGACGAAGATCAAATCTTGTATCTGGTTTATCAGAACCATAATTTTCCATTGCATAATTATAAGTCATACGTGAAAATGGCGTTTCGACATCAATATTCTTAATATCTTTCATTAACTTTTTTAGTAATCCTTCCATTAAAGTTAATAATTCTTCTTGATCTAAGAATGATGTTTCAATATCTACTTGTGTAAATTCTGGTTGACGGTCAGCTCTTAAGTCTTCATCTCTAAAACATTTAGCAATTTGATAATAGCGTTCAAAGCCAGCTACCATAAGTAATTGCTTGAATAGTTGTGGTGATTGAGGAAGAGCATAAAATTGACCTGGATAAATTCTTGATGGTACTAAATAGTCTCTTGCGCCTTCTGGTGTTGATTTTGATAAAATTGGTGTCTCAAATTCAATAAATTCATTATTGTTTAAATATTCTCTTATTGATTTTACAACATTATGACGTAAAATAAAGTTCTTTTGCATCGTTGGACGACGTAAATCAAGATAACGATATTTTAATCTTGTATCCTCTAATGCATCAGTTTCATCTTGAATAATCATTGGTAGTGGTTTTGATGTTGAAATAATATTTAATTCATCAACAACAACTTCGATTTCACCAGTTGGAATATTTTTGTTAATTGACTGACGTAATACTACTTTACCTAAAGCTTCAAGGACAAATTCATTTTTAACTTTAGCTGCGGTTTCATAAACAGCGCTATTTGGATAAATAGCTAGTTGGGTAATACCATAGCGGTCTCTTAGGTCAATAAAAATTATTCCCCCTAAATTTCTTACTTTACTAGCCCAGCCTTTTAGGCCTACTTCTTGATCAATGTTTTCTCTTCTTAATTCGCCATTATTTACTGTTCTCTTCATGATTACAACCTCCATGACATGACCCACAGTTACTTTCGCCTTTTTGTAAGTCATGAATTATTGTTTTATAAATATCCGCAATTTTAATTTTCATTTCTTCTTTTGTTTCAGTATTTTTTAAGACTGCTTCCCCTTCTAGAAGTTCATTATCACCTAAAACCATAATGTATAACGAATTAAGCTTTTCTGATTGCTTAAATTGGTTTTTTAGGCTTCCTTGTTCATAACTCATTTCCGCTGTTAAACCAATTTTACGTGCTTTAGTTATAATTTCTAAGGCTTTTAAATTAGCTTTATCGCCAAGAGCAATCATGTATAAATGAATAAAGTTAGATACCTCATTTTTTCTTAAGGCTTCTAAAGCGATAATTAGTCTTTCCATACCAAACGCAAAACCACAAGCACCCATTTCTGGACCGCCTAATTCTTTTATTAGATTATTATAGCGTCCGCCGCCACCTAAAGTATCTTGAGTTCCTAAGCCTGATAAACTAGCTTTGATTTCAAAAATTGTATGTGTGTAATAGTCTAAACCTCTAACTAGTTTATGATCAATCTTATATGGAATTTTCATTACATCAAGATATTCAAGTACCTTATCAAAGTGTGCTTTATCATTATCTGTTAAATAATCAATTGGATGAGGAAGATCATTAAATAATTCTGACTTAGCATCTACTTTACAATCAAGAATCCTTAGTGGATTAGTAGAGAAACGTCTTTGACAGTCTTCACATAATGATGAAACATTATTGCTTAAATATTCAACTAGAGCCTTTTTATAGTTTTCTTGTGATTCTTTATCGCCTAAAGAATTAATATAAACAGTAATGTCTTTTAGTTTCAAAGCTTCAATTAATGAATAAGCATAAGAAATCACTTCACCATCAGCAAGTGGTGAATAGCTGCCAATTAATTCTGCGCCAAATTGGTGAAATTGTCTTTGACGACCCTTTTGTGGTCTTTCATAGCGAAACATTGGTCCAACATAATATAGCTTTTGTGGCATTACTGGACTAGCATAAAGCTTATTTTCAATCACACTTCTAATAACTCCAGCTGTGCCTTCTGGTCTTAGAGTGTTTAATCTACCACTTCTATCTTGAAAATCATATGTTTCTTTAGTTACAATATCTGATTCTTCACCAGCTGAACGATGAAACAACTCTGTTGATTCAAAAATTGGTGTTCTAATCTCTTCATAATTATAAATACTTGCAATACGATGTATAATATTTTCTAATGTTTGCCAAGTATATACATCATTTGGTAATATATCTTGCGTGCCTTTTGGTTTAATATACATTTCTTAATCCTCCTTATATATAAAAAAAATTCGCCCTTATATAAAAGGGCGAATATTATTTCGCGGTACCACCTTAGTTTGTGCATAAAGCACCTCAAATCCTTAACGCGGATACACGGACTACCCTACTTAATTTCAAGCAATCCCTCTGTGATGTCTAGTTACTAACAAGTTAGATATTTTCACCGACCATATCTTCTCTATAAAACCTAATTAATAACCTCTTCACTTCAACGGTTTATTTACTAGCTATATAATCAACAAGTTGCTTAACTGTTCTTAAGTCCATTGCAACTTCATCAGGAATTTCAATACCAAATTCTTCTTCTAGTGAACAAATTAATTCGATTGCATCTAAGCTATCAGCACCAAAATCTTCTTCAAGATTACTTTCTAAAGCAATTTTATTTTCCTCAACTGATAATTCATTTACAATCACTTTTTTTACTCTGTCAAAAACTTCATTAAATTCCATAATATCCTCCAAAAAAATTTAATAATTGACCTTATCTTCTATTATTATACACTACAAAATTTAAAATAACAAGCATTAAATATTATTTATTGTAAGTGATAATTAGACTATAAGTTAATTTTAAATATATTTTTTATGCATTTAGTATTATTATTCCCCAAATGTTCACTATATACTAATCCAAAAACAATTAAAAACTTTTAGGAGTAATCTAGATTATTTAATATAAATACTATTTATTAGTCATCTAATTTTAACATTTCTAAGTGTCATAAAATGTTCTTTTTAATTATGAAATATATATTTATTTAAAAAAGGATGGATTTTCTAATTTCCATCCTGTATTTATTTTAAATATTATCTAGCTAAATATTAATTTAACGTTTACCCTTATCGTATGGTTGACCTTCAGCTTTTGGTGCCCTCGATCTTTTGGATGTAAATGCTAAAACTATTAATGTGATTATATATGGTAACATTCTATAAACATCAGAGCTGATTCCAATATTTTTTAGTGAAAATATACCGTCGCCATTAATATCAATTAATGCATAACCAACAGAAATACATTTTAAAGCGCCAAATAGTAAGGCCGCTCCAAAAATATTAAGTGGTTTCCAGTTACCAAAAATCATAACCGCTAAAGCTAAGAATCCAAGACCGGCAACACTACCTTTAGTCGCACATCCTTCAGCCATTAGAGCATAAACAAATCCACCAAATGCAGCTAGTGCACCAGAAATAATAACGCCAATATAACGCATTTTATAAACGTTAATACCTAGTGAATCAGATGCTTGTGGATGTTCACCACATGAACGAAGTCTTAAGCCAAATTTTGTTTTATAAAGAATTATTGATAAAACTACAAATAAAATTATGGCATAAAAGGTTGTTGGATATACTTTTGTAAACAACATTTTTTGAATAGTAGTTAATTCAGCAGTTGAACTAAAACCAAAACTTTTTTGTGTTAACATAAACATATCACTTGCACTATACTTATTACCAATACCAAGAATTGAATCATTATAGATAACATCAATAATGAAAATTACTAAGGCTGGTGCAAGTAAATTTAGAGCTGTACCACCAATTGTTTGGTCAGCTTTAAGATTTATTGAGGCAAATGCCAAAAGTAACGAAAATAAAGCTCCAAAAATCATAACCAAAATAGTAGTAATAATCAAAGCTAACTGACCTGATGCAGGAGTAAAGCCAATTTGAATTAAAATTCTTACGACGGCAACACCAATGAATGCCCCAAAAATCATGATACCTTCTAGAGCAATATTAATGATGCCACTTCGCTCAGCGAAAACACCAGCCAAGGCAACGATCATTAAAGGAATTAAGTAAGTTAATGTATTTTGAAATAAATATACCATTATTTGCTTACCTCCTTAGTATCGCTTACGACTACTGATTGTACATCAAGTGGTTTTTCTTTTTTACGTTTTTTATTATTATTTAATAATTCTTTAATAACTAAAGCAAAGGCACTAAAGTAAACAATTACCGCGCTAATAATATTAGTAATTTCACTACTGAATTCGGTGATTCCTGAAATAATATTACCAGCAACACTTAAATAGGCCATAAATAAAGCTGAGAATATTACACCAATAGGATTACTAACCGCAAGTAAAGCGGCTGGAATACCATTAAATCCTACTGCTGGTAATGATTCATATGTACTCCATGAAAATTCTGTATTACCTGCTAAATAATAAAGTGCAGCTCCAGCGCCAGCAAGTCCACCAGCTATCATCATTGACAAAATAATACTTCTTTTTTCATTAATTCCTGCGTATTTTGCAGCATTTTTATTACTACCGCAAGCTTTTAGTTCATAACCAAATGTTGTTTTATTAAGCATGATATAAACTAAAATTGCAATAAGAATCGCAATGATTATTCCCCCATTAACCTGAGATTCTTTAAATAAAACATCAAGCCCCATTTTATTTGTGGCAACGCCATTATGTGTTGTTTTATAAACAAACTTCCAGTTTTTAGTTCCACTTGGATCTAATAGATTCCTAAACGATTTACCAAATAAACTTGTGACAAAATTTGCCGCAATCCAGTTCATCATAATACAAGTTATAACTTCATTTACATTAAATAATGATTTAAATAAACCGGGAACTAAGCCCCAAATTGCACCAGCTAAAATTGCACCGAGGAAGGCTAATGTCCAAATTAACCAAACAGGTAGTATTGTTGAAGGGATTGATAAGGAAATAATTAAGGAAGCTGCTGTACCTACTAAATATTGTCCTGGGGCTCCAATATTAAATAGCCCTGTTTTAAATGCTAAAGCCACTGATAATCCAGTTAAAATTAGTGGTGTAGCATTAAATAACATATTACCAAAGTTAATAGTATTAAATGTAAACCTTAACTCAATAGCATTACCAGTATTAAATAATGTTAAGAATAAAAGTTGAATACCATTAATAACATCTGAAAAATAAATATCACTACCATTAGCAATTTTACCAAGATATGAAATAAGTAAAATGACACATCCCACAAGCATACCGCATAAAATGGAAATCAATGATGAAGCAACTGATTTTGTTGAATCCTTTTTCCATGAACGCATTAGCCATGTTTCTTTATTTTCTTTTTTAGCTTTTTTTGTTGATAATTTAACATAGGCAATAAAAGAGCCAATTAATACAATTAGTAAAATAAACATACCTAAACTAGACATTATTTATTCTCCTTTCTCTTAGCTCCGGCCATATATAGACCAAGTTCATTTGTATCGACAGCTTTAGAATCAAATTCGCCGACAATTTCTCCCTCGTACATAACTAAAATACGATCGGATAAATCCATAACTTCATCAAGTTCCAAAGATACAAGCAAAACTGCTTTATTATTATCTCTTGCGCTTACTATCTGACGATGAATATATTCAATTGCACCAACATCTAAACCTCTTGTTGGTTGAACAGCAATAAGCAGTGATGTATCGCGGTCGATTTCTCTTGCGACAATTGCTTTTTGTTGATTACCACCAGACATTGATCGAGTACTTGTTGTTGCACCTTTACCACTTCTTACATCATATTGTTCAATTAATTTTTCTGCATAGGCACGAATGTTATCTCGCCTAATAAATCCATGTTTTTGAAATTCTGGTTCAAAATATCTTTGTAAAACCATGTTATCTTCTAAAGAAAAATCTAAGATTAATCCATGTTTATGTCGATCTTCAGGAATATGACTAACACCTAAATTATTTCTATTTCTAATTTTAGCATTTGTAATATCCGTACCATTAAGATATATTTTACCACTATTAACTTTTTCAAGCCCACTTACACCATAAACAAATTCTGTTTGTCCGTTACCTTCAATACCAGCAATACAAACAATTTCTCCTTCATGGACAGTTAAGCTTACATTATTGACAACATTCCCCTTCTTAATACTCGAATGTATCACCATATTTTCAATTTTAAGAACTTCTTTTCCAGGTTTACTTTCTTTTTTATTAACTTTAAAGTCAACTTTACGACCAACCATCATTTCTGATAGTTCTTCTTTATTAGTGTCTTTAACATTAACTGTTCCAATGTATTTTCCTTTTCTTAGAACTGTACAACGATCCGCAACTGCTAAAATTTCATTTAGTTTATGAGAAATAAAAAGAATTGACTTACCACTTTTGGCCATTTTTTTCATAATTGATAAAAGTTCATCAATTTCCTGTGGCGTTAAAACCGCAGTTGGCTCATCAAAAATCAAAATATTGTTATTACGATATAACATTTTTAATATTTCTACTCTTTGTTGCATACCTACAGTAATATCTTCTACTAAAGAATCTACATCAATAGCAAATCCATATTCTTCTGATAATTTAATTACTTTTTCACGTGCTTCTTTTTTCTTTAAAAAACCTAATTTATTAGTTGTTTCAGCGCCTAAAATTATATTATCAAGAACTGTAAAAACATCAATTAATTTAAAATGTTGATGTACCATTCCAATTCCTAAAGCATTTGCATCGTTAGGGTTATTAATTTTAACCTCTTCTCCATTAAATTTTATTACACCACCATCTGGCTGGTATAGTCCGAAAAGAATACTCATCAGGGTTGATTTTCCAGCACCATTTTCTCCAAGCAATGCATGTATTTCTCCTTTTTTTAATTTTAAAGTTACATCATCGTTGGCCTTAATTCCTGGAAACTCCTTTGTAATATGAAGCATTTCTATGACATAGTTGTCCATTATTTGTACCATCCTTTATGAATCATATATGAAAATTGTATTACAATTTGCTTAAAAAAGCAATAAATGATTCGCTGTTATTTTTTTACAAAAAAAGTATGATTTATTATAAATCATACTTTATTTCTTAATTGTTTCAATTATTGAATATAATTTAGTGTAACGTTAGAATAAGTTTTTGTTTCTGCGCCTTCAACTACATTGTCAATAACGATACTTCCATCCTTAATTTTGTTAAATAATTCTGTATATTTTTCAACAGTAAAGTTTTGCATTGACCATGTTTCAGTTGGAAGACCAACAGCGTTTGATTCAACACCTAAATTTGCAGTTTTATCAGAAATATCTGCCCATTTTCCATTATAGAATTGTTCAAGAGCATAAATTGTACCTGCACTTAAGCCTTTAGTAGCAGATGTAATAACTGTATTTGAAGCAGATGATTGATCTACGTCAACACCAATTACTTTTCCATTATTTTCAGAAGCAGCAGCAAATGCATTGTTACAAATAGAACCACCACATGTGAATACTACTTCAATACCATTAACTGAGTACCAACCATCTAATAAAGTTTTTAATTCAGGACTTCCAGAGAATGACTCTCCGTATTTCCAAGTATAATTCATAGTAACTGTAATGTCTTTAGCTTTAGCGGCATCATTTGCACCTTGAATATAACCATAACCGAATCTTTGACATGCAGGGTTAGTTCCTCCACCACCACCAGAGAATCCAAGTTTAGTGTATCCTTCCATTACGGCAGCATAACCAGCTAAATATCCAGATTGTTCTTCTTTAAATACAACAGCTGTAATATTTTCTAAGCCCATTGCCCAACCATCAATGAATACAAATTTAACTTTTGGGTTAGCTTTAGCAACTTTTTCTAAAGCAGTCGCTTGCATGAATCCAGCACAAACAACAATTTTTGCACCATTAGTAATAGCAGCGTTCATTGCAGCAGCACGGTCCTCATCAGTTGCACTATCGCCATTTGCTGGTTGATAGTATTTGTAAGTTTTATTGTTTTCTTTTGCGAATTTTTCTACGCCTTCCCATGTACCTTGGTTAAAAGACTTGTCCTTTAATTGGCCGATATCGGTTACAAACGCAATTTCATAACCTTTTGCTTTGTTACATCCAGAAACTAAAATTAAACACAAAGCCGCTAATAAGCATAAAATTACTTTCTTCATTTTTTCCTCCATAAATTTTTTCAGTTGTGTCTTGCACATTAATATTATACCAAATTAAATCTATTTTTCAATGGCTATGGTGAAATTTTTCGATAAATGTAGTAATATAAAATACAATTTTAAAAAAATTGATGAAGGTTACTGTTCTTATATCTGAAATCAAAACTTACATCACTTATCTCTAAATCAAGATTATTAACTAAAATGCTTTCAATATTTTTCTTGTGATAACTTATATCATCACTAAAATATTCAACTTCAGCAGTTAATAGTTTATTTTTAAGATTTAAATATTCGTCTAATTCCACCGTATAATTATCAAAGTAGTAAAAATAACGGTTCTTAATTATTTCTGAAGTAATCTCATCGCTTAAAATTAATTCTTTTATTTCTTGATCTACTTCTTTTTCATATTCATTACGTGATAGTATACCTTCTGTTTTTAAAGTTAAAATTGCTTTATCATCAATAATTCTTAGCCTGTATGTTCTTATATCCATAGCTTCAGGAAAAAGCTTGGATATAAGTTTTGATGATTTACTTGGTCGAAAATAGTATTGCCTAATTTTTAAAACTTTATTAAAACTTTGTGGTATTTTATCAACCACATACTTTAATTCACGTTCGATCATTCTACTCTGTCCTTAACGCTACCGCAGGATCTTTCTTAGCAGCAGCACGTGCAGGCATAACTCCAGAAATAGCGGTTAAAAGAATACTTATAACAATCATAATTATTGCTTGAGTTATTGGTAGACTGGCAATTTGATAAACTCCTGTTAGTTTACCAACAATAGAGTTAATAACGATTGATAGCAAATAAGTGGTGCCTACACCAAACGCTCCAGACATTAAACCAATAATAAATGTTTCAGCGTAGAATAAGTTTGAAACATCTTTCTTTCTACCACCAACTGATCTAATTACTCCAATTTCTTTTGTTCTTTCAACTACTGATACATAAGTTATGATACCAATCATTACAGAAGATACTACAAGCGATAAAGCAGTAAAGGCGATAAGAGCAGTTGTAACAATATTAATCATACTATTAATTAACGCAATGATAATTGCTAAATTGTCATTATAAGTTACATCTTCACGGTCAGTTACTTTAATAACTTTTCCATTAACGAATAAATCCTCATCACCATTCCATCTATCCAAATATTCATTTACAAAATCTTTTTGATCAAAATTAACTGGATAAATTCTTATTTCGTTGGCTAATTCACTTCCCCCAAGGTTTCTTAAAGATAATGTGTAATATTCAGTTACTGGCATACCTGAAATAGATAGGAAAGATGACATACTATTAGTAGATCCAACAAATCCAGTAACATCTTTATGTTCAATACCATCAAATGTATAATTATATTTATAAGTTATACCTGTTGGTACATTATTAAATGTTGTGCTTGTAAAAGCCTCTTTTTCAGTTTCATTTAAATAATTTACAATTTCAGAATCTTTACTTTCTTCAATCATATATTTAGCTAAAGATTCAGTATAGTAAAAGCCTCTTGTTAAACAACCATAAGAAATATTTTCTTTTGGTTCTAAGATACCTACTATTTCAAGTTCAATGCCATTTTCAAAACCTTCACTATAATAAGCATTATAAGAAAAAGGATTTAGTTGGTTACCTTCTTGTTTGTTATATATGGTATCATTTGGATACCAAATAAATTTTTTATTAATTAAATCATTATAACTATATTTAGATACATCTAAATCTTCATCATATTTTTCATCGTTTGAAGCTTTATAAATTAGATTAATAAATTCTTCTTGAGTAAAATAACCAAGTTGCGCTAAAGTTAAATCTGTTAATGATGAATTTTTATCAACAACAATCATAATTTCATTTTTCCCTTTGGCAACTCGACCATTACCTAAAATATTATATTGCGATAAAATGTAATCTTCATCATTTGGGGCTTGGGCAAAAACTTTTTGCATACTTGTTACATATCCAGCAAAATCTTTAAAATCTGTCTCTTTTAAAACAGAGGTATATATATTTTTAAGCGCCGATAATGAGATATTATCTTTGTTTGATTTATCAGTATAAAAATCAGTATAAATGTTATTAGTGATATCTAAACCATATTCATATGTGATTGCTGCCACATATTCTTCTGGCATACTTGCGACATACTCAAGATACTCTTTAGTAATTTTATTTTTTACCTGAATTGAATCCATCGTTTTTGAACGAGATACCAAATATTCAATCATCGAATCAACATTTACAAAGCCATATTCTTTAACGGCTGTTTTCTTTACTTCAAATGGTGTATTGTTTAAAAGACTATTAAAATCAATAGTACTTTCATAAACCGCAATTGGATTACCTGATAACATGTCATCTTGCATGCTCGCAATATAATTTTTTATTCCAGACGATAAAGCTAAAACACTTGATACTCCGACGATACCGATAGATCCGGCAATACAAGTAAGAATGGTCCGGCCTTTCTTTGAGAACAAATTTCTTAAAGATAATTTAAAAGCAGTAAAGAAAGACATCTTAGCCTTTTCTTTTTTCTCTTCTTTTTTATACTCTTCAATTTTTTCATCATATGGTTTACTATCGCTTAATACTTCACCATCAAATAGATTGACAATTCGTGATGCATATTCTTCGGCTAACTCCTTGTTATGAGTAACCATAATAACTAAGCGTTTTTCCGCGATCTTTTTGATTAGTTCCATAATTTGCTCAGATGTCGTTGAATCTAAAGCACCCGTTGGCTCATCTGCAAGCAAGATTTCTGGTTCATTAACTAATGCCCTAGCTATTGCTACTCTTTGGCACTGCCCACCAGATAACTGATTTGGCTTTTTATTGTATTGACCCTTTAAGCCAACCTCATCAATCGCTTTTTTTGCTCTTTCTACTCGTTCTTCTTTTGAAATGCCGGCAATAGTTAAGGCAAGTTCAACGTTTCCTAATATCGTTTGATGAGGTATTAAATTATAACTTTGAAAAATAAAACCGACCCGGTGATTACGGTAGACATCCCAATCACGATCACTAAATTCCTTAGTACTTTTACCAGCAATAAATAAATCGCCACTTGTATAACGATCTAAACCGCCAATAATATTTAAAAGTGTTGTCTTACCACAGCCAGAAGGTCCTAAAATTGCTACAAATTCATTATCACGGAATGATAAGTTTATTCCTTTAAGCGCTTCAACAGTTGTGTTAGCCACATAATATTTTTTAGTAATGTTTGATAATTTTAACATACTGAATCCTCCTTTTATATGTTTAATCATTATATCATAAAAAATTACATTTAATGTGAATTATAGATGAAATAACACCTAATTAAACTTTTAAAAACGTTATTATGTCAAATAATTAATTTTATCCTTAAATAAACCAATTATGACACCTTAAATAATATAATTTCTTACTTAGTTTATTATACTTTATTTTTTACCATATATTAAAAAATACAAATTTTTATTTACTTTTTCTAAAATAAAAACTATAAAATATCGCAAATTTTTTAATTTGAATATTATATAGTTTAATTTCTATTAATTTTTACTTATTAATACTAATAACTATATCTGCCTTATTTTTTATATCAAAGGCTTTAAAATATTTCTTTTCTAATGGAATCCATTTATTAATAAAATCTTCTAACATTTTTTCATTTCTTATTTTTAGTCTTTCAAGCTGTAAAAATGATTCAATTTGTAAGAATATTGATAAATCATAATACTTACCTAAATAAGGAGATAAGGAATAACTTCCTTCAATAATCGTAACGTCCTTTTTACTTACATTAACTTCTTTCATTAAAGACATTGTCTTACATGAAAAAGGTCTATAAGCAAAGTCATTTTCTAAATTATCAATAACCTCGCTTTTAAGGCGTTCAAAATAAATATTGCCACCTGGAATTAGAAGTCTTTCCTCATTTCTTAATTCTAATGGCAGAAAAAAATCATCAGAGTGAATAATATTGGCATCAAACTTTTCTTTTAATATTTCAGCTAAAGTTGATTTACCACTGGCACAGTCTCCATCAATTGCAATAATTACTTTCCCTTTTTCATTTAAAATATCATAAATTCTTTTACTAATCTCTTCGAAATTAAACATTTTACTCACCAAGAAGATTATCTAAAACCCTAGTTCTAAGCAAAATAGAGATCAAAACTGGGATTAAAATTACCTGCACAACAATTCCAGGCCAAGCAAGAATAAGCGATCCATTTAAAAACATTTTAAAAGTAAAAAAATTCCCAATTATTAAGTTTAAAAGAAATTGTATAGTACCCCAAATAATTCTTCCTGAAATCATCGCTATAATCAGAGTTAAAATAATTACTGCTTCATTTCTCTTGTTTTTACTATAAAAGTATTTAAATAATAAGCCACTTACCATACCATAAGTCGCAAGTTCAAAGGCCATAGCTAAAGCATTTGGAAATAGTGGTGGCATACCAAAAAATAGGGAACGCGTAATTGGCGTTATAAAACCAATTCCAAGTCCATAAAATGGTCCTAGTATAAATCCAGAGAGTAATACCGGAATATGCATTGGTGAAAGCTTATTACCAATTTCCGGAATTTGTCCCGTTAAAAAGGGCATTAACCACCCTATAGCTAAAAACATTCCTGCTAAACATATTTTGAAAATCTTTTGTCGGTTTAAATTCATAATTCTACCTCGTTTATTAGTACAAATAAATATAGATCCCTATCCATTGAATTACTGCCCCAAATATTACGAAAAAGTGCCAAATAAAATGTGCATGCTTTTTTTCGCCCATTAAGAAGGGAACCATACCTAAAGTATAAAATAATCCACCGCTTAAAATCCAGAAGAATAAATTAATATTTTCCTGAAACATCCTTGGTACAATAAATATTCCACCAAGCCATCCTAAAATGAAATAAGCAGGAAAATGAAACCACTTTAATTTTCCTGGGCCAAAAATTCCAATAAAAGTAATACCGGTAATAATGATTATCCATTGAATAATCGCAATTAATACTCCGGTTAAATTATTTAAGAAAATTAGTAGTATCGGTGTAAAGGTTCCACCAATTAACAAATAAATTGTGGAATAATCAAAACGCCTAAAAATTCTTTTAACCTTAGAACCATATTTAAAAGAATGATATAAACAGCTCATTGTAAATAATAGTAACATACAAATACCATATATTAAAGCTGCGACAATCTGCTTAGTACTAGTAGATTTTATTATCATTAAAATAATTGCCACTACCGCAAAAATACTTCCTGCTCCATGGGTAATCGCATTACCAATTTCTTCAATTAATCTTAGATGCGGGGGATTATTTCTAAGTAAGCTTTCTTCTTTCTTATAAGCTTTTAAAGCTTTAACTTTTTCTTTATCTATTTTACCTTCTTTTTTTATTTCCGCTTTTTTTATTTTAATATCTTCTTTAAGCAAATTAATTTTAATTTGTTCTTCTTTATTCATGTATATACCTAGCCTTACTTATAATTAATAACTAATTATAACAAACCATCACCTATTTAGCAAACTTTAAATTTAAAAATACAATTAGTATTTAAAATATCTTTTTATATTTATATTGATTTAACAAATTCTTCTTTTTCTTCTCTTGATGTAAAAATAACAACCTTTTTTTCTGGATATTTTTTAAGTAGTTCTAAAACAGCTGGCCTCTTATTTTTTTTGAATTCTTTAATAAAAGTAATAAATTCTTCATCATATTTTTCTTCTAAATATTCAGGAAGATCTGGCCTTTTTTTCCCTCTTCTTTCTTTTTCAGAATCTAGACAAACCTGGGTAGGTAAATCAAGATAAAAAATTAAATCTGCTTCTTTAACTCTATCTTCAAGAGAGTAACTATAATTACCATCAATAATCCATTTATCATTCTTCATAATCTCTTTAATTACTAAAACGAATTCTTCCCTAGGTGTTTCAACCCAGTTTTCCTTCCAATATAATAAATCTAAGTGATAAAGAGGAATATTTAGTTTTTGATTTAGTTCTCGTGCAAAGTATGATTTTCCACTTCCAGCACACCCTATAATAATTATTTTATGATAATTGTAAATAAAATTATTTTTCACTATTTTATCCTCCTTTGTACTTAATTCATGTCTTTTATATTTTAATAAAGTCTTAAATGCTTAATTAATTTTTCTTTTTTATAATTCAATCCAATATCTTTGGACAATGCATCCATCTTCATCTGTTATTTCATTTTCTAAAACTCCGCCATTATTAATGATTGATTTATAAGAACCAATATTATTTTTATCACAACACATTAAAACTTTCTTTATACCTAACTTTTTACATTCTTCTAAAGCTAAAGCAATCATCTTTGTCGCATAGCCTTTTCTTCTTTCTGACGGTCTTATTCCATCACCAATATGTCCACCAGTATAGAGTAATCGTTCATTTAAATAATGTCTAATATTAACAGCTCCTACAAAAATGTTTCGATCTAAATCAAGACAGAAAAAAACACTGTCTGGTACTTTACCATCTTTAGATTCTTTTAATTCAAGTTTTTCTAGATAATAATCAAAATCATGATAATCATTTTTAAATACTGCCCAAGGCGTATAATTTTCATCACTACCTTCACAACCCTTTACCCATTCATCAAGCATATCAAAAAGCTGCTTCTTGTATTCATGCGTTAATTTTACAAGTTTAATATTCATTGCTTCATCCTCCAAGTCATTTTATTACTTTTTATTTATTAAACTGAATCTATTACTAAGACATTTTCGCAACCAAATCCATTTTTTTTTGTAATCTTTCCATCACTAAAATAAGCAGCCACACCTCTAGCTATAACATAGTCAAAAGACGTTAACCACAATTAATTTATATTAAATATTTTATCATTTTATCATAAAATTTGAAAACAAGTTTGTGAATTTTATGATAAAATAACAAACAATAAAAATTACAATCAATAATATTATTAAACTCTTTTTCTAATAATTCTAAAACTGCAATTATTGATTTAGTCTTTTCACCAAAGGATATTAAATTCATTTTCTTAAGGTGAATATCTCCAACAGTTTTATATTTAATTCCTAATTTATTAAAAAGAACATAACCAACAGCAATTCCTCTTTCACTATTACCATAATATTTAATAAGTTTATTATCATTATATTCAGATCCATCGTTTATAAAATAAAGTCATTTAGCAATAGATAAAAGTAATTATTTATCTTCTAATCTATTTAATACCTTGATAAGTTTTTTGTCTAGTATCATTTAAAAATACTTTTTTGCGTTCATAAGTGATTTTAAAATAACTTTTTTATATATTAATTCAACATTGTCGACATTCTTTTAAGTGATACTCGAGACTTGAACCACATTAAATTACTTCAAAAATATCCTCATTCAGACTTTGTTACTTCTTATAGAAAAACAACGCTTATTAAAGGCTTTAGAGAAATAACTGGTCATAAAGATGTTTATGCCACTAATGTAATAACTAGACTTTTAAATCTTATAGAAACAATTGTTCCTGGCTGTACTAAAGATGACTTTAAGGTTGAAATGCTTAAAGATTATGCTTATCAGGCTTTATTCTATAAAACCATACTAAATAAAACTTTAGATGAAATGAATAAAATAATTAATGCAGATGAAGATAAAAGGCGTTCTCTTGATTGTATAGACTCCATTCCTGGTATTGACACAAATGCAGCTTCTAGATTACTTACAGAACTTTATAATCTTGAAAGATTTCATTTATATAAGTCTTTAATTGCTTTTGCTGGTACCGATCCTAATATTGACCAATCTGGTAAAAAGGATGGAAAACATCGTTCTATTACTAAATGCAGAAAGAAAAGACTTAGAACAATTTTATTTATGATGGTACGATCTATGGTTCGTAATCGTATTTCTTAAAATCCTATTAAAGATTTTTATAAAAAGAAAACACAACTTGGGTTGAAAAACGCGCAACCTCCGTTTGCATTTTTACATTTCACTAAAAAGTGCTTAAACTTTAAGTTTTTTCTTCGAACATTTCTAATATTACAGAATTTTTTTGCCCAAAAATCATTATAAACAGCTACTTGTCAAGAAAAAGCCGATGTATCTTTCGACACACCGGCTAAATTTAACAATTTAAAAAATGTTATTTTTCTTCGTAAGTCCAACCAATTGTGATAATACCGGGATCACCCTCATGTGCAATAGGATTGCTGACCAAACCAAAAACAATCTCTGTATCCGTAACAGAATAGTACACGGTATCACTCATTACAACGGATTTCGTTCCATCGGGAAGTTGGATTTGGAGTTCTATATTCACATACCCATAAGAAACACCAATCATCGAAGCTATATCCAAATTAACGCTGTGATATTTTGAATAATTTACGATACTTCCTTTAAAAATTTCATTTTCGTCATATAAATCTGTAGTTGTGACTTTATATAGGGTATCTACATAATTCACATTCTCTATCACAGTTACACGCTTCTCACCATTGTAATTTACGACAATAGAAAATAAACAATTCTGCAACTCTGACATATCAAGCACAAAATCAGAAAAAGCTACCGAATCTCTAAACATCGGGTGTCCTAAATAAACATTTGCAGACACAAATTCATTTGAAATTAAACAACGCTTAACGATTTCCGTTGAAACGTAGTGAGGGAGAGAAGGAGCTGCCAACCCTCCTCCATTAAGCACAGTACGTACCATTTCATCATTAACCACATCGGTTGTGTTGTTACCGCCGTTTTTGGTTGTACCGTTGCCGCCGTTTTTGGTTGTACCGTTACCGCTATTATTCAAAGAAGGATTGACAATGTTACAACCACTTATGAATAATAGAGAAACAATCATAAGGCATAATAGTATTTTTTTCATAATTTTATCTCCTAATCTTCATAATAAAGCACAACGTTTCCTATGGAGATCCTACCTTTGTTATGTGTTCCGATTTTACTTGTAGAAACATAAATTCTAAAGTTCGTAGCTCCTTTAGGAAATATTGCAGTATAAGTTTTCTGCTGCGTTCTATCTGTCGGCAGTGTACCATCAAGCAAATCTACAACCGTAATCCATTCTCCATCTGCGTTCTTATACTGAATCACTGCTGTACTATCTGTAGCGCTTAAATATTCCGAATCACTCCAGAATGATAAGTTTGCATCGAATCTATATACGGGAGTGTCAAACTGATACTCTAAATATGCTTCACCAACATTTTGTTTTCTTGCAGAAAGATTAACATATTGATTTTCTATATATCCACATCTTACTCTTGAAGTAATCAACGTATGAGAACCAAGCGTATGTGTTGCGGTCGTCACACCGGTATTTGTACCATAGGATTCAGGAAATCCGTATGCACTTGGTCTAATCAAAGTTGTTTGTAACGATTCAACCGGATTAGCAAATGTGTATGTTTCAGAATAATAAGGTCCTGTACTGATATGTTCTATTGCACTTGCGCTTACAGTAACATAGTAATAAGCATCGTTTCCATTTACAATGCTTTCCCAAAGTCTCATCGGCATAGTAAACTGTGCTGACGATGTTGTTCCTATCAATACTTCGCCCAAAGAATTTGTTTTTACATATACTTTGTATTCGTCCCACGGGAAATGAACACTTCCGTTGTTATCTGACCAAGCAAATGTAGGCGGAATGTCAATAGAATCAGGTGAAATCAAATGTATATCAAACGGAGTAATCCTGAAATCAGATAAAAATCTCGCTAAAGAATTTTTATTTGATACATAATTGTATAACACATCGTAAAATGCGTCAAAAGTTTTGGTTGAGTTATTATAAACCAAAGACCAAAGGGTTTTATCGGAATAACTAAACACATCGTTTCCGCTTTTACGAGAATCGTCTAATTGATAAAGTATTTGAGCAACTGCAATCTCATCTGTTTCACCGTGAGCACTGCCACTATAATATCCTTTTATCAACAAACTGTGTCTAACTCTATTTGCCGCGGTATAATAATCATCATTAACATACGGAATGCCCGCCAACTCGGTTGCCGAATATTGTTGATACATTTGTCCAAAGTATGTAGCCCATCCCTCAGCCCAAGACAATCTCATTCCTCTATCTTTAGCTGTGTAAGGCGTATATCCATTATGGTCGATCTGTGAATCAGCGTTATTAGTATTAACATAGTGTGTACCGCCCGGATTTTGTGCTATCGCGGGATAACATTTTTGAACGTGATGCGCATACTCGTGTCCAACAACATCCCAATCAGCGTATCCATTCGGATAAGGATCAGTATTTGTTCTCGCTGCTATATAAATGTTATTGTTCCTATCGTAATAGCAACCTTCATCACCATAATGTAATGTACAAGTAGTTATATTAGAATTTCCACTTAAATATTCCGCATACATTTCAGCGTATTTCAACGCCTGTGACAACTGAAATGCCTTACCAACATCCGATTCCATCGTGAAATCAACATTATAGTATATTATTGCACCTGCAGGAACTGAGTTTGCAATCTGTGAAGTGTAATAATATTGTTCGCCATTGTTATCAACTACATTGGTGTTGTCTGTAGCGGCATACACTTTAATATAGTATCCGTATAGTTCTTCCGTCGCACTTGCAAAGTCGTAATTAACATAACCATTCGCGTTTGTGTAGATCGTGTCGACGACGGTATCATAATAAGGATAGTCAATCACACCACCAAAATATACTCTCTTTATGATTTCTATTTTGATATAATCAAGAGTATGTTCTGTGTCTGAGTCATCTACCCAACCCAATGTTATATCCGTTGTTGTGTCCGACAAACCATTACTTGCAAGTGTTACGTAAGAATATTGCTCCGAAACATCACCAACCATCAATGAATAGCTTTCGGCATTATACTCATCTTGTGAAATCAAACCGTTTTGCAACTGATAATACAGAGCCTCGCGTTCCGCTTGTGCCCCAGAAACCGTACTCGAAAAATACATACCATCGTACTCATTGAAGTAAATAACATCAGAAAATATTTCGCCGTTATAATTGCTATAAATTTCAACTTTGGAATTTTCTTCATTAACGACAAAATCAAAATTGACTAACTCACCTAATTCAACATCTTCAACATATCCGCCATCAGCGTTTATGCTACCAAATTCAACTTCTGAACTGTTTATAGAATAAGACAAGTTAATGGTATTGCTCGTATAATAGTCTGCTATCTCTATGTATTCCGTTAAAGCATCATCAAAAGTATAATTAAAATGAGATTCATTTTCAACAGATACATTTGCGTTGTTAGCGCTTACAACAATAACATTAGTAAAGCAAAGACATAAAAGCATAAGAATAGAAAGTAATTTCTTCAATTTTAATCCTCCTTATAGAATTCAATAGTGGGTTTGTATAATCTTGAACATATAAAATTTTGGATATCCAGTTACAATTCAATATGCTTTGTATAAAAGCCCATTGGAAAAACCTCCTTTCACTTTTAGAGTACAGTAATATTTACACTAATAAATTTAGTTGTTATTTTGATATTTCCTCAACATTAGTATATGACAGAATATGTAAAAAATCAATATATCTCCCCCCCCCATTTTCATATTTTATAAATAAATTATAAAACGTCGCGACTTTTAATATTTGCACCGTTGTTATTTAATTTTGTTTTGAATAGTAAAAACTATATACTTTTTTGGGGGATTTTCGCTCTCTCTATGAATAATCTCGGCATTTTCAAAGTGTGTAATAATTATTTTGGGGATGTAAATTTGGAAGTGTTGCTCTTTCAAGCTTAACAATGTTATATCACATTTTTAGCAATTAATAAAGTAATTTAACAAAAACTGGGCTTACGTTTGCTTATTATTTCAAATTCCAACACAAACTCGAGATTTAAAACAAATGCCAACACAAGCTCTAAATTCGCCAAACGTTTTGATTATTTGTTTAACCCTAACTACTTAGCTATTTCATCTGCTCTTATAACTACTAATTTTTTAACAGGAGCAGGTACAATAACATCTGCATCACATAATTTCTTCATCATTAAATAAGAAAATGAGATAGCATCCATAAACAACTAACTTTTGGTTTATTAAAATATTTTTTAAACATTAGCTTATGACCAAAGTCATTACAGCAATATTGGTAAATGTGATTTATCTCATGAAAGTTATTAATAAAGAGTTTATAATCTGGGCACACCTTTAATCTATTAATGTTATATTTAATTCGATAGTTCCTAGAAACCATAGCAGTAACTTCTGGATTTGAAAATACTGAAGATGGATGGAACTCCACTAACACTGCATCATCCAAGTGGTACATTTTAGAAACTAAATTTACAACAAAAAAAGCAATCTTTTTATTTTCTTCAAAATTATTCATTATTTCAACTTCTAATTTGTTCTTTATAGATACCATAAAAAAGATAAAATTAGTAATCGTTAAATTGTTATGTAATCGTTAAAAGGTTAATACTTCGCACGTATTCGCTTATATAAAATAGGTTGAAAAACAAAGAAAAAAGCCCACAAAGGGGCTAATAACGGCTATATGGTGTGGCTTAAGCCACTATAAAAGCAATAAAAAAAGGTCTGATAAATTGTATCAAACCTATTTGTCTTAAATGGTAGCCTGTACGGGGTTCGAACCCGTGAATGCTGCCTTGAGAGGGCAGTGAGTTAACCGTTTCTCCAACAGGCCATAAGAAGCTATCTAAATGATAGCTAATACTTTATTAATTCTTTCAACAATTTTTTCTTTACCTAATATTTCAAGTACCATGTAAAGATTTGGACAGTTCTTTCTTCCAGTTACAGCTACACGAATAGCTCCAGAAAAATCACCAATATGTCCTTTAAATTGTTCTTTATTTTTTTTGTACTCTTTAGCACTTGGTGCATAGTTCATATTTAAACCAAGAGCCTTTAAATCATTAAGCCATTCTTCATCGCCAAGATTCATTTTAATATTTTTTAAGTATAAATGCAAGATATTTTTTATTTCTTCTTTATTTAATGTCTCTGGGAATGGTAATTCTTCCTTTAATGATTCATCAAAGAAATCATCATAGAAGAAGTTAATAGCGTTAAAGATATCTGAATATTTTTCATAATCTTTACGAGGATTTTCTTTTTCTCTATCAATTGACATAATTTTTTTAAAATAATCATAGTCACGATTAATAAGATCATATAGATCTTTACTATAAACTTCTGCCCATGAATATGCATTTTTAGCAATTATTTCTGTTGGTAGAATACTTAATCTTTCCTTACAAATATTTTGAATCTTAGCCATATCAAATAATGCCCCATCAAGACTTATCTTATCAAAAGATAAAATAAAATCAAACATTTCTTTATCCATGTTTTGGCTACGCCATTCCTCATAGTTTGAGTTAGCTATGGTAAGTAAATATTCAACAATTCCATTTGCTGGATAACCACTTTCTAAGAAATAACCAACAGCGGCTTCAGGATCTTTTCTTTTTGATAATTTTCTTCTTCTGCCGTCTTCAAGTTTCATGATAACTGGTAGATGAGCATAGAATGGAAGTTGCCAATTCATTGTGTTGAAAAGCTCAATATGAATTGGTAAACTTGATAACCACTCCTCACCTCTTATAACATGTGTTGTACGCATGAAATGATCATCAACTAGATGAGCAAAATGATATGTTGGAAGTCCATCCGATTTATAAATAACGATATCTTGATCGTTTTCAGTTAAATCAAGTTCGCCTCTAATTAAATCTTTAACATGAACTTTATTTTCTTCATTACCATGTGATTTAAAGCGAATAACAAATGATTCATTATTTTTAATTCTTTCGATTTGTTCATCAACTGTTAAATGACGGCACTTGGCATACTTTCCATAATAACCAGTTCTTAGCTTTTCATTTTCTTGAGCAATACGTAATGTTTCCATTTCTTCCTGCGTACAGAAACAAGGATAAGCTAAGCCTCTAGATATCATATCTTTGATAACTACTTTATAAATCTCAGCACGATCTGATTGTTTATAAGGACCATAAATTCCTTTTTCAATATTATCTGCTTGGTATCCTTCAGTTGGATAAATACTAAACTTACTAAGTTCTCTAACTAAAAGTTCGCCAGCACCTTCAATTTCTCTTTTTTGGTCAGTATCTTCAATACGCAAAAAAAATACCCCATTTGTTTGCATAGCTAAACGGTAGCTGATTAATGATGAAAACAAGCCACCTGTATGTAAGTATCCTGTAGGTGATGGAGCAAATCTAGTTACAATAGCTCCTTCTTTTAACTTTCGTTCTGGATATCTTTTTTCTAAATCCGCGATTGTTAAAGAAACTTCAGGGAAAATTAAATTTGCTAGTTCAGTGTAATTAGCCATGTTTTTTCTCCTTACGATAAAAAGATATTGGCTTCCCAATATCTATTCTTCATCTTCTGGTAAACCAGTGATGTTATGATGAATTTCTTGAACATCTTCTAATTCATCTAACATATTTTGAAAACGAGTAAAGTGACGGATATCATCTTCATCTTTTAATTCTACATAAGTTGAAGGAATCATTTTAACTTCGCATTCATCAAATTCAATATCTGGCATTTTTGCTTCTATACAATCTCTAATTTTACTAAATTCTGATGCAGGGGCATAAATAACTGTAAAATCATCTTCAGTTACAATATCGTCTGCTTCACAATCATTTTCTACAAGCAATTCTAATGTTTCATCAGCATTTAAAGCTTTAAAAGAAAAAACTGCTTGTTGGTTAAACATGTGTGAAACACATCCTGAAACTCCCATTTTAAATCCGCATTTAGTAAATGCTGCTTTAACATCACTTACAGTTCTATTTACGTTATCTGTTAAACAATCTACCATAAAAATAGAGTTGTTAGGTCCAAAGCCTTCATAACGCACAAAATTATATGATTCACCAGCTGCGCCACCTTTAGCTTTTTCAATTGCCCTTTTAATGACATCAGCTGTAACATTTTCTTTTTTTGCTCTTTGAATCTCTTTACGTAAAGCTAGATTTAATTCCGGGTCAGGCACTCCAGATTTTGCTGCCACATATATGGCCATACCCCATTTGGCATTAAGTTTACTCTTAGCTGCTGCTGTTTTTGCCATAGATGCAGCTCTAACTTCATGTGCTCTTCCCATAATTTCACTCCTATATTTTTTTATTTAATTCGTATATATTATATCAAACAATTTATTATTTCTAACATTTTTTTTCATTTTTTTTACTTTTAACATTAATTAAATAGAAATTATGATATAATCGTATGGGTGATTTTTATGGCAACGATTTTTATTATCATAATTTATTTAGCATTTATTTCTCTAGGCCTTCCAGACGCTGTACTCGGAAGTGTTTGGCCAGAGATGTCGACTATTTTAAATGTCCCTCTAGATTATGCAAGTATCTTAGCTTTTATTGTTAGTTTAGGAACAATTATTTCAAGTTTACTAAGCGGTTGGTTACTTCAAAAATTTAAACCATACCAAATTGTTATAGTTTCAGTACTTTTTACATGCTTTAGTTTATTTATGTTTTCCATTGTTAAAACATTTTGGGTTTTACCATTTTTAGCAATACCACTAGGTTTTGGGGCTGGAGCAATTGATTCTACACTTAATCATTACGTTGCCGCAAATTTTAAAGCTTATCATATGAACTTTTTACATTCTTGTTGGGGCTTAGGTGCCCTTATTGGCCCACTCATCATGTCTAAGTTTTTAAAAGATTCAAGTTATGCTAAAGGATATTTAATCATTGCATCATTACAGCTTATATTATTAGTTATTTTTATTTTTTCAATTCCTTTATGGAAAAAGAATTTGGCGGAAAAAGAGAAAAATACTTTAATAAATCCTTTCAAGATTAAAGGTGTTATATTTGCATTACTTATCTTCTTGTTTTACTGTTCCGTTGAACAAACAATTATTTTGTGGGGTCCAACATTTCTTGTTAAAACTAAAAATTTATTACCCCATGAAGCAGCGATTTTTTCTTCAATCTTTCTTTTAGGATTAACTATTGGTAGATTTTCATGTGGGCTTTTAAGTATTAAAATAGGCGATCGTAAATTAATTTTAATAGGCATTATTATTTTATTTATTAGTATCGGTTGTTTATTCTTACCATATAATAAAACTTTTACATATATTATCTTTGTTATGATGGGATTAGGATGTGCACCAGTATATCCAGCAATGATTCACTCAACACCAGTAAATTTTGGCGTTGAGGAAAGTAAATCGATTATTGGCTTTGAGATGGCTTTCGCTTATATTGGCACTACTTTTATTGCTCCGCTTTTTGGGAAAATTGCAACTAATTATTCGCTTAGTATCTTTCCAATTTACCTATTCTTATTTGTGATCTTAATGATTGTAATGAATATTTTACTTATTAAGAATGTAAAAAAAGCATAGAAAATATGATTATAATAAAAAAATAAAGAATTAAGAGAAAGATAGCTTAACTAATGCTTATGCAAAGCAAAGATTTAATTTAACTGCTCATGACTTTTTTAACATAACACAAACAGAATTATTAATTTTCTTATACTTAAATGATTTAAAATATTTAAAATTTTTTAAAGAAAATGACTAATGATACCACTGATTTTATTTTATCATTTTTATCAGGATTAGCGGTTTATGGTAAAAATAGAAAAACAATTAGTGGGCTATTAATTCTCTAAGAAAAAGTAATCTACGAAAATAAAAAAGAACATAATATGATTTTATATTATGCTAAATAAGATGTATTAAACTCTAGTGAACTTCCTTTATTGTAATCCAACTTTTTAAGTTCACTACAAATTTAAAATTTTTATGAAAAAGAGAAACTATTTTTAGTTTCTCCTAATTTCATATGTATAATGCGAACAAGGATCAAGTGTTAAGTTGATGTATTCATCATCAATTCTAACACTTATTTTTCTTTCTTCAGGGCTTGAATTTGATAATACAATTACTAAACTTTCATCTTTATTTATAAACGCAACATTGTTTATTATATCGTTATTAGTATCCACTCTTAACGCATCTTTTTTTACAAATTTTGAAAAATGGCCAAGAGCAAAGTAATCAGCACGATTAAATAAAACCTCTTTAGTTTGTTGATTAATCGTCACTAAACCATGACAAATACTTTTACCAAAACCAGGCACAAATGGTCCATTGATTTCATCTAAGGCAATATTCCATAAAATCATACTCTTAGACCAGTTACGCATTACATTTATACCACTATTAATCATCGCAGATATGGCATTATGAACCCATTCGCCACCTGATGATTCAGTAAAATGTGTTTCAATACCTGGATATGCTTCATGAAGTTTTGTTTGTGACGAAACATTTCCACCATAAACGTGCCATGCAACACCATCGACGTATTTTCTTGCTAAGTCTAAAATTGTCATTGGATATTCAATTAAATCCCAGTTATGATCATAAGCTAGTATTTTAGTTTCTACATGATTTTCTTTAAATAAAGGTCCAATAAAATTATTGATGAAGTATGCGGCTTCGACTGCTGTAAAACGCATGCCTGCATAATGAGGTGGAGAAAAGTCTGGTTCGTTTTGTAAGGTAATATATTTAATATCAATACCTTGTTTTTTGTATTCATTAATGAACTTTAAGAAATATCTTGAATATACGTCATAACAGTAATATCTTAAAAATCCACCAATCATTGAATCAGTCGATTTCATCCATCCTGGTGGCGACCAAGGTGAAGCCATCACGGTAATATCAGGATTAATTTCTTTAGCTTTTAATGTTAAAGGAATAATATCCTCTAAATCATGTTCAATTGAAAAATGCTCAAGATTAAAATCTTCTTCACCTTTAGGCATATCATCATAAGAGTAAAAATCTCTTGCAAAATCTGATGAACCCATTGGATTTCTTAAGAAAGATATGCCAATACCTTCATTATAATCAAAGAGCTTCATCATTAATTCATTTTTTTCTTTTTCATTTAAAACCTTATTAATAAGATATGCAGAAGCATCTGTAAATGAAGCTCCAAAACCAGTTATAGTTTGATACTTTTTTTGATAATTAAGATTGATTATACTAGAAAATGGATTTTTGCTAATATCAAAGTTGCTTGCTTCTTTAAACCATTCACCTGAGTCTTTTGATACAATACCTTTTATTTTCATTTTATTCTCCTCTAATTTAAATCAATAATAAATGTTGCGACATTTGAGCCAGCAATTTTGGCTAAAAATTCTTTGTCACCAATAACTGCTTTAAAATATGAATCAGTTGAAGAAGCATTTACCGCAACCATAATTAGTTTGTTATTTGCTTCATCTAAGAAACATACATTTGGTAAAGTTCCATCAACCCCATTGTCGCTTGTAACTCTTACATATCCTGGTCTTATAAAGCGTCCAAATTGGGCCATTATATATACTTCTGGTGTTGCCCAGTATTTGTCTTGTGATCCTGCTTTACGAATAAACAGCGTTGGTGATGGTGTCCCAACCCATTGGTGAACGCCAACGTTAGAATCAAGCATTGTAACCCAAGCATTATAACTTACTGCACCATTTCTAAAATAATTAATAATAGAAATCGCTCCACTTGTTCCCCAAACGCTTCTTTCAGTTAACATTACATCCTGATTTTCATTTAAAAAACGGTCTTTCATTTGTTGCATAATTGATAAATCACCGGAATAATCATGGAAGGCAATACCATCAATATAGTCGTTAATGTCTTTTATTGAGTATAAAGATTGTAAAAAAGATGAAGCGTCTGATGGATTATGGTCAAACACAAAAATCTTTGGTTCAAGATCTTTATTTTTTAGAATTTCACTTTCTTTGATTAAATTCTTAAGACGAATTGCAATTTGACCTTCCTGGTAACCTGTCATACGGCAGCTTGGATAATCGATTTCTAGTTGAGGTTCATTTTGTAATGTTAAGCCATAAATATCAATTCCAAGTTTAGCATACTCTTCTAAGTATCTTAATAAATACATTGCGTATTCATCATAATATTCAGTATTAAAACTTCCACCTTTAAGTAAAAGCTCATTATTAGCATATGATTTTGAGCTACTTGTTTCATTTTTCATCCACCCTGGTGGTGTCCAAGGTGATGAAAAGAATTTTATTTCATCATTAACCCCAAGTTCTTCGGCAATTTCTATAATTTCTTTAATAATTTCAATTATCTTATAATCAATATCTTTCTGAATTGAAAAGCCATTTTCCCAGTCAGGTTCTTGTGTTGTTAAAGTATCATAATAAGTATAGAAATCTTTAGATGTAAAATCACTTGTTCCAATTGTTAAACGGAACAAAGTCATTCCACAGCCATTAACCGGGTCAATTAAAGTTTTTAAAACTTCACGTCGCGTTACTTCATCTAACCCTATATAGTTATTAACTGATGATTCCTCAACTGATGTACCAATGCCTAAGAAAGTTTGATGTTTTTGATTAATATCTATTGTGACTGTCTCAGTTAACGCATCAGATATTTCAGTTAAATTTAAAGTTCCAATTCTTTTTGCTTTATTAGAAATCGCAAACTCTTGGGTATACCATGCTTGATTTTGTGAATTCTCCGTTGAAGTAGAATAAACAGTCACTGCATTTTCTTTAATAACTTTTGCGTTAGATACAGGTATATCATTGCGTTTTTCATATTGTTCTTCAGTAATTGGCTTAAATGTTACTTTGTTTAAATTATATCCTTCACCGCTTGACATAAGTTTTAATTCATAAACTCCTTTGTTAATATATGCATAGTCAGAAATTGTAGCCCAGCTTTGCCAACCTCCTGTTTTAACAAGTGTTGGGGAAGAAACTACATCTTCATCAAGATACATTTTAAGAATTTTTCCTAAGTTTCCACTTCCATCGCCAGCTATCCTATATCCTATTTTATAGTAGCTTGTTTCAGGAAAATAAACAAAATATGTTAAAACACTATTTGCAGTTATATAACCAATATTTTTCCCGCCACCAATATCAGAAGTTGTCTCAGTTTTACAATCTACAATAGTAATATAATTTTCTGCTTCTAAAATACCATTTTCCAAGTTAATTACATTACTAGGTAAAGTGCTTTTAGTGGTTGAACTTGATTTAGTTGTATTTAATGTTGTACTGTTTGTTATACTATTTGATGTTTTATTACTTGAAGTTGTATTACTTGATGTATTTAAAGATAAGCTTGTCTTTTTAGATGTTGTATCACTGCATCCGAAAAGGCTTACAAAAAATAAGAAAAAAGTAAGAAGTAAAAGAATTTTTTTCATCTTAAATTTCTCCAATCAATTTCATATCTTCATCACTTATTTCAAAATCAAAAACATCAAGGTTAGCAAGAATTCTTTCTTCATGAGTAGATTTAGGTAATGGTAAAAAACCATTTTGTAAGCTCCATTTCATACATAGCTTAGCTAATGAAACTCCATATTTTTTTGCAATATTTAATAATCTTTCGTCATTAAAAATTCTTCCAGTCGCAAATGGAGAATATGCTTCTAATAAAATACCATATTCTTTACACATTTTAATCGCATCGCGTGGTATATAGTTAGGATTAATTTGAATTTGATTAACCATTGGTACAATTTTTGCTTCTTTTAGTAATGCTTCAAGATGGTTTGGATAAAAGTTTGAAACACCAATTGCTCTAATTTTCTTTTCTAAATATAATTCTTCAAAAGCTTTCCATGTTTCAATATTTGCTGGCATATATTCCATACCATCAGTATAAACATCCCATGGTTTTGGTGCATGAATTAGATATAAATCTAGATAATCAACACCTAGCTTTTCAATTGATTCGTTAAAATATTTTTTTGCTTGTTCATATCCTTTTATTTCTGCTGGTAATTTAGTGGTTATAAATATTTCTTCCCTTTTAATACCACTATCTTTAATTGCTTTACCAACGCTTCCTTCATTTCCATATGCGCGGGCAGTGTCAATATGTCTATAACCAGCTTTTAAAGCAGATAAGGTTGAATTATAAGCATCATCGCCGTCTTTAATTTGCCATGTACCAAAGCCAATCACCGGAATTTTTACTCCATTTGAAAGTACATAAACGTCATTTTTCTTCATTTTCTTCATTCCTCCGAATATTTCACCTTTATTATACAATATTTTTAAGCTATTTTGAATAAATAATTGGATTTTATTTATTTGTGATAAATTGTAAAATAGCTAACAATTTTAGTTTTTAAAATAAGAACCTCATAAAGTTTAATTTATCTTTACAGGGTTTAAAACTATTTAGTTTTTAATACACTATCAAACACTTTTACTTCTCTTATTACATCACTAAATGGCATTAGTTCAGAATCTAATTTTCCATTTTCCACTAAGTTTATAAAATGTTCAATTTGATAAATAAAGCCATCTTCAACTTTTAAATTTTCCTCATATATCTCGTTATTATCTTTATCATAAACTTTAATCAAGTGGCTACAAGGAAAGTTTTCAATAACCATCTTACCTTTAGTTCCATAAACATATGCTGTTTTTTCTTTAGCATATGTAAAAGTACAAGTAAATTTGCCTAAAATACCACTCTCAAATTCTAAGTTTACAATAGAAGTTGCATCAGCTTTATTTGGATAATATTTTGTCATTGATTGAACATTTTTAATATCTTGATCAATTAAACCAACCATATAACCAAGGCTATATACTCCAATATCATACAAGCTACCACCAGCTAATTCCTTATTAAATAATCTTGATGATTCATCATATGGAACATTAACGCAAAAATCAGCTTCTAGAAGTAAGATATCACCTAAGATTTTAGCATCAATAATTGCTTTTGCTTTTCTTGAAAGTGGAGTAAAGCGTGTCCATAAGGCTTCCATAACTAGAACATTTTTTGTCTTCCTTAGCATGTCAATTTCCGTTGCTTCTTTTTCGGTTAATAAGAATGGTTTTTCACAAATAACTGGTTTATGATTTAAGATACATTTTTTTGTAATCTCAAAATGAAAGTTATGAGTTAAGGCAATATAGATTGCTTCAACTTCAGGATCATTAATTAAATCATCATAATTGCTATAGGCCTTTTTAAAACCATACTTTTCTTTATAAGCATTGGCCCTATCTAAATCACGGGCTGCACAGGCATATAAGTTTTCTTCACCTAAACTTTTTAAAACTCTTGTAAATCTATGAGATATTACACCTAAGCCAATAATTCCAAATTTCATATTTTTTTCCTCCAAGTTGTTTTTATAATTACTTTATCAAAAAGATATAAGATACATGGCAAAAGAATCGTTACCATGACTACAGAAACAATAGTTCCTCTAGCTAACATATAACCAATATTTGCAATTATTCCGGTTTTAGAAACTAAGGAAACCATAATACCGCAAATGGTTAAAATAATACCTGATGAAACAATCGTTGATGTACTATTCTTAATACTCTTAAACATCGCACTTTTTTTATCTAAAACAATACGTTCATCTAAATAGTTACTTGTATAAACAATACCATAATCAATAGTCGCACCCATCTGGATTGCTAATATTACCATATAACTTAAAAAGTTAATTTCCTCTTTTAATATAAGCGATAAAGAGAATGATAAATAAATAGCGCCTTGAATCACAATGATTAAAATAACTGGGATAGAAACCGATTTAAAAATTAATAAGATAATGATAAAAATAAGTACAATCGTAAAAGTATTTATCATATTTAAATCTGATGAAAATGACTTTTTAATATCATTATTTACAATGACATCTCCGGCAATATATGCTTTATCATAGCGCTTATCAATAATTTTTTCTAGTTCATCTAAATAGTCATACATTTCATCTTTCTTTGAATCTAGATTTAATTCTAGAATTATCCGTGAATAATTTTCACTACTAAAAACACTATAAACACTATTAATTTTTTCAATAATTATGTTTTTTATAAATAAAGGCTGTTCCTTAAATATTTCATTTAGGGCAATCCCAACTTTTGTATAATTTAGTAAAGTATCAATTTCCACTTTATCATCTAAAGTAATATCTTGTTTTTTAAAGTAATACTTAAATATTGGTAAAACAAAACTTTCATCAAAACCAGACAGTTCAATTGCTTCCTTATAATTTACGGGTGTTTTAAGTGTCGCAGTAAAAGACATTACATTTTTAACAATATAATTATCTATAAACTTTAAGTTTTTGATATCTTTAATTAACTCAATTTCTTTATTAGCATCATCTTTAGTAGTTACCTTTGGTGTTAAAATCATTATTTGCGTTGAAGAATCAAAGGTTTTTAAAATCTGTTCTTCTTGGTGATATGTTGTCTTTTCTCGATAACTAATTTTCGTCTTAAAACTTAAGACAAATCCCGTTAATGCTAATCCTAAAAGTATAAAAGTAATAATAATTTTTTTATTAAAAAGGAAATTAGCTAATTTTTCTTTATTAATTCTTAACTCTTTATGTTTTAATTTTTCTAAAGGTTTTTTAAAAGTAACAATTAAAATGGGCATTAAAATAATCGTAATTACAACAGAAATTAGAATACTTTTAGTAAAAACTAAAGCCATATCAAGCCCTATTTTAATACTCATAAATGATAAAGAGATTAATCCAGCCATCGTTGTTAAGGCACTACATATAATACTACTAATAGAACTAGACATAGATTTAGTGATAGCTTTTATAGTATCTTTTTCTTCTTCTTTAACTAGATTATACTTATGCATAATAATGATAGAGTAATCAATTGTTAGGGCTAGCTGAATTATAGCCGCCATCGAATTTGTATAATATGAAATTTCCTTAAAAATAATATTTGATCCAAGATTAAAAACAATTGTAAACGCAATAGTTATTACATAAATAATTGGTTCAAAAAATGAGGATGAAGTTAGTATAAGCAAAGTAATTATTAGAATGCTTGAAATAATTAAAATAAGAGGAACGTCATGGTCAGTATTTTTTTCAATCTCTGCCATTTTTATAACGCTACCAGTTATAACATATTTATAATCATCTATTGTTTCTTTGACATTTAAAGTAAAATTTTTAACACTAGAATCATTTATTTCTCCAGAAACCATTACTTTGTATAAAGCACAGTTGTTACGATAAAATTCTTCTTTATTTACACTAAAAATTACCAAGTTCACACCAGCGACATACATAAGCTCGCTTTTGATACGTTCAGCTTCTTCTTTATTTATATTTTCTACCATCAATGTAAATTCTGTAGTTTTACCAAACTCTTTGTCTAAAATAGAAAGAGAAATTTTAGTATCTGATGTATCAGGTAGGTAATCTTCAATTCGATAATTAATGTTTAGACTTCCTATAAGTGTTAATGATACGATGAAAAAAACACTTAAAATAGTGATTATTAAATATCGAATTTTAATTATTACAGCTATAAATTTTTTCATTCTAGAACCTACACTTTCAAATTGACATTAAAATATTTTTAAATTATTTTTATAACTTATCAATATAGTAAGCCCTAGATTCATTATCGAGCTGTACTCTAACATTTTTCCCAAATCCCGAACCTTGAAATTTAGGGTTAACTCTAATTCCTGCATTTTTAATCGTCCGACCAGTTAAGATATATTGTTCATTATCACCATCAAGCTTATAGAATTTATTAATAATATTATGAATAATACCATCTTGTTTGATCCTGATTGGTGAAATTATATTAATCAAACTTCCAAATTTCTTAATTTCACAATGTTCAGGTATATTATAAAACTGATATAAGTTGTTTTCTTCTAAGCCATCAATCTTTAAAACATCTTCACCTTTTTCAGGTCTTAGTGATTTTTGATAAAGTAACGCAACTGATTTATTTTTATTTTGTGATACAGCATAATGATATCCTTTTTCACTATTAAAAATATTCTCATCATGACGATAAAAATTCCCAAACTGCAAGCATTCGCGGTATTTCTTATAAATTTCAATCATTTTTTTTAAGTTTTTCTTTTCGCTTCTTTTAAGGTTACATAAATCTAGTTCAAAGCCAAAAACCCCAAATAAAGCAGTATTAAAGCGTGAATTAAGGGTTGTTTTTCTTAAAGTTTGATGATTAGGAATGGCACTTACATGATTACTAATGGTTGATAAAGGATAGCCATAACTTGTGCCTGTCTGTATATATAATCTTTCAATCGCATCTGTATTATCAGAGGTCCATATTTGTGGCATGAAAGAAAGAATTCCAAGATCAAACCGATTTCCGCCACTTGCACATCCTTCAAATAATATGTTTGGAAACTTTTTTGTTAAATTATCCATTAAGTTATATAAACCCATAATATATCTATGATAAAATTCACCTTGATTTAAAAGTTTATTTCCATACATATCACTAATATTTCGGTTATAATCCCATTTGACGTAAGCAATATTATTTTCACTTAAAATCTTACTTATTTCATTTTCAATATAGTCGACTACCTCTTGATTTGTTAAATCAAGTAGTAACTCATTTCGGCCAATAACCGGTTTACGGTTTGGAACTTTTACCACATATTCTGGATGCTTCTTATATAAATCACTATTAGGACTAATAGCTTCTGGTTCAAACCATAAGCCAAACTTAAGTCCTTCTTTATTTACTCTCTTAATTAAATGTGATAAGCCTTTTGGCAACTTCTTTAGGTTTATATCATAATCACCTAAGCCTGAATGATCATTATCACGGCCTTTAAACCATCCATCATCTAATACTAATAACTCAATCCCAAGTTTTTTAGCTTCATGAGCTAACTTAACAATTTTTTGTTCATTAAAATTAAAATATGTCGCTTCCCAGTTATTGATTACAATGGGACGAACTACATTTTTAAAATTTATTGGAATAATGTTTTCATTAATAAAAGAGTGAAAATTTTCACTCATTTTATTTAATCCTTTATTAGTGTAAGTCATAACAGCTTCTGGGGTAATAAATTCTTCATCTTTTTTAAGCATATAGTCAAACCCATAAGGATTAATACCCATTAATATCCTAGTCTGTTTTAAAGGTGTAACCTCCGCAATTGTGATATGATTACCACTATATACAAGATTTATACCAATCGCTTCGCCAGCATATTCATTTGTTCCTCTGCCTTTAACAATCACAAAAGGATTATGTTTAGACGAACTAGCACCTGATTTTGAATCGTTAATATAGATACCTGATTCTAAATCTTTTTCTGAATAATTTCTTTCGGTTGACCAGTTTCCATCAAAGGTTACTATACTTCTTTTAATATCATTTTTTAAGTCTAGCATTAAACTTAAGCATCTTTCAAGATGAATTTCTTCACCCTTGTTTTTAATTTTAGTATAACGTGATATAACATCACTACCTGTAAATACCCGGTAATATAATGATAATTCAATATTTAAAACTTCATCAAATAAATCAATCCTTAAAGTTTCAAATTCCCCATGACTATTTGGAAGTGGAGATGCATCATTTTCTAAGGCATAACCTTGATATTTAAAACAAGCCGTATAACCAAGATTAGTTCTCATCATTAAAGGAACTTCTCTAAAATCACCAATACCCATCGATGAATATTCTAAATCTAAATGATCTGGAGCATCATTAGTGTTAGGTAATACAAGCGTTCCCCCATGACCAGCTTCATTTCTTTTTTCTAAACCATTAAGGGTTTCTAAATCAATTATTTCACCATAATGAATATGTGATAAAAGGCCTGAATTTAATACCTTAAAAGCATACATAGTATTTTTTGTTTTAAGTATAAACAACTTATCAACAATTTCAATCATTCCTATCAACCTCAATCTTTAAAGTTCTTATATTTTCGCCATCGTTAATATAAACAATTCCTTCGCCTTGCTTTTTGGTTTTAATCCAAAAACCAATCGCACCACCAATTAATGATATAACCTTTGGACCTATTATTTCTAATACATCATTACAAGAAATCACAAATGATTGGCTATCATATGGTAAAATATAACCATTTTGATCAGTTGATTCAATTGTAATTCTTGTTACATCATATGTATCAGAAATTATAAGTTTTTCATCATCAGCTTTAATTACAATCTCTTTTTTGTTTAATTTTTCTTTTTTAGCTTCTGTAACTAATTCATTATTGATATAGCCTTTAAAGTAATATGTGCTTTTTGCGTCCCAACTACCTGAATATTTATTATATAAGTTAATTCCATCATCAACGGTTAAATGATTTCTCTTGAGAATATAAATCATTTTAATTTTATCTTTAAAATTAATCTTTGGCCAAGTGTGCCTAATAGATACAAACAATTCCTTCATTATTTTTGCGTCATTTTTACTTAATTTTTCTTCAGTTTCTAAAGAGTCGCCAATAAAATCTTTAATGATAAATAATGGATGAGATAAATTAGGAAATCTATCTTTAGCTGGAAGAATCGTAGTAATATATTTATCATCTTTAAATAGCTTGATATAGTCAACATTACTATATAAATATACTTCCTTTATATAGCTTGCATCATATTCACCTAAATTTAAATCTGATAAAGGCATAATAAATGGTTCTTTAGTTCCTTCACTAATATAAGCATATGCTGCAAGTTTTTTTATTCTAAACATATCTAGCACTCCGTGATAACAGATTTTATCACCACTGCCAAATGTACTATGCGTATTATAGTCAGCCATACACCAGCTTAACACACCAGATATGCCAGGTTTAAATGAATCATTAATAACATTAGAATGTCTTAATGCATGCTCAATACGTAAGTGTTCTTTATCAAAACGTTTTGTTGGAAACATATGACCATTACATTCAGTAACTAAATATGGTTTATCAAGATAAGCAACCCTTTCTTTATCATCAAGACCTTCGTTTTTACCTTTATGAATAAAGTCATTATAAGTATAAACATCTTCAAATAAATGACTCTTTTTATAGCATCTAACCCCACCAGTAGGTCTATAAGGATCAAAGATTTTCGCTAGTTCATTCGTTTTCTTATAGAACTCATCGTCATCAACTGATTCATTAATTCTTACTCCCCACATAATAATTGAGGGATGATTTTTATTAACCTTAATCATATTTTCTAAAGCTCTAAATGTACGTTCCTTAAAGTCAGCGTTACCAATATACTGCCAACCAGGAATTTCTGTAAATACTAATAATCCAAGTTTATCACAGGCATCATAAAAGTGCTTTGATTGCGGATAATGTGATGTCCTAACAATGTTTACAAAAAGTTCATTTTTTAATATTTCAGCATCTTTAACTTGCGCTCTTTTTGGCATTGCATAACCAACATATGGATATGATTGATGACGATTTAAGCCTCTTAATTTTGTCTTTTTACCGTTTAGATAAAAACCATCAGGTAAAAATTGGGTTTCTTTAAAACCAACCATTAATGTTTCTTCATCAATTAATTTATTCTCTTCATATAGTGATAAAACAGCTTTATAAAGTTTTGGATTATCCAAATCCCATAAAACAACATCTAAATTTTCTGTTATTTCATTATTTTTAACTTCCTTTGAATAAATTAACTTATCATCATCATAAAGATTCAAAAAAACTATTCCTTCATTCTTTAAAGTATATAAACATTTTAAAGCTGGATTGCTTAAAACATTTACAGGAACCAAATAAAAATCTGTAAAGTAGTTGTTATCTGAATAGATAAGTTCAACTTCACGGTATATTCCCCCATATGCTAAATAATCGACAATATTACCAAATGGTGGAACATCCTTTATTTCCCGGCTATCGACAACGACTAATAGCTCATTTTCTTCATTCATCTTAATATAATCATTAATAATAATTTTTATCTCGCTATATGGTAAATAATTTTCTGAAACATAAATACCATTAATATAGAGTTTAAATGTTACGCTTACGCCATAAAAAACTAACCAAATATCCTTCTTATTTTCTTCAATAAAAACCATTTTTCGATATTGACTAATAAATTGGTAACTTTCTTCATTAAAATTATTGTATGGTAAAAGATAGTTAGTATGGGGAATATCAATAGTCTTTAGGCCCTCTGGTTTTGTTAAAATATCTTGTTCATTAAAGTTTGGTTTAAATTCCCAAGAAAAGTTAATTGGTACAATTCTTTTCATAATATTTCACCCTCATATTTATTACTATTATAACATGAAAAAAGCGCTTTACCAACCATTGTTTAAAAAAACAAGCTTTCTTTTAAAAGCTTGTTTAGTCTTATTCTGCTAAAACGGTAATCTTTTTGTAAAAAGCAACAGTTACAACATCACATATCCAGCATATCACATAAATAATACGTGCGATATTCCATATAAGTGCAGGTACACTTACTAATATTCCTAAAAACGATAGAACTGATAAAATAAACGAAACAAATAATACAACACCAGCAATTTTAGTTGTGACTTTCTTCCCATTAGCTAAGCGAATAACACCACCAACAAGTCCATCAAAAAATATTACTAAAATGAGTAGAATTATCCAAGGTAAATCTTCAAAGGTTTTTGCCAAAGCTTTCATTTTTTCACCTCCATTGTAAATTACATTCACAATTAATTATTTTCTAATTCTTTAATTCTTTGAAGTAAGTAATCATATTCAGATTTTTTTATTTTTATATATGCATCATCATTTAAAGAATTATTAATCTCTTTTCTGCCAATAATCCTAATTGTAAGAAGTAATGCAAGACTTATTAAGCATAATGTAATGAAGCCTTTTGAAACCGCATCATTTTTTAAAATATTTATACCAAGAATAATAAGAGTTAAACAAATATCAATTACAATTATAGATAAATATGTAATTATCTGTAATACTAAATAGTGATTTTCCACTTTAATATTTGTTGTGACAATTATCAGTGTAAATACTGTCGCAATCGCAACTATTCCTGTTATTTTGTTAAATAATACTGGGGTTTCAAATCCACTCCAATAAATGATAAATCCAAAAACAGATGTAACGATAATTAAAAAAATTGTAGTAATCGCAATAAATCTTTTTTTATTAAAAATCATTAGTGCAGAATTTATAAAAAAGCTTGCTGTCGATATCGTTGCTAAACTTAGTAAAGTATATAAAATAGGTCCTTTCTTAAAAACCTTTAAGCCAAAAATTGATAGAATTACAATAATAATGGATAATAACATACTTACAAGTGCAGTAACGGTTAAAAATTTTGATATTTTTTTCATTTTTTCACCTCAGTTATTATTTTTACACATTTTTCTGTCTTTACACAAATAAAGTTGCATTATGACAAATTTTTAAATAATTCTTATATTGTTTTCTATAAACTGTTACAAAATACACAAGAACATCTATTTGTATGCTAATTTCTTATAAGCCTATATTTCATCCTAGAAAGGATAATTACAATGAAAAAAAGTAAATTTATTAATATTGCCTTAATTAAAATAATTATAAGTTCTATTCTTTTAATTATTTCCTTGTTTATTAAGACATACAAAAACGTGCATTTAACAATATTGATTTTATCATATATTATTGTTGGTTATGATTTATATATTAAAACCTTTAAAAGCATTTGTAATAAAGAATTTTTTAGTGAATTTTTACTTATGATATTAGCCACAATTGGCGCTTTTTACATTAAAAAATATTTTGAAGGAGTATTAGTAGTAATTTTATATCAATTAGGAGAATATTTATCTGATTTAGCCATTGATAAATCTAAATCAGCCATTATTAATTTACTTGATCTTAGAAGTGATTATACCCATGTTAAAAGAGAAAAAGGCTTAGAAAAAATTAATGCTCGTGATTTAAACATTGGCGATGAATTTGTAGTTAAAAAAGGTGAAAAAATTCCTCTTGATGGTATTGTTACTTTTGGACAAACCGCAATTGATTCTTCTTCTTTAACTGGAGAATCACTTCCTAAATCTATTAAAGAAGGTGATGTAATACTAAGTGGCACTATTAATCTAGGTAGTCCAATTACAATTAAAGCTACATCGCTATTTTTAACAAGTACTGCTAGTAAAATTATTGAAATAATTGAAAATTCCAATGAAAAGAAAACAAAGACTGAAAGATTTATTACAAGGTTTTCTAAAGTATATACACCAATAGTTATTGTTTTTGCATTACTTATTGTAATTATTCCAACTTTATTAAATCAAGATTTTAATACATGGTTATATCGTGGATTGGAATTTTTAGTAATTTCATGTCCATGTGCCCTTGTAATTTCAGCGCCTCTTGGCTTCTTCTGTGGAATTGGTAGAAGCAGTAAGGAATCAATTCTCATCAAAGGTAGCGATGAGCTGGATCGTCTTGCAAGTATTAAAGCAATTGTTTTTGATAAAACTGGAACCCTTACTAAAGGTAATTTTGAAGTTGATAAAATTTGTAATTCTAGCTTAGTTAGCAAAGAAGAATTATTAAAAATAGCAGCTCACGCCGAAATATTTTCTAATCACCCAATCAGTAAAGCGATTATCAAGAAATATCAAGAAAAAATTGATGAATCAATAATTAATAACTATACAGAGATTCCTGGTTTAGGTGTTGAGTGTAAAATAAATAATGATAAAATTTACGTAGGAACAATTGATTTACTTAAATCACATAATATAAATGTTAAAATTCATAAAAATGAAGTAGGAACAATAGTTTACATAGGACGTAACAAAGAATATCTTGGACATATCATGATTACTGATATCATCAAAAAGGAAGCATATAACTTAGTTAATGAGCTTGATAAAATAGGAATTCATAAAGTGATAATGTTATCTGGTGATGATATTAAAGTTGTAAAAAAAGTTGGCAAGGAAATTAATTTTAAAGAATTCTATGGCAACTTATTACCACATGAAAAGGTTGAAAAAGTTATTGCTTTAAAAGAAAAATATTTGACAGCCTTTGTCGGTGATGGTATTAATGATGCCCCAGTTATCAAATTATCTGACATTGGAATTGCGATGGGCGGTATCGGGAGCGATATAACTATTGAAGCTTCAGATATTATCTTAATGAAAGATGACTTAAATAATATTCCTAAAGCCATTAAAATTTCTCGTATGACTAAAGGTGTCATTCGCTTTAATATTATTTTTACTTTAGTCTTTAAAACCTTTGCCTTAGTATTTGCTACCTTAGGTTATACAAAGGTATGGATGGCTGTAATGGCTGATGTTGGTGTAACGCTTATTACTGTTTTAAACTCACTTACAATAATGAAAAGGAAGATTTAGTTTAAACTTCCCTTTTTTATTTTACTTTATATTTATAGAAACATAATTCATTAATTAATTTAAAGCCTATACCCGTATATAATTTAATCGCATTATAATTGTCACCATCAACAATTAAATCAACCTTTTCATATGTTTTTAAGGCTTCTTTTAATAAATAACTTAAAATCTTTTTACCATTTCCCATGCCTCTATACTCTTGTTTAACACCTATAACCTCAGCTGTCCCGCAAGTGCCTTGATTTTTTCTCAAGACAGACAAGGCAACGATTTCATCATTTTTAGTCATAATGTATGTTTCATGATTATGATCAGTTAAGATATCTAAAGCACTAATATAAATATCTTCAAATATTTCATTAAATAACTTAGTAAATCCTTCATTTTCTGCTTCTTTAATTTTAGAAATATTATCAAAGTTTAAATTATAAGTCGTAAAGTCTTTCTTTTCAATTAACAGCTGATATTCATTAATTTCTTTTGTTGCATCCATTTTTTCTAAAAAATTACGACAATTTTCATTTTGAATTGGAAAGAAAAAATTATAATTATATTCCTTATCTTTTAAATTTTTAAATAAATCAAAGGCTATTTCATCATAATCATCACTCTCAATTAACATGAATGAGTCACATATTTTTCTTTCTTCATTTTTAAGACATACTAATAAGCCATTTATTTTATTGTTTAACACGGATAAATAAATACTATTATTTTCTATACTAGCCAAGATATCTTTCTTAATTGATTCTTTTGTTTTGGCACAATATCCTTGAGCATTTTTTTCTATATTATTAACCCTAAATGCAAATTCAATAATTTCTTCTAAATTCATTTTTATCACCTACAAATATTTTACCATAGCCTACTTTAATAATATAGACATATTTTTAAACTTAAAATAACTTTATTTTAGTAAATGCATTAAATAAAAATCCAGTATTTTTGGTAAATTACTGGACTTATTAAAAATGTCATTATTTAATTGGTAATAATTCAATATAACCTCTTTCACCAATTGGCTCAAGTTGAATTCTTGGGTTATCTAAATCATATTTATAACCAAGAATCTTAGGGTCATATTTTAGAATTGATTCTTTTAATGTTATAATGGCATCTTCAAAATCTTCTTCTTCAAACTTCTCACCTTGAAACATTATATATTTACTTTTTGGTAGATTGATAACATCCATACCACTTGGAACTACGCCGTTATAATTTATATCGACTTCAATTCCCTGTACATATTCTGATGTGTTTAATTCTTGATACTTCTTTGGTAACCATAAACAAACAGGCTCTCCACTTATTGATTTCATACTTTTTAAGATTCCCCAAACATCGCAGCCTACTTCAGCACAGTATTCAAAATATTCAGTGGCTTTAATTCCTCTTTTGATAATAACTTTTCTTTCAGGCTTTTCAATTACAGTGATAAATACATTTTTAACGTTGCTCATTATTTTTTTTTCCTTTCTTTCTTTAGTTTTTTTGTAAGGAATAAATAAACAAATTGGCACGGAATTTTTTGCATATTCATTAGGATTCATCCCAAATTCATGACGAAACGCTCTTTGATATCCATCGACACTTTCATAACCGTACTTTAGGGCTATATCAAGAATTTTAGCTTTGTTATCACGCAGTTCTAAAGCAGATTTAGAGAGTCTTAACCTTCTAATATAATCAGACGGAGTAAGGTTTAAGTATTCAATAAATAGCCTGTAAGAATACCAGGGAGAATAAAATGAAACCTTTGCCAAATCCTGCATTGTAATGTTTTCATCAATGTGATGATTAATATAATCTTGCATTTTATTTATTACATCAATTTTATCCATTATTTACACCTCGCCTGTATATTTTACATTTTTTATTTTTTAAATTCTCGACTATATTTGCTATTTCAAACTATATTGTAATTTTAAGTAAAAAAGCAGATATTTATTCTGCTTTTAAAAATTTTTAATTAGTTAGACCAATTCTTTTTTATTATAATTTATAAATGTAATTAAAATAGCACATAGGATAATTATTATAGATAATATAAGATATAGCGGATCAAGGCAATTATTAACAGCAATATATCTTACTGAAAAAAATTCAAATATAGATATATTTTTTAAAAACTCAAGTGATGAAGTTAATCCACCAACTATTTGCATTATATAAGATAAAAAGACAATTGCTAATGCAATATTACGTGTCACTGATGTTTTATTAAAGAAACTTGAAATCATAAGTGTAATTGTAAAAAGCATCAAATCAATCATAAATGTTCCAATGCTAATTAAAGTAACAATTTTAAAGTCAAGGTCATCTATTAAAAGCAAGCCAAAAACACAAGTTAAGTACACAAGCAAATTAAAAATAAAAACATTAATGATTCCACATATTAATTTGTTTATGACAACTTCATTTCTACTTACAGGCTTTGACAGTAATATTTCAATGGTTTTATCATTTTCTTCTTTGGTTAAAATGGTAGCTCCTAAAATTGCTGAATAAAAGCCACTAAGTAAAATCCAAAAAATAAACCCTTCAGTCTCAAGCCATCCTAAAGCAGTGGAAATATCAAAGATATCCATATTAAAAACCTTTAATAGCTCTTCGGGAAAAACCTTAAGGATCTCGTTTATATTTAATCCTGATGTAGCAATAGAAGGATATATTGCAATTACTAAAATATACGTTACAACTAAAATACTGCTAAAAATAATTAGTGATTTAAGATTAGTAAAAAATTCTCTTTTTAACATTATACCACCACCTTAACTATAGTAATGCATGAAGATATCTTCAATGCTTGGTTCATTAATCGTCAGCTTTTTAATATTAAAATTTACCAATGCTTTTATTAAATCATTAAAGGAATTTTCATAAATAAATGATAAATTATGATTATCAGACTTGGTAATTTTACATTCTTTAAAAACTAGTTTAAGCTTATCAATCTCATTTGATTCAATACTGACATTTACATATTCCCTACTTAGCAAATTTTCTACTGTATCAGTTTTAATAATATTGCCATCTTTTATGATTGAAACATAATCACAGGTTTTTTTAACTTCAGAAAGAATATGAGTTGATAAAATAATAGTTGCGCCTCTTTCTTTTTCTTCTTTGATTAATTCAAAAAAAATATTTTGCATTAACGGGTCTAAACCACTAGTTGGTTCATCTAAAATAATTATTTTAGGATTATGCATCAATGCTAAAACTAACCCAACCTTTTTTAAATTACCAAGCGATAGTTCTTCAATTTTTTTATCTAAATCCAAACTCAACTTTTTTGTTAAATAATTTGTTTTTTCCGCCACATTTTTATTCTCTTTATAAAAAGAAGCAAAATATTTTAAGGTTTTATCTACAGTTAATTCTGGATATAAATTTACCTCAGAAGGCAAATACCCAATTGTCTCTAGAAGCTCTTTTTCATTTCTTTTCAATTTCTTGCCACTAATAATGATTTCCCCACTATCAATATTAATCAAATTCATAATTGCCCTTATTGTTGTCGATTTTCCCGCACCATTAGGACCAATAAACCCATAAATTGTTTTTTCTTCTACTTCCAAAGAAATTCCTTTTACAGCTTCAACGTTTTTATAGCTTTTAAACAATTTATTTATTTCTAATATTTTCATAAAAATCTCCTTTGCATAAAGTGTTAGATTTTAAAAACTAAAAATAGAATTTCGCTATTTATTTTATTAACTTGATTATATCACATTTTTTTATTAATAAAGCTTATCTTTTAAATAATATGTTTAAATTAAAAAAGAATGAGTTTTTTAACTCATTCCCAAGACTTTAGTCATAATTAATTGATTGAACTTTTTTTAGTTTATAATTAGGTAACATCACTTTAGAATGTATAGCTATCATCGTTACTAAAGATAAAACCATAATAATTAAAAAGCTTAGATTATTGTTTTCCATTTTTATCGTTCTTAAAAAGCGTGTGACTGTCTGATATATATAAATATATAAGCTGGCCGCTCCTAAAATATTAAAAAGCTTTATTACTTTAAATTCTGTTGATACAATTAAAATTAACAGTAAAGGAAAAAGAATAAATCCTTCAAGAAGTTCTAAAATAATCGTAGATTCATAAAAAAGTAAATAAATGCTTAAAAAAGTAGTAATTAAAATTGGTATAGCAGTCAGACTTAACTTTAATTTTGGTATCTTAATCAAATTAATAAAATATCCTAAAGGAATATAAATGAAGGCAAAAGCTTCACTATATCTATTAGTTTCAGGTATTATTCTAAATACCAAACCAATGATAATCATAAATACTAAAATAACATATATTATCTTTTCATTTTTTATATATTTATGTATTATTAAAAGAATCGTTTCAACAATAATCCAAATATGAATAAACCATAAGAAATGAGAGAATCCTGACAAAAAGTCACCACTAATAATAGTATCAGCGACACTAAATAAGTAACAAATTAAAAGAGGAATTCCCATTTTAACAAGCTTTTTTTTAATAAATGTAATAATAGACTGCTTATCATCCTGATGCTTTTCTAAAAATGACTCTAATGTCTTTCTTAAGTAAAATCCCGAAACTATAAAAAAGAAACATACAACAATATTCCCTGAGATTGGGGATTTACTTATCGTAAAAAAGAAATCATGATACCATAAAATGATTAATGCAAAAATAAACCGATATAACTCAATTAAACTGTTTCTCTCTTTATGAACTATATGTTGCATTGTTATTATCTACCTTTCTTCTAAAAATCGCATATAAGCCAAAGAAAATAAGTGCACAAACAACTAAGAATGCAACATAAACAAGGATCTGTACAAGATGAATCTCAAAATAATTTAGTATTACAAGTTTGATATCAAACAATATACCAACCCAACTACCAATTAGTCTTGTCGCTGCGTCTTTGTTAAACATAAATAAATAGTTACAACTAAAATATCCATTACCTGTAAGTGAAGCTAAACCATTTAAAATAGTACCAATAACAAATACACTTAAATAATAAATTGTAAAACCAATAAAAAAGTGTTTAATATCACTAATCTTAAGAGGTTTAAAGACGCCTAAAATTAAAGCAAGTAAGGGAATAATTAGCACGTTAGTATGTTCAGTCATATAGTGAATATTCATAGAGTATAAGAATCCAACATCTTTTGTACTATCACATAAGATAATCGCAATTAGGGCTCCTGTAACATTAACAACTGCTGTAAAATGAAACATTTTTTCATTTTTAGTAATAAGTGTGATTAAAATAAATGCTCCAGCAATATTACATAATTGAAGAGGGTATCTCGTTGCGGTAATTACACCTTCAGTTTTAAAGAAAGAATTATACTGAAATAATAAGGATAGTGATAAAACTAAAAGTAAAATATATTTATCATCATACGACTTATTTTTGAAAATCAAGGTCAAAACAAGTACTTCCATTACAATAAATACCATATAGATAAAATGCATTGGATCCATAAAATTAAAAGTAATGTTAGTAACATCACCTGTAATTTGTTGAATCGTATAAATTGGCATATTAGAAATAAATAAAGAAATACTTAAAATAATAAAGTTAAAAACTTCCTTCTTACAAGTAAATTTAAGTTTATCTTTGTTATTTAAAATAACATATAATGAAATTATAAGTGCTAAGCCCATAATAAGACCAAAAATTATTGATCTAAAAACAACATTTGTTGTAAATGGAAGTAACGCTACACCAAATACTGATGCTTTTTCAGTTAAAGGGCTTGTGTAATAACTAATATACTGAAAATAAAAAATTATATTTAATAATATCGTCGGTAAAGTAATATACGTTGTTACTTTAATAAAGCTTTTCTTTTTAAAGAAAACCGCAATAGGTAAAACTATAATGCTCATCGCATAGAACCCACGCAAGATTGCATGAAGTGGATTATGTGTTTCTTTAAGTAATTCAAAATTATCAATAAAACGATAAGCAAATCCATCTGGTAAAAAGACATTAATAAACGCAATAAATACGAATATAAGAACAAGTAACTTAATATAATTATTATTTTTTTCCTTGTTTTTAAACCATTCTTTTTTATAATATAGAGTTGCGCATAGAATAACTAAAATCAAAGTAAAAATTACGTAAAACATATCTATTGCCCCTTTTTTTAGTTTAAATAAATCAGCCTAAGAAATCTGTCGTTTTTTTGATAATAAAACATATAAAAATAATTAATTTGTCAAACTACTACTATTTAAGCATTTATTAGACTAAAAGTCAATATTTAAAAGGGTGATAGGGTTTTTTTACCAAATAATTATTTCAATTTTCATCAATAATCTTTAAACATATTTTATATAAAAAAATCGATACCAAATTTGATATCGATAATCTATTTGATCATTGTTTAATTATGAATAAGTTCATTTGCTAAGGCTTCTAGTTCTAAGTAATTTTTTTCTTTTAATGCGGACATAATTTTAACCTCATTTACAGCATATGTTAAATTTTTAGATGACTCAAGCATTAATTTCATCACTTTAATAGCATTGGGTGACCATGAACCATTTTCAATAAAACCAACAACTTTATTTTTAAATGCTCTTTGCGTCAAGTGGTTGATAAATTCTTTCACAGGAGGAAATACATCACCATTATAGGTTGGAGAAGCAATGACAAGTTTTGAGTAACTGAAGGCAATAGCTACGGCCTCTGACATATCACAACGACCTAAATCCTTTATAACAACATTGGTATAACCTTTTTCTTTTAACTTATTTGCAAGTGCTTGAGCTGCTTCTTTAGTGTTCCCATAAATTGATGTATAAGCAATAAATATTCCATCTATTTCTGATTCATATGATGACCAAATATTATATAGATTTACATAGTGACAAATATTTTCTTTTAATACTTGACCATGCAGAGAACAAATTATTTTTATGTCAAGATTACATAACTTTTTAAAAAGTGCTTGAACTGAAATACCATATTTACCAACAATTCCAAAATAATATCTTCTGGCTTCAGAGTCCCATTCTTGATCGACATCTAATGCTCCAAATGTACCAAAAGCATCAGCGGAAAAAAGTATTTTTTCATTTTCTTCATATGACATTATAACTTCAGGCCAGTGAACCATTGGAGCTGTATAAAATCTTAAAGTATGTTTACCTAAACATAATGCGTCATTGTCACTTACAACAATTCTTCTATCTAAAAAATCAGAACCAAAAAAGTTTGACATCATGTTAAAGGCCTTAAGTGATGATACAATTATTGCCTCACTATACTTATTCATGAATACCATGATATTAGCTGAATGGTCAGGTTCCATATGATGAACAACTAAATAGTCTGGTTTTCTACCATTTAAAGCATTTTCTAAGTTATTTAACCATTCATGAGTAAAATTATGATCAACTGTATCTAGTACCGCAATTTTATCATCTATAATAACATATGAATTATACGAAATTCCATTAGGTACTGGGTATTGTCCTTCAAAAAGATCAATTTGATGATCATTTACACCAATATATAAAATGTCATTAGTAACTTTCATTTTCTTTCTCCTATTTATCTATAAATCTTATTTTATCTAAAAATTTGACAAAAGAATTATATATCTTTAACCACTATTTTACAACTATTTATACCCATAAATTTCGCTTTTTTATAATTTCCTTTATGAATTGAAAGATAAATAATTTTGTTATAAAGGATTTTATAAATTAACTAAGGGCGTAATTACTTTTTATTCAAAACAATATATTTTTGAACCATCAATTGTAGTGATCACTAAGGTTCTCCCACCCCATGGCTCCTTTTTAATTTCTGTTACCTTATCCCAACCATTTTTTATAATATATGAACGCATTTCATCAATTCCTTCAACGCACATAAAAGAAATCATATTACTTGATGGTTTCCCATAAAACAAATGAATACCAGTAAAAGGTGATATATTAGATAACTGATCATTTTTAGGAATACTATATACACAGCCATATAGGCCTTGACCTTTTTTGTTTCTTTCATCTATTTCACTAAACCAACCCATTACATTTTCAAACCATTTAGTAGTTTTTTCCATATCGTAAGTAAAATATACTGGTGCATTTTCTTTTACAAAATACTTTCTTGAAGTTAATTTATCCATAATAATATCCCCCTAAAACTTATATACATTTATTCTAACACAAAATGTGGAATATATATAATTCATATAACTAATTTTTGTTATTTTTATTCATTATTTTTAATTATTAAAATTTAAAAATAAAACAAGAAGTTAGATTCTCGTTTCCTTTTTTGTTTCATTAATCCATTCATAAACTTTCATAAATCGCTCGTGAACCTTTGCATGGTGACCATACTGATCAAATATGACTTTAAATTTTTTGTTTTTTTGAATAATATTTTTAATAACAATATAGCTGTTTTCAAAAGCATTTTCTAAAATATTACCATGATTAATTCCTTCTATAATGCCATTTAGCATAAATACTTGGGTACTAGAATTAAGTGGTTGATTATTCTCGGTAAATTCTTTAAAACCAGGATACCAACAAGATCCACAAACACTAAACACCACATCAAACAGATCAATTTTATATAAGGAATATAACGCCGCAAGTCCACCTAGGGAATATCCTCCATAAATTAAGCGGTTAACTTTAAATTTAGCTTTTATATAAGGAACAAGCTCATTTTCTAACCATCTATTATATTCATCACATAATCCGCCAAAATCTTTTCCATTTTCTTTTAAACTAGGACTAGCCCATGGCGTATAGCTATCAAGACGTTCATTAACTATTACACCGATGGTTATCAAATTATCATTAGCTAAATTAAACTTATCATAATAGTCTCCATCGTTTAAGATTAAAACATCATAATTTTTTAAAGAATCAAAATTTTTAGGTAAATGCTCTATTAATTTATTGTTTGATGAAATCATATATAACTCCTAAAGTATTAATGGCTTCTACACCATAATCCATAAGACTCACATAAGTTAATACTAATACTTTATTATTTTTAATAGCTGATACTTCACTTATTGCTTCTAGACTAAATAGTTTTTCATACGCTGTTAAGTCATTAGATTCATTTCTACTTGCTTTAACATAAATAATGAATTCAGGATTTAATTCAATAAGATTTTCTAAACTAAAATTTGAACCGCTTGTGGATGCATTAGTATAACCTACTAGGTTTAGTAAAGCTTCTTGGAAGGATGATTTATATGCTCCATAACTATTCCCACTAAAATTAGCCATTAAAATAGCTTTCTTTAATCCGTTTGTGTTACCTAAACCTTCTTTTACACTATTAACCTTAGCTTCTAATGATTTCTTATACTCTATAGCTTTATCACTAACATTAAATATTTTGCCAATATTTAAAATGTCTTCGAATAAGTTTTCAAATGATTGATTAATATTTGCACTAGTTTTTTGAAAATATACATCAACACCTAAATCGTTCCATGCTTTAACTTCATCACCTTTACCAGTACGACCTATAATAATATCAGGATTTGTTCCTAAAATTATTTCATTTGAAATTGTTTTTTTATCACCTAACTTAGTTATTTTTGCAATTTCATCTTTATAAATACTTGTAACTTCGTCATCTGGATCATACATACCAACAATTTTATCTGCTAAGCCTAAAGCAATTAAAATTTCTGCACTTGATACATTATTACATACTACACGGTTTGGAATTGAGTTATATGTTACAGTTATCTCTTTAGTTCCATCATAAATATTTAATATAACCTCATTTTCTTCTTTTTTTGTACTTTTTGTTTTTTTATTACCACACGCAACTAAAAGCCCTAGTAATAAAACTAATGTAAATAAACTTAAAATTCTTTTCATTTTTATTCTCCTCTTATTCATATTTGATAATGATGGAATTACCATCATTTATTATTTTACAATCAATATTATAAATGTCCTTGATTGATTCCTTAGTTATACAGTCTTCAGGAATACCTTGATATTTTATTTCTCCTTCTTTCATTAGGTACACGTAATCAGAAAACTTAGATGCTAGTTGAATATCATGTAGTACAGCAAGAACATTAATATTTAGCTTTTTTACCATCTTTAGGATTTCAATTTGATACTTAATATCCAAATGATTTAATGGTTCGTCAAGGAGTAATAAGCTTGGCTTTTGAGCAATAGCACGAGCTAAAATAACTCTTTGTTTTTCACCACCTGATAAAGTTAAATAGCTTTGGTCTTTTTTATCTTCCATTCCTACAGCTTTTAAAGCTTCTAAAACAATATTGTAATCTTCTTTTGTCTCTTTCTCTAATAAGCCTAAATGAGGTGTTCTACCAAGTAAAACAACATCAAGAACTTTGGAATCAAAGTTTAAATTATTAAACTGTGATACTACTGCCATCTCTTTGGCACTTTCCTTATATTTAATTAAATTTAGATTCTTATTATTTAATAAAATAACACCATCTGATGGTTTATTAATTCTATAAATTGTTTTTAATAATGTAGTTTTTCCACAACCGTTGGGGCCTAAAATAGTATGAAATTTATTTTCATCTACTTTTAAGTTAATTCCTTTTAAAATCTTTAAATTATTAATATCATATTTAATATTTCTTGTTTCAACAATCATTAATTTTTACCGTACCCTTTCTTGGAAACTATATATACAAAAAATGGTGCACCAACTAAGGCTGTAAAAATACCAATTGGTAGTTCACTGTTTTTTAAAATGATTCTAGCTAAGACATCTGCCCATATTAAGAATAAAGCCCCTAATATTACAACTACTGGCAATAATCTTTTATGATTAGTTCCAACAATAGCGCGACTTATATGAGGAATAATTAAACCTACGAAACCTATTATTCCACAACTAGATACTAATACTCCCGTTAATACAGCAATAATAATCATATATAACATACGATACTTGCTCAAATTAACACCTAAAGTAATCGCTGTTTCATCTCCTAAGGTCATGGTATTCATTACCCTGTACTGAGTCATAAAGAAAGATGTTGCAATACCAACAACAATTAGTGGTAATAAAATATTATTCCACGATGCATTAGTTAAAGCTCCCATTGTCCAAAACTTAATTGTCATAATTGAATCACTATTAGCCCATACTGAGATAATAAAATTGGCAAGAGCACTAAATAAAGCATTAACAACTGTTCCTGATAAAATTAAGCGTGTAGTTGTCATTTTACCATTTTTACTAGCAATTAATAATACTAAGAAAGTCGCAATTAAGGCTCCTAAGAAAGCTGCAAAGTTAACTGCAAAGCCTAAACCACAAGCAATAATTAAAGTTGCTCCAAATGTCGCACCACTAGAAACGCCTAAAATGTATGGTTCGGAAATTGGATTGTTTACAGTAGCTTGCATTACAGCACCACAAATGGCTAATCCAGCTCCAACTATTAAGCCTAAAATAACACGTGGTACTCGTAAATTCCAAATTACTGCAATAATAGATTTAGAAATATCATCATAAAGTGTTTGATTAGATAAAATTTTACCTATTACGACTTTATAAGTGTCAATTAAACTAATCTTTAGTGGTCCTAAAGAAATAGCAATTAAAACTGAAAATAATAAAGCAAGTAATAATGTTACTATTATAAATGAATAGTAGTAGCTCTTTAATTTGTTTTCTTTTGTCATCTTGCTTTTCTCCTTGTTAGCCATTGCTTACTTATGGGTACATTATATAATAAAAATTTGTTAGCAACAACTAACATAATAATGTAAATGCTTGCATAGCCTATTATTTATATAATTTATATAAAACATTAAAAAATTTTGTTATAAAAAAGACTCATGATTTATAAATAAAATCATAAGTCTTAATAAAATCTTTAAATTTACATCTCTTCAATATAATATACGTATTCAAGTGTTCTTAAAGCATTAATAATATCTTTATGTGATTTAAAATCTTTTAATTCTTTTTTAATAATTGATACCGAAACAGAATAAACACTTAAACCAGAATTTAAATACGTTAAATTACTTTCAATACCATCGATTCTCAAGCCTAATTCCCTAATTATTGTTGAAAAATCTTTTAAGTAGGCTACGTCTTTTAATTCTAAATGAAATTCAAAATGATTGGAGCGATTTTTTAAATAAACTTCCAGTGGTGGAATTAGTGATAACACCACAATAAACACTACTGAACAAAATAACGCAATCGTTAAATTACCAATTCCAATTAGCAAACCAATTATTCCTGTTGCCCACAATCCTACTGATGTAGTTAAACCCTTAATCTGATTTTTAGAGCTATAAAGAATTGTATTAGCACTAATAATAGCAATACCAATGGTTGTTGACGTTGATATCAGCCAAATTTTACCATCAGTTAATTTAATTAGATATATATCAATAATCATGGCTAAAGTTGAGACAAGTGAAACAATCATAAAAGTTCTAAGTCCTGCTGCATGTCTTTTACTTGATCTTTCACAACCAACTATGGCTGAAAATATTATTGATAATGATAGTCTTAAAATGATGCTTGCTAGATTAAATTCTGTTGCCAATTCTCCAAGCATAATACCTACTGGATCATTAATTATATTCATTTTTTTCTCCTATCGTTTACTTATAATGCCTGCTTTATGGTGCTGAGCATAATAATATTTCTCTGCTTCTTCAGTAAAAGCTATTTCGTCCTGACAAAGCATTTCATCGTGCTTTGGTAGATTTTTTTGAATTTCATTTATTCTTTCAATTAATACTTCTAGCTGAGTTTTTTTAGTTCCATCTTCTTTAACTACGCTGACATCAGTTATTTCTTCTAATTTATTTGAATAAGATTTTGATAAATAAAGTGCTAATTTAGCACATGCTGGACCAATTAATTCATATAAAACACTTGAAGCTAAAATAATTGTTTCTAATGCTTGCCCACTTTCACCGCCTAGGTTTCTTGAACCTAAAGCAGCTAAACCAATCGCAACCCCTGCTTGTGGTATTAAGGCTAAGCCTAAATAATTACGAACTTTTTTGCTTTTCTTTGTCATATAGCAACCAACATAAGAACCTAAATATTTACCGATAATTCTTATAATGAAGTAAACAATACCAATTACTAATAAAGGAGTTGTTCCAACTAAAGAAGATGAACTGCCTAAAACATCTAATTTAAAATTAACCCCTGATCTTACAAAGAATAATAGTAGAATTGGTGGGTTAAAATAATTTAACTGTTTAAATAACTTATCATCATTAGTAATGTTAATATAAACAGTTCCCATTGACATACATCCTAGTAATGGTGAGATATCTAAGATTGAGCATATTCCACAGAACATGAAAATTAAAGCAAGTGCAATAATCAAGCGATTATCTGTTGATCTCTTTTTAGTCATTAAAAGATGCATAAATAAACCAAATAATCCCCCAATAATTACTACACCAATATTAATTAGTACTGGTTTAATAATTGATATCATGCTAATAGTTCCACCATTTGTTGAAGCTACTGCTACTGATATAGCAATGCTATAAGCAACTAACCCAACAATATCATCTAAGGCTACTACTTGGATTAATGTTTCAACAAAGTCACCTTTAGATTCTGTTTGTCTAATAGTCATCATAGTTGATGCTGGAGCAGTTGCAGCTGCTAAAGCACCAAGCACAATAGAAAATGCCAAAGTCATATGTAAAATGTACCTGGTTACAATAAATACAAGTATTGTCGCAACTATTGATTCAAACACGGTTATAATTATTACTTTAGTTCCACTTTTTTTAAGTGTTTCTAATTTAAAATATTCACCAGTTGAAAAGGCAATGAACGCTAAGGCAATATCAGTTAGAAAGCTCATTCCGTTAACGACATTTAAAGGTATTAAATTTAGGACATATGGTCCAATCAAGATACCAACAACAATATAAGCTGTAACATTTGGTAATCTAAGTTTTTTTGTTAGTCTGGTCATTAAAAACCCAAAGAATAACATAACTGCAACCGAAATAATTGTGATTGCAATATTTGATGTTACTCCTAATTTTTCATAAATATTCATATAATTTATCCCTCTTTTTAATATTTAAATACGCTTTTTTTCGATATTTTAAAAAAATATGTTATAATTATACACAATTAATATCATAATGTAAAATTATTGTTTTTTTGGTATTGATAAATTATTTTTATAGTTGAGGTGAAATTATGATTGATTATCGAATTAATACAATACTTGCTGTAGATGAAGAAAAAAACTTTACAAAAGCTGCAGAAAAGCTATGTTTAACCCAACCAGCAGTTAGTCATCATATTAAAGAACTAGAAGAGGAACTTAACACTCAACTCTTTATCCGTAAAAAAGGTGATGTCGTTTCAACACAAGCTGGCGAAATTGTTATAAATTATGCAAGAAAGTTTCAAGCAATGTATGATAAGATGAAACAAGAAATTAACATAAGCAATAATAAAATTAATTTAAAAATTGGAATTACACATACTTCTGAAAGTAATAAAACAACAGAAGTTATTGGGACATTTTTAAATAATCACAAAGGCATTTCCATGACAATTTTATCTGATAGTACAAATAATCTCTATCAAATGATTGAAAATTATGAATTAGATTTTGCGATTGTTGATCAAAAGTTAGATAATAATTTAAATTATTTGCCACTTGATACAGATTTTCTTGTCTGTGTAATTAACAATACTTCACCACTGGTAAATAAAAAAATGATCAAAATTGAAGAATTAAAGAAAGAAAATTTAATTTTGAGACTTCCTTCATCTTCTACACGGATGTTATTTGATGCATCTTTAGAAAGTATTAATGAATCAATTAATAACTTTAATGTAATTATGGAGCTTGATAATATTGCCACCATTAAAGAATTAATTAGAAAAAATATGGGCGTTTCAATTCTAGCTAAAAGTGCATGTATGTATGAAGTTAAAAAAAATAAGCTTTCTATATTACCTATTGAAAACTTAAGTATGAATCGTATTATTTATTTTGTTTATACTGACAACTTTAAATATCTTGATCTATTAAATGAACTAAAGAAATTGTATGAAAGTATGAACTTGGATTTAGTTTAATTTTATGTTTTAATTATAAGAAAGAGTGTAAACTACTTTAAAAAGTAACTTTACCCTCTTATTTTTATTTATAAATAATAGTAATTGCTTAAAGTTTTTTATTGTATCAATCTATAATTAAATATATTTGACCCTATTAATAAATTTGCTTAATGCTAAAATCAGTTATAAATATACTATTTTAAACAAAATGTTTTATATTTTTCTTTTTATTCAATTAACTCAAGATTTTTGGATGTTTAACCACGTACTAAATATACTTAACCTACCCCATCTTCAACAGTAAATTCTTTACCGCGTAGTAAGCATCTATAAGTTTTTCTTTTCTTTTCTTTTTTTCCTTCTGCTTTTGCAAAAGAATCATATAAATTAGAAGAGATATCGCTAGGCATTAACTTGAAATCTGATTTAGGATGACCACAAGCTGAATAAATTAATCTAGTCTTACCAACATTTAAATATTTCTATATCAGTTGCGATTATCTTTTCCATGAGCATAATTTCAGCTTTTTTCGTCATACTTTACTTTGAAAAGAATTCGTTCTTTTCATTTTAATTATACCATCTAATAAGTAAAAGAGTTAAATCACTCCTAGAAGCCAATTTTAACTCTTTTATTTTGTTTATTATTTTTTCTTACTCAATTATTGGTTATTTGTCGCTTTTACTTCTTCAACTAACAAAAAATGTGGTAGATTTAACGTTTATGTGATAAAAGCAAAAAGAACTTTAATAGATTTTCATCTAAAAAAGTTCTTTGGGCTTTTTTTAATTTATAACCCATTTAGCATACATCATGCTATTTGGTGCATTTACAAGGCTATCGTACTTAGTACCTGTAAAGCTTGAATTTGTATACCATCCAGCAAATGTATATCCTTCACGAATAGGATTATTTATATATTTTACCGTACTACTAGATGTTAAAGTGCCTTTTTTATTAACAGATACAACATAAGTTTTATCCGCAGATAAAGTAGTATTCCAAACTACAACATAGCTAGTCGACGAAGGAATTGTCGTACTTACATCTATATTTTCCATATCCCAATCATATTCCCATGTACTTGGTTTACTTGCTAATTCAGTATATATTGTTATTTCACTTGACGTGAATATAGAAGTAGCAATTGTTGTTAATGTAGATGGAATTACTACGCTTGATATTGATGTATTTATAAATGAATATTTACCAAGTTGTGTAAGAGTAGTTGGGAATATAATACTTGTTAAAGATGTACAACTCCAGAAAGCCCAGTCACTAATTGTCACTAATCCCTCTGAAAGTTTTACACTTTGTAAATTAGAACAACCTTCAAATGCATGACCACCAATAGATTTTACACTACCAGGAATATATAATGATTTAATTATCATATTCTCTTCAAATGCACTTTCTCCAATTGCTGTAACAGGATATCCATTATATGTTGAAGGAATAACAACATTACTATCTGAAGACTTATATCCTGTTATTGTAACTTTACTATCTGATAAAGTATATGTAAAATTATCATCCCATTTTGCAATTAAACTAACATCATTAGTTATAGTCCAGATACCATCAATAATTTTTTCATCACCTATATACCAACCAGTAAATGTATAGCCTTCACGTGTTGTTGTTGGTAAAGTAACGTTTTGATTATATGTTACTGTCATTGATTCAACAGCAGATCCATTATTACTATTAAATGAAATTGTGTATGTGTTTGCTTTCCAGTTTGCAGTAAGTGTGATATTTCCAATGGTTTTCCACAAGCCACTTTCTACTTTTGTATCACCATTATACCAGCCAGTAAATGTATAGCCTTCACGTGTTGTTGTTGGTAAAGTAAAGTTTTGATCATATGTTACTGTCATTGATTCAACAAGACTACCACCATCACTATCAAATGTAATTGTGTACGTATTTGCTTTCCACTGTGCAGTAAGTGTGATATTTCCAATAGTTTTCCATAAACCACTTTCTACTTTTGTATCACCATAATACCAGCCAGTAAATGTATAGCCTTCACGGTATGGAATTGGTAAAGTAACGTTTTGATCATATGTCACTGTTATATTTTCAACAGAATGACCATTATTACTATTAAATTTTATAGTATAAGTATTAGCTGCCCATTTTGCAGTAAGTGTGATATTTTTAATAGTTTTCCACAAGCCACTTTCTACTTTTGTATCACCATTATACCAGCCAGTAAATGTGTAGCCTTCACGTGTTGGAGTTGGTAAAGTAAAGTTTTGATTATACGTTACTGTCATCTTTTCAACAGCAGATCCATTATTACTATTAAATGAAATTGTGTATGTATTTGCTTTCCATTTTGCAGTAAGTGTGATATTTCCAATGGTTTTCCACAAGCCACTTTCTACTTTTTTATCACCATTATACCAGCCAGTAAATGTATAGCCTTCACGTGTTGTAGTAGGTAAAGTAAAGTTTTGATCATATGTTACTGTCATTGATTTAACAGCAGTTCCAAATTCATTATTAAATGAAATTGTGTATGTATTTGCTTCCCAGTTTGCAGTAAGTGTGATATTTTCAGCTTTTTTCCATACTTTATTGTCTAGATCAGACGCATCAATACCATTTAATAACCAACCTCTAAATGTATAGCCTGTACGTGTAGGTATTGGTAGTGTTAATGTATCTTTTGCGTATACTAACTTAATTTCTTCTACAACTACATTTTCATCATTTGTTTCAAATGACACAGTATATGTATTAGCTTCCCAACTTGCAAATAGTTTTACGTCACTTGTTATAGTCCATTTACCACTTTCAATCTTAGTATCATTATAGTACCATCCAGCAAATGTATAACCTGCACGTTCTGGAGTTTCTAGTGTAAAACTTTGATCATATATTACGGTCAATGCTTCAACAGTACTTCCTCCATTTCCATCAAATGCTATGGTATAAGTATTTGCTGTCCATTTTGCAACTAATGTCACACTTTCAGGAATTATCCAAAAGTCAGTTTCTAAGTTAGTTTCATTATAACACCATCCAGCAAATGTATAGCCTATACGTGTTGTTGTTGGTAATTCATACATGTTATCATATGTTACTGTCATTGATTCAACGGCAGTTCCGTTATTACTATCAAAAGTTACTGTGTATGTATTTGCTTCCCACTCTGCAGTAAGTATAATATTTTCAACTTTTACCCATGCTTGATTATTTAAATTAGATGCATCGACACCATTTAATAACCAACCTTTAAACGTATATCCTGTACGTGATGTTGAAGGTAATTGAACAAGACTATCAAATGTTACTGTCATCGTTTCAACATCATTACCACCATTACTATCAAATGTTATAGTATACGTATTAGCTGTCCATTTTGCGACAAGTTTCACGCTTTCAGCTATATTCCATATACCACTCTCAATCTTAGTTCCATTGTAGTACCAACCTTCAAATGTGTATCCTGTACGTTCAAGTTCTTGTAAATCTAACTTATCTTTTTCAAATACTAATTGTTTATCTTTAAATGCTAAGCCTTCAGTATTTGGTTCAAATGATACTGTATATGTATTTGCTGTCCATTTTGCTACAAGTTCTACATCACTTGCTACTATCCATAGACCATTTTCGTATTTAGTTTCTCCATCAAACCAACCTTCAAATGTATATCCTGGACGTGTAGGTATTGGTAATTCTAATATATCATTATCAAATACTAGATTAATATTTTCATATGCTAAGCCTTCTACATTTGTTACATATGATACTGTATATGTATTTGCTGTCCATTTTGCAACTAATGTTACACTTTCAGGAATTCTCCAGAAACCATTTTCCACCTTAACATCACCATTAAACCAACCTTCAAATGTATAGCCTTCACGTAATGTTTCTGGTAATAAGATTTCATCATCAAATGTTAAAGTAACTTGGTCTTCAACAGTGCTTCCATTATTACTGTCAAAGTCCACTAAATATTCAATTGCTTCCCACTTAGCAGTAAGTATAATATCTTCAGTTTCCATAAATACTTTATTATTTAATTCAGATGCATCTAAACCATCTGATAATAACCAACCTTCAAATGTATATCCTGCACGTGTAGGTATTGGTAATACTAATATACTTTGCTCATATTGCACATAAATATCATCAATTGATATATCATCTACGTTTGTTACAAATGATACTGTATATGTATTGGCTGTCCATTTTGCTACAAGTGTTACATCATTTGGAATAGTCCAAAATCCATTTTCCACCTTAACATCACCATTAAACCAACCTTCAAATGTATAGCCTTCACGTAATGTTTCTGGTAATAAGATTTCATCATCAAATGTTAAAGTAATTGTATCTTCAACAGTGCTTCCATTATTACTATCAAAATTAACTTTATAATCAATTGCTTCCCATAGAGCTACTATAACCATATCTTCAGTAACTGGAAAACCAATAAAGCTCCACTCTTCGCCTTTATATAGCCATTTTATGAATTTATAACCTATTTTTACTGGTTGTTCAGGTTTAGATACCTTTTGACCATCCTCAATCATTTGATCATCAACATTTGTTCCACCTTGTGAATCAAATGTTACAGTAAAATATATTCTAGTTGTTAAATTACCATTTATTAAATCACTAAGCCATTGTGATTCATTGCCAACATATTCAGGATTATATTTTTTGTATATTTCGTAAGCTGAAAGTCCAGTTTTTCCATTAGTTATGTTAAAAGTTGTTGTTGAGTTATCAGTAAAAGTAATAGTATATGTATCAATATTTCCTTCACTTGATGTCTTTTCAATTTTGGCGATACCATTTCCGGCTTCGCCTTTTTCCCCATCTTCTCCGTCTTTTCCATCTTTTCCATTTGCAACATTAAAGCTCATGGTTGTGCCATCAGTGAATGTAATAGTATATGTATCTATATTATCACTAGTTGATGTTAGTTCAACATTTTCAATACCATTTCCAGTTTCACCTTGGTTACCTTGTGCACCATTTGTGACAGTAAAAGTCGATGTTGTACCATTAGTAAAAGTAATGGTATATGTATCTACTAGTCCATCTGTTTTTGTTAATTTAATATTAGAAATACCATTTCCAGTTTCACCTTTTAAACCTAAAGCTGGTTTTGATGTATCTACGCCATCAATAAACCAATTGCCATTTTCGCCAATTGTGATTACTGGTGTATGACCATCATTACCTTTTTCACCTTGGATCCCTTGGATACCTTGTGCACCATTTGTCACTATAAATGTTGAGGTTGTTCCATCAGTAAAAGTAATGGTATATGTATCAACTAGTCCTTCTGTTTTGGTTAATTTAATATTAGAAATACCATTTCCAGTTTCACCTTTTAAACCTAATGCTAATCTAGATGTGTCTACGCCATCGATGAACCAATTGCCATTTTCGCCAATTGTGATCACTGGTGTATGACCATCAGTACCTTTTTCACCTTGAATTCCTTGGATACCTTGTGCACCATTTGTAACTATAAAAGTCGATGTTGTTCCATCAGTGAATGTGATTGTATATGTATCTACTAGTCCTTCTGTTTTGGTTAATTCAATATTTGAAATACCATTTCCAGTTTCACCTTTTAAACCTAAAGCTAGTTTTGATGTATCTACGCCATCGATAAACCAATTGCCATTTTCGCCAATTGTGATCACTGGTGTATGACCATCATTACCTTTTTCACCTTGGATACCTTGGATACCTTGTGCACCATTTGTCACTATAAATGTTGAGGTTGTTCCATCAGTAAAAGTAATGGTATATGTATCCACTAGTCCTTCTGTTTTGGTTAATTTAATATTAGAAATACCATTTCCAGTATCACCTTTTAAACCTAAAGCTAGTTTTGATGTATCTACTCCATCGATAAACCAATTGCCATTTTCGCCAATTGTGATTACTGGTGTATGACCATCATTACCTTTTTCACCTTGGATTCCTTGGATACCTTGTGCACCATTTGTAACTATAAATGTTGAGGTTGTTCCATCAGTAAAAGTAATGGTATATGTATCTATGTTACCTTCACTTGATGTTTTTTCTATCTTAGCAATTCCATTTCCAGCTTCACCTTTTTCGCCATTTTTGACATTAAATGTTTGGGTTGTTCCATCTGTAAATGTTATTGTATATGTATCGATATTTTCATTGCTTGATGTGAGTTCAATTTTGGCAATTCCATTTCCGTTTTCACCATTTTCTCCATCTTTTGCATAGGCACGAATTCCCATATCTGAGTTGCCCATAAACCAGTTACCATTTTTTCCTACATACATCTTGGTATCTGTTGTTTTCTTTGATTCTATTAAGATAGCCAGCCAGTCAATTTCTGTACCTGTATAACCTTTCTCAACCGAATTCTTATAA
>JAEYPN010000027.1 GCA_023410715.1 Bacillota bacterium
TTAATTTCTATGTTTGTTATTGCCTTTACTGCTACTATCATATCGTTGCCACCTCTAATATGATAATTATAACAAACATGCATTCTTATTTGGAAATTTTAATGCATTATTATATTAACATTAATAAATTGCTTTATTTTTATATGATTTTATTCAATTTACTATATTGATTTTGTATCATTTTATGTGTTTTATGGTAGGTTTAAAAATGAAAATTTGTTAACAAAGGGGATTCGAAAATTAAAAAACATATATATTTTATAACTAAAACTTTGATACAAATTTCTTATTTTGAAATAATATGATATAATTTAGAACAGGAAGTGAGTAATAATGAGTAAAATGGAAAATGTTAAAATTGTAGCTAAAAAAAGAATGTGGACAATCTTTGTTATGCTATTTTATTTATTGTTTGATATTATTTGTATATTTGGTTTCATAAGCGATTGGGATTCTACAATGTTTTGGGTAGCATTAATAATATCTATTGTATTATTTCCAATGCTAATTCATAAAATTTTTTCACCAAAAGAAATATTGCTTTTTGACAATGAAAATAAAATGTTTGTTGTTAATAAAATGTTCAAATCGATAAAACTTCCTTTAGAGAATATATTGAGTTATTATTTTAATATTAAATATAGTATACTTATATTTAGAATGAAAAATAAAAAAATAGTATTTTTAAATGGTATAAAGAAGATTGAATTTGTAAGGGATTATTTGGATAAATATATTAAAAGAGAATATTCGTGGTGGAGTTAATTATGAAAGAAAAGTTAAGAATTATAGATAACCTAATAAATATTGAAGAACGTAATAATGCTGCTCTTGAAGGGAATCTAATATGTAATTGAGGTAATTAGTATTTTAAAATATATCATTCAGGTAAACAAACTAAAGGTATTTTAGCTACATTTTTAATTAATAAAAATAAACAAATAATAGTTGAAGCTAAGTGTACATGCTGTAATGAAAGTATTACTATTTATGATAATTCATTAGATGGATCTAAAAAGAATGATTTTAAAAGATTATCCCTTCAATTATTTAACATTTTAAATGATGACTACTGTTTTAAAATTCATATGATGTATAACTATTGCGAAGAAAATTTCAAAACTAATGCATTTGAGGATTGCTTTATTGAAATCTCAAATAATAAATTTAAAAAGCCTCGTAGGCTATATGAATGATGGTAAATATGAATAAAAAATTAGAGAGGAAAGAAATTGTAATTTTAATAATAATAGGATTAATTGCTCTACAATATCATTTCTTTATTATTATTTATTAGAAAATTCATCTAATTTATTATTAATTTTTATAATAGGTATAGATTTATTTTTATTTTATATAAATGCATGTAAATTATCTTTGTGTTTTGATAAAGGGAAAATTAAAACAATATTAATTTCAATATTAACTATGATTTCCTTTTTTGCATTTATACAGATTGTAGTATTAGAATTTTCATTTGGAACTAGTATTACATACGATTTTAATTTGTTTTTAAATATTTTATTAATTAGTGCATTTTTATCTCCATCATTTATTATTTTGTTACCTATCATATGGTTTGTTGCTGAATGTATGGGATAATAATTAAACGAATCCCGTAATAAGTTTGTTTTTGTATCATTTTATGTGTTTTTACTTCGGTAATTTAGCCGATTTGTATCACTTTATATGTTTTCACACATATTAGAACAACAGTGTTGATACAATAGTATTGACCTTATAAAATATGAAAATAGGTAAAATATTCCTTTTTATTTTAAAAATGAGTCTATGAATCACTAATGTAATTGGTTTGTAGACTTTTTTATTGACAATAAAAACACGAAAGCATGATAAAAATTCCAAAGGTTACTAAAAACACGTAAGAAAGATACTAGTGTAAATGTCAATGCGTGTTCAAAATTCCTAATTATATAATCTTTAAATTTCTATTAATATATGATATAATCAATGTAATCATAAATAGTAATTTATAGTGGAAGTCATTTGAGATAAATATGGTATTAAAAACCAGATACAATCTTGAGCATCATATTTCTTTATGAAGTGGATTTGCGATGATTTGGATTTGGTTAGTAGATGTTTATAATTAAAAGAACTAATGATGAATTGATTTTTACAATATAAATTGGAAAAGTAAGTAAATAGAAAATTTAGTTGTTATTCTCTGGTGCTTTTATAAATTAGATATAGTATTTTGAGTCGCTAGTAATGGGAATGAATTAAAATAATTATCAACTTTATGAATATACGAATGTTAGTGGGTATTAAAATTAATATAAGTGAGACTGATGTTGTAACAATTTAAAAAAGTTAAATAAAAGAATGACTAAAGATGTTGTTCAATCATTTATAGCTTTAATTTGTAGAGATTTTTCCAAAGTACATCCATGTGATGAAGAAGTATATTTTAGGTTTGTAGCACATTGTTCTAAAATGAAAGAAAGACAATATGATATTCCAGAGCACATAAAACCCTTAATGAAACAGTATTCTCTCCTAGAAGTTGAAGATATCAATCGTTATATACGTAAATTTAAAGAGGATTTATGTCTAGTGAATTTTATTATGTATGGTTGTTCAATGCAAACTTATTTACAACGAAAACAAGATTGTAAGAGGTATATTGAAGATATAGAGCAATTTTTAAAAAAACAATAAAGTAATACATCAAGAAGAAGTAGTCAGTTATCTTTACTACACAAGATGGAAAGAACAATATTATTCATATAGTTGTAACGTAATGTATATAGGAAAGAAATAGAAGTACTATAAATTCCAATTTATCCAACTTTAATAGTAATTTCAGCGAGGATCATATGAAACAAAAAAGCAAATTAATTTTAGGTTTTATTATATTTATAATAGGGTTAACTGTTTTTTTCTGCCTAATTCCGATAGATGGTTTTTTAAGGGTTTTAATTGGAAATGACAGTATCTCTATTTCTCTAGGGCTAAGCGTTTCTATAATATGCTGGATTATTTCTCTTATATTAATAGCAAAAAATGAATTTAAAGTATTCAATAATAAAAATAGAAATAATTATAAATTTAAAGTGTACTCCGAGTTTATTTCCTCGATTGTTTTAGGACTTAGTTCCATTGTTGCAATCGTAATTTCTATTGGTTGGTATAATTCGAAAATTTTAATTTTGTCAATAATAATTTCAATTGTATGCTGCATTGGCTTTATTTATTATTTAAATAAAGTGAAAGAACTTATTAACACTAAGAAAAAATATAAAGGGGTTGATTTTATACCCAAAACATTTTATGAACTAATATTGAATGATCATTATAAAAACAAAATAAGAAGCAAATTAAAAAAAAATATAAAAGAATGTTCAATAAAAAGTGACTATGATGAACAATTTAAAAAAATAAATATTAATTTTAAAAGTGATAATTATAATATTGAAATAGTTGTTGGAAAGAAAGAAATATACTATTTTATTACATTAAATGATGATGTAGAAAGTTCAATTTACAATATAATCAGCCATCAACAATCTTCAGAGTATTCTAAAGAAGAAATCGAAGAATTTATATATTCAGATGAAGCAACGAAAATTCCATTTAATAGATATGATAATGATCACAGCTATGTAATTCTATCAGATTATGTTAATAACTTAATTGAAAAAACAACAGGTTTAATTGAGTTTAATAATAAATATAAAAGAGATTCACAAATGAGATAGATAGATATATTCCAATTTATAGAGTTTGTTAGATTGATTCTTCCTTTGCACTAGTCAACAAAAAGTAGACAAAAATATTTATTTAAGCGTTAAATAATTAAGTAAATATGAAGTTCTGCCTTCATTAAGAAAAGTAATATAATCTTTCACGCATTTTATATAATAATTGAAATCTTTGATATGTAAATCATTAAATAATTTTTCTTTGAGCCATCCATTAATTAATTCCATTGCAGAATTATCTGTAGGAGTACCTGCACGAGACATTGAATGTGTGATATTATACAAAGGTAAGAGCTTATTAAAGTTTTTGAAGAATATAATGAACCTTGGTTTGAGTGCAAAATCATCTTTAGGTCTTTATGTTCTTTTTTTTCTATTATATTATCTAATCCATTGATATAAGTGCTTCGATCACCTTTAATAGTTGATATATCATGTAAAACTATCTCTTTGTTAAATAAATCTAGAAATAAGGTTAACTCATAATAAACATTATTACACCAGAATGCAGTCATATCAGATACAACTACTTTTAATGCCCTATTAAATGCTATATTAGCCACTAATAGATTAGTAAAATTTTTAAATGGATTAATGGTTTATCATTGGACTCTAATGAATACAAGACATTGATAGCTTTTCTAGATTTAATGACACTATCAGATAGAACTTACAAAGTACTGTTCAAAAAAACAGTGCCTTTATTTATAGAAAACATATTTTTCTTTCTAAATAGTTTTTTTATTTAAATTAGCATTAAAAATAATTTTTTGGAGGTGCACTAGTTAAATGGTTTAAATTGTAGGGGGTGCACTTTGTATCAAATATATAGTGTAGTTCCATATGATAACAACAGTGCAGATACAAAAGTATTAACTATTATAGCTTGGGAAAAAAAGCTATAATTTCTTTTTCTTTTAAAAAATTAGTTTATTAATCACATAATCAGAGTTAATTGTAGACTTTTTAATTTTTATGAATTACAAAAACACAAATGGTCAATAAAAACACAAAAACATAAATTAAAATATTTTTTTGGTAATCGTTAAAATGTTAGAACCTAAAAAGACGTATTAATACAAGATACAAATAAAATAATTAAACAATTAATGAATACAGAACAACTAGATAAAGATATTGAAACCCCAACAAGTGACTTAATTATAGTAACAGAACTTATTAATAAACTCATTAAAGAAAACTCAAAAACCGGATTAAGTGCTGATGCATATGAAGAAAAGTATCATCAGTTAGTAAGTAGATATGAGAAAATAAAAGATAAACAAGACATACTGATAGAAGAGAAAAAAAGAAAGTAAGCCCAAGCACTTAGTATGAGAACGTTTTAAAAAGTCTAGGACAAGATAAAGATTAATTAAAAGATTGAAATGAACATGTATGGATGTTATTAGTTGAGTCTGCAACAGTACATAGAGATAAAGAAATAACATTCAAACTTTATAATAGTAATGAAATGAAAAGTGAATAATTTAAATTAATATCACGAGGCTTATAGTTTTGTGGCTTTTCTTTACTACAAGAATTTTATATATTATAATTTTTATAGTTAATTATCGATGAAGTGAATGATTCTAATTAATAATTTAGATATTGTTCTTGCTGGAGTAAAAATAACAGCAAAAGAATTAAATTTCCAAATTCCAAAACTACATATGATAACAGAAGATAAACTACCTCATAAAGAAATTACAGGTATGTACTTATTTAAGAAATATAAACTTATATTTAATGAAGACTTGATCAAGAGAAGTGATTGGATAGAAGTTATCATCACTATTTTTCATGAAATGAGACACGCATATCGAGGGTTTTGCATAAGGACACAAAGTAGAAAAACAAAAGATAAATTAGTTAAATTGGAGTATGAGTTTACTAACTACATTATGCCTTATAATAAAATAACGAAATGGATGATGAAACTTATCTTAAACAAGATATTTAGATTGGTGCGATTGAGTTTGTACATAATATGGTGTTGGAATATTTTGATTTAAAGACTAAATTACCTGAAATCATTAAAGAAGAAGTTAGCACTAGGATCAATCATATTTGATAACAAAAAAACATACCTATGATGGTAATAAAAATACAAAATAGTAAGTATTAATAAAAAAATTTATTAAAAAATAATTTTATATTGACGAATAAATACTTTGGTTGTATACTATTATGATTTAGATTTTTAACTATAAATGGTAGGTATGGGGGCTATGGAGGAAAATATGAATAATAACGAATTAAAAGAGTTACTTAATAAAATTGAACCAACTCAAGAAGAAAAAAATTGTATTCAAAATGTAGTTGATTCTGTCCGTAATATTATAATTAATAATGCTGGTAAGCTTAAAGTGGCAGAATTTCGTATTGGTGGATCATTTGAAAAGGAGACAATGATTGCTGGTAGAAATGAAGTTGATATAGTAATTGCTATCTCACCTAAAAATGGGGAATACTTATACAAAGATTTAGCAAACATTAACATGAATTTTATTGAAAACACATTCTATATCAATTGGTATGATAGCCTTATTGAGCAGAATGGGTCAAAAATAAATCGTGATTATAAAAAGAATACTCTTACTATGAAAACTTTAAAAGGTGTTAGTCTAGACTTTTTAGTTAAGTTTAAAAAGGAACAACTTATTAAAACTTCTAGTGAAACAGAATTTGAAAACTATTATCTCGAAAGGGATGGTATTCAACTGAAATTTGTAAATAAAGCTAATCAGGAATATCCGTTATATAAAAATTGTGTTAAGTTATTAAAACACTTTAGAAACGAAGAAAAATTACATGAATTAAAAAGTTATATGATAGAAGTAATGATGTATTATGCTTTAGTGAAATATCTTGAAGGTGATGATTATGTTTCTTACTTGACTGCTTTCATGAAAGGTCTTAAAGATTTTACGGATAAGAAGGTTATAGAAGTAAGTGATAAAATGTATTCTTATTTAGGTGTTAAAAAAACTAAATTGTCTTCTGGAACATATTTTTGCATTGATGTATCAAATAGAAGCAATAATGTTGGTGAATTTGTTAATGATTCTAACATCAAGGAATTTAGGACTTTTTACAACAAATATAAGAATTACTTTTTTCAAGATAATCAACAAACAAATAATCAACTTACAAATACTAAAATTTGTGAAATTGGAATTGAATGGCAAGTAAAAGATAAAGAATTATATGTTTATTATGTCAACGATGGCAATAAAGTTTGCTATGATTTTTTCCAAAATAAGGCAGATGATAAGTTTAATAATGTATTTAAATATGTTCATAAAGCTATTAATAAATTCTTAACTACTGCAATAAATAAAGGAAAGATAAATAAGATAGAGATTGACTGTAAAAATGCTCAAATCTATAAAATTCTTACTCTTAATAGATTTAATTCAAATGTTGAGTTAAACGAGGTACAAAAAGCTCAATTAAAGAATCTTTATAGTAGGGCAAATCAACATAATATTAAAATTGAAATGAAGGGAGAAAAATAAAATGGCAAAAGGCGGACATGGAGTATCAGGACATACTCATTCACAATCACAATTGAATAATTATGCTAATCAACACAATCCAAACAACGCTGCTCACTCAGCAAATATGAATAATCACTCTAACCAATACAACCCAAATAGCGGAGCACATCAAGCAGCAAATAATAACCATGCAAATCAATGCAATCCTAATAATTCAAATTATCAAGGGAAGAAATGATTGAAAAATACAAGTAAGAAGTAGACTTTTCTTTGAAATTTACTTGTTCTAAATTGAATGAAATCCTCCTGTTATAAGACCTACTGATAAAACTATTTGTAGGTCTTTTATTTTGAATAAAGCAGCTAAAAAATATATAATGAATATGATGGTTCGTTAGAATCTTATTCAAGAAAAGAAAACTACTGCATATAGATTTGGGAGGTTTATTAAATAATGGAAGATTGGTGATTGGAAGTAAACTTTGACGATATCAGAAATTAACATTTTGAAAAGAGGTTTTTTATTTCAACAGATAAAAAGATTATGAACATTGTTGCTTTTGTTGGAATAAAATTACTGATAAAAAGTTAAATGAAGAATGTGAGTCCTTTGGATATGTTACAAAAACAAAACGTGGAAAAAAATTGGGTATGTAAAAGATGTTATAATAATTTTAAAGTTAGATTCAATTTTCATGATAATTATAAAATATAAAAATATTAATTAAATAAATATTTCGTGTTTGCACTAAGGCATATGAGATATAAAGCCTTGTATGCCTTTTTTAAACAAAAATAAAATATTTACTTATGCACTTATTATGAGCCCAACCGACTTTTATAATTAAATTATAGAAAAACACGAGTATAGGTGTGGCTATACTAATAGCCACCATATCTCGTTATTTCAATCTAATTTAAATGGGTAATCATATGAAAACAGTAATAATTATTTCAAAAAATTATAGTGGAAAGTATAGCCTAAATCTAAAAATATCTAATTTAATCCTTAATTTACTTATGGGGTATCTTTTAAATAATTAAAATAATAATTATAATAAAAGTGCGAATAGTAATGTTTAATTTGGATATTAAAAATAAAATTAAAAGATATGGCATTACTTTCAAGATTATCTAAAGAAGATGAGCTTATGCTTATAAGTGAAGCTAAAAGTATATAAACACAGAAAGTTATGTTAGATGAATATGCTAGAGTACATGACTTTACAAACGTTATACATTATACAGATGAGGGTTATTCATGTACTAACTTCGATAGACCTGAATTTGTAAGACTTATTAATGATATTAAAAATAATTTAATATATACAGTTATAGTAAAAGATTTATCTAGATTAGGTAGAGACTATTTGAAAGGGATTGTATAATATCTTGTTGACTTTTAAAATTGAATAATTTAAAAGAGGTATAAAAAAGGGAAAACCTTAGTATTATAATAAGTCTACCACAACATCTTAAACACAGGAGGTTTTACCATAAATGACTTTACCACAAAAATTATAAGTTATCCCCTAAAAGGTAAAAATATTGATGAAACTATTAAAGAATTAATTAGATCAGAGGTTGAAAAAGCCGTCAATGACTTGCTTAAAATCGAACTATCAGAATTACTTAACTATTAAAAATATGAACGAAGTCGACTAAGTAAGACAA
>JAEYPN010000030.1 GCA_023410715.1 Bacillota bacterium
TTAATTTCTATGTTTGTTATTGCCTTTACTGCTACTATCATATCGTTGCCACCTCTAATATGATAATTATAACAAACATGCATTCTTATTTGGAAATTTTAATGCATTATTATATTAACATTAATAAGTGATATAAAACCATATGTTGGTATAATTAATTTTATTAGAAAACATGATGATATCTTTATAAACCCCGATTGATATAAAAAACAAGTTGATGTTCCTAAAAATAAAGTTTAAAAAATTAGACCACAAAGAAATCTATACTTAAAGCTAAATTTTAAGATACATGTTATATCAAGGATTGGTGCTAATACGCTATCCATTTTTTTCTTCATGAATTCATTACTAGATATCTTCGTTTTAAGAACTATTTCTATAAAAAAGAGTATAACAAGTTTATGATTTTACTTATATCAATCTCAATCGTTTATTTACTTGGCAATATTATTATTGAATATCTTTTTACTTATATTTTTAGAGGAAAGATAATTGATGTAATAATTGAAAAAATTAAGAAGAGGAAAACTTTAAAAGCAAATAATTAGAAAAATAAATAAGTAATAAAAATTTTTTAAAAAGTTGGGTCCTTTAATAAAATTTTACATATATTAAGAGTGAAGCATCAGCAAAATATAATTATATAAATTCAATCATAAAAAGATGACAATAAAATGTCATTTTTTTAAATAATTAAGGAAAATATGTACTAATAAAATGTAACAATATGATAAAATAATAAATATGGAAAATAAGAATGAGGAACTAATGATGCGATACAAACCAAAATTAAAATATACATATCCAGAAAAAACGGATCAACACATGATTAAAGTACCACATATCGTGGATACAAATTTTAATAAAGATTATAATTATTTTGATGATTCAAAAAAATATCACTTTAAAAGATTTTTAATGAATGTCTTTTTATATACAATTGGTTATCATATAATTTCTATTCGTCACGGTCTTAAAATTGTCGGTCGTGATAAACTTAAGAAAAATAAGGAATTATTTAAAGATGGAGCGATTACCATCTGTAACCATGTATTTTTATGGGATTATATTTGTGTTATGAAAGCTATTAGACCACAACTTGAATATCATTTAGCTTGGCCAATTAACTTCCAAGGTGGTAACCGCAAGCTAATTAAACTTGTGGGAGGAGTTCCAATTCCTGAAACAAGAGAAGGATTAATTAAATTTAATCACGCTATTAACGATATCTTAGAGAAGAAATATTGGTTACATGCTTTTCCAGAAGGTTCGATGTGGTTTTACTATCCAAACATTCGTCCTTTTAAAAAAGGAATTTTTACTTACGCTCATAAATTTAATCGTCCAGTGATTCCAATGGCGATATCATTTAGAAAGCCTAAAGGAATTTATAAACTTTTAGGAGTTAAAAATCCTCAGATAACTTTAACAATTGGTGATCCAGAACTACCAAATTTAAACTTAAGTAGAATGGAATCAATTGAAGAATTACAAAGAAGATGTTATAAGAAGGTGCAGATTTTAGCTGGCATAAATGAAAATGATCCAGACTATAAAACTTTAACATTTGAAGAAACACAAGGTTATTATGAACATTAAAAAGTAGTGTGATTAAGGTGAAAAAATATAGGAATTTTTGATCAAAAGGATTATGAATCATTTTTGAAGAAAATTACAAGATAAGCTTTGCGTGCCATGATTATTAAGAATGATAAAATCGCGCTTGTTAAAAGCACAAAAAAGGATTTTATAAATTTTCTGGTTGAGCTATAGATAAAAACAAAATAGTAATTGGTGTTATTATAATTAATAAATTAATTAAATAATTTTTTTATAACGAAGAAATAAGATGTTAAATAATTGATAAAAACAAAGTTTAACCAATTATCTTATTATTTTTTAGTAAGTTTAGATAAAAGTGTTGTTAAAAAGAATTTAGATGCTATGCTTTAATGGGCCTATATAACAAAAGCGTATGAGACAAATTTAGCTCTAGTAAACAATGATATGTTTGATTTTTTACTAATGCAAGTAGCTATATCAAAATTAATCATGATGAATAAATAAAAAAATTGACTTTTGTCAATTTTTTTTATTGAAATTTAATTTTTAAAAAAACCTCTTCAAACTTAGCAACTAACGGTTTTAGTGGTGTCTTACAATCATTTTTTATCCATTCTTGAAAAATACCAATTCCGCCTGAAACAATGAAGATTGCAAAATGATGGATAAATTGCTTATCATATCCGATTATTGATTTGGGGAAAGAAGCGGAAATAAATACGTCTAATAAACGGGGTTTAATTCTTTCAATAAATGAGATATCACCATTTGGACTAAAAATTACTTTAAAGAATTCCTTTTCTTTTTCAACATAATCAATAACTTCATATAATGTATTTACATAACCAACCTTACTACAATCATACTTTAAGGAAATATTTAATAATTCATTAACTATTGATGCTTCAATTTCAGCTAGTAATTCATAAATGTCCATGTAGTGTAAATAAAATGTTCCCCTGTTTATATCAGCTTTTTCAGTTAAGTCAGTTACGGTAATACTACGATAATCTTTGTCTTTCATCAATGAAATTAGTGATGTCTTTAAGATCTCTTTCGTTTTACGCACGCGACGATCCATAAATTCCTCCAATTAACATGTTTTATTTTTTTGTTTAATAATTAACAATTCTTAATATTTGTTGGAAAAGCAACAAAACACAAAATATTGATATTCTTAAATCTTTTCAATAATAGTATACTATAAACGTAAAAAATAATCAACAAAATGATTATATACCAACAAAATGTATAATAAAAAGGGAGATATAATGTCAAAAAGTCGAATCTTGTGTTTAATTGTTTTTTTTGTACTAACAATTATCAGTGGATTTTTAATTCCTTTAGTAAAAATCAATTATGATAGTTCAAAATATTTACCAAATGATTCCAAAACAATTGAAGCAGTAAATATTTTAGAAGAGGAATTTGGTAATAATGGTTCACTTCTTATTATGATTGAAGATTTTAAAGATCGTGATGAAATATTAAATAATTTAATGGGTAATGAGGTAGTAAACATTACCTATAAAGAAAAAGATGGTAACATCCTTTTTAGCGTAATTTTTAAGAATAATGATTATGATTCTTTAACGCAAGAAGCTTTAAAAAAAACAATTGATTACTTAAAAGAAAATAACTATACTTATTACCTAAGTGGTCAATCATATTTAACCTATGTTTATAATCAGTCAATCTTAAAAGAAATGCCAAGAATAATCCTTATTTTAATGCCTATTATTCTACTTATTTTGATTCTTATGACTTCATCTTTTATTGAGCCATTTTTATTTATTCTGGTTGTCGCAATTTCTGTCATTTTAAATTTAGGAACAAACTCGTTTTTGCCTAATGTATCATATATGACATATTCAATTGGTTCAGTGTTACAGTTTGCATTATGTATGGATTATTCGATCATGTTACTTGAACGTTATAAACATGAAAAAAAGATAGTTAATGATAAACACATAGCGATGAAAAGAGCATTTAAATCAGCTTTTGTTCCAATTATTTCTAGTAGTTTAACGACTATTGCAGGATTTATTGCGATGATGTTCATGAAATATAAGATTGGTTTAGATATTGGCCTTGTCTTAGCTAAAGGGGTTTTCTTTACTGTAGTTACGGTTATATTTTTAATGCCGACATTAATTATTATAAGTGATAAATTAATTGAAAAGACTAAACATAAAAATATATTAGAAATAATAAAACCAAAGAATAGTAAAAATAAAGTTACAGGTTTTATTTATAACAAAAGGTTTATAATCATTATATTAGCAGTTATTATTAGTGTTTTTGCTTTTATTTTACAAAGAAATAATAATTTTAAATATAGTGATAATGCCTCAACAGATGGAATAAAAGAAGTTGAATTAAGCAAAATTAAAATAAAAGAAACATTTGGATTAAATAACCAAATAGTAATTTTACTGCCTAAGGATTTAGATACATCTAATATTGTAGAAGAAATTAAATCAATAAATAGCGAAAGCTTAAAAAATATTATAAGTTATGATTCAAAGCTTGAAAAATCTGATTTAAAGAATGATTTTGGGCTAGATGATAATTTGTTTAGCTTACTTGATGAAATCTTTAAAACCGATAAAATAAGCGTTAAAGACTTGCTTACACTTTTATCAAAGCTTGAGTTAATTAATAATAAAATGGAAGAAGAAGAACTTGAAGAATATTTATTATATACTTTTGGAATAAGTGAGGATTTATCATTTATTTATCAAATGCTTAATACTCAAAAAATAAGCTTAAGTGAACTAATTAGTACTTTAGTTACACCTATAAGTAAAGAAGAAATGAAAAATGTATTTAATAGTGCTTTAAAAGATTCAGAGATCAATCAAATATATGGTTCTAGTTCGTTAATGAGCCCAAGTGAACTATTAAATAGATATTCAATATATTTAGATATGAAATTAAATATAAGTAGTGCATATACCTTACTTGAGCATAGTATTTCCATGGATTTTTTAAATATTATCTATACGGGTAAAGGTAAGACATCACTCTCAGTAAAAGAAATTACTAATGGTATTTTAGATAATTATGAAGCAAGTAATATGAAAATAATTATTCCTGGGTTTGATAATATGATTGATGCAACTTATTTAGCTTTAAATGCATCAAAATTAGATTTATTTAAGGTATTAAATAGTCTAAAAAATTACTCTTCACTTACTATAGAAGAACAAGAAAAAATTGAAGTAATGTTACAAACGATTATTGTTTATAAAAGTAAGGAAGTTTTATTTTTAGGACTTGAAAACATTAAACCAACGTTAACACTTTTTAATTCATTAGATCCAGGCATTTTAAACCAGTTATCTTTAGTAGACGCAAAAGAAATCAAAAGTAACTTTGTAGGTGAAAACTATCAGCGTATTATAATTACGCAAAATATGATTGAAGAGGATGATTTAACATTTAAATACTTAGATGATGTAAAGAAAGTATTTGATGATAAAAATATAGAAAGCTATTTTATTTCAACCTCTAACGCTATTAAAGAAATAAAAGAAATATCAAACCTTGATTATGAAATAACCCAGCTTATTTCCATTATTTTAATCTTTATTATTGTGCTTTTATCATTTAAATCATTTGTAATTCCTATTATTTTAATAATTATTATTGAAAGTGCCATATTTGTAAATATGGCTATCCCGTCAATAGCGGGAGAACCATTAATCTTTATTGGTTATGTTATTGTTGGTTGTATTGAGCTTGGGGCGACCATTGATTATGGAATTTTAGTCGCTAACAGGTATTTAAGTCAGGCAAGTGATTTAAACAGAAAAGAAAAAATGCAAAATGCAATCAGTGAATCCCTTAATTCTATTTTAACATCAGGTTGCATATTAACTATTGTTGGATTTTTCTTAGCTATTGGTTTTAATATTCCTGCGATTTCTTCAATGGGAAGATTAATTGGCTTTGGTGGTTTAATTAGTTCTATTTTTGTGATTTTTGTTTTACCAGGAATGCTAGTTATAGCTGATAAAATGAAAATTATTAAAACTAAAAAACCTTTTTAATGTAATTAGCATTTCTACTTGTAATAAAAGAGTTTTTAAGGTAAAATAAATATAGAATTAAAAGATATTTTATAGTTTCAAAAAATACATAATTATTTATAACTTAAGCCAAATGTTCTATTTGGCTTTTGTCGATTAAAAATTCATTAGTGTAAATTTTTTGTATATTCGGTAACTACAATATATTAATATAAAGGAAGGAAAATCAAAGATAAAACTTTGAGGTTATTTAGTTTATGAAAATACATGATTTAGAATATGGTTATCCTATTGTCAAACATGCAATAGATCGTTTAAAGGTTATTTTACATGATGCAAAAAAGAATAAAGAAAAGGTAATTGCCATCATTCATGGCTATGGAAGCAGTGGTGTTGGTGGTAAAATAAAAAGAAATGTTCATGAATTTCTAGAAGAAGAAATAAAACTTCATCATATTGAAAAATATATTAAGGGTGAAAACTTCAATATGTATAATGATGAATCAAGAAACCTTCATTTAAAGTATCCAGAAACAAGTGAATTCTACAATAAAGATAATAAAGGGATTACTATTATCAAAATATAAAAAAATCAACATTTTTAGTGTTGATTTCTCTTAGACAATAATTTATAAAGCATTACCATGAGTAGCGTATATGGCACAAGAATTAATACAGTAAATATTTCATATAAGAATGGGACAGGCAACCATTTATAAAACGTTGAAAGTATTGGGATATTTGTTTCATAAGTATAGAAATAATTTGCTTCAGGTGATACCGTATTACGTAGAACCGTATTTACCAAGAACATAATAAATGCTAATGCAAGTAAAGTAATGGTTGGGGTAACAATTTTTTTATAACTTGGTTTAAATAACTTTAAAGTTACTAAGCTAATACCAGAGATGAAAAGCAAGACATGTGTACCATAAAAACCTAAGTTTCTTGGTATGAAAATATCAAAACCTGTAAAGGCTGACTCGGGAAAACAAATGGCCATAAATGCCCCAAGTGGTGTAATAAAATAACCATAACTTAAAAGTGCATCTTTTTTAAATATTAAACCAAGTGGAATTAAAAACATACTGATGTTACATAGTTGTAGTGGTAACTCGGACCACAAGTTAAAGAAGTCATAGTTATTAATAGTTAGAAATTCTGGATCTTTTGATAACCAATATTTATATATGATAAAGAAAATAATATTAAAAATTGAGATGCCAATAATCACATTTTTGCGAATTTTCTCACTTTTATTCCTTAACAAGAAATAAAGAAGTAAGATTGATAGAATAATAAACAAAATAAGTAGAAAAAACGTTAAATTTAAAAATTCGATAATCATTTTACACCCTCCATTAAATATTTTGATATATTTGTTTTTTTAACTATTACAAATACTAATTCACATAAGAAAATCGCAGAAACTAAATCAACGATATAATGTTGCTTAATAAATTGCGTTGATAAACAAATTAATACCGCTAAAGATAAGAAGCTAATTCTAATTGTTTTAGAAAATTTTTTGTTATTTCTAACGCCAATATAACACATCCAGCTTAAGAAGCAATGAATGCTCGGAAATAAATTTGTTGGTCTTTCAGGACTATCTGATAAATAAATAATATTTACTAAACGATTGAAAATATTAGTGTTATCAACAACAGGTCTTACAATCGTTGTGGGAATAATTAAATAGATACAAAAAACAATAATAAAAATGATAAAAACAGATATTGACCAGTCAAGATAGTCTTTCTTATCTAACTTACTTATGATAAAGGGGGTAATTACCCAAAAAGGATAAGCAATAATATAAAAAATGACAAATGAACTTAAAAAAGGGACTTTATTATCAAAAAAATTAATTGTTAGATCATAAAGCGTTCTGTTTTGAGTTAATGTTTGCGTTAAGTAATATGTAAGAAAATCAAGCGCAAATAAACTTATAAAACAGATCCATACGTATTTAGGTATTCTTTTTAGCATACTTCTACCTCTTTTTTAATCATTATACATTAAAAAGAATGATATTTCAACATTTAATATTATCTATCTTTTTTATTTGACAATATTTGCATATTATTGCATAATATTGGAAATGGGTATTATTCTCTAGTAAGTTATATGCATGTACAAGAATTAAAATGTCAAAGCTTATCCAAGTATTAAAAAATTAATTAATAAGTTGATTAAATAAATTATGAGGTAAAGATATGTTTTTAAACAAACAAGTTTATGTTTTTAAAGAAAATTTTAATAACGCCCAGATGCAACAAACGATTGATGAAGTTTATGAAAGATTAGAAAATGGGCAATTTTCGCGTGATAGAGCGCTATTTATATTTTATCCAGGAACTTATGACCTTGAGGTTAAAGTTGGTTTTTATACTGAAGTGATTGGCTTAGGTGAATTACCAAGTGATGTGAAAATTAGAAAAATTAGTAGTTATGCTAGATGGATGAAGAATAATAATGCGACATGTAATTTTTGGCGTGCTGTAAGTAACGTTTCAACTACTAGTGATATGTTATGGGCGGTATCGCAGGCAACATCACTTAGACGCATTGAAGTCTTTGGCGATTTATATCTTAATGAAGAAAAAGGTTGGTCAAGTGGGGGCTTTTTAGCCAATTCACTTGTTCATGGCAATATTTATTCAGGCACCCAACAACAGTGGTTAACCCGAAATACATCATTTAATAGTTGGATCGGTCAAAACTGGAATATGGTTTTTGTCGGATGCAGTAATGCTCCACTTGGTGAATGGCCAAAGGATAAATATACAAAAGTTGAATTAACAGAAAAAGTTAAAGAAAAACCTTATTTAATATATAAAGATGAAATTTATGTAAGAGTTCCAAAAACCAAATATAATACAGTAAATCATAATTTTATGGATGAATATGTTGATATTCCCTTAAGTGATTTTTATATTGTATCTTATAATGATAGTGCAAAAACCATCAATGAAAAACTAAAAGAAAAGAAAAATATTTTATTCTTACCAGGAATATACCAACTTGAAGAATCACTTATTTTAGATAGTGGCATGATTTTAGGCTTAGGCTATCCAACCTTAGAAAATACGAGTGATAACCATGAATCAACAATTATTGTAAATGGTGATGAAACAATTGTCTCTGGTATTTTAATTGAAGCAAATGATCAAGATAACATGGTTAAAGTTCTTGGTAATGACGTTTTATTATGTGATTTATATGCAAGAATTGGTGGAGCATATGATAAGATAACGAGAGCTCTTAAAGTAGTTATTATTAATGGTAATAATCTAATAGGCGATCATTTCTGGTTATGGAGGGCTGACCATTCATTTGGTGTTGGTTGGAATGTTAATAAATCAAAAAATGGCATAATCGTAAATGGAAATGATGCAATCTTTTTTGCTTTAATGGTTGAACACTTTGAAGAATATCAAGCAATTTTTAATGGTGAGAATATTAAGGTATTTATGTATCAATCCGAATCACCATACGACTGTTTAGATCAAAAAGATTTTATGTCCCATAATGGATTAAAAAATGGGTACTCATCTTATAAAGTAGCTGATCATGTTAAAAAACATGAAGGATATGGGATTGGCTTCTATTCCGTTTTATTTAGAACACCTATTGATATTGCATCAGGGGTTGAAGCACCATGTGTTAAAGGTGTTTATCTAAAAAATATAATTACAGTTGAATTAGGGTCTTTAAAAGGCATAAGTAATGTTATTAATGACCTATCAATTAAAGATTCTGAAAATAGAATTAAATACTATTTAGAATTTGGTGAAAAAGAGTAACTATTTAAACTTCAAAAATAATTTAAGTCAAAAAAGTGTTATAGTGAAGATTCAAAGTACGAGCAATAATAAAAGATTGATTTAAGATTAAATCTTATTAAATAGAGCATTGCTTAATCAACTTTTACTTAAGAGTTTATTATGTTAGTAGAAAAAATGGTCGTTTGGTAAAACCAATTAATTCACATAGCTTATTTGATACAATAAAAAATATTTATAAAATAAACATACCATTTAAAGAAGTCTAATTACCTTTTTAAATGGTATTTTTATTAAATCTTATTCTAACTTAATATTTTGTTTCATATAATGAATCGGTGATAATATGAAAAAGATGTTAATCTTTATTTTTTTACTAATAGGGACTTTCTTTAGTTTAAATGTTGAAGTAAAAGCTGATAATTTAATAAAAGATGCCAAAAGTGGCTTTTTAATTGAAGCAAACACCGGAGCCATTCTTTATAATTATAATGAAAAAAAACGTCTTCCAATGGCTTCAATGACGAAAATTATGAGCTTATATTTGATTTTTGAAGCAATGGGTAAAGGACTTTTTTCTTTAAACGATACACATCAAGCTTCAAGTACGGCGGCGACTAAAACAGGTTCACATATATATTTAGCAGTTGGCGAGGTTATGAAGGTTGAGGATTATATAAAATCAATCTGCATTGTGTCAGCTAATGATGCAACAGTGGCTCTAGCAGAAAAGGTTGCAGGAACTGAAGAAGCCTTTGTAAAAATGATGAATAATAAAGCCAAGGAATTTGGCTTAACAGATACAAAGTTTTCTGATTCAACCGGGTTAGCATCAACTGATCATTATTCAACGGCTTATGACATGGCAATTATGGCAATGCATTTAGTTAATGATTATCCGCTAGTTCTAAATTATTCTAAACGCTATGAAGACTATATTAGAACTGAAACGACAAACCCATTTTGGTTAGTTAACACCAATAAACTTGTAAGATTTTATGAAGGTGTTGATGGCTTAAAAACTGGCTGGACTGATGAAGCTGGTTATTGTTTAACTGCAACAATTAAAGTTGATAACTTACGTTTAATTGGTGTATTAATGGGTGGTTCAACAGCTGATGAAAGAAATGCTGAAATGCGTAAATTATTAAATTATGGAATAAATACTTATAAGAATGAAACAATTATCAAAAAAGATGATTTTGTCACTCATATTTATGATCTTAAAACATATCCAAATGAATATGATTTAAGATCTTCAAAGGATGTCTATATCACAAAGAAACGTAATGAAACATTAAAAGAGATTAAAAAGGACATCGTAAAAAAAGAAGATGGCTTCTATCTTAAAATTACATATGATAACAACGAATATGAACTAATTTATTTAAAACCAGGTAGTGATGTAAAAAATGCCAATATAAAAGATGTCTTATTATCACTTATAAAACTCTTTTTTAAGACTAAATAACTATAAAAAGATTGTTTTTTACTCCAAATTGTGTCATAATAATAGCTGAACTAATAATATGAAATGAGGCGTTAAAATGACAATTTTAGTAACAGGTTGTCTAGGTTATATTGGCTCACATACATGTGTGGAGTTACAAAATAGAGATTATAAAGTAGTAGGAATTGATAATTTATCTAATTCAAAAATTGATGTTTTAGATAGAATAAAAAAGATTACTGGTAAAGATTTAAAGTTTTATCAAGGTGATATTCTTGATAAGGAATTACTTAGAAAAATATTTAATGAAAATAAGGTTGACTCTGTCATTCATTTCGCGGGCTTAAAGGCCGTTGGTGAATCAGTAGTTAAACCACTTGAATATTATCATAATAATGTTCAAGGGACCATTTCTTTACTTGAAGTAATGAAAGAATATAATGTTAAAAACATTATTTTCTCATCAAGCGCAACTGTTTATGGGGTTCAAGAAGAACTTCCAATAAAAGAAACTGCTCTACTTCAAGAACCTACTAATCCGTATGGCAAATCAAAATTCTTTATTGAATACATTTTGAAAGATTTATACAAATCTGATCCTGAATGGAATATTGAAATACTTAGATATTTTAATCCAATTGGTGCTCATAAATCTGGCTTAATTGGCGAAGAACCAAATGGTATTCCTAATAACTTAATGCCTTATATTACGCAAGTAGCTATCGGTAAAAGACCATATTTACAAGTATATGGAAATGACTATAATACGCATGATGGAACAGGCGTCAGAGATTATATTCATGTTGTAGACTTAGCAATTGGCCACTGTTACGTTATAAAAAATATTATTGATAAAAAAGGTTTATCAATTTACAATTTAGGAACAGGTATTGGTTATAGTGTTTTAGACATTGTTAATTCATTTATAAAAGTTAATAATGTTAATATTCCATATGTTATAACAGATCGTCGGCCTGGAGATATAGATATTTGTTACGCAGATCCAAAAAAAATATATCAAGAGTTGGGCTTTAAGTGCGAATTAACACTTGATGATATGTGTCGTGATTCTTGGCGTTGGCAAGAAAATATCTCTAAAGGAAACATATAGAAACGAACATCGATTAAGTCGATGTTTTTTTTAATGAAAAATAGTAAATATCTTAACCTATTGTAAACCTTTAATAAATATATTAAAAATTATGTATTAATTATGGAAAATTAAATAATATTTTGCTAGAATTTGAGTGAAACATCTTGTAATTTTTTATGATTTATGTAATAATTATTTAATGTTCGATTGTAGAACAAAAAAAGTAAGAGGTGATTATATAAATATGTTAAATAAAAAATCAACATTTTTCACCCCAACACAACGTTATAAAGAATACATGATTCTGAATATGTTAAGTAAAAACTCGAAGATATCACAAAGAGATATTAGTGAATCACTTGGCATAGCTGTATCAATGGTTAATATGTATTTAGCAAAATATGAAGAGCTTGGATATTTAACACGATCATATAAAACACCAAAAGATGTTGAATATCTAATCACTGAAAAAGGAATTAGTCGTAAAGAAGAATTAAATATTGGTTATTTAAGTGATACGCAGAAACTATATTCGGAAGCGAAAGAAAACATTATTGATAAACTTAGAGTTATTAATGAAAATGGATACCATAAAATAATTTTTTATGGAGCTGGAGAAGTAGCTGAAATTATGTTATCAATTTTAAACGATAAATATTTAGAGTTTGATGTTTTAGCAATTATCGATGATAATATAGAAAAACAAGGGAAAAAGTTAGTTGGCAAAGATATTATTTCGTTAGATGATATATATGAATATACTTTTGATGGAATCATTATATCAGCATATACGAACGATAAAAAAATATATCAAAAGCTAATTGATAAAAATATAAGTGAAGAAAAAATTATTTCAATATTTTAGATTATACCTACAAAAAATAAAGTTATAAAGTAATTATTTTGCTAGCAAAAAAAGGAGAAATAAAATGTACAAAAGAAAAGACATTAAACCTTTTGAGAAGAAAGTATGGTTGGCATCACCAACAATGCATGGTGATGAATTAAATTGGATGAAAGACGCCTATAATAAGAATTGGATGACAACTGCTGGAGAGAATGTTAATGAAGTTGAACGTATAGCAGCTTTAAAAGCAGAAGTAAAATATGCTGTTGCACTTTGTAATTGTACATCTGCTCTTCATCTTTGCTGTAAATTAGCAGGTGAAAAGTTGTATGGGAAACCTGCTATTAGTCACGGAGCATTAGAAGGTAAAAGAGTTTTTTGTTCTGATATGACTTTTGCTGCAACATTAAATCCAGTTGTCTATGAAGGCGGTATACCGGTATTTATTGATACTGAATTTGAGTCTTGGAATATGGATCCAGTTGCATTAGAAAAAGCTTTTGAACTTTATCCTGATGTTAAACTTGTTGTATGTGCTGAACTTTATGGTTTTCCAGGAAGAATAGATTTGATTAGAGATATTACTCATAGACATGGGGCGTTATTGATTGAGGATGCTGCAGAAGCGATGGGAGCAACTCTTAATGGACAACAATGTGGTTCTTTTGGTGATTATGCTGCTATCAGTTATAACGGTAATAAAATCATTACTGGAAGTAGCGGTGGCTGTTTATTAACCAATGATATTGAAGTTGCTAATAAAGCGCGTAAATGGTCTACACAAGCTAGAGAAAATGCACCTTGGTATCAACATGAAGAAGTTGGTTATAACTATAGAATAAGTAATGTTGTTGCAGGTGTAGTTAGAGGACAGTATCCATATCTTAAAGAACATATTAATCAAAAGAAAGAAATTTATGAAAGATATAAAGAAGGATTAAAAGATTTACCAATTAAAATGAATCCTATCGTTGAAAATACTGAACCAAACTATTGGTTATCAGCTTTAATTATTGATAAAGAGGCTATGTGTAAGACTATAAAAGATGATAGTAATGCTTTATACATAAAAGAGGATGGTAAAACATGTCCAACTGAAATTCTTGAAGCACTATCTTCTATTAATGCAGAAGGTAGACCGATATGGAAGCCAATGCACATGCAACCAATGTATAGATTGCATGAGTGTGTTGGAAAAGATGGAAGTATTAGATGCAAAACAAATGCGTATATTGCAGGTTCAGCAAATGATGTTGGCGCTGATATCTTTGAAAGAGGATGCTGCTTACCATCTGATAATAAAATGACTACAGAAGAACAAGATAGAATAATTGAAGTAATTAGGAGATGTTTTGAATAATGTATAGAAACTTTTTAAAAAGAGTATTTGACCTTTTCCTAAGTTTCCTCGCCATTTGCGTATTATCTCCATTACTACTTGTTTTGACCGTTGTAGGGGCTTTTGCCTTGAAAGGAAATCCTTTCTTTACACAAAAAAGACCTGGAAAGAAAAATAAGAATGGTCAAGAAAGAATTTTTAAACTTATTAAATTTCGTACGATGACAAATGAAAAAGATAAAGATGGGAATTTACTATCAGATGATAAAAGACTAAATAGTTATGGAAAATTTCTTAGATCTACAAGTTTAGATGAATTACCAGAATTATTTAATATATTAATTGGTGACATGGCAATTATTGGTCCACGACCTCAACTTGTTAGAGATATGGTCTTTATGACTGAAGAACAAAGACATCGTCATGATGTAAGACCAGGTTTATCTGGACTTGCCCAAGTGAATGGTAGAAACAATATAACATGGGAAGAAAAATTATTTTTTGACTTAGAATACATAAAAAATATTACATTATTTAGTGATATTAAGATAATTATTTGGACAGTTTTTAAAGTCTTTAAACGCGAAGGTATTAATGAAGAAGGAATGTCAACTGCATTAGATTTTGGTGATTATTTACTTGCGGTAAAAAAAATTACACATGAAGAATATGAAAGTAAGCAGAAGCATGCAAAGGAGCTTTTAAAACAATGAAAAAATATTTGCTATACAAAAGAGAAAAAAATTATGATTTAATAGCAGATAATATAGATATAAAAACGCACAAACTAAAAAATGGATTATTTTTATTGTTTGAAAAACATTCTTTCAAGATGTTTATTTTAAGACTATATTTTTTGATAATATCATTTGGTAGAGCCAAAATATATTACGTTATTATAGATAATGAACTTGCTCATTTTAGTTTTGTTTTTGGAAAATGTATTAAGTTTCCATTTTTGAATAATGAAGATATATGTATTGGTCCTTGTTTTACAAAAGAAAAATTTCGTGGTAAAGGAATATATAAATCTGTACTTTGCTACATCAATAAGCTAAATACAAAAGGAAATAATTATATCTTTGTATCTGTAGATAATAAAGCTTCAATTTCCGGAATTGAAAAAAGCGGATTTGCTAAAATTGGATATGTAAAGAGAACAGTTTTTAAAAATTTTAAATTAATAAGGGGTAGATAAAAAATGAATAATGAATGGAGATATTACAACCATGCATTAGTACCAAATTGTGCACCGCATGAAGAGGAAAATTTATTTATAATTGAGGGAGAAAAAATACCCTTTAAAGAATATAAAAGAGCATTATTAGCTAGGTGGACTACAGATTTTGATTGCGGTTATAATACTAATTGGTGGTTCGTAATTTTAGATAAGCCTTTTAATATTGAAAATCTACCAGCAAGAAAAAGATATAAAATTAATAAAGCAAGTAAATATTTTGACGTTAAGTTATGTGATCCTAGAAAATATATTGATGATCTTTATGAGGTAACAGTTGATGCTCAAAACTCATATCCAAAAAAAAATAAAAATATTATAAAAAAGGAATTTTTTAATGATTACATTGAGGAAATATGTAATAAAAAAATTATTAAAGTATATATAGCTTTTTTTAAAGAAACTAATGAAGTAGTAGGCTATTCTATTATTCCTACATTTGACAATTGGTGTGAGTTACAAACACAAAAAGCAAAGCCAGCTTATGAGAAATATGGTTTAAACGCAGCATTGCTTTATGCACTAATAACTGATAATTCAAAAAAATTAGAAGAAGGAAATTATTACATTTGTGATGGTGCAAGAAATATAAATCATGAAACTAATTTTCAAAATTATTTAGAAGAAAATTTTGGATTTAGAAAAGCATATTGTAAACTTCACATTGTTTATAATAAAAAAATTAAATGGATTATTAAATTACTATTTCCATTTAGAAATATTTTTGTAAAATTTGATTCATTTAAGAGAGTACATTTGTTAAATAGTTTATTAAAGATGGAAGAGTATAGGAGGTAGTTTTATGTATGGATTAGTATCAATAATTATGCCATCGTTTAATACAGAAAAATTTATTTTAGAGAGCATAGACTCAGTATTAAATCAAACATACAAAAATTGGGAACTAATAATTATTGATGATTGTTCTACGGATAACACCATAGAAAAACTATCTACAATTAAAGATTTAAGAATTGTTATTCTTAGAAATGAATCAAATAGAGGAGCAGCTTTTTCGAGAAATAGAGCATTAAAAATTGCAAAAGGAAAATGGATTGCATTTCTTGATTCTGATGACTTATGGCTGCCAACTAAGTTAGAAAAACAGATTAATTTTATGAAAGAAAACAACTATTACTTTTCATATACAAATTATGAGGAAATAGATGAAAATTCCAAGTCATTAGGAAAAATGATAACTGGGCCAAAAAAAATAACAAAACATGGAATGTTTAATTATTGCTGGCCTGGATGTTTAACCGTAATGTATGATTTATCTATTATAGGTTTAATTCAAATAGAAGACATTAAAAAAAATAATGATTATGCAATGTGGCTTATTGTATGCAAAAAAGCAAACTGCTACTTACTTAATGAAACGTTGGGAAAATATAGAAAAAATAGAAAAGGTTCAATAAGTAATAACAATTATAAAACGTTAATTAAATGGCATTTTAAATTGTATAGAGATGCTGAAAAAGAAAATATTTTTGTTGCTTTATGGCATACTTGCTGGAATATATTTTTTGGTATAATAAAAAAGGTTGTATACGTAAAGGGAGTGAAATAATATGAATGTTCAGGTATTAGTGGCTTCAATGCATCAAAACGATCATTCCTTATTAAAAAAAATGAACATACAATCCAATGTTATTGTTGGAAATCAGTGTGATTTTGATTCGATTGAGAGATTTAAATTTGAAAATTATGATGTAATGTATTTGAATTTTAATGAAAAAGGTGTTGGGCTAAACAGAAATAATGCTTTAATGCGTGCAAAAGATGATATTTGTCTTTTTGCTGATGATGATATTATTTATGTTGATAATTATCCAGAAATAATAATAAAAGCATTTAATGAAAATCCTAGCGCAGATATAATTGTTTTTAATTTAATCGAAAAAAATAGTTTACGAAAACAAATTAAGCGGAAATGTAAAGTTAATAGATTAAATTATTTAAGATACGGTACAGCTCGTATTGCAGTAAGACTAAAAGCAATTAAAGAAAATGGAATTTTCTTTAATCAATGTTTTGGTGGAGGTTGCGAACACAGCCATGGAGAGGATAATTTGTTTTTGACTGCTTGTCTTGATAAAGGATTAAAGATTGTTGCTTTGCCTATTGATTTAGCTGAATTGACTGATGTTAGGAAATCAACATGGAATAATGGGTATGATGATAAGTATATAATTGACCAAGGATATTTATATAGAGCAATATCAAAGAAATGGTGGAAGTTGCTTTGTTTACAGGATGCAATTAGAAGACATAAATCATATGGACTGTCTGTATTTAATTCATATAAAAAAATGACTAGATTAAAAAAATAGATAATCTGTTATTTTTTGTTTTTTACAAATAAATAAATAAATTATTATATAACATTTATAACTTATAATGTTTTAAATTTTAATAAATAATAAGATCTATATAGAAGATGATTAAAAAGCATATTTTTAGTATAATGTTAAATAATTTTAATTATAATTGTTTTTCATTATACTGGTTATATAGTGAATAAGAGGTGTAAATATGATTAAAAATATATGTTTTATAGTGGATGGATACCCATCAGATTATAGAATTGTGAATGCTTTTGTAGAAACTTTAGTAAATCAAATGGTTGATTTCGGTGTTAATTGTATTGTAATCTCGCCCCAGTCAATTAATAGAAGTATAAAGGTTAAAACAAAATTATTACCTAAATGCTATCAAAGAAAAACACCTGCTGGAAATATAGTTAATATTTATAGCCCTAAATATTTCTCTTTATCAGCAAAAAAATTACTTGGAATAAACACAGCTAAAATCACTCTTTTGAATTTTAGACGTAGTGCTGAAAAAATTTTTAAGCGTTTTGAAGCCCAAAAAAAATTTGATATAATTTATGGACATTTTATATTCCCATCAGCTTTAACAACGGACTATTTGGCAAAAAAATATAATTTACCTTCTTTTTTTGCTTATGGGGAAAATACTACATATTCAATAAATTATTTTGGTAATAAAAAAACAATGGAGGGATTAAGAAATATTTCAGGTGTAATTTCTGTTTCTTCCTTGAATAAGAATATTTTGATTAAGAATAATATTGTACCTGCTGAAAAAATTTCTATATTTCCTAATGCAATTGACACTAGAATTTTTTATCCTAGAAACAAATTGGAAATGAGGAAAAAATATAGTATTGATACTAATGCTTTTGTTGTTGTTTTTGTTGGTCGATTTCTAGATGTTAAGGGTGCTTTGCGACTATCTAGTGCCCTAAAAGAAATAAAATTAGATGATATATATGCTATATTCATTGGAGAAGGAAAGGAAGTTCCTAATTATAAAAATATAATTTTCTCTGGGACTTTAGATCACGAACTTATACCAGAATATCTTTCAATGTCTGATGTATTTGTTCTTCCGACACTTGCAGAGGGATGCTGTAATGCTATTATTGAAGCAATGGCATGTGGACTTCCAATAATTTCTTCCAATTTGCCATTTAATGATGATATTTTAGATGATTCCTGTTCAATTAGAATTAATCCTAACTCTATTGAAGAAATAAAAAATGCTATAATTCTTTTAAAAGAAAATACTCAATTAAGGGCTTCGTTAGCAGAAGGCGCACTAAATATGTCTTCAAAATTAAATATTGCAAATCGAACGAAAAACATACTATCATTTATTGATAAAATAGTTAAGGATAAATAAAATGAAAAAAAATCTATTTATATTAAATACTGAAAAAATTTCAAAATTATTATTATTTATTTTAATTATATATGAAGGTTGGTATTTAGAAAAATTCAATCCAATTCCCTATTTTTTACAAATTTTGACTATTCTATTTATTTTTTTTGCTGCATTGTATGCCTTGAAAAAAAGAATAAGTATTTTAAATTCTATATCAGTGACATGGATTTTATTTTTGATATCATGTTTGATTGGATTATTTTTTTCTAAAGGTAGAGCATATGGATTTTCTTCCTTATTTACTTTCTTTTCATTTTTGATTGTTGTAATTTTTTCAGAATTATTCATAAAAGAAAACAAAAGTTCATCATGGTTAAGCATATCTATAATAACAATTGCTATATTAACTGGAATATGCGTTTTATTTTCGCCATTTTCTTATCAAAATGGCTTATATTTTGTTACAACAATGAGTAGCAGAAATAATCCTAATGGTTTAGGATTTACAATGGCTTTGGGTTCATTCTTCCTATTAATTTCTAATAAAAATATAAGATTAATAAATTTTCTATTTAGGCTTTTGATTTCGTTGATATTTTTTTACATTACAATAAATTCAGGATCAAGAAGCGGATTGATTTGTAACGCAGTTGTAATTGTATTATCACTTTTTAATCAATTATCATTATTGTCTAGAAAATCAGCTTCAAATAACATAAAAAAAATGGTGATAATATTAACAATGATTATTGGTGTAATTATTTTAGGAAAAACTGTTTTAAAAACATCAAGTGGGAATTCTGGTTTATTCAGACTAATGGATTTATTTAATCTTGATTTTTTCTCAGGTAGGACAAACTTGTATGTTGATGCTTGGAATTTTTTTATTTCTAATCCATTTTTTGGGATTGGATATGATTGTTTTGCTGTAATAGCACCTTATGGATATTACACACATTCAACTTATATGGAACTTTTATCATGCACAGGAATAATTGGTTTTTTATTATTTATGTTTCCTTTTTTTAAGGGTGTATTTAGGAGTATAAAAATAATAAAAATTGATAAAGGTAAAAAAATCATATTATTAATTTTCTTTTTTATAAATGGATTTTTTACAATTTGGTTTTATAATTTAATTTATTTGATAATTCTTTATTCTATTTTCAAAGAGTTAAGTTTTAAAAAGGATGGTGAATACAATGAACAAAATATTTAAATACTTTTTTGATAAAAATTATAGGTTTTTAGTTAACGCAAATCATGGGTTATATAATTATATGAGTGATAAAAAATATTTAAAAAGAAAATTTTATGCTCAAAACAAGGTTAAATTAAACTTAGACAATCCTTTAACATTTAATGATAAATTAAATTGGCTAAAACTATATGATAGAAATGATGAATATATTAAAATGGTTAATAAATATACTGCTAAACAGTGGATTTCCGATAGAATTGGCGATAAATATATTATTCCAACTATAGGTGTCTGGGAAAAAGTTAGTGATATTAATTTTGATGAGTTACCTCAGCAGTTTGTAATTAAATGCACACATGCTTCAGGGGCAAATATTATTTGTACAAATAAGTCAAAACTTGATATAAGGAAATTGAAAAAGAAATTAAATAAATGGATGAGAAAAAACTGGTTTTGGTACGGAAGAGAGTGGCCATATTTAAATTGTAAACATCAAATTATAGTTGAAAAATTTATGGTTGATGATAATGATAATACTGGAGATTCAGCAACAACAGATTATAAATTTTTTTGTTTTAATGGTGAGCCAAAAGTTATGTATATTTCTAAAGATAAATCTCATGATCCAAGAACAGATTTTTTTGATATGAACTTTAATCATTTACCTATTGTAATAAAAGATCCGAATTCAGACAAATTACCAGAAAAACCTGATCAATTTGAAGAAATGATTGAATTATCAAAAAAATTATCTGTAGGATTTAGGCATATCAGAATTGATTTTTATGTGTTTAATTCAAAAATTTATGTTGGCGAACTTACGTTTTATCATTGCAGTGGATTTTCGATTATTAAACCTTATGAATGGAATGTAAAAATGGGAGAATGGATAAGTATTAAAAATGATGTTGAGCAATAGAGGTGCAGTTATATGGAAACATTAAATACTAAAATATCTAATGCAACGAAATGGTCTACTCTTGCTGAAGTTTCGGCAAAATTAATTTTGCCGATTGTTAACATGATTTTAGCAAGATTATTAACTCCAGAATCATTTGGCATTGTAACTACAATTAGTATTATTATTACATTTGCAGAAATTTTTCAAGATGCAGGTTTTCAAAAATTTATTATTCAGCATGATTTTAAAGATGAAAATGATTTTAATGAAAGTGCTAATGTTGCTTTTTGGACAAATTTGATATTATCATTGGTTATAATTTCAGTATTTTTTATTTTTAAGGATGCACTTGCTGGTCTAGTTGGAAAAAAGGAATTGGGTTTAGAAATTGTCGTTGCGTCTCTTTCAATACCAATTTTTTCGCTATGTAGTATTCAAGTTGCAAACTATAAAAGAAATTTTGATTTTAAACGTTTATTTTGGGTAAGAATGATTACTTCTTTTATTCCATTAATTTCAACTGTTCCATTGGCTTTTATATTGAGAAATCATTGGGCTTTGTTAATTGGAACCGTAATAAGAAATTTTGTACAAGCATTAATCTTGTGTATTAGCTCTAAGTGGCGTCCTTGTTTAAAATTTAATTTTTCAAAATTAAAAAGTATGATTCCTTTTTGCCTTTGGACTTTATTTGAGTCAATTACTATTTGGCTTTCAGGAAATATAAGTATTTTTATTGTTACAAGAATATTAGGATTTGAAACTGTAGGTTATTATAAAACAGCAATATCTACTGTAACTTCAATATTAGGAATCTTTTCAGCAGCAACAACAGCTGTATTATTTTCTTCACTATCGAGAGTCCAAAACAATAATGATGAATTTAATCGGGTTTTCTATAATTATCAAAAATTGACATCAGTATTGATTATTCCCACCGGTGTAGGTATATTTCTTTATAGAAATTTAGTAACATTAATTTTACTTGGAAAAAAATGGATGATATGCGCAGATTTTATTGGAATTTATTCCCTCGCGTTATCGTTTACTACAATAACAAGTTACTTTTTTAGTGAATTATATAGGGCAAAAGGTAAGCCAAAGATTTCAATGGTCGCACAAATACTATATATGATTGTATTAGCACCTGTAATTTATTTTTCATCAGAGAGAGGTTTTGATGTGCTTTGCGTTGCTACTTCATCCCTTTTAATTATATTTTCATTAATACACTTTATATTAATAAAAATTTTGTTCAAAGATATAAGCGTTTTAAAAATCTTGACAAATATTTCTCAGGTTTTGATTCCTACACTTTTAATGACAGGAATGTCATATTTGCTTCAGGCATTTTCAACAAACATGTATTGGCAGGTAATTAGCATAGTTATTTGTATTTTTACATATTTTACATCGGTTATTTTATTTAGACCTTTACGTAATATGATTAAAACAAATCCTTTATCAAGTGCTCTATATAACAAAATAACTAAATTATTTAAATTAAAAAAATTATAATAAATTTTTAAGTTTTAATTAGTTATAAAAGCCCATTAACTTTGAATAAAGCAAGGTTAATGGGCTTTTTTTAGTCTCTTCTAAATAAATCTCTTGTATATACTTTATCTTTGATATCATCTAGACATGAATCATAACGATTAGCTACGATGATGTTACACATCTTTTTGAATTTATCAAAGTCATGAATAACTTCATTCTCAAAGAAGAAGTCATCTTCAAGTGTTGGTTCAAAAACAACAATTTTAGCGCCTTTGGCTCTCATTCTCTTGATAACTCCTTGGATAGATGATTGGCGAAAGTTATCAGAGTTTGATTTCATAGTTAAACGGTAAACGCCAACGACAACTTTCTTTCCTGGTATACCATTAATTCCATATTCGAAGTCTTCACCATAGAAACCAGCTTTTTTAAGAATATCATCACATATAAAGTCTTTTCTGGTTTTGTTTGATTCAACAATCGCAGAAATTAAATTTTCTGGAACATCATTAAAGTTCGCTTTTAATTGTTTAGTATCTTTTGGTAAGCAATATCCACCATAACCAAATGATGGATTATTATAATGTGTACCAATACGAGGATCTAAGCAAACCCCTTCGATAATAGCTTTTGAATCTAAACCTTTTGATGCTGCATATGTATCAAGTTCATTAAAATATGCGACACGTAAAGCTAAGTATGTGTTTGCAAATAATTTAACTGCTTCAGCTTCAGTTGTATCCATAAATAAAGTATCAATATTTTCTTTAATTGCGCCTTCTTGAAGAAGTGAAGCAAACTTTTTTGCATATTCAAATACTCTTTCATCATCATTTGAACATCCAACAATAATTCTTGATGGATAAAGATTATCATATAGAGCTCTTGATTCTCTTAAAAATTCAGGTGAGAAGATAATATTTTTAGTATTATATTTTTCTTTAGCACTTTGTGTGTAGCCAACTGGAATTGTTGACTTAATGACCATTATTGCGTTAGGATTAACAGACATAACAAGTTCAATTACTTGCTCAACATATTTTGTATCAAAGAAATTTTTCTTTGAATCATAATTAGTTGGTGCAGCAATAATAACCATTTCTGCATCTTTATATGCTTTAGCTCCATCAAGTGTAGCAACGAGATTGAGCTTTTTTTCTTTTAAATATTTTTCGATATATTCATCTTGAATAGGTGATTTTTTTTGATTAATTAAATCAACCTTTTCTTTAATTACGTCTACTGCGACAACTTCATTATGTTGGGCAAGTAAAACGGCTAATGATAAACCGACATAGCCGGTTCCAGCAACAGCAATTTTCATTTTTTTTCTCCTTATTTATAAAACTCTTTATACCATTCTGCAAATTTTCTTAAACCATCTCTTAAAGATGTATTTGGCTTAAAACCAAAATCTCTTTCAAGAGGTGTTGTATCGGCATAAGTAATTGGTACATCACCTGGTTGCATAGGTACTAATTTTTTGTGAGCTTCAAAGTCATAATCAACTGGTAAGACTTTTGCTCTTATTAATTCTTCCTGTAAAATATTAACAAAATCAAGTAAATTCTCAGGATTATTATTCCCAATATTATAAATTCGATAAGGTGGAATTGGTAAAAAGTCTTCACCATTTTTCTTTTCTGGTGCACTTTGCATAACTCTTTTAACACCTTCTACAATATCATCAATGTAAGTAAAATCACGTTTACAGTTACCATAATTAAATATCTCAATGGTTTCTCCTTTTAAAAGCTTGTTTGTGAAACCAAAGTAAGCCATATCTGGTCTTCCTGCTGGCCCATAAACTGTAAAAAATCTTAAGCCAGTTGAAGGAATATTATATAATTTAGCATATGAATGAGCCATTAACTCATTTGATTTTTTAGTGGCGGCATAAAGCGATACGGGATTATCAACTTTATCATCAGTTGAATATGGAACCTTTTTATTAGAACCATACACTGAAGAAGAAGAGGCATAAACTAAATGCTCAACTGGATTTTTTCTACAAGCTTCTAGAATGTTATAGAAGCCAATTAGATTTGCTTCAATATAAACATCAGGATTAGTAATTGAATATCTAACACCAGCTTGAGCTGCTAGATTTACTACTATAGCTGGTTTATGCTTATTAAACAAATCATCAATTAACGATTTATCAGCAATATTTCCTTTAATAAATGTCCAAGAAGAAGAGCTATTTTTACTCTTTTTTTCAATTTCATTTAAACGCCACTCTTTTATAGATACATCATAATAATCATTCATATTATCAATGCCAATTATATGAAGATTTTCTTCAGCTTTTAAAAGTTCTAATACTAAGTTAGCGCCTATAAAACCTACTGCACCTGTAACTAAAATAGTTTTATTTTTTAATGTTACATTTTTTTCTAACATTATTTAATTCCTCCATAGATTTTCTTAACATGTTCATAGCTTTCCAGGTTTCCGATATCATATCGATTCCCTGGCATTTCCATGGCATATACGTTAGATACTTTACTTAACCATGAAATAAAACTTCCTGGTGCATCAACTGCGCATCCCTCTTTTATTGCATCTTTAACTTTTAATGTATCTTCTTTAATATAATAGTAGAATGGTGGGCAACACCATTTTGATTTAGGTACAAGTGGTTTTTCTTCCATTTCTAAAATTAAATCTGTATTATTAGTGATAATTGTACTGCGTTTAGAAAGAGTTTTTTCGTCTTTTTCTAAGTATCTTAAAACGCAAGAAGCTTTTTTATTTAAAGCATAAGCAATAAATTTTGTTAAGCTAAAATCTAGGACATTATCGCCAGCGATAACTAACAAATCATCATTTAAATTAAGTTCATTAATCGCAAATTCAATATCTTTAACAGCACCTAATCTAGTATCATTTGATGTTGTACCGTCATCTAAAATCGTGGCTTTATATTTTTTATCTTTAGCCCAATTTTTAAAATGATTTACATATTTATGATTTGATATAATAATAAATTCATCAACCTTATTTGATGTATTAATATCATCAATCAACCAATCAATAATTGTTTTTTCACCAACTAAAAGAAGAGGTTTAGGAAAGTTTTCCGTTAAGGGATAAAGCCTTGTTGCATATCCTGCGGCTAATATTAAGCATTTCATAAAATTACCTATTTAGTTAAGTGTACACCATCAGCCGTGTGGCAGATGTGGGCACTATACTTACCTTTCATTATTGGGAATGCTTCTAAGTATTCTTTTTCAACTGTTTCTAAAATTTCTTTTTCGTAATCAGGGTCAATTATTGCCATGCAACATCCTTTAAATCCAGCTCCAGAAAATCTTCCCCCATAAATTCCTTTAGTATGAGTCATTATTTCATATAATTTGATAAGCTCAGGTGAACCTGTTTCCCAATTAACTATTGAAGACTTACCACTTTCAAAAACAAGTTTTCCAAATTCTATAATATCACCATCACGCCAAGCTTTAACCCCTTTTTTTACTCTTTGATATTCTTCATACCAGTGTTTTGCTCGCTTAGCCCAGTTAACTGGAAGTTTGTCCTTAAATTTTAGATAAACTTCATATGGGACTTCACGAAGATTAGTTTCTTCAAATTTCCCATAATCCATATTAGCAAAAGCCTTTAAAGCATATGCAGCACTTCTAAGTTCATCAACGCGCATATTAAACTTACTAGCAGCTAAACTTCTTTCTAAACCAGAGAAGAAAATAATAATTTCATATGGTTTCATATTTTGATTTTCAGGTATTCTTTCATACTCATCAGTCATCATGTCCATAAAAAGAAGATTATTTTTCTTACAATAAACTTCACATGACTGATCAAGCTTACCACATGAAACTCCAACATATTTGTTTTCTGCCTCTTTAGCAATTTGAATTAGTTCTTTTCTATGAATATAAATATTATTTAGTGTACATAAAGCATAAAGGAAAGTAATAATTACTGCGGCAGAAGAAGATAGACCACCAATTGGAAGTTCACCATCAAGAACTGCACATAAGCCAACTCTTAAAGGATATCTTTGATTTAAAGCAATTGTAGCGCCACGCAAATGATCAGCCCAATCACCTTGTTTTTCATTAGGTGTAGATAAAACATGCCATTGTGCTCTTTTTGTAAATTGAAGTGATGAAACTTCAATAATTCCATTCATTTTTGGCCCATAGGCAATATGAATACCTCTATCAATTGCAAAGCCAGTTATTATTCCATTATTATGATCACTATGCGCTCCAAGGGGGCAAATACGATAAGGCGTAAAAGAAGTATGTTTTGGTTGTTTATTATATTTTTTTCTAAATGCTTCAATTACCCGAGAACTGCCATTTGTTGCTACATCTAAGACATTATTTTCTTCAAAAGATTGATTTTTAAAAGCTTCTTTAGTTCTGCCATCTAATGGTTTTTCTAAATCAATTGGAATTATCCAGTTTTTCCCTTCTTTTTTAGCGCCAATAAGTCTTCCATTGCGACAAAGCATTGTTAGACGACGTTCTGATATCTCCCATTTATTTGCGGCTTCGTGAATTGTAATATAAGTCATGGTTTTCTCCTCTTATATAATATAGGTTAATTATACCCTCAAAGAGATTTTGTGTCAAGATAACAACTTGATATATAACGGTATAACTATACAAAAAAAATATTTTATTTTTAATAATTAAATAATGATCAAATATACAAATTTATTATGGTACCAATAATTTAGGGTAAATAATAAATTATTAAATATGTTTTGTGATTATATTGAAAAAACTTTATTTAAATGATAATATATTGAGTAATTCCCTATTCTTTACTATAAAGTTTATTTTATTGGAAAAAGATAAGAAGATTTAAAAATACTAATACACTTAATTAATTTAATTGTAGGATGCAATAAAAACAAAAGTTTTTACATTTTTAATGTTTTATACTAGATTACATATATTGCTGGCAATTTAAATCAAAGTAAAAGATAAGTAAGGAGTATTAAAAATATGTTAAGTAAGAATTTTAATAAAGTTGATATTAACACTTGTACCTTTTCTAAAACAGTTTTAATGATAATTATTGTTTTATATCATTCTATTTTATTTTTTTCTAATACATGGTTTGATGCTGTTGAACCTGTAACTACTTCAAAAGTATTATCTTTCTTTGCATCATGGCTCAATTCTTTTCATGTTTATGGTTTTGTATTAATCTCAGGTTACTTATTTTATTATTTAAGGTATGAAAAAAATAAATACCAAGAATATAAACCATTTATACTTAATAAATTTAAAAGATTAATAATTCCTTATTTATTTGTTTTAATTTTATGGGTAATTCCTAACTATGTTTATTTTTATGGTTTTGATTTTAAGACTATCTTAAAAAATTATATATTAGGAGTATCACCTAATCAATTATGGTTTTTGCTAATGCTTTTTTTTGTTTTTGCAATATTCTGGCTATTATCTGACTTTATTAAAAATCATAATTTAATTGGTGGTATTACAATGATTGTACTTTTTTTTGTCTCAATACTTTTTGGTAGGTTTATTACCAATTATTTTCAAATTTGGACTGTACTTCAATGTTTAACTTTCTTCTATTTGGGATTTATATTTCGTGATAAAGCAAAAATAGTTATAGAATCAATTCCATTTTTTTTGTGGATTATTGCTGATATAGTATTATTTATAGTTCTTAAAAATATGCCAACGGAAGGAATAATTTTTAAAGCTATATATATAGGTATAAGTTATATTCTTAATATTGTTGGTGCAATTATGGCTTTTACAACATTATCGTTCATTGGAAGCAGGCTAAATATTCTTAATAGCAAATTAATAAATAATTTATCTTCAATTTCAATGTCCATATATTTATTTCATCAACAAGTTATTTATTGGTTTATTTACTTGCTAAATGGAAAACTAAACATCTATATTCATGCATCTATAATATTTATAGGTTCATTTTTAATATCTTTTTTAATTTCAGTATTATTAAAAACAAATAGGATTACATCGTTTTTAATAGGAGAAAAATGGACTTTAAATAAAACTAAAAATTTTGATTGATTAAAAGAATTAATATTATAAGATGGCACATGAATCAAATCCATATGGTGATGGGCATTCATATGAAAAAATTGTAAACATATCTATTAATTCTGAAAGCGTATAGCATCAATAAGTTAACAGAAAAAATATTAAATTTAAGTGATATAATAATATAAGCTAAGGGCTAACAAACCTTTTCTAATTGTGATTATAAAAATTGCATTAGAAAGGTTTTTTTATTTTTTAGGAGGAACATATGAAGAACGTACTTATTGGCCAATCAGGAGGACCATCATGTGTGATAAATGCTACATTATATGGCGTTATCAAATCATTTAAAAATCATGATGTAAAAATTTATGGCATGATTAATGGAATTGAAGGGTTTATTAAAGGTAAATATGAAGAACTAAATGAATTAACTGATTATGAATTAGAACTTCTTAAAACTACCCCAGCAATGTATTTAGGTAGCTGTAGGTATAAGTTATCTAGTGACTTTAATGATAAAGATTATGCAATTATTTATAATGAATTGAATAAACTTAATATTGGTTACTTTATTTATGTTGGTGGTAATGATTCGATGGATACAGCCAATAAAATGAATTCATATTTAAGAAGTAAAAATAGTGATATTTTAGTAATTGGTTTACCAAAAACAATTGATAATGACTTATATGGTTTAGATCATTCGCCTGGATATGCTTCAAGTGTTCGCTTTATTTTAGATCAAGTACAAAATATTTCAATTGATGCGGGAATCTATGATTTAAAAAGTGTGACAATTATTGAAATAATGGGCCGTAATGCTGGTTGGTTAACTTATGCAAGTCATTTAGCAAAAGAGAACGAAAAAGATAATCCGCTTCTTGTATATGTTCCAGAAGTAATTTTTTCTTTTGATAAATTCTTAAAAGACGTTGAAGCTGCTTTTAAGATTAATAAAAATGTAGTTGTCTGCATATCTGAGGGTATAAAAACAAACGATAATCATCTTGTTTGTGAATATGATAAGCATTTAGCAACTGATCCATTTGGTCATAAGACTCTTGATGGTGCCGCAACAATTCTAGCTGATTTAGTTAAAGAAACTTTTAATTGTAAAGCTAGAGGAGTTATTTTAAACGTAACACAAAGATGTAATGCTTCATTTATTTCTAAAGTTGATTTAGAAGAAGCTATTATGTTTGGAATTAAGGGTTATGAAGCATTACTTAATAAAAAGACAGGAATCATGATTGGTTCAAGGAGAATAAGTAATGATCCTTATAGAATTGAATATATTGATGTTAATTTAAATGATGTTGTGGAAGTTGAAAGAAAATTGGATGAGAAGTTTTTAAATGATTTATCAAGTTTTTGCAAATATTTAAGGCCACTTATTAGTGAAAATGTTAAAATACCATCAAAAAATGGCAGATCTTTATATATATTTCGTAAAAATAAATAAAATGTAGATAATTGTCAAAATATGGTATAATTATTGTGAGGGGTTGTTTATGGTAAAAATTGGAAATAAATACTATTTTTTATATATATCAATTGGCTTAGCAGTCTTTTTTACGCTCTATTTTATATTAAGAAGATTGAAACAAGAAACAAGATATAAAGTATTATTGACAATTTTATTTTTCAACCTAGGATTACATTTTTTAAAGCTTTTGTTTGAACCTTATTTTTCGGATCTACCAGGTTCAATAAAAAAAATAACTTTTGAAAATATATGTGCTGGTTCAACAATTATGTTTCCGTTTATTTTGCTTAAAAGAAAGAATAAATTACTAAATAACTACATGTATTTTATTGGAACAATAGGAGGACTTGGAGCTTTAATTTTTCCTACAGAAGCATTTAACAGAGATCCATTTATTTTTGATGTAATTAGATTTTATATCTGTCATATTAATTTAATAATAGTTCCAATGCTTTGTGTAATCTTTAAAATAATTGAGCTTGATTATAAAAGCTGCCTAATTATTCCTGTTATTTTTATATTTTTTGAATTAGTTATCTTTGTAAACGAATTAATACTTATGAAGAGTGGTTTAGTTGAGGATAGTGTAACGCTTTTGCTTGATAGAAATTATAGAAATAGTTCATTTATCTTTGGACCAAATAGTGATTTTGATAATATTTCTTGGCTTGTTTTAATGTTTGTCCCAAAAATATTTAGAAGAGGTTTTTTCTTCATAAATGGAGGGGTTAATTTTTACTGGCCAATTGTTTGGTTAGTTATTCCTGCTTTTATTTATTTGCCAATTTTTTATTTAATTATTACTTTGCCTTTTACTTATCATAATATAAAGAATAATTTTAAAGAAAGAAAAATATTTAATAAAAAATTAAATTTATAAAATGTATATTTTTAACAAAATTAGACAATTTATTACAAAATAAGAATTAAAGAAAATATAATTTTTTTTAGCGATTTCCGACAAAATATTTATTTTTAGTAATTTTATATATCAAAAATATGAAAAAATATTTAAAAATATAAAAAAAATACAAAAATAAATGTAAAATAATGTAAAATAGTTTCAATAATATGAGAATATGTGTTATAATACTCATAGAGTAATATCTAATTGGAGATAAAACAAATGGATGATATGCTATTATTAGACTCACTTATTTCTATTTTCAAAAAAACAGACGCCTATCTTTCAATCAAAGATCATAATTTAAAATATATTATGGTTTCTGATGCTTTTGTTAAGTTAACTGGTGAAAAAGATGCTCAAAGTGTTATTGGGAAAACAGACTTTGAGATTTTTGAGCATTATTTAGCCAAAAAATACCATAGTGATGATGAATTTCTAATAAACAAGAATGAACACATTTTAAATTGTGTAGGACTTCTTCCTTGTGAAAAAGGGAAAAAGAAGTTATGTTCTACTTCCAAATATATTTTAAAAGATGAAAGTGGTAATTTTATTGGTATTTATACAATTAGTACAGAACTTTCTAAAGATATAGAAGAAAAAGAAGCGTTAAATAAGGAATTGGAAAAAAAGAAAAATTTTATTATTCAAATTAACCATGATTTAAGAACTTCTCTTAATGGCATTATTGGTTTAAAGAATTTAATGCTACTAGATAATACAATTCAAGGAAAAGCAAGAGAAAACTTAGATATCATGGATAAATCATGTAAGTACCTTATGGATTTAATTAATGATACTTTAGAAATGAGTAAGATTGAATTTGATAATTTTGTCTTAAAACCTAAGGTTTATAATAGCCGATCAGTTTTTAACAATTTAGTTATGGGGATTATTCATGAAATAAAAAGTAAAAATATTGATTTGGTTGTTAAAGGTGAAAAGTACGATAAATTTATTTATATTGACAAATTAAGGATTAAGCAAATTTTTGATAATATTCTCTCTAATGCGATCAAGTTTACGCCAAGTGAAGGAAAAATTGAACTTATAAGTAAAGTAATTGAAGAAACTGATAATTATGTAATATTTAATTTAATCTGTAAAGATACGGGAATTGGTATTAGTAAAGATTTTTTAGATATCATATTTGAACCGTTTACGCAAGAATGTCGTATGAAGAATGGTCATGCTGTTGGATCTGGGTTAGGTATGGCAATAGTTAAGAAAATTGTTGATTCAATGAATGGAAAAATTGTTGTTAATAGTATAAAAGGTAAAGGAACTGAGGTTTCTATTACTTTAAAATTTGATAAAGCGATAGATTATATAGAAGAGGAGAATCCTTCTATTGATAAATCAGGTTTAATTGATAAAAAGGTTTTAATCTGTGATGATACAAGTATTAATTTTGAGATCTTAAGATTATTACTTGAAAATGAAGGATGTGTCGTTGAAAAAGCTGATAAAGGGTTAACAGCTCTTAAAAAAATAAGACAGGCAAAAAAATACGATTTAGTGCTCATTGATTTAAAAAATACCATTCATGAAGATACAAAAACAGCTAAAAAGGTTAAAACAATAAGGAAGAGTAGTAAGGATGTTCCAATTATTGCTATTACTTCAAATGCATTTGAAGAAGAAAGAAAAGAATGTATTGAAGCGGGGATGGATGAATGCTTATATAAGCCAATAAATCCTGATAATCTATATCAAAAGATTTTAGAATTAATAAATTAAAAAATGTTTAGTTCAAAAGCTTAGCTTATAACTAGACTTTTTTTATTTAATAAAAATATATAATGGGGCATAAATAATAAATGATGTTATAAAATAAAAGAGTAAAATACAAATATAAAAGGTAGGCTAAATGTGATGGATAAAAAAATATTAAGATTAAAAGAATGGGGTTGCGATATTGATGGTGCAATGTCACGCTTTATGAACAATGAAGGAATGTATCTTTCTTTTTTAGACCGGGTTAAGAATGACTCATTATTTAATAAACTTTTAAGCTCAGTTAAAGAAAATGATATTAAAGAAGCTTTTAATAATGCTCACACTCTAAAAGGAATTTTAGGCAACATGGGCTTAACACCAATGTATGAACCAACATGCGAGATTGCTGATTCTTTAAGAATAGGTAAAACAATTGGTATAATAGAAAAGTGTCAAAAATTGTTAGATTTAAAAGAAGAATATATTGAATTAATAAAATAACTGCTTTGGCAGTTTTTTTATTAGTTAATTAGTGTTATAAATTAATTTTTTTCATAAACTTAAGTGGTGATAAGATTGAATACTTATTTAATTAAAAAAAGAATTTGTTTTATAATGGTATGTTTGCTAATCATAGTTTTAGTTCTTTTTTTTCGTTTAGGTTTTTTACAAATATCAAATAAAAATAATATTAGAAATAGAGCTTATAACTTATGGGGTAGAGATATTCCAATTGAAGGACAAAGAGGAAATATATATGATAGAAATGGCGTTTTAATTGTTGGTTCAACGCTCGCTCCATCTATTGCGATTATGCCACGTCAAGTAGAAAATAAAAGTGAAACAGCAAATTATTTAGCAAAAGTATTAAATGTATCTAGTGATGATATAATGAAACACTTAGATAAAAATGTAAGTATTGAATTAATTAAACCAGAGGGCAGAAAAATTTCAATTGATCAAGCAACTAAAATTATCGAAAAGAATTTACCTGGTGTATATGTTGTAGGCGATACAAAAAGATATTATCCATATGATAGTTATTTAGCCCAAGTATTAGGTTTTACGGGAATTGATAATCAGGGTGTTGCCGGACTTGAATATATCTATGATGAATATTTAATGGGAAGTAATGGTAATCTAACAATATATACAGATGGTAAAGGATATATTATGGATGCCTTATATAATAGTTATAATAGTGCAAAGGTTGGTTTGGATTTATATTTAACAATCGATATGGGTTTACAACTTATCTTAGAAAAGGTCTTAAAAAATGCGATTGAGTACTATGATCCTGAACAAGTTTTAGGAGTAGTAGTTCATCCTAAAACTGGTGAGGTTTACGCAATGTCTTCATATCCAACATTTTCACCAGCAAATTATCAAGACTATGATCCAGATATTTATAATAGAAACCTACCTATTTGGATGGCTTATGAGCCTGGGTCAACATTTAAAATTATTACATATGCGATGGGATTAAATGAAGGAGTCTTTAAGCTCGATGAAAAGTTTTATGATCCTGGTTATGCAATAGTTGATGGTGCAAGACTTAAAGACTGGAAAGCAGGAGGGCATGGAGAAGAAACCTTCTTAGAGGTTATTCAAAACTCTTGTAACCCAGGATTTGTTGAAATTGGTTTAAGACTTGGTGAAGAACGTTTCTTATATTATCTTAATAAATTTGGCTTTGGAAAAAAAACGGGAATTGATTTACTTGGTGAATCAGCAGGAATTATCTTTAATGAAAAGGTTATGGGTAATGTTGAACTGGCTACAAGCGCCTTTGGCCAAGGAAATGCTGTAACACCAATTCAGCTTGTAACCGCGACATCAGCGGCGATTAATGGTGGCTTTTTATATACACCATATGTTGTTAAAGGTTTAGCATTACATGGAACAACTGACTTTATTTATGAAAGATCACCAATTCTAAAAGATGTTGTAATAAGGCAAGACACAAGTGCCATTGTAAGGCAAGCTCTTGAATCAGTTGTAGCATATGGAACCGGTCGTGGGGCTTATATTGAAAAGTATAGGGTTGGTGGTAAAACTGGTACCGCTCAAAAAGCTGTTAATGGTAGTTATTTAGAAAACAACTATATCGTTTCTTTTATTGGCGCAGCGCCAATGGATGATCCTGAGCTTGTCTGTTACATTGCGATTGATAATCCTAAAGGTGTTATCCAATATGGTGGAGTTGTTGCAGCGCCACTTGTTAGAAACTTTTTAGTAGAAGCTTTACCATATTTAAATATTCCTGAAAGACAAAATGAATTACATAAACTTTATCGTTACTGGCAGGATATCACCTATTTTGATGCACCAAACCTTGTTGGCTTAGATAAAAAAGATTTAAAAGAATCAACTAGATATAAATTACAAATTTATGGTAGTGGCACAAAAGTTATTTCTCAGATACCTGAAGCAGGCTCACGTATTCCTGAGGGTGGAACAGTTATAGTTTATCTTAACTGAGAAAATTAGTAATAACTTCGACAAAAAAGGGCTAAAATTGCGCCCTTTTTTTCTTATAATATAATTAGATATAAATTAACTAAATAATTGGCGCTTACATTTTGTTCAAGTTTCTTTTGAAAAAGATTGACATATTATGGAAATAAGTGTTATAATTAATTTAGGCAAACGCTTGCCTAATCACAAAAGGAATGTTTGATAATGAAAAAGAACATACAACTTTCTGATATTGCAAAGGAATTAAATTTATCAACATCAACTATATCTCGTGTTATTTCAAATAAAGGAAATATTAGTGAAGAGACAAGAAAAAAAGTTAAAGATTATATTCAACAAATCAATTACCATCCAAATTTAGCAGCGCGTAGTTTAGCTCAGAAAAAAACATTTAATATTGGGGTTATTATTCCTGAGGATGCTTTTTTATCTAGTTCGCCTTTTTTTCAAATTTGTTTGATGGGAATTTGTGAAGAAGCAGTTAAAAAAGAATATAACGTCATTGTTTCATCTAATACAAATGAAAATATCGATGGTTTAAAAAGAATTGCTAGTTCGATGATTGTTGATGGAATAGTTTTAATGAGAGTATATAAGAATGATAGAAATATTGAGTACTTAAAAAGTATTAATATGCCTTTTACTGTGATTGGTACAACTTCTGATTCAAATATCGTAGATATTGACAATGATCATACTAAAGCATGTGAAGCTTTAGTCGATATAATTATTAAAAAAAGTAAACGCATTGCCCTTTTAATTGGCAATCTAGAATATATGGTCAACCGGCAAAGAAGAAAAGGCTTTATTAATTCCTTAAATAAAAATAATATACCGGTTGAAAATGAACTAATAATTGATAATGTTGACGGAACAAATGTGATACAAAAATTAGAATTAGCTTTAAATAATTGTGTTGATGCAATTATTTGTGGTGATGATGTTATTTGTATTGAAGTTATTAACACGCTTGAAAAAAAAGGTTTAATAATTGGTAGGGATATTAAAGTTGCTTCGCTATATGAATCGCAAGCAATTAAAAATAAAGATATAACCGCTGTTTCAATTGATATAGTTGAAGTAGGACGAAAAGCTGCGGATGTAATGATTGATTTAATTAATACAGGTAAAGTTACAAAAGTTCGCTTAGGTTATAATATCCTAGAGAGGAATTCGACAAATTAATCATGAGAGAGAACATCAGTTTTAACAAAGAATGTTTATTAAAAGGTGGAAAACCATGGTTTCCTATGATGGGCGAAATGCATTATTCACGGTTTAACTGTAGGTATTGGCGTGAGTCCTTAGAAAAAATGATGGCTGGTGGCATTGAAATTGTTTCAAGCTATGTTATTTGGATTCATCATGAGGAAATAGAAGGTAAATACAACTTTTCTTTTAACATGAACTTACATGAATTTGTTAAAATTGTAAAAGATGTGGGGCTTAAAATGGTTTTAAGAATTGGTCCGTGGATTCATGGTGAGGTTAGAAATGGTGGCTTCCCAGATTGGCTATATTCAAAAGACTTTATTCCCCGCACAAATAATGAAAAATATTTTGCGGTTGTTAAAGAATTCTATACAAAAATATATGAACAAGTAAAAGAGTTTTTCTATAAAGATAATGGTCCAATTATTGGTATCCAAATTGAAAATGAATTTGGTCATTGTGGTGGTTTAAATGGTGACGAAGGAAATTATCATATGGAACGCTTACTAAATATGGCTAAAGAAATTGGCTTTGATACACCACTATATACCGCAACTGGTTGGGGTGGAGCGATGATTGGATCGATGCTTCCTGTAATGGGTGCTTATCCAGATGCACCATGGGATGAAAAAATTATTAAATTAGATCCAAATCCCAATTTTTTATTTAGTTATGAAAGAAATGATAAAAGCATTGGTTCCGATTTTAAAATTGGCCATGGTTTAACATTTGATATTAATAAATATCCATATTTAATGGCTGAACTTGGTGGGGGAATGCAGTCAACTAATCATAGACGCTTACTAACAAGTGAAAAAGATATTGGAGCGATGTCATTATCGAAGCTTGGAAGTGGAGCTAACTTACTTGGATATTATATGTATCATGGTGGGACCAATCCTATAGGTGTTCTATCTTCATTTGAAGAAAATAAGGCAAGTGGCTCATTGAATGACATGCCAGTATTTAATTATGACGGTAGATTTCCGTTAAGACAGTATGGTTCTTTTAGTAAAACATTTTATGAAATAAGATTACTTGCATTATTCTTAAAAGATTTTGGCGAAGAACTAGCCTTAATGAAAACACTTATTAAAGAAGATAATGCCCGACATGCAAATGATTTTGAAAGTTTAAGATATTCATTTAGAAAAGATGACAAAAAAGGATTTTTATTTATTAATAATTATCAAAGAGGATATGATTTAAAAGATCATATGCTTGATATAAAAATTGATGATGTTACTTTTAAAAATCTTGAAATAAAAAATGGCGATTATTATTTTTATCCTTTTAATTATCCAATGGGTAATACCATTTTAAAATCATGTAATGCAAGCTTGTTAATGAAAGTAAACAATGATTATGTATTTTATACTGATAAAAATGTTTATTATGACTTTATATCAGAACCTAATTTTAATGTTATAACTTTAACTAAAAACGAAGCTTTAAAAGCAACTAAAATCACTTTTGATCAAGAATATTTAGTTATCACAAGCGGTTGTATTGTAAATAATCATTTATATCATTATGGCAATAATGATTTACTTGTTTATCCTGAACCAACAAAAAAACCATTTGGTTATACAAAAAAAGGCAAAGTCGGTATTTTTACTAAATATGTTAAAAAGATTATAAGAAAAGAAGCTCAAGTTGATTTTACATTAACTAAAGAAACTAATGAAGCACTATTTTATGATATTGAGATTTCATATTTTGATGTTCTTGATGTAATTTTAAATTTTGACTATGAAGGAAAAAAAGCTGAACTTTATATTGATGATAAGATAGTTAATGATGATTTTTATAATGGTGGTGGGTTTCAAGCATCACTTAGATATTTTAATTATCCTCATAAGTTGAAAATAAAAATTACTAAATTAACAGATTATGATTTAAAAAATATTTATTTTGAGGTTGTACCAAAATCAAGAGGAAAACTTATTTCAATTGATTATGAAATCGAATATGTGGAATGCTCAAAGGAGGAATTATGAAAAAGGGGTTGTTAATATTTTTAACAATTGTCTCACTTATTATGTTTTCATCATGTAAAAAAGCAAATTCAGATCTATATGTAGAAAAGATAGAAGGATTAAGGGAAGATTTTATTAGGGGTGTAGATATTTCTAGTGTAATATCACTAGAAAATAGTGGCGTTAAATACTATGATTTTAAAGGCAAAGAAGAAGATATTTTTAAGGTTCTAGCTGACAATAATATTAACTATATTAGAGTAAGAATATGGAATGATCCATATGATGATAATGGTAATGGTTATGGCGGCGGAAATAATGATCTTGAAACAGCAATTAAGATTGGTAAAAGGGCCACTAAATATGGAATGAAGTTACTTGTTGATTTTCATTATTCTGATTTTTGGGCTGATCCAAGTAAACAAATGGTCCCAAAAGCTTGGGCAAGTTTAAATATTGAAGATAAAGCAAATGCTTTATATACCTTTACTTATAACGCTTTAAAAGCAATGAAGGATGAAGGTATTAACATTGGTATGGTCCAATTAGGTAATGAAACTAATGGCAAAATGTGTGGTGAAAAAATCTGGTTAAATATTAAGACTTTGATGGAAAAAGGTGCTAAAGCTACACGTGATGTAGATAAAAATATTTTAATTGCAATTCATTTTGCTAATCCAGAAAACGTTGATTCATATAAAAAATATGCAAGAAACTTAGATTATTATAAAATTGACTATGATGTCTTTGCAAGTTCGTATTATTCATACTGGCATGGGTCAACAGAAAATTTGACTACGGTTTTAAAAGAAATAGCAGATACTTATGATAAGAAAGTCATGGTTGCTGAAACATCATATGCTTATGCAGTTGAAAACTTTGATGAACATGGCAATGTTATAGGTGATGAATTAAACTATGAAAAGAAATATCCATTTACTGTTCAAGGTCAAGCTAATGCGGTAATAGATGTAATTAAAGCCGTAAACAATATAGGAGAAGCTGGTCTTGGCGTTTTCTACTGGGAACCTGCATGGATATCAGTTCCTGGTGAAACACACGAAGCACAATCAACTCTTTGGGAAAAATATGGTTCAGGTTGGGCTTCAAGTTATTCTAAAGAATATGATCCTAATGATGCAGGAAAATATTTTGGTGGATCAGCATGGGATAATCAAGCGATGTTTGATAAAACTGGTCATCCATTAGAATCATTAAAATTATTTAAATATATTTATGAAGGAAATACCCCAAATATCAAGGTTGATGCGATTGAAGATACAATGCTTATTGTAAGACTTAATAATAAAATTTCATTACCAGAAAAGGTAAATGCAATTATGAGTGATGGTTCTAAAAAAGAAGTGAGCATCAGATGGGAAGATGCACCACTTGATAATTATGCAACAGGCGGGGTTAATAAGTACACAATTAAAGGCGAAGTTGATGGAGTAAAAGCTTATTTATATTTATCAGTTGTTGAAGAAAACTATGTCGATAATTATAGTTTTGAAAATGCTGATATAAGTATGTGGAAGGTAACAGATAATAAAAGCTGTAAAGAATTATATGTTATGGAAAAGTCAACAGATGCATTGACTGGTACTAAATCATTTCATTTCTGGAGTGATAAAGATCTAAGTTTTGATCTATCACAGGAAATAACTAATTTAAAGACTGGTAAATATAGCTTTAGTTTATCAATTCAAGGTGGCGATGCTTTAGTTCAAAATATTTATATTTATACTATTGTTGATGATATTAAAACTATAGAGAAAGTTACGATTACTTCATGGCGTGATTGGCAAAACCCAATAATTAAAGACATTGAAGTAATAGATAATGTTACTATTGGTATACATGTTGAATGTAATGCTAATGCTTGGGGAACAATTGATGATTTTTTATTAAATCCTCAAAAATAATTGTGGCAATATCTCAAAAGAGATCAAAATAAAAAGGAGAGAAAAATGAAAAGATTATTGACATTTTGTTTGACTATGGTTGCTTTTCTATGTTTAGTTGCATGTAACAAAACAACTGCAAAAAAAACTACAAAACCATCTGACAGTGCAAGTTCTAGTACTACAAAACCATCTGACAGTGCAAGTTCTAGTACTACAAAAGAACAAGCTAAAGAAGAAATTTTACTTTGGGTTGCCGAAGAAACAATTGAATTCACAACTACAAAAGTTAATGAATTCTTAGCAGCAAATCCTACATTTGGCTTTACAGTCAAAATTTCACCAATGGGTGAAGGCGAGGCTGCAACGCAAATGATAACAGACGTTGAAGCAGGTGCTGATGTTTACTGCTTTGCACAAGACCAATTAGCTCGTTTAGTGCAAGCTGGTGCTTTAGCAGCTATTGGTGGAGATTATAAAACAAATGCTATCGCTAATAACGATGCTGGATCAATTGCTGCTGCTTCAATGGGAGGTTATTTATATGCTTACCCACTTACAAGTGACAATGGTTATTTCTTATTCTATGATAAGAGTATCGTTAAGAATCCATCATCTCTAGATGCTATTTTAACTGATTGTGCTACTGCTGGTAAGAAATTTTACATGGATAATCAAAGTGGCTGGTATGATGTAGCATTCTTCTTTGCACTTGGTTGCACTTATTCTAACACTTATGATGAAGAAGCAAACATTACTGCTGTAAATTGCGATTTTGACTCAGCTAATGGCGTTAAAGCATTAAGGGCCCTTATTGATATGTCAAATCATGAAGGATTCCAGAGAAGTAATTCATTTGCTGCTAACTTCAATCCAGACGGCGGAACTGCAGCTGCATGTATTTCTGGAACTTGGGATGCTGAAACAATTAAAGGTTATTTAGGAGCTAATTATGGCGTTGCAAAACTTCCTACTTTTAAAGTTGGTACTGAAACATATCAAATGTCTTCATTTGCTGGATTCAAACTAGTTGGTGTTAACCCTACACAAACTACTAACAAACTTGTTGCTTCTCACAAGCTTGCTGTTTATTTAACATCAGAAGCTGTTCAATTAGCAAGATTTGAAGCAAAAGGCTGGGGTCCATCTAATAAGAACGCTCAACAAAATCCTAAAGTATTAGCTAACGAAGCATTAGCTGCACTAGCTGCACAATCTCCATATTCAATTCCACAAGGTATATATCCAAGTTCATATTGGTCAATTATGGAAGCTTTAGGAACAGATATTAATACCAAAGTTATTACAAAAAATGCTACTGACGCTGAATTAAAAGCAAAACTAGAACAAGTTGTTGCTGTTTTAAAAGCAGAAGTAAAAAAATAAAAAATTTTAAAGCAAAATAATGCACATGACTAGCAATCGCTAGTCATGTGTAATTGCTTTACTAAAAGGAGGATTATTTATGGTAAACTTAGAATACCTAAAAATGTCAGCTTCAAAAAAATTTCTTTACAGGCTAAAGAAGTTTATTACTGCCATTCCTAATAAAATTCTCGCTTTTTTTAAAGCCATTCCTCGTATATTTGGAAAATTCTTTAAAAAGATTTATTTAGAATTTTTTGATATTTGGAATATTTTTAAAAAAGGTGATTTCAAGACGCGTATTTCATTTTTAATATTTGGATTTGGCCAAATATTGAGAGGACAAATTTTAAGAGGATTATTATTTTTAATTTTTGAAATTGTCTTTATCTTATATATGATATGTTTTGGTTGGACTTATCTAGCAGATTTTAAAACACTAGGAACTGTTGCCAGCGAAAAAATATTTAATGAAGAACTGATGATTTATGAGACAAAATATTATGATAATAGTATGTTGATCTTGCTTTATGGGTTACTAACAATCTTCTTTATCATTTCCTTCATTTATGTTTGGCGTTTATGTATTAAACAAAATGGAATTATTCAAGAAATGCAAGAATTAGGTATTAAGCTAAAACATTCTAAAGATGATCTTCGTTCACTTGGTGATGAGCAATACTATAAAACACTACTTTCTGTTCCATTACTAGGAATTGTAATCTTTACGGTTTTACCAATTGCATTTATGATTCTTGTAGCTTTTACAAATTATGATAGTGGTCACTTACCACCTGGAAAATTATTTACCTGGGTTGGATTAACCAATTTTAAGAAAATTTTTGGCCTTAATGAAAATTCAGGTGATGTAATATTTGCTAGAACCTTTGGTGATATTTTAATTTGGACATTGGTTTGGGCTTTCTTCGCGACATTTACAAACTACTTTTTAGGAATGATTGTTGCATTAATGATTAATAAAAAAGGAATTAAGGGTAAAAAGATTTTTAGAACTATTTTAGTTATGACAATCGCTGTTCCACAATTTATTTCATTACTGCTTGTATCAAGAATGTTTGCCGAAGATGGTATTATAAATAGCATCTTAAAGCAATTAAGTATTTTACAGCCTAATGGAAAAATTCAATGGCTCACTAATGGTACTTTAGCTAAAATAATGGTTATTCTCATTAACATTTGGGTAGGTATTCCGTATCTTATGTTAATTACTACAGGTATTCTAATGAATATTCCTGAAGACTTATATGAATCAGCTAAAATTGATGGTGCGACACCATTAAAAACATATATGAAAATAACACTTCCTTACATGTTATTTGTTACTACTCCATATTTGATAACGTCCTTTATAGCAAATATTAATAATTTTAATGTTATTTATTTGCTTACAACAGGAGCTCCATTAACCTTAGAATATGCTAATCCGGCGGGTAAAACAGACCTACTTATTACTTGGTTATATAAATTAACTATGACTCAGTCATCAGATTATAAGATGGCCGCAGTTATTGGTATTATGGTTTTCATCGTAATATCAGTGTTCTCCTTAATTGTGTACAATCGTTCCGGTTCAGTTAAAAATGAGGAGGATTTTCAATAATGGCTAAAATTGTAAGTAAAAAGAAAAAAGAAAAAAGACAAAATACCATTATTTATATCGTCTTAATATTAATGAGTATTATTTGGCTAATCCCTTTCGTTTATCTTGTTTTTCAAGCCTTTAGAGGTGAATCGACATCAATGGTAAATTATATTTTACCTAGAAAATGGTCATTTATAAATTTTAAAAAATTATTTAAAGAAACCGAATTTTTAGAATGGTTTAAAAATACGACTATAATTGCGTTAGTCGTTTCAGTATTTCAATCAATTATTGTTCTTATGGTAAGCTATACTTTATCAAGATTGCGTTTTAGAGGTAGAAAACTATTAATGAATGTTATCTTAGTTTTAGGAATGTTTCCGGGATTTATGTCAATGATAGCAGTCTATTTTATTTTAAAACTATTTGGGTTAACCCAAAACATTATCGGCTTAATGCTAATTTATATTGGTAGTTCGGGAATGGGATACTATATTGCTAAAGGTTATTTTGATACCATTCCTCGCTCACTTGATGATGCTGCAAGAATTGATGGGGCAACACGCCGTACTGTTTTCTATCAAATTATCATGCCTATGGCTAAGCCAATTGTTATATATACAATATTAATGGCGTTTATGGCTCCTTGGGGAGATTATATGTACGCTTCACTAATTAGTCATGGTAATACAAATTCATATAACGTAGCAGTCGGGTTATTCACCTTCCTTGATAAGGAACAAATCAATAATAAATTTACATTATTCTGTGCAGGCGGAGTGGTTATTGCAATACCAATAACAATCTTGTTCATGTTGCTGCAAAAATACTATGTCGCTGGCGTTACTGGCGGAGCTGTGAAAGGCTAGGAGGAAAAAAATTATGGCAAGTGTAAAGTTAAATCATATCTATAAAGTATATCCAAATGGTGTCAAAGCTGTAAATGATTTTTGTTTAGACATCAATAACCGCGAATTTATTGTTTTTGTTGGACCATCAGGCTGTGGAAAATCAACAACATTAAGAATGATTGCAGGCCTTGAAGATGTTTCAGCAGGAGAAGTAAGCATTGATGATTTAATCGTTAATGATATTGAACCAAAAGACCGTGATATTGCCATGGTTTTTCAAAACTATGCCTTATATCCACATATGACTGTTTATGATAATATGGCCTTTGGGTTAAGACAAAGAAAAATGGATAAAGAAGAAATTCATAAGCGTGTTGTTGAAGCAGCCGAAATTTTAAATATTACTGATTATTTAGACCGTAAACCACGCGCTATGTCTGGTGGTCAAAGACAACGTGTTGCTTTAGGTAGAGCAATCGTAAGAGAACCTAAAGTGTTCTTACTAGATGAACCACTATCTAATCTTGACGCTAAACTAAGAACCCAAATGCGTAGCGAGATTTTAAAACTTTATCATAAATTAAAAACAACCTTTGTTTATGTAACTCATGATCAAACTGAAGCAATGACAATGGGAACAAGAATTGTTGTTATGAAAGATGGCTATATCCAACAAAGTGATAAACCAAAGATGCTTTATGAGTATCCAAATAATAAATTTGTGGCTGGTTTTATTGGTACACCACAAATGAATTTCTTTAAAACAACTTTAGAAAAACAAGAGAATAAAATTAAAATTAATATTTTAGAAATTAATAGTAGTATTTATGTTCCTTATGATAAATTTGTTAAAATTATGCCAGAATATTTAGATGGTAAAAAAGAAGTATGGCTAGGAATTAGAGCAGAAAATTTATCAAGTAAGGAAGAAGATATCAAAAATAACCCTGATGCGACAATTAAATGTAAAGTATCGCATATAGAAGAACTTGGAAATCAAGCTTTAATTTACGCTGATTTACGTGATAGTTCAACTGTTTCTGAATCTTCAAGTAATATCGTAATTGAAGCCGAACCAGGAACAGAAATTCCTGAAGATACAGAAATCACTATTGCTTTTAATACTGACCATATCCATTTCTTTGATGCAGAAAATGAAAATAATATTATGCCACGAATTCCAACTATAAATGTTTTAAACGGTGAAATTAAGAATCAAAAACTAATTATTGCATCTAAGGAATTTGCTCTACCTAAATTTGTAAAAGAAGTAAATGGTAAATGTAAAGTTACTATTCCATCAGAAGCAGTAATAAATGGAAAAGTAATTGTTGATGAAGCTTTAGTTGAAGAAATTAATAATGTAAAATTAACACCAATTAAACTAAGTGATGATACTTTCTTATTTACAATAAATGAGGTAAGTAATAATATTGATTTAGATATGCGTAAAGTAACAATTGAAAAAGATAATGAAGTTATCTTAAAAGCATTACCAAAATTAAACTCTTTAAAAACAAAATTTGTTAAGAAAAATGTAACAATAGAATATGAAAAAAATGGTAAGACAAAAAATAAAAAAGCCATTGAATTTGGCTTTAATATTGGTAATGTATATTATCCATCCCTAGATCATATTAGTGAAAAATTGATTAATTATGGTGGTACTAAAATATTTAATAAGAATTTACGTTTTGATTTTAAACCTGAAGAAATTGTTTTGCATGATGATGGAAAAATTCAAGGTAAGGTTTTAGAGTTTTATGAATATGCAAAAGATAAATACGCTAAAGTTGATGTGAATGGAGAAATCATTTACCTTAAAACTATAAATGATAGAGTAGATTTATCTTTCGATTTAGATTTAGAAAATATATCAGTAGTTGAAGCTGATATTGATATGAAACTTATTTAATAAGTCTCGTGCTTCAACCCTTAAAGCTTAGCTTGATTTCAAGTTAAACTTTTGGGGTTGTTTTTTTCAATATCTTTTGACAAATATTAGTTTTTATTATATAGTGATTAAAAGGTGATAACTATGAAAGAAATTATAAGTAAAAAATTTTTAAATAAAAGAGATTTATATCATGAAACAGATTTAAGACTTATAAATGTTGAATTTAAAGACTCTTTATCAGCTTTAAAAGAATCAAGTAATGTAAGTTTAGACTCATGTATAATTGATGCAAAGTATTTATTATGGCATACAAACAAAGCAAATATTTTTAAAACAATAATAAAGAATGATGCCGATAGTTCTATTTGGTATGGCATTGATATTAATATTTCTAAATCAGAAATATTAGCTGATAGAATATTAAGAGAATGTCAAAAGATTTCTTTATCAAATAATAAAATAAATGGAGCTGAATTTGGCTTTAAATGTTTTGATATAATTGGAAATAATCTTGATATAAATAGTAAATATGCTTTCTCAGAAAATAAATATTTGACATTAAACAATAGCAAAATAACAGGCAATTATTTATTTCAGTATAATCAAGACTTATTAATTATGAATAGTGAAATAACTGGTGATGAAGCATTATGGCATACAAGAGAAGCCTTAATAAAAAATTCAGTAATTAAAGCGGATCGTTTTGGCTGGTATACAAAGGATTTAACCTTGGTTAATTGTAAAATAATTGGTAAAGATCCATTTGCCTACTGTGAAGATTTAAAATTAATTGATTGTGAAATGGAAGATGCTTCTAATGCCTTTGAATATTCAAGCGTTGAAGCAGATATTAATAGTCATATTGATTCTGTAATTAATCCAAGGTCTGGTTATATAAATGCCAAATCAATAGGAGAAATTATTAAAACTGATGATGCAATTTATGAATCAATTACGGAAATAAATATTAGAGAAAAAGAATAATTTTATTTTAAAAATATGGAGCATTTATGCTCTTTTTTTATTGACATCTACTCTTTAAAAGAATATAATGAAGTAAGAAAAGTAAGAAAAGTAAATCTAGGGGTGCGAAAATGGAAAAATCAAGTGATGAAAAAAGATTTATATTTGGTGTTGTAAAGATTGGCCCTAAAGGTCAAATTGTAATTCCAAAAGAAGCAAGGGAAACATTTAAACTTAATACTGGTGACTCATTAGTAGTTTTAGGCGATATTAATCAAGGTATTGCTTTAATGAAGGCTAGTGAGTTTTATGCAGTGTACGATAAGATGAAGGAGAATAAATGATGGATGCTATTTTAGTTAAAAATTTAACAAAAAAATATAAAGATCGTCTAGCCGTTGATAATATATCTTTTAATATTCATGAAGGAGAAATATTTGGCTTACTTGGCTTAAATGGAGCAGGTAAAACCACAACAATTAAAATCTTGTGTAGCTTAAGTGAAAAGACAAATGGCGAGGTCTACATTTTTGGTAAAAATCTTGATGAAAATGAAGAATATGCTAAAAAAATTATTAATGTTTCTCCTCAAGAAACTGCAATAGCTCCAAAATTAACTGTTTTAGAGAATTTAATTTTTATGGCTGAAATATATGGAATAGCTAAAGCAGAAGCAAAGATTAAAGCAAATGAATTACTTAAAACGTTTGATTTAGCTGATAGAGCTAATAGTAAGGTTAAATCACTTTCTGGTGGTATGCAAAGAAAGTTAAGCATTGCCATGGCACTTATTTCTGAACCTAAAATTATTTTTTTAGATGAACCAACACTTGGGTTAGATGTTTATGCTCGAAGAGAATTATGGAAAATATTGAAAGATTTAAAGAAGAAGGTCACAATTATTTTAACAACCCATTATCTAGAAGAAGCTGAAGCTTTAGCTGATCGTATTGCGATTTTAGATAAAGGTAAAGTTAAAGCGATTGGAACAGCAGAAGAATTAAAAAAAATTAATAATGACACAAATTTTGAGGATGCCTTCTTAAAGTTAACAGAAATGAGGGAAGTATTATGAAAATGATTATCTTTGCGAAAAGAAATTTAAAAGAAATGCTACGGGATCCCATTAGTTTAGCCTTTGGAATTGGTTTACCAGTTGTTTTACTTGTTGTCATGTCATTAATTAATAAAAGCATTGATGAAAGTATTAATATTTTTGAAATTGATCGTTTAGCTCCTGGTTTAGCGGTTTTTAGTTTATCTTTTATTATACTATTTTCAGGCTTGCTTATTGCTTCAGATAGATGTCAGTCATTTATTATTCGTCTATATGCATCGCCACTAAAACCAATTGATTTTATTTTAGGGTATACTTTACCACTTATTCCCATTGCTTTAATGCAAGGAACAATTTGTTTTGTTGTCGCATTATTTTTAGGTTTAGAATTTAGTTTAAATATATTACTAGCAATTCTTCTCATGCTTCCTGGTGCTTTACTTTTCATTAGTATGGGTTTGTTATTTGGTGTTTTATTTAATGATAAAGCAGTAAGTGGTGTATCATCAATCTTTGTTCAAGTGGCTGCATTATCATCAGGTATCTGGTTTCCTCTAGAAATTATGGTTAAGTCATTTACAAATTTCTGTTATGCTTTACCATTTGCACCAGCCGTAGATATAGTAAAAATGGCATTAACTAATGATTTTTCTAAACTTGGCATTAGACTTTTAGTTATTTTAATATATACAATAGTAATATATTTTGTAGCTGTTTTAATATTTAAGAAAAAAATGAAGGCTTAATTAAAATAATATATAAAAAAGGGGTGACAAAATGTTTTTAAATAGTAAATTAATTCTTTGGACCTTTTTAGGTATTATTTTAGTTGTTCTTATTTTAATATTAGTAATAACAAATATTTTCTATGTTTCAACAATTTTAAAAAATGGAGTTAACAAACAAGTTCCTCTAGATGCAGAATCATGGAAAAATCTTAAAAATAAAATAGATGAAAGAAAAGAATACTTTTTAAGTAAAAATCCAATTAATTTAGAACTTAATTTTGATGGAACTATTAGAAGAGCGTATTTAAGAGAAAATAAAGAAAGCAATAAGTTAATTATTATAAGTCATGGTTACAGATCTCAAGGTTTAATAGATTATTCGCTAATCGCACATTACTATTTAGACTTAGGATTTAACATTCTAGTAGTTGACCATGCCGCTCATGGGAGATCTGATGGAAAGATTATTGGCTTTGGAATTAAAGACTATAAGCCCCTACTTGAATGGATAAAATTAATGGATGAAAGATATAATCATCAAATGAAAATATATCTACATGGTATTTCAATGGGGGCTAATACAGTCCTACTTTGTGCAAATGGGGATTTACCTTTAAGTGTTAAAGGAATTATCGCCGATTGTGGATATACATCTGCATGGGAAGAATTTAAACATGTTACAAAGGGCCAACTTCATTTACCTATTTTTCCATTTCTTTATACCTTAAGGATTGAGGCTTTACTTAGAGCAAAATATGATATTAAAAAAGGTAACACGATTGATACTTTAAAAGAAGCTAAAGTTCCTGTTTTATTTATTCATGGTGATAATGATGACTTTGTCCCAATAAAAATGACATATGAAAACTATGAAGCTTGCATATCTAAGAAAGAATTATTAATTATAAAAGGGGCATCACATGCGATGAGTCATGAGGTTGATCCTGATTTATATGAGAAAAAGGTCTTAGAATTTATCAGGGAAAATGAATAAAAAGTAAAAATGAAAAATCTTGGGTTTATTCCAAGATATTACAAAATTAATATATTGTAATCTTAACATTTACATAGTTAAGTAATAGACTTTAAACTATATCTTTTAATTAATATGACTTAGTTATCGGTAAATATTTAAATCTGTTTTAAAAGCTTTTTATTTCTTGTTTATAAAAAAGTTTTTTTAGGAAAAAATGCTAATTTTTTAGATATTTAACCTTATTGATAACAATTCTTAATTAAGTTATCTTTTTACCCTTAAAAACGCTTAAAAACTGCAAAAAAACATAAAATTTTGCAAAAAACCATTGAATCTTTTGCATTTTTAGTGTAAAATGGTTTTAGTAATTTTATTGAGGTGAATTAATGAAAAAAGGAATTATTTTAGTTTTAACAGTACTTTTAATGATAACAGTAGGTTTGAGTATTTATTCAATATATAACGTTTTCTATTTTAATTACAATGTTGCGTTAAATTTTGGAAGTCATTGGTTTCCTGCATGGCTTTTAATTGCTATAGCCCTTTATTTTATTGCCATTTCAATTTTGATTGCTATTTCTTTAGGTAAAGTAATTAAAGATAAAGAACCATTTGTATTAATTATTGTTACATGTGGTGTAGTAATCTTAGTTCCAGTAATGTTAATCTTATTATCATTAATACCTAATAGTATTAACTGGTTATCTTTTTTAAATAAAATAATGAAATAAAGCTTGCTGATGCAAGCTTTTTTAAAAGGTGATATTAATGGATAAAAGAACAAAAATATTTAAGATGTTTTTTCTTTTTTTAATCCTTTTTGTTGTTGGTGAAATTTTAAATTTTTTAGGCATCCTAATTGGAAATACCTTATCTAATAATTTATTTAATTTAATATTTTTTTATGTTATAAGAATAATTGGTTATATTCTCATGCTATGCGGAATATTTGCAATTATTTTTTTACTTGTAATTTTAATTATTGATATAATGAATAGAAAGGCTAATTTAAAGAATATTCTAATTAAAGTTTTAATTATTTTAATTATAACGTGTTTATTAATTTTTACATTATAGGTGAATTATGAGAAAAACTTTTTTATTGTTATTTGTTTTAATGTTATTTGGCTGTAATAATGTTAATAAAAATACGGTAAGTACTACTAATAATACGACTTTACCAACTTTTAGTACAAACATTACTTCTACAAATAAATTAGATGATTATACAAGAAGACAAATTAATATTATATTAAAAAGTAGAATTCCTGATTTAGTTGAAAATGATTTAACATTATTAAATTTTATTGAGGAATATAATGCAAGTGTATCTTGGTCATCTAGTAATGAACAAGTGATTAGTAAAATAGGAAAGGTAAAAAGATCATTTGTAGAAGAAGAAGTAACCATTAAAGCTAAAGTTTTAATTGGCGATAAAGGATATGAAGTTTATTATAATGTGATTGTCAAACCATATGATATTGCGCCACAAAAAGTTGTCACAGATAATATTAATCTAGTAAATAAAATTGATGAAATAGATGCAGCTATTAGCTGGGAATCAAGCGATGAAAATGTTATTAGCAAAAGTGGCGTCATTAGTCGTGGTTTTATTGATAGAGAAATAATATTAACTGCTACAATTAAAATTAATGATGAATTAATAAAGATTGCATATAATGTTACTGTCAAATCATATGATTTAACACCAGATTCAATAATATATGGTGATTTAGAGTGTATGAAAGTTCTAGAACAAAATAAAGATATCATTAACTGGGAATCAAGTGATGAGAAATATATTAGTAAAAACGGGATAGTATTTAGGGATTATGATACACATGAAGTAACCTTGACTTTAACAATAACTGAGAAAGGTGTCACAAAAATTGAAAAATTTGTGGTGAAAGTTATGCCAAAGGAAAAAGAAATTAAAAAAGAGAATTTAATTGTTGGCTATTTATATGGTTCAATGAATATAACTGAAAAAATGATTGGGATGCTTGATCAAATAAATTATTCGTTTGCGATGGTCGAAAACGGAAAAATAAAGATTAGTGAAGCAGATAAAATTGTAATCAAAAAGCTTGTGGAGTATAAAAAGACCAATGATATTAAAATATGTCTAGCAATTGGTGGATGGGGCGCAGATGGTTTTTCTGATGCGGTATTAACAAGTGAATCAAGAACGATTTTTGTGGATTCAATTATAAAAGCTGTAAAAGAACTTAATTTAAGTGGAATTGACATTGACTGGGAATATCCGGGTTCAAGTGCAGCAGGAATAAAATCTCGACCAGCTGATAAAACTAACTTTACTTTATTTATTACGGAATTATATCAAAAACTAAAAGCGATAGATGAAAACTATATTTTGTCAATCGCCGTTGGTTCAACTTATCAAAATTCTTTAGAAACAAAGAAACTGAATAGTGTTATTGATTTCTTAAATATTATGACTTATGATGGCACTTGGGGTGTAACCTCACATCACACAAGTTTATACCCTTCAGCATTTCAAACACTTGGGGCTTCATCATGTGTTGATAATTGGCATAAAGCTGGTATTGATTTAAATAAAATCTTTATTGGTTCAGCATTCTATGGTCGTAAATATTCACCAAATACTACAAACAGTAATGGTATGGGATTAATTATTGATTCATATGCAGATAATTATGCCTCATATCAAACTATTAAAGATGTATATTTAAAAGAAGGATCAGGATACATTCGCTACTTTGATGAGATTGCTAAAGCACCATGGCTTTATAATGGTAAAACATTTGTAACTTATGACGATCCTGAATCATTAAAATATAAATGTGAATATGTTAAAGAAAATGTTAGAGGTCTTATGTTTTGGAACTTAGCAGAAGATCCTTCACTTGAATTACTTACAACAATTTATGAAAATATGAAATAAAAAGACATTAAATTTTAATTAATGTCTTTTTTAACTAGTTCAACAATATTTTTAAGAATCTCTACTGTTTTATTCATTTGATTAATAGATTGAAATTCATAAACCCCATGGAAGTTCGCACCACCAACACCAATATTAGGAGTAAGAACTCCTTCATATGTTAAGCGTGCACCATCTGTTCCCCCACGAATTGGTAGAGCAACTGGATTTAATCCCGCTTTCCTAATAGCTTCAAATGCAATATCAATAATTTCTGGACGTTTTAAAATATGTTCTTTCATATTATAGTAACTGTCCTTAATTTCTAAACTTATAATTTCATAACCATATTTTTCATTTAAATAAAGGGCAATACGTTTAAAGTCTTCTTTTTGTTTATTAAATAACTTTTTATCATGATTACGAATAATGTATTCAAGTTCAGCATATTCGCATTTACCAACAATTTCTGTTAAATGATTAAATCCTTCATATCCTTCAGTGAACGCAGGATTTAAAAATTCAGGAAGAAGTGAATGAAATTCCATCCCAACAAGTGATGCATTAATCATTTTACCTTTAGCACTACCTGGATGAATGCTTTTACCAGTAATTTTTACTTTCGCACTAGCAGCGTTAAAGTTTTCATATTCAAATTCATTAGAAAATCCACCATCAACAGTATAAGCAAAATCAACTTTAAAATTATCATAATTAAAGTGATCAACACCAGCACCAATTTCTTCATCTGGGGTAAAGCAAACATAAACATCACCATGTTTGACATCATTAGTTGTTAGATATTCAAGTAGCGACATGATTTCTGCTATACCAGCTTTATTATCTGAACCTAGTAAAGTATTACCATCAGTTACAATTAAATCATCACCAATGACATAATTTAAAGCATCAAAGCTTTCAGGATTCATTTTTCTTTTGTCGTTTAAAATAATTTCTTCACCTTGATAATTTTTAATAATACGTGGGTTAACATTCTTTCCACTTGCATCATGTGATGTATCCATATGAGCTAAAAATCCTATCTTATAAGCATTAGCTACATTTCCTTTTACCTTAGTATAAACATAACCATATTCATCTAAAGTTGCTTCTAAACCAAGTGTTTCTAATTCTTCAACTAGGTATTTAGCAAGTATTAATTCTTTAGGGTTTGATGGAGTAGTTTGACTATTTGGGTCACTTGTCGTTTCAAACTTAATATAATTTAAAAATCTTTCATATGCCTTCATTTTTATACGCCTCACAATCAATTAAAATTATATGCTAGTTAAAAAAAATATGCAACATAATTGCTTAAAAACATATAATTAGATATATTATTATTGTATAACATTTTTGTGGTTTTATATGTTAAAATTATCTAAAAAACTCTTTACATAAAATATAATTATGATATAATACTAATGTAATAAAAAGGCAAACTTACCGAAAGATAAGGACGCAAAGCTATAGGGCCTTTAAATAGGTAGCCAGTTACTATTATCTTTAGATAATAGTTTTTTTTATTTCTGCGTTAAATTAATAACATAAAAATGAGAAAAACCCCCAATCTAAGTATCAAAACTAATTAGGAGGTGACTTTATGAAAAATAAAAAACAGAAAACATTAAGATTAATCTTAATTTCTTTTGCTTTCATTTCATTAGTCACTTCTTTTTATTTTTTATCTTATACATATGCCTGGTTATCAGGTAGCGGTGAAGAAAGTAATAATTTTGTTTTTGATAAATTAAATGTGGAAGTTAAAGCAAATTCATTGCATGTAAGCATAATAAAGTTAAATGATTTAGTTTATGTTGATTTTGATGATTATTATAAATTTGATGGCGAAAAACGCGTTGAGACTGAAACTTATTTAAATATTAATGAAATTGCGACTTCAGTAACCATTAATATTAAAAATATTAGTAACGTTACATCAAGAACTTATATTTCGCAGATTAAAACAGTTAGTGGAACAACCATAAGAAATGAAGGCGTAAATGAATTAATTTATGTTTTTGCAAGTAAACAATACATCCGTTCATTTTATCAAGATGGTAGAGTCGATAATTCAATTTACGATTATACTGAAAATATCTGGTATATAGATCAACCTTTAAGAAACGGTATTTTAGGTGAAGAAGATAAAGTAAATGGTGAATGGGTTTTAGATCCTAATCAACCAGTTTATGACATCTTAACTGATGAGTGGTATATTGATCAAGCAAAACCAGATGGCATTTTAGGTGAAGAAGATAAGATGGATGGTAGCTGGGTTTTAAGTGATATTCAAGGAGATAATGTTATAAATTCAATCTTTGATGAAGAGACTGGATATTGGTACATTGACCAAGCCGTAAGAAATGGACGTTTAGGTGAAGAAGATAAAGTAAATGGTGAGTGGGTTTTAGATACAAATACTTTTCATATATATAATGAAGAAACTAATAAATGGTATTTGGACTTAGATACACCAGATGGCATTTTGGATGACATTGATAAAATAGATGGAGTTTTTGTAAGAAATTATGACATTCATGTTGTATATGATGCTGCTCGTGATACATTTTATGATGATCAACCAGTTAGAAATGGTGTCTTAGATGATTATGATAAGGTGAATGGTGCATGGGTAAAAGCTTTAGAACAGGATGGCACTACTCCTTATTCAATAAACTTTAATGGTATCTGGTATATAGATCAACCTTTATATAACTATACATTGGGAATTGAAGATAGAGTTCAGGTTAATGGTAATTACCGTAGTATTCTTGAAACAATTTTAGCAAGTAATTATAAAGGGGAAACTTTAAAAGAAAAAATTGCTGCATATAATACTCAGTATTTAAAAGAAATTTATGAACAGCAATTATTAAGTAAAAATCAAGAAATTTCGATTGAAGTCGCTATATGGGGAGATTATAATAATTTATCACCTATGCAAAAAGAATATTATTTGAGTTCTGATATAAGTTATAATTTATTGCTAGAAATTAAAGCGATTCAAAAAGAAAATATAAATCCTAATTATGAAACGGATGGTGACTTGAGATGACAAAAAAAATCTTAGTCGCGATTATATCGTTAGCATCCGTAGTGTTAATTGCTGGTTTTACTTTTGCTTGGTTTATAGTTGAAGCTAACAAAAAGGTTGAAATTAAACCAGGATCATTCACGATTGGCGTTAATATTTATCTAGAATATGAAGAAAATGAACAAAACAAAACATTAACTTTAGAAAATATTAAAAGTAATTCAAGCTTAAAAGAATTATACTTTGATGAAAAAAGGGATGCCATCATTCTTGATGGTAGTGATGAAACAAAAATAAATTATGTTGGCAACTTACGCGTTAAACTAAAAATAAAAAATGAAATTACTGCTCGTTATCGTGTAAAAATTATAGATGAATGGCATGTTAGACGCGAATATAAACTTGATGGAAAAGTTAATGATACCGCTGTTGACCATGAGTTCTCTGAATATAGATTTACCCCATTTCACATTTTCGAAAGATCAGGAGAAAATTATACGTTTTCTTCAACTGATGGATATATTTATTCTAATAAAATTTTAAATAAGGGTGTTAATGTTAATGAAATAGACTTTATTAGCGGCGCAGAAAAGTATCCTACTAAAAATAATTATTTATTTCGTGAAACATGTTATGTTTATTTAAAAGTTAAATTAGAAGTAGTTCAGTTAAACCGTTACACACAAATATGGAATATCGGAAGTATTCCTGTAAATGATTTAATTTTATAACTAGGAGGTGAATTTCCATGACCAGAAAAATAAAAAACGTTATTAAAAAAACGATGGTTTTAGTTTTATCTATTTTAACATCGTTTTTTATTACTTTACAAATTTCTGAAACAAGCAATGTTAAAAAAGTATATGGTGATGGATATTCAGGTGATTTATATAATCCAAGCTATGGTTCATCATTCATGAACATTGATCCAAGTGTCGCTAACCCATCTAACTATGTAAGTTTTAGCGAATTTATGGAAGTTACTTATGGGGAAACACAATTTGTTAATGGTAAGATTGTAATAACCAGTCCTGGTATTTTTACAGATGAAATCATCACAAATGAGGAACAAGTGGTACTTGATCAGTATTCACAAAAAAAAATTGTGATTGGTTCAGCAGATGAGTTATATTATTTTTCATATTTATGCCATATGCAATATAAGAATAATAATAGTAATGGTAATATAAATATTCCACGTAATTATTATATGAGCTTATATTATGTGCTTGGCGATGATATTGATTACGTTGATGCCTCACGTTATATGCGTTTATTTATCCCTGTTGGAGACTCTGTATCAAAGTTTACGGGAACATTTGATGGCCAAGGATTTACCATTACTAATTTATTTTTAAAACCAATAGAGTCATCAGATGTTTACGAAGAGTCATATGGAGGACTTGAATATTATTCATTTTTCTCTGAAACAAGTAGTAACGCAATAATAAAGGATTTTGGTTTAATCAATCCAACAATTATTCAAACAATAGCTTTTAATCAGATGTTCTATACATCATATGTAGTCGGAAGAAATTATGGTTTAGTTGATCATGTTTATGTTATTGATGATAGAGGCAACTCTTCAGGCATTTCTGCTGAAGGTGGCTTTTTCATTTCTGGGTTAGTTTCAAAAAATTATGGAACATTTACTAATGCATACTATTCAAGCAGATTAATATCATCTACTTCAGTTACAGAAAAAACTGGTTCAAATCCGATTATTATTGATAACTTTGGTTCAATGTCTCATGTATATTTTGATAGAAGCATCTTGAATGAAGAATTTACTGTTTGTTCATCAAATAATGCATGTGATGTAACAAATGGGTATATTATTGATGCGACAGTAAGCAATTTTGATCCTTCAACAATTGTATATAATAATACGTTAATTGGTTTGTCAACTAGTCAGTTCCAAAATGAAACATATTTTAAATCAGATAACTGGTTTAATAATACATCATATGGTACTAGTGCTCAAATGAGGTTACATGATACTTATCCAATACTAAAAGGATTTTATTATAATTCAACATATGATGCCTATGAAATAACAGATGCGACAGACTTAGTATATATGATTAGTATCTTTTCTAAAGCTTCATATTATCGTAATCAAAAATACATTTTAGTCAATAATCTCGATATGGATCAAATTGGACCTAAAGCTTATAAGGGCGGCGAAACAGCATTTAGTGGTGTTTTAACATCATTACCGATTAAAATAAATGAAACACAATATATCACTAATCGTGGTCAAAATTATAATTATCCATACTATGCGATTTTTAATTTAAAGATCAATGTTGGTTCTGCATTTGGTAATATTTATTCATACGGATTATTTGCATATTTATCAGGTAAAATTGAAAACATTGCGATTGTTAATGCTGAGATAAGTCCTTTAGATGCAAGCGCAAATGATTTTAACTATTCAATTGGTATCGTTGCAGGAAAATTACTTAATGGACGTATAAGTAATGTACATGTTTCGGGAAATATTACTTTAAAAACTAAAGCATCAACAAATGCTATTGGCAAGATTTCTGTTGGAGGTCTTGTTGGTCAAGGTTCAGGGATGATCATTAATTCATCAGCTAGCGGTATTATAAATGGAGAAGTCCATGAAGCTAATAACTACATGAACTCATCATCGATTGGTGGTTTAATTGGTTTATCTGATAATATTATAGTGACAGGATCACGTAGCGTTATTAATATTTCTGGTATATCATTTACAAGCGCGAATGCTATAACGCAAAACATTACAACTTATGTTGGTGGACTTATTGGTACTGGTACAACAAGTGATTTTAACACTTCACATAATGATGGTTCAATTACTATTAATGAAAATGGTTTTTATAATGGTAATTTATATGTTGGTGGTATTATTGGTAAATTAACTCAAGCAAATGCCATAATTAGTGAAATTACTAATCGAGGTAAGATTACTGTAAACTTTACTAATTTTGGGACAAAAACATACCTGATGACCACAAGAATCAGTGGAGTAATGAGTGTTCAATCAGCATTACGTAATCCGGAGTTTTACGGGGTTGGTAATACTGGTAACATTGAAATAAAAAACAAAAATATATCATCAAGTGAATTTACAAACACTAACGCAAGCATTGATGTAAAGGTGGCTGGTGTTATTAATGCAAATTCAACTCATATTATTTCTAAGGGGCTACATAACAGTGGCAACATTACTGGTGATCTTGCAATTATTAGTGGAGTTACTGGAGTAATAAGTGCAGAAAATAGCACATCAACAGTTTATACTGACTTATCTAAATCATACAATTCAGGTAATTTGACCTTAACAACATCTAATGTAATTACTCATCATGATATATTTGTTTCGGGAATTGCCTTTGGAAAATATATGGTTTTAGATAATTTACGAAATACAGGAAATATTAGTATCAAGATAAGCCATAGTTCAACACTTAGCTTAAATGCATCAGGAAGTTATAAGACATTTAAAGTGGTTGGTAATTTTGAAGAAGTTTCATTAAACAGAAATATTGCCAATTGTTATAATGAAGGTAAGATTAATCTTATAACTGAAAATATAACTGATAATTCTTTTAAGTTTAACACTTATGTCAGTGGAATTTGTTATAAAAATGACAATAGAGCTATTTATTCTGATGCATCAGAAGAATCAATAACTGCAAATATTAGTAAAAGCGGTTCACTGGATAATGTTTTAAACACTGGCGAAATATATGTGAATACTTATATTTATGGAATGTGTGTTGCCTCAGGAATTACATCTATGAATGCATCATTAATTACTAACGCCTTTAATATTGCCAATATATATGTAAGAAATGAAGGGTTTGCGCCAAGTGGTGATTGGGGTGGTAGTTTATTTGAAACAGCCGCATGTGGTATTTCATATTTACTACTTAATCGTTATGCTCAAATCAAAGATTCAGCTAACGCTGGTTCGATTACGGCAATTGAGGAAGTTAATACAGCTACTAATATTTTAGCCTCAGGAATTGCTGGAAGAAATGACGTATCAGAAACTGGTGCGACAATAAGTAATACATCTAATAATCACTTCGCAAAAGTTATGTTTGCGATTAACTATGGTCAAATTTTAGCTTGGAATAATGCTGAAGCATCACCAACTGCGCCAGAACAATTAACGCAAGGGTGGTTTGGACTTTGGAGTGGTGGTTCTAACTATGAAGCTAAGACTAAAGCTACAGGAATTTTAGCATCAGGGGTTATGAGTACTGTAAATGTAATAAATTATGGTAATATTTATTCACCAACACTTGCGAGTGGAATATTTGGGTATATAAATGTTAACTTATTTACGGTTTCTGCTAACCAAACATATGTTGCAAATACCATTAACTATGGTAATATTAGAAGGATTATTGCAAAACCTTCAACAACAACAAGTACAGGTAGCTTTACTGCCGGTAATACAACTTATTATTTTACGCCTTCTTCAAGTAATTTAAATAATTATTTCTTAGGAGGAGCAATTGGAAATATTCGTACAAAAGAAAATATTTCTGGCTTATCTGCTTTTTTAGAAATATTTTCAACAGAATCTTTTAATATTAATTTTAGTTATCTAATAAATTTTGATCAGTTGATTGATATGGTTGGTTTCAATATTAAGAGTGCTTCATTTAGTGCGGTTAATGCTTTAATTACAACTAATAGTAATGATACATCAGCTGAACCATTTGAATCTTTAAAACCTTATGCATTTTCAGATGCACCTGCAACACAAACAACGAACATGGGAATTTTTTCAAGTGACTTCCCATTAAAAAATCCACCAGATACACCTGAGTTTAAAGGAATTGAAACCAATGAACTTATTCCTGAATATATTTCATTTATTCCTTATAATAAGGTTAATGGTAAAATTAGAGATATTGTTTTTGGAACTAATGTTTCAGAACAAAATCAAAATATTTATGGAATTTATGCTTTAGCTTCAACCCAAGGTGTAGTTAACGGACAGTACATTCCTGAAAATTTTAATTGGTCAGGAATTGATCCAGAAATAGGTGGTGAAGCTGACTCAAGCTGGCGAGGAGAAGAAGGTAATAATTTAACTATAATTTTTTCAGGTAAGATGAATCAATTATCTCAATCTGTTTCAACAGCAATCTTTGATTTAGAATTAGTATCGACAACTGATAGTACGATTAAACTTAAAAAGCCAGTTATTGACCTTAAAAATAGTACACTTACCTATTATGTATCAAAAAACTCAAAGGAATATTTAACGGGATGGACTTCAGGAGAACTAGAACAAGTTATTTTGGGTAAGCAAAAAACTAAAACTGAATATGTATTAGCTTCAGCAAATAACTATAACTTTGGTGGTGTAAGCAATATTACTAATATTCGTATCTTACATGGAACCGATATAATAAAAGAAGACACAACATATTATAAAAATCCAGTAACTGTGGCAGAAACAAAAATAAAGAATGAAAGTAACACTTTAGGCCGGTTAATTTTGAAAAATTCAGGTACCAATAATTATGTTCCCGTTGGTGATTATTTACTAAGTGGATCATCATACGTTGATATTTATGATAAATATTATGCTGGTACTTTAGACGTAGAGTTTATTTCTCATACTCCTTATACCATAAGTGGTTTCCTTCAAACACATTATTTTTACCAATCAAAAGGAAGTATTATTCAAAAAGGCTTAGATCAATCGATTGCTAAAAACTTTGACATTCTTCAACCAACAAGTGTTACGACATGGTTTAGTTCGTCAACTTATCAATTAGCGTTTACAAGTGGTACAGTTGTTAATAAAACAAATGGTCCTTATTCTGCAAAAGATAGTAATTTTTATGTTTATGCCGGAGCAAGAACTGATTATGCAAAAACATATGTGCTAGTACAATATACATATTTGGATTTATCAGATCCAGAATCTGAGGTAATCTTTGTTCCTAATGAAAAATCTGCATATAAAACTAACTATAATGATGGCTATAAGCTTGCATATGGGGCAAATTTAGTCCAAATGGATTATAATAAAGAAACATATTCAGATTGGAAAGACAACCTAGCTTATGTACCTCGTTATTCAGGAGAATTTAAGAGCTTAACAAATGGTGAAAATTTAGGGAAAATTACTGTTATGGCACAGGATGGTGAAACAACTTCAACATATACGATTCAAATTGAATATGTTGAAGCCCAAAGTATAAAGGATTTAGATGCTGTTTATGTTAATAATGTCGCATTATCACCTGATTGGGTATTAGCTGGTAATCAGACTGGTACTACTCCAAATTCTATATATGATCCGGTTACTAAAAAATGGTACATAGATCAAAAGAATGGTTATAATGGTATATTAGGCAATGAAGATAAAGTAAATAATGAATGGGTAGAAATACCAGATCAAAAAATAACTAATCATTGGATATTTGATAGTACAACGAATAAGTATTATGTTGATCAACCTATTTATAATGGAACGCTTGGAAATGAGGATAAAGTTGATGGATCTTTTGTTTTAGCAGTTCCACAAAGTAGTACAACAGAACATGCAATCTATGATTTACAAACGGGTAACTATTATCTTGATCAACCAGTTTATAATAATATTTTAGGTGTAGAAGATATGGTAACGAATAGATGGACTAATGCATCTAAACAAGATGGTAGTACTTTAAACTCCATTTATGATTCAAAAACAAAAACCTGGTATTTGGATCAACCTGTTTCATATAATAATATCTTAGGTGATGAGGACAAAATAAATGGTAGTTGGGTTTTAGCAGATAAACAAGACGGTACAACTTTATACTCAATTTATGATTCAACTACAACCAAATGGTATTTAGATCAACCGGTTTCATATAATGGTATTCTTGATGAAGAAGATAAGAGCTATCAATATGTTTTAGCTGATGTAAAAAATTATATTTATAGCAGTTCAAATGGTAAATGGTATTTAGATCAACCTGTTTCATATGATGGAGTTCTTGATGAAAAAGATCGTGTATTCCAATGGGTTATAGCTGATGCTCAGGATGGTTCAACTCCACACTCAATTTATGATTCAGCAACTGAAATCTATTATCTTGATCAGCCAACTACAAATGGTAAATTAGGTGATGAAGATCAAGTAAATGGTAGTTGGGTCTTAGCTGACTATCAAGATGGAACTTCATTAAATACAATTTATGATAATAAGACTAAAAAATACTATGTTGATCAAATTGTTTCATATAATGGGGTTTTAGGTGATGAAGATAAAAAAGTTGTAGTAACAAGTTCTACATCAAGTGAAATCTATTATGAGATTCCAAGTTCAATCGGAAAAGTTAATTATAAACCAGGAACAAATCACTTAGGATCGATTAGACTGTCATTTAAGGTATATAATTTTAGAGATAAAACAGATTTAAGTGATATAATAACCTTATATCGTTATGATTCAAGAACTGGACAAAAAGTATTAGTTCCTCTAATGAATGGAGATATTATTAATTACACATTAATTGGTGGAGTCGTAACAAATGATAATAAAAATTTTGATAATTTAAATAAATCATGGAGTTATGGAACACTTGATTTTGAATTATCATTATCACAGGATTTACAAGGCGGACTTTATTATGTCTATGTGTCACTTGGGACAGATGAATCTACTGATTACTATATCGCGTTTACGAAGATGAAGTCACCTGAACCAATTGTCACTGAGCTTGAATATGATGGAAATTCAATAATTCCTGAATATGAAAATCTTGATGATGAAACAAATTCTAACCGTTTTATCACATCATATACTAGTTACATTGAATTTGGCAAACATTATTTAGAAGGTGTAACTGATAAATCAATGTATTTTGATGATTTAAGAACAATTGTTGATGTGTATTACAATGAAATAACCGGTAATAATTTACCTGATTATTTAACAAAACTAAGAATATCGCAATATTCAACAATTGAAAGCATTACATTTTCACTTGATTCATCATCAACTGCTTCACATCATAGATATATAATCACTTATACAATCTTGGCTGAAGATGGACTTACTAGAGGAACATTTATTCATTATATTGAAGAAATGAATGTTGATGTAAAAATTAAAGAAACATTTATTAATGGTAATACTGTTGATGCTCAAAATAAAGTCTCATTTGCAAGAGAAGAAGCCCCTTTAATACATGTTGAATATGGTTTAACAGATATTTATAATTGGCAATACTTTTCATGCACAAGTAGTAATCAAACCTTAGAAGATTCAATGTATTATATCAATGTTGACGAGTCATTTGGTTTTGAGATTATATTTGTTGAAGAACTAGACCCAGGTGATTACACGTTTACCTTAAAATATAGTGCTTTAAATGTGTTAATATATGAAGGAAATCCAAGTATTACTAGTGATGATATTTATGTATCATATAATATTGTCTTTGAAATTTTAGAGGTAACAAAAAAGAAAAATGAAAATAGTTATCTTGAAGCTGTTAAGTTTGTAACAGATGTTATTTTTACCGGGTTAAATACAATTATTGATAATAATCTTATTACCCCTGCAACTTATCAAAATTATTTAGTTAATGAGCAAGCGCGAAAAATTGTTTCATTACCAAGCGGAATATATTATAATGAATACAAAGCAAATAATAATCGCTTCTGGGTAATTGGGCAGGTTCAAAAGACTAATCTTGATAGTTATATGCCAACCTTTACATTACCAATTGGCGCATTAGTTTACCGCGTAGAAATTGGATATCTTGAATCAGCAAATCAAGATGGTACAACCGCGCATTCAATTTATGATAGTGTAACTGAAAAATATTATTTAGATCAACCATTACCTAATTTAGTTTTAGGTGATGAGGACAAAGTTAATGGCGCTTGGATAATTGCATCTTCTCAGGATGGCACAACACCTAATTCCATTTATGACTTTGATACAAATAAATGGTATATTGATCAAGCTGTTTATGATGGAAAACTTGGTAAAGAAGATAGGATTAAAGAATATCTAAAGGGTAATGGAACTATTGACTCAGAAGATTTAAGATTTGATTTTAATCCACTTGACGAAGATAACTTTAATTATGTGACATATCGTGTGTTTGCAGAAGCATATATAGAAGGTGATGAAACATATGGTAATATGTACACCGATTATATCGTTTCTGTACAAGATGTTTCATTTAATGTTAAATTTGATATTGTTGTTGAAAAAGATGATTCATTTAATGTTAATCTTAATAGCGAGCAACTTGTCGTTCATATTTCATTTGTTAACTATGAATCTGGTTATGTAATTGATAAGAATGGCAACTCTGTTTATGTACCATATAAGGATGATACCCACATTAGAACAGCAATGTCAATGTTTTCATATTTAACAAGTAAAGACAATAAACAAGTTTTTATCAATAATCAGTTTTCAACAACTCAAGCTGGTTATTATAGAATAGATATTGAATTACCAGATAATTTAACATATGAATTGAGTTTTGCTTCATCAACAATTGTTGTTGATGAGGATAATAAAGGATTTATGGTTCAAGCATCCGTGATTCCAAAAAAATACCTGCTTAAAATAATCATCAAAGCAAATGGAAATCAAAGCGTTGATTGGGGACAACATCAGGAGACAATGGATAAATATCCATTATAAAGGAATCAAGTTACAAGGAGAAAGATTATGAAGGGTTTAAAAAAACTTTTTAAAAGTAAGAAAGGTATCTTTGCTATATCACTAATGTTACTTGCAGTAGTGTTAGTGAGTGCTGGCGGATTATGGGCTTGGTTTACGCAAGAAGGTACTCAGAGTACTTTTACGTTTACTGCTGGTCAAGTTAAATATGAACTAGGCAATATTCCAACAACTGATGGAAACTTTAAACTTCCTGGTGATCCAGTTATGGTTTATGCTTTTAGTCTAACAAACAAATCAAATATTGATACGAATGTTAGAATAGAAGCAACATATAAGATTACACCAGCTATCGGATCTACAGCTCCTGAATTAACAGGTATAATCGGAATAGGGAACGTCCTGATTACTAGAATAACTGATGGTTGGTTTATAAAGGATGGATATTATTACCTAGGAACATCTGGTTCTGAAACTACTTTAACTGCTGTATCTGATATAGTAAATGGCACGATTGTTGTTGAAAACTTTGTCACAACAATGGTTATTAATGGTGATGTAATTGGTAATGACTATATGGGTTCTACCCTCACGATTACATTTAAGTTTCAAGCCAAACAAGCAAATAATTTAACCTGGGAAGATTGTGCAACAAAAAATATTGATTTTACAACAGGTTTAGCAAAGTAAGAATATGATAAAAAAAATAGGTAAGATTATAACTAACGTTTTGATTATTGCAATTCTCTTTTTTTCGTTATTTACAATTATAATGGGATTAATTGGCTTTAAATGGGATGTTGTATTATCTGGCTCTATGGAACCAGATATTCATGTTGGAAGCCTAAATTACCGGAAATATGTGTCATTTGAATCACTTAATATTGATGATGACGTTGTCTATAAATCTAAATCTAGTGGTGATTTAATCACCCATAGAATCATTGATATTGATTACGAAAAAAAGATAGTAGTTACTCAGGGTATTAATGGTAAGGATAGCGGGGCAGCAAAAGAAGAAGTTGATTATACAAGAATTGTCGGCAAGTCATATTTTTCGATTCCTTTAATTGGATACGTTGCATTTTATTTTAAAAAATATTTTGTGGCTATAATTCTATTTGTAATTGCAGCCTTATTAATATATCAAGCTATTAAATTATTTAAAACACCAACAAAAGAAGAAAACTAAAATGAAAGGAGTCTATGTTTTTATGAGAACAAAAAATAATAAACCACTTTTTGCATTATTTTTAGCTTTTGCATTTGGGCTCCTTTTAATTATTGGTTTCTTTTTAATTTTAGTTATGAATACTAATGATAAAAAATTAGGAGAAATGCTAAGAATTAATACTGATCAAAAATATACAATATTTTTTGATGATATTAATTTTAAAAGAGAAAAATACATTGAAAATTATTTAACACTAAGTGATGGAATATTATCTAGAACAGAAGAACTATCAAATAAAAAATATTTAATAATTTCTGGTAAGCTAGCTTATTTATATGATGATGGGATTGATGTTTATTATTACTTTGATAATCAAGTATTTGAAGTATTTGATGACGAAGAATTAAATAATATTTACTTGATTAATGATCAAGGGGAAATCTTATGTTCATATAAGGAAGTTAACTTTAGTTATTATTTTATCGAACTAAGAAAATATATAAGTGAATCTCGTACTAAGGAAATATTTAACGCTATTTTAAAAACTAGACATGGTAGTGATGAAATCAGCGTAAATGGTAAAAAGGGCTTCATTATCTATAAATATGTTGATGAATTTCAAGCTAATATGATTTTTGAATATCACAATATTAGAAGTGCAAAGTATGATGTACAAATTGTAACTTATACACTTGTATTTATTGTAATTATTTCTATCGTTTTACTTTGTATTTACTTTATTTTGTATAAGATGATTATTAAGAAAACTAATGATCTTGATATTGCAAGACGAAATTCACAAAATCCTTATACATATATCATTAAGACTAATAAAAGTGGCGTTTTTACTTTTCAAAACCGGAACTTTAGAACTGACTTTCATGGTAAATATAAAAAGTTATCAGACTTTGAATTAGATATTAATACAGATATTGATAGTATCGTTAAAAATCAAATACCATTTACAGTTAAATTAATAGATAACAGAAGTAGAGAACATTACCTACATTTTATTGTAGTTGATAATGTAAAAGAACTTGTTTTTATTGGTGAGAATTTATCGAAGATGCATAATAAAACTGGTATAGAGTCTTATCATAAAGTTGATGAATTAACTCAAGTTCCAAACAAAGAAGCATTTATTTCAGATATTGATGAACATATTATTGATAATAAAAAGGTTGAAAAAGCCGGTGTATTATTATTAAATATCAAGAAATTTAATAACATCAATAATTTATTTGGTCGTTATTTTGGCGACAAGATAATGATGGAATTTGTTAAGATGCTTGTTGAAATAATTGATGATAAAGGAAAAATATATCGTATAGAGGGCGATAATTACGCGATATTAATTAATCCTTTAGAAAATATTGATGAATGTAAGAAAATGGCCAGTTTAATAATTAAACGTTTTGAAAAACCAATAAATTTCTTAAATAATGAAGTAGTTTTAGGTTGTAAAATTGGTGGTTATCTTATTATCAAAGAAAAGTACACCCCAGCCATTACAGCTTTAGAAATTATTGATAAAGTATCCTTAGCGTTAAAAGAAGCTAAAAATGATAAGAACAATGATTTTATAATGTATGATAGTAACATTGAAACGATAAATCAAAAAGAGATTCAAATGTTAGATGATATGGGCAAAGCCTTAAAAAAAGATGAGTTTGTGATGTTCTATCAAGCACAATATAATACAAAAATAAAAAAAATAGTAGGTTTTGAAGCTTTAATTAGATGGAATAACCCACTTTACAGAAACGTATCACCACAAAAATACATAAAATTAGCAGAGAAAACTGGAATGATAGTACCTCTAGGTATGCATATTGTTAAAGAGGTTTTAAGGTATGCTAAAAAAATAGTCAATGATATTGTCCATGTATCATTGAACGTTTCGCCAATTCAACTAATTCAGTCAGGATTTGTTAATGATTTTTTAGCGGAATATAATAAATATAGTTTTAAACCTGGCCAAATTGCTATTGAAATTACTGAATCATTTTTGATGGAAACATTACAAGAAGTGATTCAAAAATTAAGAATTATAAAAGAAAATGGTATAAAAATTTATATGGATGACTTTGGAACAGGTTATTCATCACTTCTATACCTAAAAGATTTACCAATTGATGTAGTTAAACTTGATCAGCAATTTATTTCATTAATTGAAGTCGATGAGTCTTCAAAGCTTATTGTCAAAAAGATAATTGAAGTTGCAAAAGGATTAAATTTGGATGTAGTAGCTGAAGGGGTTGAGTCTGAATCCCAAAGCAAGATTTTACTTGAAAATGGCTGTGATATTATCCAGGGATATTTAATCTCTCGGCCAATACCAGAGCTTGATGCTACAGCTTTGCTTAACAACATCAATAAACAAAAAGGAGTTGATTAAACAACATGTTAATTTTAGAATCTATTATGCTTGATATTTTAGTTACCATTTTCATGTTACTTATAATATGTGTTTTAATACTCTTCCTTTACAGAAGTATAAAAAAAGAAAACTTCAGATACTATAATGAAAATATTAGAGAGATTGATGGGATTAAGTCAAAGAGAGATTTTGTGAGTGATGTTTCTGATACGATTGCCAGATTTGGTAATATTGCTAGATTCTCTTTAATGAAGGTATCAACAGAAGGACTTGAAAATATTAATGAAAAATATGGTATAAAGGATGGAGACAGAACTATTCAGGAAATATGTACTAGAATGCTTAAAATTGTTCCTGAAAAATCAGTTATAGGTCGAACAGATAATACAGAATTTACAATCTGGATAAAAAATATTTTAAGTTTAGACCAAATTACTGTGTTAGCTGAAGATATAATTGAATCAATTGAGAGACCAATTGCCGTTCAAAATGGCGAAGTAAACGTTGAATGTAAGATTGGAATTGTAAAATTTCCCGATCATGGGTTTAATTATAAAACATTAATCACTAACCTAAATACTGCCTGTTATGTGGCAATTAAAGACACTGGAGCAAAGTTTGCAATCTTTAGTGAAAAAATTAAAGATGAAGAAGCTGAAAATGCTAAGTATTTCTTAGAATTAAAAGATGCTATTAAAAGGGAACAATTTACTTTATACTATCAGCCAATTGTTTCCTTAACTAAAAAGAAAATTGTAGCGGTAGAGTCCTTGCTTAGATGGAATCATCCAACATTAGGTGTTTTAGGACCCCATGAATTTATTGATGTTTTAGAAAAATCAGGCGATATAAACTGGGTTGGCTTTTGGGGGATTCAGGAATTAATAAAAAAACAACAGGAATTTAAAAAAACAATACCAAACTTTGATGTGGTATTTACTTTTAATCTTTCGCCAAAACAGCTACAATCACCTACGATTGTCGATGAGTTTAGAAAAATACTTAGAAAGTTTAATCAAAATCCGGAAACAATCTGTTTAGAAATAGTTGAATTTGCGATGTTCCAAAAATATGGAATTATTTTAGAAAATGTTGAAAAATTAAAAGAGCTTGGCTTTAAGATTGCTATTGATGACCTAGGATTAGAATATGCTACGTTATCAAAGCTTGATAAGATGCCAATTGATTATATCAAACTTGATAAATCATTTATTTCTCAAGCTAAAGAGAATTTTATGAATGTCAAGATTACTGAAATGTTGATTGATATTACTAAAGATAAACAAATTAAGATTGTTGCTGAAGCAATTGAAAACGAAGAAATGATTAGCTACGTTCGTAATTTAGGCATTAATTTAGTTCAGGGATATTGCTTCTCAAGCCCAGTAAATTCCCAAGATATTAAACAGCTAATTCTTAAAAATAATTATAAAGAGATAATAGATAGCACGGAAAAAATTAAAGCGTCGACAGAATAATTTTTTTTCTAACAAAATGGAAAAAATTATAAATATTACTTGACAATTTTCTATATATATAATAGAATGTTTTTGTAATATAAATGGCAAACTTGTTGAAAAACAAGGACGCAAAGCTATAGGGCCTATACATAGGCAGCCAGTTGCTATTATCTCTTTCGGATAATAGTTTTTTATTTTAAAAAGCTATTATTAACTGAATGAAAGGGGGGTAATGGCCATGAGATTATCTGAAATTAAAGCAGCTAAAAGAATTTTAACAATAAAAAAATTTACAAGAATTGGCTTAAGTATAACTGCAGCTATATCAGTAATCTTTTCATTTATTGCTCTTTACGCTAAAAATGCTGGTAATTATGCTATAAAACTAGAAGATTCTCGTTCTAGATCAATGTCATTATCCGAAACTTATGATTTTGCAAAACCGGTTACAAGTCTTACAGCCAAAGGTATTAACAGTATGCTTGATATTGATGGTAATTATCTTAACATGGAAACCATATCAAGGGTTGATGGTTCAAATAACCTTGGCAATTTCTATATTGCTTATACATTTTATTTAAAGAATGTAGGAGAAGAAACTTACGATTATGAGATGAAATTCTTTATTGAAGATGTAACCAAAGGAGTCGATAGTGCTTTAAGACTTCGTATTTATAAAGATGGAGTTGATACCATTTATGCTAAACTAGCAAAAGATGGTAATCCAGAACCTGGTACTATCGCATTTAAGTCCGATGTAGTCGCTGCTGATGAAGTTTATAAAAACTTTAAACCAGGCGAAATACATAAATATACGATTGTCATATATTTACATGGTCCAGATCCAGAATGTGTTAATGACATTATGTCTGGTATCATTAAAGCCAGTATGCAATTTAGTGTTATAGGTCTATAAGAAAATTATAAATAAATTAAGGAGAAGAGAAATGAAAGGATTTAACAAGAAATTATTAGTTGCATCATTTACATTATTATTTGCAGTTGTTGCAACAGTTGCATCAACATTTGCATGGTTCACAATGAATACAACATCAAGTGTATCTCAATTTGACTTGCAAGTGACAGCCGGCGAAGGTATGATGATATCTTTAAACGGTCAAGAAGGTACTTATAAGAGTACAATTACAAGAGAAGAAATTCTAGCTTTCTTATTAAAAGGAACTGATAACTCTGGATGGTTAGTTGATACTAACAGTAAAAGAACAAGACTATTAGACCCAATTACATCAGTTAATGGAACGACTTTCTTAAACTTAAAAGGATTAGTAACTGGTACTAATAATGTTTTTGATAACTTAACATTCTACTTTAGAAGCCAAAATAAACTTGATGTTAGACTTCAAACAGCATCTGTTACAGGTCCAAACGCTGTACTAGATCTTGAAGTTAAAAAAACTGACAAAGTTGGTATTTGGGCAGATAATAATACTTTTAAATCTGATATTTTTGATTATTCAGAAAAAGAAGATCCTGAACTAGAAAACTTAAGATTAACTACTACTTTAGCTAACGCTATTAGATATTCATTTGAACAAAAATCAGGTTCAGATGCAAACACTACTAAAGTTAATGTATTTGATCTTAACTCACAAAAAGGTTTTGGTGGAAGAGACGTTTTAGTTTATAAGTCAGGAACAGATAAACAAGATGTTTATGATTATTTAGTTGAAAACAACTTAGCTTATGCATACTTAAATAAAGTTTCTCCAGAAGATTTATATGAAAATGGTACAACTATTAACTTTGGTGCAATTAAAAATACTGATCAAATTTTCTTACCTACTGAAGATGTAACATACAATTTATATAATGAAGTTAAGTATGGAGAAATCTATCAAGAACAATTAGATAGAATAACTAATGCTCAAAATGCGATTAACTTACTAAACAAAGAAGGAGAACTTACTCCAGCTGAACAAGGAACATTAGCTGCAATTATTGATTATTTTAAAAATGATGGTATTACAAGCGATAGTACAGTTTCTGCTTATGAAGCTATTATAAATACTGCCAATATAGCAATTAATGGCCTTTCTGATAATGATAAGAAAGTATTAACAACACATTATTCTTATCCAACACTTCTTACTTTAAGTGATACAGCAGATGGTAATGGATGGTATACAGGTTCAATTCAATTAAGAGTTTGGTGCGAAGGTTGGGACGCTGACTGCTTTGACGTATTATTTGAAGAAAAAGTATATATTAATTTTACATTCGTAGGTACTAAAATAGAAAGTGCACCTGCAATCTAACATTTTAATATAATTTTTAATAACTAAATATTTATATAAGACCACAAAGTTTTTTGTGGTCTTATTTTAGAAATATGGTATAATTTATACATATATATCAAAATTTAGCAAAGGTTGTGTGAATAAAATGGAGAATGTTACTAATAAACCAAAAGGCAAGAAAATATTTAGCATAATTTTTAATGTAATCTTTTATATTATTATTGTGTTAATAATTGTTTTTGCATTTCTAAGTGTCGTTCAGAAAAAAAATAACGGAATATCCTTTGTTTTTGGTTATTCACCAGTTCGGGTTTTAACAAAATCCATGGTTGGAGAAAATGAAGATTCATTTAATAAAAATGATGTAATAATTGTAAAGAAGTTTACTGATTCTGATGAAATTATAGTTGGTAAGACAATTATTACTTTTTATGCTAATATAAATGGGATTACTGCTCCGAATTCACATAGAGTCATAGATATGCTTGTCATTGATGGGAAAATATGCTATCAGACAAAAGGTGATAATAATCCAGAACCTGACCGTCTTCTTGTGAACGAAGAAGATATAATTGGTATCTATGTAAATAAGATTGAAAAAGTTGGTTATCCAATCGAAAAGTTACAAACAAAAACAGGATTTTTACTTTCAGTTGTCTTACCTTCTGTTTTGTTTTTAATTTATCAAATGTTTGTTTTTGGTAAAATTGTTATAGATTCTAAGGTAGAAAAAGAAAAAGCTATACTTGAAGAACAAAAAATTCAAAATGAAATTAAAGAGAAAGAAGCTTTAGAATTAAAGAAGAGATTAGAGGAATTAGAAAAAAAATTAGCTGCAAGTGACTATGCAAAAGATAAGTAAGAGGTGGGTTTATGAGTGCTTTTTCAAAATACTACATTGATTTTTTACTCGAATTTATCAGAGATGTAAAAAACTTTTTTGTTGATTTGTTTTTAGTCTTCTGGCAAATAATCTTAAATATTGTTGATTACTTTGATATGATGATTGATCAATCAAGTGATTTTGGCATTGTTGGTTGGTTATTTGCTGTAATTATTACACTCATTAATTTAGCTTTAGCTGTATTTATAGGAATCAGATTATGGCAATTTTTACGTCGATATTTTATCTTTAGAAAAAGGCAATTAGAAAAAGAAGAGTTGCTTGAAGAAGTGGCAATGCTTAATGAGCAAGTTGCTAATTTAGTTGATGAAAAGAATAATATTATGAATTTAAAACTTTCTGCTTTAAGTGCTAAAGGTTTTGATATTAGTAAAATTAACCAAGGTTCTGGAACTGCTGAAAATAATGCAAGCGAAAAATCTGCTAATTCTCGGTTTATAAAGTTAACTATAGTCGATGAAATTTATCGTAATAAGAATACCAAAATTACAATGGGTCAAGATGACGCTATTGGTTTAACTGAACTTGTTGAACGATTTGTTAACTTCTCTGCAAGTCAACTTAAACTTTACTATACGAAAAAAACAATCTCAGTATTTTTTGCAGGCTTAGCTACATCGAAGATTATGATCCTTGAAGGTATATCTGGTACAGGTAAAACCTCGCTACCTTATGCCATGGGTAAATTTTTTAAAACGCAAACACAAATTATTTCAGTTCAGCCATCGTGGCGTGACCGTGCTGAAATTTTAGGATATCTAAATGAGTTTACTAAGAGATTTGTTGAAACTGACTTCTTAAAATGTGTTTATGAAGTTACTTATCGTGAAGATATTAACTTTATAATTTTAGATGAGATGAACTTAGCACGTATTGAGTATTATTTCGCTGACTTTTTATCAATGATGGAAATGCCAGATATTTCTGAATGGAAAATAGACTTAGTTCCAAGTTCACTTGCATCAGACCCTGTTAATTTAATTGAAGGAAAGTTACTCGTTCCTCAAAATGTCTGGTTTATTGGAACAGCAAATAAGGATGACTCAACATTCACAATTACCGATAAGGTTTATGACCGTGCGACAACACTAGAATTTAGATCTAAGGGTGAATATTTTGATGCGCCATATACGGAAAATCTTAATATGAGTTATGATTACTTAAATGAACTATTCCAACAAGCGTTAGATAAGATTCATGTTTCACCACTTGTGACAGATAATTTAAATAAACTTGATCAATTTATTCAACAAAAATTTAAACTGGCATTTGGTAATCGTATTTTAAAACAAATTAATACCTTTATTCCAGTTTACGTTGCTTGCGGTGGAAATGAAGTAGATGGGTTAGACTATTTATTTGCTCATAAAATACTTAGAAAGTTTGAAAGCTTAAACATTGGTTTTATGACTGATGAGGTTAATCAATTAATTTTATTAATTCAAAAATTATTTGGAAAAAATAAATTTACTGAATCAATTCAGTATTTACAATCATTAATGAAAATGATGTAAGATTGCAGGTGAAAAAATGGGGAAAAGTAGTTTAGAAAAAATATATACAAGTATTGATGCTAGCTTAAATAAAAATCTTAATAGTGATGCCCCATTTTCTTTGGCATTTTCTACAGCTCTTGAAACCGGTAAAAATGAAATTAATCAGAAACAAACTGAAGAAACAAAAGTTTTTGATACTAGCTGGATTGATGCGATTGATGAAGCCTTACCACATATTGAAAAAATCATTTTAAATCCTCGTAAATTTATCAAAGAAATTGATGAAATAGTACCTGTTGAGCTTGCAAAAAAGACAAACAAAGATTCTGTCCGTCATTTAGCTCAACACACGCAGTTTATTAGATCAATTGAAGATGAAAATGTTACGCCTAATAAGATTTTAACAACTTATAAAGATGAAAATTTAGCAATTTATGAAAATCGTTTTATTAAGACACTAATTGATAAACTTAATATATTTGTTGAAAGAAGATATGAAGCGTTAATTCAAAACCAGGAATCATTTATTAAGAATGATTTAAAATTAAAATCGGATTTTAATTACTTATCATCTTTTATTAATGTTGAATTAATTGTTAATCTCAAAGAAGATTTAAAGGATTCAGAATTAGGTAAAAAAAATAAAGCAATTATTGAGCGTGCTTTCAAAGTAAAAGATTATGTGAGAAAGCTTAAAGGCTCACGCTTTATGCAAGAGCTTGAAGGTGCAAAAAAAGTTACACCACCAATTATGAAAACAAATATCATAATGAAACAGCCAGATTATAGAGCAGCTTATAAACTTTGGACCCAAATTGAATCATATTCAGTTTTAGGATACGATATTGATATTAAAGAAAAAGATTTACCGATTGATGATGAATATTTAGATGATATCTATCATTTAATTGAGTTATCAGCGTTAACCTTGATTTATAATCAACAAACAAGAACAACAGATTATGACGAGATACCAGCAAATAATAAAAAATTGAAAAGGCCAAAAAATGGTCAATGGTATAGTGATCAGATTGATTTTGTTAATGGCGAAATAAAACTTGAAGATAACGAAATTAATGAATATTATTATCAAAAATCAAAAAATAATGTTAGAACTAAATTATCAACATTAGTAAGAAGTGGCTATTCATATGAGGATGCTTTTCGTAATGTAATTAAACAAATGATGAACATTAATAATGTAATTATCAATAATGGGCTTTTAAATGCCGATTTTAATCATGTTTTAGATGAAGAAGAAGATAATCTAGATGATAATAAATTTATGGATATTGACGTTGATATTAATAAGGAAACATTAGAGAAAAAATTAGAAATACTAGAACGTCAAACCAAATTACTTCTTATTGCTGAAGAGTTAAAAAGAAATGATTTAGAAACATTAGATAGACAACTGGAGAACTTAAATAAACAAAAATTTGCAATTAACTGTGAATTGAGTAATCGAGAATTAAATGATCAAATTGCTAATGAAATTTTATTAGAAGAAAGTTTCCAAAATGAAAGAATTAGAAGAATTAAACCTCGCGAGCGGGATATCACGAAACATTTAGAGTTGTTAAAGAAAGTTCAGGATGCTGGCTTGGCCCGTCAAAAACGACTTGAAGCGGAAAAATTACATGAAAAAGAGCGCTTTGAAAAATTAAAACTTTTAGAACAGCAAAAAAAAGCAGAGCAGAAAGAAAAAAACAAGGAAAAGAAAGCTCATCTTAAAGAAAAAAATAAGAATAAAGGGAAAAAGTAATAAAAACAGGAGGTGGTAACGTGAAAAATCTAGGTATTTATCGAAGACTTATATTAGGCGTTATCACTATATTTTTTGCTATTTTAGCGATTATTGGCGGAACATATGCTTGGTACACAGAAAGTGTAAGAGCGAATGTTGAGGACTTAGTTTTACAGGTAAGTGGAAGAGAAGCCATAGTTAAAATATATTTAGGTCAAGATAGTAATCGTGATGGAATACTTGATTTAGGCGTAGATAATTTGCCAATTTATACAGAAATAGTAAATGCAATATATTTTAATTATGATGAGAATGGTGGAAATTTAGAGCCTGGGAATGTCTTTACCTTTAGAATTGTTGTTAAAAATGCTGATGATTTAATGAATATTAGAATAACTGATATTATTGAATTTAATTCTAATTATAATAATTCCAACGAAATAAAAAAAGCAATGCTTCTTAATTATATTAATAATTATCAAGAAGATTTATTTGACGTAAGTAATTTATCACTTGAAGATTTTATGAATATAAATAATGGATTTTTTGTTAAAGATTTAGATACTAATCCAATGATGGAATATATATTTGATTTTACTTTGACTTTTGATGGAGATGTAAGCGGAAATGAAGGTCAAGCAGGATACTTATCGATAAAAAAAATTCGGATAAATTTTAGTAAGGATTAAATATGAAAAAGACAATCTATATCATCACAACAGCACTTACATATTTGTTTATAGTTTTGGCTGGATTAGTTATTATATCTTTTTCAGTAAGTATAATTAAAAAAGAACGTCCAAATTTATTTGGTGTTTACTTATTTCACGTTGAAACGCCTTCAATGCAAGGAACTATTGATAAAGGCGATGTTATTATTGTAATTAGAAAGAAAAAATACCATAAAGATGAAATTATTACTTTTGAATCTATTAATTACTTTCCTGAATTAAAAGGTTATCCTATAACTCATAGAATAGTAGATGAGGTTGGAAAAGATAAATTATATCAGACCAAAGGTGATAATAATGAGGCTAATGATGATTTTAGAGTTAAAAAAGAGGATATCATTGGTAAATATGTATATAAAACATATTTAATTACTGCTTTATATAAACTGTTTGCTTATAAAGATGTCTCATATATTTATGGACCAATTATTATATGTTTTATAATTATTGGTATTATATCTATCAAGGAAATAATTAAGTATCAAGTAAAAAAGAAATTAGATGAAACAAAGGCCAAATAAGGCCTTTTTATATTTATTACACATATAAATAATTAAAAATATAATAAACTTAATCATTATTATAAAAAAAATGGTAAAATAAAATAGAACAATATTAATGATTATAAGTCGTATTTTATGGAGGAAGACATGAACGATTTAAATGAAAAAGCACTTATTGCCCACAAAATGTGGCAAGGTAAAATAGAAATGAAATCAAGGGTTGACTTAAGTATAAAAGATGAATTAGCAATAGCATATACCCCAGGGGTAGCCAGTCCTTGTTTAGAAATAGAAAAAGATATAAATAACAGTTATATTTATACCAGAAGATGGAATACCATCGCTGTCATTACTGATGGGACATCTGTTTTAGGACTTGGTGATATTGGCCCTGAAGCTGGTATGCCGGTTATGGAAGGAAAAGCACTATTATTTAAGACATTTGGTGATGTTGACGCTATTCCATTATGTTTGAAAACTAAAGATGTTGATGAAATTGTTAGAACTGTTTATTTGTTATCTGGATCTTTTGGTGGGATAAATCTAGAAGATATTTCCGCTCCACGTTGTTTTGAAATTGAAGAAAAACTTAAAAAAATTTGTGATATTCCCGTTTTTCATGATGATCAACATGGAACAGCAATCGTTGTTGGTGCAGCATTAATTAATGCTTTAAAAGTGGTTAAGAAAGATATGAAAGATATTAAATGCGTTATTAATGGAGCAGGAGCTGCTGGTGTTTCTATTGGTAAATTCTTAATGACTCTTGGCGTTAAAAACATTATTTTCTGTGATAAAGAAGGAGTTATTTATGATGGCAAACCTAATTTGAACTATGTTCATCAAGAATTAGCGAAAATATCAAATAAAGATAAAATAACAGGTAATCTTAAAGAAGCTTTAGTAAAGGCTGATGTGTTTATTGGTGTTTCAGCACCTAACGTTGTTACTAAAGAAATGGTTACATCTATGGCTAAAGATGCCATTTGTTTTCCTCTGGCAAATCCTGTTCCCGAAATATCCTATGATGATGCAAAAGAAGCTGGGGCAAAGATTATTGGCACGGGAAGTTCAAAATTTCCTAACCAAATTAATAATGTTTTAGTTTTTCCTGGACTATTTAGAGGAGTATTAGATGCAAGAGCGAGCGATATTAATGATGAAATAATGATATCTGCAGCTTATGCCATTGCATCAATGATCAATGATGAAGATTTAAACGAGCATAATATTATCCCTCCTGCTACTTCAAAAGAGATTCATAAAAGAGTAGCTGAGGCAGTAAAAATAATGGCTATAAAAACAAAGGTTAGTAGAATATAAAAATCAAGTCTTTTATAGGCTTGTTTTTAAATTGTGACAAATTAATTAGTTAAATTTATTACAATATTAATTATGATTAGGTATTTGTAAAATATTGTAGGAAAAAAGACCCCCTTAATAGACAAAAATACTCGGGTATGCTATAATTATATTGAGTTAAATTTTACCAAATTGTTAAAGATAATTTTGGATTATTTTAATAAACAACTTAAAGAAAGTAGTGGTATGATGAATATACTTGAATTTTTAAAAAATAATATTAGCCCTTATCATTTAGTTGCAAGGGTTAAAGAAGAATTAATAAAAAATGATTTTATAGAACTTAATGTTTATGAAAAATGGACTTTAGAAAAAGGAAGAAAATATTTTTATATTAAAAATGATGCATCGCTTGTGGCTTTTAAATTACCTAATGATCAAGCTAATTTAAAATATATTATTTCAGCAAGTCATGTGGATCATCCAACATTTAAAGTTAAACCACAAAATAAAATTGAACATAATAATAACTTTTATGTTAATACATCACCTTATGGTGGTTTAATATTATCAACATTTTTTGATCGCCCATTATCAATTGCTGGTCGCGTATTTGTAAATGAAAATGGCGTAATTAAAAATAAACTTGTCAATTTTGATCGTGATTTAATGATCATTCCTTCTTTACCAATTCATTTTGGTAAAGTTACTGAACCAAACCCACAAACAGATATGTTACCAATAATGTCACTTGAAAGTGAAAATTCATCTGTTGACGATTTATTAAAGAAGGAAGCAAAGATTGAGAACTATGTAAGTTATGATTTATTCTTATATAATTGTGATGAATATAAAATCTTTGGAGCTAATAATGAATTTTTAGGTGGAGTAGGACTTGATGACGCCTTAGGTGTTTTTACATCTTTAGTTGGCTTTATAAGAGCTAATGATAGCAATAATATTAATGTTTTATATCTAACAAACAATGAGGAAGTAGGTTCAATGAGCAATACTGGGGCTGACTCAAATGTTTTAGATGTCGCAATTAAAAGAATCAATAAGCTTTATAACTTAACTGATGAAGAACAAGAAATTGCTTTAGCTAAATCACTACTTATTTCTGTAGATAATGCCCATGCATTTAATAATAACTTTGCTTCTAAATATGATAATACAAACCGCGTATACTTAAATAAAGGTGTTGTAATTAAACATAGCGCTAATATGTTATATACAACTGATGCCATATCAAATGCAATGTTTAAATCATGTTTAGATAAAAAACAAATTCCTTACCAGGAATTTGTAAATAGAAGTGATATTAGAGGTGGTTCGACTTTAGGTGCCATTCTATTAAGCCATGTAAGTATTAATAGTATCGATATTGGTTTGCCACAACTTGCTATGCATTCAGCTTATGAAACAAGCGGATTAAAAGATATTGATTACATGATTGATGCGATAAAAGCAATGTATGAAGCAGATTTTATTTTTAAAGAAGGACAAATAATCATTAGATAGAAGGTGACTGATGCGTATTTTAATTTTAGGATTTACCAAGTTTAATGGCATGTTATATAATAGTTCAGAAGAAGCAGTTAAAATGGCGGATGTAAAAAATGATGTTTATAAAGCATATCTACCTGTTTCTTATGATAAGGCAACTGATGTATTGTTAGATAGTGTAGATAAGATTAATCCTGATATGGTCATTTTGTTTGGCCAAGCAGGTAATTCAAGTAAAATTAAAGTTGAAACAAGGGCAATAAATTTAATGGATTCAATGAGTCCTGATGTATTTGGTGTAATTAAAACGAACGAAAAAATTATTCTTTCTGGCAGCGATTTTATTTCAACACTTGTGAATGTTGAAAATCTTGTTGAATATTTGAAATCAGCAGATATTGATGCTGAAGTATCGTTTGATTGTGGGACATATTTATGTAATAAAACGTATTATGAAGCAATGTATTATCTAAATATACCATGTGTGTTCATTCATCTTCCTCTTTTTACTGGGCAAGATTTTGATCCAAGATATGTATATGAGAATATTGAAAAATTAGTTAAAACAGTTGAATTATCAACAAATTTTTTTAGGTAGGTATAAAGTATGAAATGGTTAGAAGAAGTATTAGTATTTGTAATTAAATTATTTATATATCCGATTGTTTTTGTCTTACTGATTCCGTTTTTTGTGATAGTTGGCATTATCTCGACTATCTATTTAATAACAATTACGATTAAGCAAACAAGAAAATATCAGAACTTTTATCTTATTAAAGTCAAGGATTTCTGGAAATATTATCAATCTAAAACAAATGATTTTTTTATAAAGCTTAGAACTTATGTTGAAAATTCGGCTTTAACTCGCAATATGGACGTCTTTATGATGTTACTATATTATACATTTTATGTAATTGAAATGATAATTTCTTTCTTGATGTTACTAATTGTCACGATATTCAATTTATTATTTGGATATTTATATTTATAGGTGTTTATTATGTATGCAACAATATTTTTAAAGAAAAACGAAGAAACTCGTCTCAAGGAAGGCCATCCTTGGGTTTTTTCAAGTGAAGTAGATAAAATCAAAGGATATTTTGTATCTGGGGATTTAGTCGAAGTTAGGGCGTTTAATAATGAATTTATAGGTATTGGTTATGTCAATACTGCCTCAAAGATTTGGATTAGATTACTAACTAGAAATGAAGAAATTATTGATGAAGATTTCTTCTTAGGAAAAATTAGAGAAGCTAATGATTTAAAGAAGATGCTTGGTTTTGAAAATAACTACCGAGTTGTCTTTGCTGAAGCAGACTTCTTACCAGGCTTAATCATCGATAAATATGGTGATTATTTAGTTGCTCAGTTTTTAACCCTTGGAATGGATAAAAGAAAAGACTTAATTATTAGTGCTTTAGTTAAAATATTTAATCCACTTGGCATCTATGAAAGAAGCGATGTTGATGTAAGACTTAAAGAAGGCCTAGAAAAAATTAAGGAAGTAAGATATGGAAATGTTCCTGAAAGTATTGAAATTATTGAAAATGGTATTAAACTTAATATTGATATAATTAATGGACAAAAGACTGGTTATTTTTTAGATCAAAAAAAGAATCGCTTGTTTTTACAAAACATCTCTTATGGTAAAGATGTTCTAGATTGTTTTTCAAATGTTGGTGGTTTTGGACTAAATGCCTTAAAGGGTGGAGCTAAAAATGTGACATTTGTTGATATTTCTAAAAGAGCGTGCGAGGAAATTGAACGGAATGCAAAATTAAATAATTTTATAAACTATCGTGTTTTATGTGAAGATGTATTTAATTATTTAAAAACAGTAAAAGAAGAGTTTGATATTGTGGTCCTTGATCCCCCTGCATTCACAAAAACTAAAGAAAAGAAAGAAAATGCTTATAAGGGCTATAAAGAAATTAATTCTTTAGGAATAAAGCTAGTTAAAAATCATGGAATTCTAATTAGCTGTTCATGTTCAGAACATATGGACCGCATAACTTTCTTATCGTTATTTAAAGAAATAAATTATGAAAACAACTATCATTTAAAATTAATTGGGGAATTTTATCAATCATTTGATCATCCACGTCTTATTGGCGCTGATGAAAACCTGTATTTAAAATGTTTAGTATTTGAGGTAGTAAAATGAAAATAAAAAATGCAGAATATATTTTAACAGCAGTCAATGAAAAACAATACCCAACAGATCATTTAAAAGAGATTATTTTAGCAGGACGTTCTAATGTTGGTAAATCTTCGTTTATTAATTCTATAGCTAACAATAATAAACTGGCCAGAGTTTCATCAACCCCTGGGAAAACTGCGACCTTAAATTTTTATTTGATCAATAAAGAATTTTATTTTGTTGATGCACCAGGTTATGGCTATGCTAAAAGGTCAAAAGAAGAAATTGAAAAGTTTGGATTAATGTTTGAAAAATATTTAACCGAGAGAAAAAATTTAGTATTAGCTATATTACTTGTTGATTTTCGTCATGAACCAACTATGGATGATGTAATTATGTATCAGGGCTTTAAACAACTTAATCTTCCTGTATTAATTATTTTAACAAAAGCAGATAAAGTAAAAAATTCAGAAAAAAACATTAATAAAAAATTAATTAAAGATAAGCTAAATATTTCTGGTGATGATATGATCGAATATTCTATCACGACTAAAATTAATCACGATACTATTTTAAACACAATTGAAAAGTATTTGTAAATATGCATAATTTTGATAAGTTATGCATATTTTTTATTGGTGATATAATGAAATATGAAATTCCAATTTTTAAAACAATTACAATTGAGGGCTTAGATGATATTGTTGATCTAGATTATCAGCTAAAGGATACAAGCTTTAGTGATGATGAAATTAATGGTGTTTTAGAAGTCAGAGGTATTTATAAAAATAAAGATGGTATTGAAACACCATTTAATGAAGATTTAAACTTTACGGTTTTGTCGCCTAATGATAATGAAAAGTCATTAGACATAACCCATTTTGATTATGAAGTTGTAAAGAATCATGGTTTAGAAATTTTATTTACAATTGAAGTTGAAGTCGATGACGAAAAGAAAGCCATCATCAAAAATGATATGGTTAATAAGCTAGAAGAAGAAATAAGATCAGAAACTAAAAATGTAGTACGTGATGAAGAAATTATTGAAGCAAAAACAAAACTAAAAAATATCGTTGATAGTAGTGAACATGGTGAAGAAGAAGATTATTTATTGCCACTAGAGGATAAATATGTTAATTATTGCTATCATTTTATTAATAATGAAAATGAAATTGAGAGTTTAGCCAGAGAATACAATGTAAATGTGACTGATATATATAAAGTTAATAAATATAATATAAAAGATCGTGTTTTGATTATTTATGATAGCGAAGATTAAAGAGCTTTTACGATTAAACTATAATTTATATGCCCAAAATGTCATCCAGATTTCACCGTGTGTTTTTCTAATTGATAAGCGATATATTTTAAAGAAAACAAATAAAAAAACTGAATATATCTATACATATTTATATTCAACTAATTTAGAGAATGTTATTTTACCACTTAAAACGTTAAGTGGTAATTTTACCTTTAATTACAATAATGAATTGTATTATCTAATGCCTTTTGTTGAAAATATTCCTTATCCAAACTCAAGAAAAATTCTTGAATTAAAAAACGAGTTAAGTAAACTTCATAAAAGCACATCTCACTCTGCTAAACTTAAAATAAATAAGATATATAAAAAGCTTTATTTGATTTATAAAACCTTAAATGTTAAATTTTCTTTAATTGAAACATTTATTAGGGAAATAGAAATAAAAGATAATTATGATGATTTAGATTTAATTTTCTTAAATAATTATAATTTTTACTTACGTTTAAAACAGATCATGTATGAATCACAAAAGGTTATCCATAAATACCTAGATGAAGAATTTCCAGTTAACTATAGCTTAATTCATATGTATCCGGAAGTAACCCATTTTTTAAGTAATAATAAAAAGTTTCTAATATCTTTTGAAAAAGCAAAAATTGGTTTACCAATTATTGATATTTATCGTTTTTATATCTTAAATGAAGATAATGAAATTAATGTTGTAAGAATTGTTAAAGAATGGCTCGATGAATATAATCATCCGTTTTATACGAATTATTTCTTTTTTATGACCGCGTATACTTATTTATTGTTAATTGATGACACAAGTGATAAAAAATGTAGCATTGAAAAATACCTATATGTTATTGAAAAAATAAAAAAAGTTCTCTTTTTAACAGAGAAAAAAGAGACAAGTGACAACGAATATTAATATATCAATAAATATTAACCAAAAGTTAAAACCAAATGGGAAAATACAAGTAATAATTATTTGATAAACGATAATGCCTAGCATTATCACGCGACTTAAATAACCAATGTTATAACGAATTCTATTCATAGTACCCCCTAATATATAATATGCTTTGTGGGTGAATTTGTGAAAAAAAACTTTTAAATAAATAGAAAATAAGATATAATTATATGTAGTACACTAAATAATTCATTTTTTATATTTAGTAGATATTAAAGACAATACACAAAGCGAGGTGAAATCGGGTTTTTATCCGGTTAGAAATGAGTGAAACTTTAAAAGAGTTAAATAAACAAGAAATCACAGATTTATCTGTTCTTGAAGATTATGAATTAAATACATTAACCCCAGAAGAACATTTATATGGCTTATTAATTATAAACAAGTATTTGCAAAAGAAAGAAGATTATTATGGTTCATATCTTTTATCACTTGCAGCATTTGATTTAATTCAGTTTGATTATCAAGGAAGACTTAACTTTCAAGATAAAGATAATCATGTCTTATACTATGGATTTGTTAATGTGATTAAAAAGTTTGATACTAAAAACTTACTTACAAAAATTAGAATGTTTGGCGTTGGTTTAGCCCTTGTTAGTATGATTTACACTAAGAACTTTATTGATGATATTAAATATCCAATTTGGATCGCATCAGTTGCTTTATTTGTCGTCTTAATTCCTTATTTATCAAAATTAATTATAGGTAAAATATATAAGAAAAAATATCATTTTTCTGATGATTATGTTTTTGATGTAATTCCTAAAAAATGGTTAGATTTTAAGGTTGAACCAGTAGAACAAAATGAAAATTCAATCGAACAAAAGGAAAATAATAATATTGAAGAAGTTGAAATAGTGAAAGAAAATGACAGCCAACGAGATAATTAATATATTAAAAGAAAATGATGTATATGAAGGTGAATATCCAGTAATACTGACAATTCTTCCAATCCAAGGTCATGCTTATAAGCAGTATACTGCATGTATTATGACTATATCAATTGAAGAAGAAATATTGCATTTATTCCCAATGGTCGGATCTTTCAAGGAAAAATACCAAAAAGGCGAAGAAAGACATATAAGTATTAAAGATATTGAACTTTTTCAATTTCATCGTTATGATTTATTTTTTAGTAAGGCAATTAGCTTGCATATTAAAGAAGGGGACTGGTTTGATTTCGATTATCGCTTTAAAGAAAAAGATTTTAAAGAGCAAAAAAGTAACCTATTATTTATTAAAGATAAAGTTAGGGAAATTCGTTCAAATAGTATTGTAAGTAGACAATAAATGTGTTAAAATACTCATAGATGTAATGAAGTAGAGTAGTAAATATAAACGAGTTTATAGAGAACAAGTGGTTGGTGGAAACTTGTATGAATTTATATTGAAGTAGCTATGGAGCAGTTTTTATGAAACTAAGTAGTAAAAACCGGTCACGACCGTTAAAAGTGTTGAGTGCTAGTTTATCTAGAACAAAGGTGGTACCACGGAATATTTCGTCCTTTTTAGGGCGATTTTTTTTTGGAGGAAAAGATGGATAGTTACGTAAAAAAAATTAGAAGTTTAGTTGGAAATACAGAAAAAATAATTTTACATGCTTGTGCAGTAATTATTACAAACGAGAATAACGAAATATTGCTTCAACAAAGAGCTGATACACTTAAATGGGGACTTCCAGGCGGCTTAAAAGAATTAAATGAAACGCTTCTAGAATGTGCGAAAAGAGAAGTCAAAGAAGAAACTAACTTAGATGTGAAAATTTTAAAACTACAAGGAATTTATACAAATCCTGATATGAGCTGGTTTGGATATGACCACGCTGAAGTCATTTGTACAATGTTTATTGGCAAAGCAAGTGGCGAGATTAAATGTGATAATGAAGAAGGCGTTGCCTTAAAATATTTTAAAAAAGAAGATTTACCAGTTATTCATTCAGTGGATAACTTTGAAGCAATAACTGATTACTTTAATAACCGACACAATGTTGTCGATGGGAGGATATTATGATAAAACCAAAATATGATCATAAAGAAGTAGAAGAAGGACGTTACCAAGAATGGTTGAAAGGTGGATTTTTTGATTCGGGCGACTTATCGAAGAAGCCTTTTACAATTGTTATACCACCACCAAATGTTACAGGTAAGCTCCATCTTGGACATGCTTGGGATACAGCAATTCAAGATATGATTATAAGACGTAAAAGGATGCAAGGATATGATGCTTTATGGGTACCTGGAATGGATCATGCAGGTATTGCTACTCAAGCCAAAGTTGACCAAAAATTAAGAGCGCAAGGCATATCACGCTATGATTTAGGTAGAGAAGAATACCTAAAAGTTGCATGGAGCTGGAAAAAAGAATATGCAGAATTTATTCATGCGCAATGGGCAAAGCTTGGTCTTTCTTTAGACTATAATAAAGAAAGATTTACTCTTGATGAAGGATTAAATAAAGCGGTTAACTATGTTTTCGTAACTTTATATAATAAAGGTTTAATTTATCGTGGTGAAAGAATCATTAACTGGGATTGTGAAGCAAAAACTGCTTTATCAAATGTTGAAATTGAACATGAGGATACAAATGGCGCTTTTTATTATTTTAAATACATGCTTAAAGATAGTGATGATTATTTAGTAATTGCAACGACAAGACCTGAAACGATGTTTGGAGATACTGCTATAATGGTTCATCCAAGCGATGAAAGATTTAAAGATTATGTTGGTAAGGAAGTTTATATTCCTACGACTAATCGTTTAATTCCTGTTATTACTGATTACTATGTAGATAAGAATTTTGGAACTGGTTGCGTTAAAGTAACACCAGCTCATGACCCCAATGACTTTGAAGTAGGACGTCGTCATAAACTTGATATGCCACTTTGTATGAATGAAGATGGCACAATGAATGAGTTAGCTCATAAATATCAAGGTATGGACCGCTTTGAGTGCCGAAAAGAGCTAGTTAAAGACATTGATGCTTTAGGATTACTTGTTAAAATTGAACCAATAGTTCACTCTGTTGGTTATTCTGAAAGAACTAAAGTTATGGTTGAACCAAGACTTTCTAAACAATGGTTTGTTAAAATGAAACCACTTGTTGAACAAGCGTTAAGTGATGATACTTTATCATGGATACCTCGTCGTTTTGAAAAAACATATAGAAATTGGATGGAAAACCTAGATGACTGGTGTATATCACGTCAGTTATGGTGGGGTCATAGAATTCCGGTATATTATAAAGGTGATGAAATAATTGTATCAGAGACAAAGCCAGAAGGTATTGGTTATATTCAAGATGAAGATGTGCTTGATACTTGGTTCTCATCAGCCTTATGGCCATTCTCAACTTTAGGTTGGCCAGAAAAGACGATAGATTTTGAACGTTATTTTCCAAATGATGTTTTAGTTACTGCATATGATATTATTTTCTTCTGGGTTGCTAGAATGATTTTCCAGGGAAAAGAATTTACCGGAAAAATGCCATTTAAAGAAGTTTTAATTCATGGATTAATTCGTGATAAAGATGGTAGAAAAATGAGTAAGTCACTTGGCAATGGTGTTGATCCAATGGATGAAATTGAAAAATATGGTGCTGATTCTCTTCGCTATTTCTTAACTACAAACTCATCTCCTGGGCAAGATTTACGTTATGACCCTGAAAAGGTCGAAGCTAGTTGGAACTTCATTAATAAGCTATGGAATATCTCTCGCTTTGTTTTAATGATGGTTGAAGACTTAGAATCATCTGATTTAGTGTTAAATGAAGAAGAATTAGATATTCCTTCAAAATGGATTTTAACAAATTTAAATAACGTTATTAAATCTGTTGATGCTAACTTCGATAAATACGAATTTGGTGAAGTAGCGAGAGCTTTATATAATTTTACTTGGAATGATTTTGCACCATGGTATCTAGAAATGGCTAAATTAAAACCAAATGATCATAATACAAAAGTTGTTTTAGTTTCAGTTTTAAAAGATGTTTTAAAGATGTTACATCCATTTATTCCATTTGTAACTGAAGAATTATATCTTAAACTTCCAGTTTTAGAAAAGTCAATTATGGTTGCTTCATGGCCAACAGCCTCATATAAAGAATATGATGTTCTAAAAGAAATGAATTTATTAATGGATATTGTAACTAAGACACGAAATATTCGTAACGAGTATAACGTACCATTATCGAAAAAAATTGATTTTATCGTTAAAGCAGGAGAAGAAAACAAAAATATTATTAATGAACTAAGACCTTATTTAGACAAATTTATTAATATTAATGAGTTTAACTTTACAACTATTGCTGAAATCAAAGATACAGTAAACTTTGTAAGTGATGAAGTAACAGTTTCCATTCCTCTTGGATCTTTAGTGGATTCTCAAGCAGAAAAGCTTAGATTAGAAAATGAACTAGTAAGACTTGAAAAAGAAATTGCTCGTTCTAATGGCATGTTAAATAATCAAAACTTTATAAGTAAAGCTAATCCAGCTAAAGTAGAAGAAGAAAGGGAAAAATTAACTAAATATCAAAAGAGCTTAGAAGAAGTTAAAAATGCTCTTTCAAGGTTAAATTAATGTTTAAAAATATAAAAGAAGCGATTGAATGGATTGAAACACGTCGTAGATTTTCAAAAAAAGTTGATTTACACAAAATAACTTTAGCTTTAAAATTGTTAGATAACCCTGAAAAAGCTTATCCAACAATTCATATCGCAGGAACAAACGGAAAAGGATCTTGTTGTAACTATTTAAAAAATGCGTTAAAGCAAGCTGGCTATAAGGTTGGACTTTATACATCACCTTATGTTGTAAAATTCAATGAAAGAATCATGATTAATGACGAGTATATTAGTGATGATGACATCTTATTATACACTAATTATTTGCTAGATTTAAATGATCGACTTGAACAAGAATTTAATGAACAAATGACTTTCTTTGAACTTGAAACAACTATGGCTTTCTTATATTTTAAAGATCAAATGGTTGATGTGGCAGTAATTGAAGTAGGACTTGGTGGCATTCTTGATGCGACTAATGTAATTACCCCTTTAGCATGTGGAATAACTAATATTGGTTATGATCATATGAATATTTTAGGTAATACTTTAGAAGAAATTGCTATTAATAAATTAGGCATTTTGAAACCTAATGTCCCAATGTTTACCACTGCCGATAAATCACTATATTCTCTATTTAAAGAATATTCAAGTAAAACACTATCTCCATTATATTTTTTAGAAAACGATGCTAAAAATATAATAGTTAATGATAAAACTAGATTTGATTATTTAGATATGCACTTTGATTTATCACTAATTGGTTATCATCAAGTCGATAATGCGATACTTGCCATCAATATCTTAAAATATTTAAAAAATAAAAAAGAATTTGATATAAGTGATAGTAATATTATTACGGGTTTAAATGAAACAAAGTGGCCAGGAAGATTTGAAGTATTCAACAATGTCATTATTGATGGTGCTCACAATGAGCCAGGAATATTATCATTAAAAAAGACTTTAAGTATTTATAATGATAAAAAAATTATTGCCATGCTTTGTATGATGCATGATAAGGATTATAAGACAGTAATAAAAATTGTTGATAGTATGGTTGATGAAATATATTTTACAAAAATTGACTATAAAAGAAGTAGTGAATCTTATGAATTATATTTAAACTCTAATCATCCTAATAAGCATTATGTTGATGATTATATTACAACTTTTAATAACATTGTCTCAAATCTCAAGGATAACGAAATTTTACTTGTAACTGGATCGCTTTATTTTGTCAGTGAAATAAGAAAATTATTAGTGAAATAGTGTCAAAATTGACACTATTTTTTTTGAGGTGATAATATTAAAAATGAAGGAATGCCACGTGAAAGGTTATTAAAATATGGCGCAAAGAATTTACTTGATGAAGAATTACTTGCCATTTTAATTTCAACAGGAACAAAAAAAGAAAATGTTTTATCTTTATCAACAAGAATCATTAAAAATTTAGAAAATATAAAGACATTAGAAGATATGACATTTAATGAATTAACTAAATATGAAGGAATTGGAATAGCTAAAGCCATTACAATAATTGCAGCAATTGAACTTGGAAAAAGAATAATTTATAAGATTGACCAACCACTTTATTTTAATAAAAGTGAAACAGTCTATGAATTTATGCGTTATGATTTAGAAGATGAAAAGCAGGAGCAATTTTATGTTCTTTTTTTAGATAGCAAATTAAAATTAATACAAAAAAAATGTTTGTTTATTGGAACTTTAAATAAATCCCTAGTTTCTCCAAGAGAAGTTTTTAAGTATGCTTATAAGCTTGATGCATATGCCTTAATTTTAGTTCATAATCATCCATCAGGGGATTCAACACCATCAAAAGATGACATTGAAATTACAAAAAACTTTATGACAATTTCTGATATATTTGGTCTAAAAATAATTGACCATATAATAATTGGTAAAAACAGATATGATAGTGTCATTAATTGCATATAATTAGTTGGTGAAAGATTTGAAGAGAATATTAATTTCTATAATTATATTATTAGTGGTTGTTTGTTTTAATAATATTGAGATCATGAATAAACCTTTAAAAGCGTACTTTTTAGAAACAATAAATATAACGAAAATAACAAATTTATTTAGAAACAAAAAAATTGAAAAGGTTAATTTAAATATGGATAAAGTACTAAGTAAAGAATTAGTACCTTTTAAAGATGGAGCTTTAGTTAAAATAAATGAGGATTTTGTAAATCCGCTTATGCCAGGTAGTGTTATATATGTCGGATATTTAGAATATTACGGAAACAGCGTGATAATTAAAGGTATTGATGGAAAAGAATATCATTATGGATTTTTAGAAAAAATTTATGTTAAATTATATGATGAAGTCACAGTTGAGACTGTGCTTGCCGATTTAAGTCTTGATCATGACATGTTATATTATTTATACTTTTTAGAAATCAAGGGTTATGACATTATTTAAAAAAATAGAAATTCATTTTAGTAGTTATTTATGGTTGATTTTTTTGCTTTTTACTGGGCAAATATCTTTTTTCATTAATATGTTTATAATATTAGTTGCCCATGAACTAGGGCATATAATTATTATTAGATTATTAAATAGAAAAATATATAAAATTGTAATATTTCCACTTGGTGGAGTCATTGATTTTGAAATTGATAAAAATGCCGATTTAAAAGAAGAATTCCTAATTTTTTTAGGAGGATTATTAGTTAATATTTTAATTTGTTTTTTACCGCTGAGTGAAGAAATTAAAATATTTAATTTTTCTATGTTAATATTTAATGCATTGCCAATAATTCCACTTGATGGCGGAAGAATTTTAGAAAATTTAATTTCAAGATTTTTTTCTTTTATAAATACTTTAAAAATTATGAGTATATTTTCTATTACTGTAAGCATTTCTATTTATTTATACTTTTTGTTTATCACAAGAAACTTTACTTATTTTGCTCTCCTATGTTACCTACTACTAGAAATTGTCAATTATTACTCCAAAATAAATAAACGTTTTAATTATTTTATCTTAAATAAATATCTTTATAATAACGATAGATTAAAAAGAAGAAAGGTAAAAAACAGTAACATTCCCAAGAATTTTTATAAAGGCTATAATAACTATCAAAATGATAAGAATGAAAAATATTTGTTAGATACTTATTTTAAGAAAGAAACAAATAATAATTTTGATAAATAGTTTTGTAAATAAACTCAAACTTTATTTACAAAACTATTTTGTTTAAATTTAAATTATCAATTAAATTTTTTATAAAAAAACCAATAAAATCTAGAAGCAAATAAATAATAATGATAGATAAAAAAGTAAAAGTTTCAAAATAAAAACAATTGTTGCGTTTACTTATTCCTTTAACAAATAAATATTAGTAGTAATAATAATAAAAAATAAATTGACTTAAGTGTAAAATTAATGTATAATTGTTACGTATGTCGCATACCGCACAAAAAAGGTTATAAATCACATGGTGTGTACCTTTGTTTGGCGAGTCTATTAAATATATTTAGGAGGTGCAATTTAATGTACGCAGTTATTGAAACAGGTGGAAAACAAGTTCGTTGTGAAGTTGGACAAAGTATTTATGTTGAAAAGATTGAAGTAGCAGCAGGCGAAAACTATACTTTTGATAAAATACTTATGGTCGGTGGAGAAAAGACTATTGTTGGTGAACCCTATATTGCAGGAGCTAGTGTTGTAGCAACTGTAGAAAAACAAGGACGCGGTAAAAAAATTATTGTTTTCAAAATGAAACAAAAAAAGAAATACCGTCGTAAAAAAGGTCACAGACAATCTTACACAAAATTATTAATTCAAGAAATTAATGCTTAATTAAAACTAAAAAATGGAGGTGTTTTCTATGATATTAAACATGCAGGTTTTGGAACTATGTGCTTCTAAAAAAGGTGTTGGTTCTACTAAGAATGGTAGAGACTCAGCTGGTAGAAGATTAGGTGCTAAATTATCTGATGGACAATTCTGTACAGCTGGTAGTATTATATATCGTCAAAGAGGAACTAAAGTACATCCAGGTTTAAACGTTGGAATTGGCTCTGATGACACATTGTTCGCAACAATTGATGGTGTTGTTAAATTTGAAAGACTAGGAAAAGATCGCAAAAAAGCGTCAGTATACCCAGTAGAATAATTGGAAATAGTAACTTTGTTACTATTTTTTTTATTATTAATATGCTATAATTATTTAGGGTGTAAAGTCATGAAAAATTACGAAAATATTAATACCAAAAAAACCGCTACCTTTTGCAATATTCTTGTATTTATAATTTTTTTTGGTGCGGGTTTTTTATCATATGCAGCAAATGCTGATCTTCATCCAGCGGTGGTCTTTTTTAAAATGTTTTTTTATATATTATTAGCACTATTTGTATCAATTATTATTCATGAATCAGGCCATTTAGTGACAGGGCTTATAACCGGATATAAATTTGTTTCCTTTAGAATTTTAAATATTTTGATTTACCGCAAGAAAAATAAAGTAAAGATTAAGTTAGGAAAAGGTGTTGCTTTAGGACAATGCTTATTATCTATAAAAGATCCTCAAAATAGTGAAAAAATGTCAGTAGATTTTTATTTGGCAGGGGGATCACTTTTCAATTTTTTAACATTTATCATTACTTTACCAATAGTCTTATATGAATGGCTTAATTATGGTAATATATTATTATTTTTAGCAATTTTATGTTTAATAAGCCTTTACTTAACTTTTGTCAATTACCTACCACTTAACGTTAATGGACTATATAATGATGGATTAAATATTAAGATAGCAGATAATGAAGAAGCAAGATTAACACTAATCAATTCACTATATTTAAATGAATTATTAGTTGAAGGACTTGATATTAATGAGATTAGTGATGAGTTAATCGATAATTATGGAATACATCCATCAAAATCCTATGTAAACTATTTTCCTTTTTCAAGTATAAAAACTTTAAAGCTTTATTATAACTCTGAAAAAGAAGAGGCAAAAAAATTAATTAGGTCTTATTTATATTTTAGATCTGTATTACCAAAGGTTTATCAAAATATTATTACGATACTTTATTTGTTATTAATGCTTTTTACTGAACCAGATAAAGAAGAATTATTAAAATATCTTGATGACAAAAATCGACTTTTGCTACTTAATAATCATAATCCTTATAGTTATTTATTAAAGGCAATATATTTAAGAAACATTGAAAATGATCAACCAACTGCCTTAAAAACATATAATAAAGGTTTAAAATTGGTTAATAGTATAAATGAAAAAGCTGAAAGACAGGTTATTTTAAAGATGTATGAAGAAGGTATTAATTTAATTCAAACATCTGATAATATCTTTAAGAAGGTGGAAAAAAATGAGAATAATGACGACATACAACAAGAAGATGTTAATGAAGTTCAACCAAAATATTTTGTTTAAATATATGTTTAAGGTTTATCTCTTTATAAGCCTTTTAGTATTTTTAATATCAGTATATTTATGGCTAACATATAACTATATTTATGGAATCGCATCTTTGGGTGCGGGTATAATATTGTTAAGTATCTTAATCATTTTTAACACATTAAAATCTAAAAAAGCAATTAAGGAAAATCCATACTTTTATGAAGAGGTAATCTTTAACTATGATTTTTTGGATAATGATATTGTTGTAAATGTAAAAGATCAAACTATTACATTTAAATATTCAGATATTATTGAATTAGAAATATTTAAAAATTATATTATGATGGTTACTTATAATAACCATAACTTTATTATTGATAAATCAGCTTTTACAAGGGATGAAATTATGAAAATTAAAGAAAAGATGGGCAAAAAGGATGCTTAGAAAATATTTGCCAAAATATCGGTATGGGATAAAACTTATAGCTAATGGGGAGTATGAGGAAGCATATAATTATTTTTCCCAGACGGCAGATACGGACCCATACGCTAGATTTTATCTTTTACAAATTGATTATAGTTTTTTAAAAAGAATTCCCATGGATGAAGTAGAAACAGAGCTTGAAAAACTTCTTTATTTAGGAAAAGAATATGAAAAAGCATCTTATCCAGTTTTATCGCATATTGCTTTTATTAAACAAAATATTGATAAATCAGCGAATTATGCAAGAAAAGCATTAGCATTAGGCATTGATAATGAGTTTATACATTTTGTTATTGCTAGTTCAATTTTATCGGATAATACTGCTACAAAAAAAGATATTTTAGAAGCTTTTGAACATTTAAACTTTATTGATGATGAGAATGATTTAATTAAGGAAAGCTTAATTTATACTAAAGTAAGCTTGCTTATTAAAAATGGCGATTTAGAAGAAGCTAGTAATTTAATTTACAAAAATGCTTTCTGCGCTAACAATTATAGTTTATATAATTTACTTACTTTAAAACTTTTAGTAGCAAATGATGCTTCGACTAAAGAAATAATTGAAGCATATAAAAAAGTTATTAGCAATGATGATGATTTTATTGAAGGTAATCTAGAAATACTTAATTATTATGAAAAGAAAAATATGCTTAATGACGCGTTAGAAATAATTGATTTATTACTTACTAAAACATCTGATCCATCTTTTATCTATCGAAAAGGTATAATATTAGCTAAAACTGGTAAATTTATAGATGCGATTAGCTTATTTAAGGAACATCTTAATGAGTTTGTTTTTAAAGCAGAAATTTTATATTCAATTGGTATTTGGACAGCAAATGAAGATAAAATTGAAGCTAAACTTGAAGGTATAAAATACTTAGAAGAAAGTATAAAAGAATTTCCTGATCCATATGTGATTAATAGTTTATTCAATCTATATTATAGCTGCCACTTTTATGACGAGATTAGAAAATTAGCACTTTATGTTAAGAAAATGCATATAAAAGGCACAGGATCTGTTTATTATATGGCCAGGTATTTTTACTTTAATCGAAATATGAAAAAGACATTAAATTTATATAAAAAAAGTTACAAAGAAGATATAATTGATGAATTTGAATATTTAGAATTTCTTGTAAATACTACTAAGAATGGTTATAAATATTTTGATAAATATAGAGAGTACCTAATCGCAAAAAAAGATGATGAATTTGTACGTTCTTTAACAAGTCAAATGCTTTATTATGGCGAGTATGGTTCTAACATTGATGAAGTAGAAGCTAAAAGAATTATTAATGACGTTATTAAATATGACCATATCGATGATGATGTTAAAGCAAGGTATTTACTAAGTGAAAATTATCAAGAAGGAAAAAAATATATTATTGATGCATATAACAGACAAGAATCGACATTTACTCCGTGCGATAATTTAACTGCTTTTTATGCTCATATCTTAATTCAAGAAGGAAAAAAAGAAGAAGCTTTAATATTGCTTGAAGAAAACATTAGAAAGTTTCAAGGTGATGCATCAGAAAATGTATTTAATTTATATACATTTTTAAACCTAGACAATAAAGATAAATATCAGGAATTAATTCATTTACAAAAAAGAATGAATACCGACGTATATTATTCGCTAACTCGCTTATATATGTTAATGTTGATATATGAAAAGATGAATAAAAAATTATTAATTAGTAAAATCAAAAAACAAATTGATGTAGCACTAAAGTATGTTTCAAAAAGAGAAAGAGCTTGGTTTTTAGATTTGATACAAAATAAGAAACCATTCTACCCTTTTTTGACAAATAATTAAAGATTTTGACTAATAAATTTATGCATATTATTGTGGTGCAAAATAATTTAAGGTATAATAAAATGAAGATTTATATTTTGGAGGTTTAATGATGGGATCTAGTATTACTGAATTAGTTAATCAAATACCTTTTGATTCACTCAATTTAATTTTTTTTGGAATATTTGGCGTTATAATTCTTGGAAAAATATTGAGTGGTCTTTTTAATGGATTTACAAAAACTACCTATAGATTTATACGTTATACTGTCTTTTTAGTTGGTTTTTTCTTAACTGTAGATTTAGTTGCAAATTTTCTATATGATTTTAATTTATCAAATTATAGTGAAATGATTAGCAATTTTTTAGCAATACCTAATACTGGAATTACAAATATTGAATCGATAGTTAAGTTATATGTAAAAACAAATTTTGCTCAATATAGTGATTTAGTTATAAATAATGCCGCTTTAATATCTCTAATTGCGGGAATTGCTAAATTTGTAATTAAAATTTTATACTTTATTCTGTATTTTACAGTGATAAGATTACTATATATAATAATTACTGGAATAATTAGAGCAATATTTGTGCCAAAAAATAATCGAAAAGATGTTGGAATGAGAAGCAAGAGTAAGCAAGGATTACTCGGAATGGTCGTAGGTTTTGTTTTCGGTGTTGTTGTATGCTTTAATGCTACAATAATCATGACATCACTTATGGGAATCTTAAAAACAAGTTCCGAAGTAGTTGATGCAACAAATGCGATTAGTGAAAGATATTTAGAAGCAAATGATCCAAGTGGAAATCTCATCGATCCTGAGAATGTAAAAGAAATAAGGGTCGGTATTAATGCAATCAAGAAAATTTCTGAAATTTATGAAGAAAATAAAATAATAAAATTTTTGAATGGTATAACAATTTCAGTTAAAGAAGGTAAAGGAGATAGCGCTAAGCAAGTTACTTATCAAGCAAATGAATACTTGTTTGATAAAGTAATGTCAATTGATGCTTCTGGAACAAAAATTGCCTTTAGAAAAGAGTTAAATAATGTTTTAAATGCTTTATATGATGTTACTGATTCTAAGTTTATGGAGACTGGAGAAATAAAGGATTTAGAAGATTATACTGTTACTAATGTTTTTTATCGATTATCGGACTCGAATTTAATTAATGTCTTATTTCCTGTGGCTATCGAAACTGCTGCTAAATATTTTGAAGTTGATGTTGATTTAAAAGAATTATATGGTGTAGACTGGAGTAAAGACTTCATGAGGCTTGGCGATATTGCTGGTGTATTTATAAGTGAAGGATTATTTGTTACATTTACAGATAATAATGGTTCAATGATTGATATGCTTGCGGATGTGACAATTTCAAATACAGCATCAAATAAAATTGTTAATTCTATTTCAAAAATGGAATTATTAAATCGTTCATTTGAAATTGCTGTTGCCGGTGCCTTAACAACTGATGAAATAAAAGATGCTTTAGCTAAATATGATGTAGAAATTAGTGCTAGTGATTTTTCTAATGTCAAGTTTGGCGAAGAATTAAGTAAAGTTGTTAAAATAGGTTTAATAACCTTAAATAATTTTGATAAAGCCATCGAAGGCGAAGAATTTAGCTTTAAACTAGAGAATAGTTTTTATAAAGTTGATGTATATAAAGATATCGATACAATTGTTGATGAACTAACAAGTATGGATTTATTAACAATTGTTTTAGAAAAAGCCGCTGAATATGGCCAAAAATTATTAAATAACAAAGTTCCAGAACTTGAAGTATCAATTGCTGATATTGTCTGGGCAACTGAAGTTAATAATTTTGGAAACATTTTAAAAAGTGTAGCAAGTGTGGAATTCGATTATACACAAGCTAAAGATAAAAATTATTTACTAAATATAGTTAGTGTTAAAAATAGTCAGTTACAAGATGTAATTTCATCTCTTTTTGAGTTGCAATTGATTGATAAAATGATTAAATCAGCTGTTCCATATATTAATAAAACATATGTGCCAGATGAATATAAATTTATTCTTGATGATGCAAATGTAACAAAAGCTGGACTTGAAGGTGACGTAATTGGTTTAATTATTGTAGCTAAGGATATTTCAGATAATGGTGTAATTGACCTTATTGAGAATAAAGAATACTTAAATTTACCTAGTGCAACCTTACGTACAGTTATATCTACTATCATGGATTTCTCTTTTATTTCAGGACGAGAAAAAGTTTTAATTGAAAATTTACTTGCTTTAGTAAAACTTGATGAGTTAGAAGACATTTCAATACCTGATAATATAAATTATAAAAATGAAATGTTGTTAATTGTTGATATCTATGATGAAGTTAAAAAAGCAAATATTGATTTAGATAATCCAACTAACATTCAAAATATAGAACCTAAAGCTTTAGAAAATATTTTTAAAACCTTAGGATTATCAGAAATATTATCCTCACAGGGTGATCAACTTATTAAACTAGCTAATAAATTAATAAGTTCAGATGAAGAAGCAATATCGTTAAAATTTCCAGAAAACGTTGATTGGAAAAATGAATTTACTGTTATTGGTACAATTTTAAAGGATTTAATTACAGAAGCAAAGAAAATTGAAAATATTGATGGTTCTAAGAAATATATTGTTTTTAACGACTTTCTCAAAGAACCAACTGAACTTATTGATATAGTTGTTAAAATAGATACAGATAATTTATGTTTATCGCAAGTATTCTCACATACTATCGTAAGCTTATTATCTGGAAAAATGATTGAGTTTGAAGGTTTAGAAAAAATTAAAGTTCCTTATAGTGAAACTGATTCACGTTGGTTTTCAACTAAAAAAATAGTAGATGGAGAAGAAATTGTTACCCATCTTGAATTAAGCAAATTATTAAAAGCATTAAAAGAATTACTAGGTATTGTTGATCTTGAAAAACTTGATGAAATTGATACATCAATTCTAAATGAAATTTCTGATGAAATTGCAGATACATTATTCTCATCGCTTACAATTCAAGCTACATTATCATCAATAATAGAAGAATTAGACTTTGAAATTAATGGCTTTGGAATTACAATTCCAGATCACGTTGTAGATTATGCCGCAGAAGATACTTTAATATCTACAATTAGATTAATTAAAAAATCAGAATTTAAGAATTTAGTGGGTGCTGCAAAAGCAATTGATTTAGAAGCTTTAGCAAATGATCAAAATGAACCACTTGAAGTATTAAAAGATACAACTGATCAAAATATTGAAAAATTATTTGATTCAGAAATCATTAGAGCAACGATATCTAATGCTCTAGCAACCTTCAGCACTGATGGTTTTGAAATAGTCGTCGTTACTGAAGTTGAGGATGAATATGGTTTAATTATAAAAAAAGAGTTTGTCGATTTGTTTAAAATCATCAAACTTGATGTGGTTAATGAACTAATGAATCCTCCTGTTGATGAAATCACCGGTGAAGAAAAAGCAATTATCGATATCTTAAAAGATATGGAAGAATCAGAAATGTATCAAATATTTGATTCTATGTTAATTAGAGCTTCAGCAACAAAGATGATTTTTGATTTGGATCTTGGTGATGATTTTAATCTTTTAGCACCATATTCAGTTAATATGGACGATACAGCGTTAGAAATCAGGCATGTTAGAAACAGTGAGGATATAGTTTTAGAAAAGAGATATATTACTAAAGATGAATATGTTAGATTAATTACAGCGGTTAAGGTTCTTGATCTTGATTTACTAAAAGCAGATCAAATGGACTTTATTCAAAGTTTAAATACAGATGCTTATCCTGATGATGATGAAAATAACAAGACAAAAGCCAATGTTATATTAAATTCAAAAATTTTAAATGCATCATTAGGAAATACCATTTTAACATTAGATATTGATAATTTTACATTAATTATTCCAAAGAATCTCATTATTAATGTAAAAAATCAAGATGATGCTTTAGTAGAAACTATATCTACAGCTGAACTTGATGCAATAATTACAGGCATAAATCAAATTAATATTGATAATATTTCTGATAATGACAAGATGCTTGACGAAGTAGCATCATTATCAAAAGCCTCAACAACTGATCCAACTAAAACTAAAATTAATTTAATTCTTGAAAGTCAAATTTTAGCTGCAACTATTGGTGGAAAAATTATTGAATTAAATGTTGATGGTATTGATATTATTGTTCCATTTGCGGCTATAACTAAAATTATTGATCAAAACGATAATGAAAAAGATACTTTATTAACTGAAGAAATAACCGCAATTATTATAGGCGTTAATCAGATTGATTTAGATGCTTTATCTAATACAGACGATGGTAATGGTGGTAACCCAATGCTTGATGAAGTAAAATCTTTATCAGGACCATCAGAAACAAATCCAGGAGAGACTAAGCTTGAAGTTTTATTAAAGAGTAAAATTTTAGCTGCTACAATTGGACGAAAAATTTATTTAATCGATAGTGACTTAGACCAAGCAACGATTATAGTTCCAAAAGAAGTCGTAGTTAATATTGAGACTAATAAACTTATTAGTGGTACAAGTGAGCATTTGTTTGTTGATATAGTAAATAATGACGAGGTAACAAATTTAATTGGAGCTTTAACTTATATTGATCTAAACGGCGAACTAGGAATGAGCACTGTAAAAAGTTTAAATGATGAAACAAGTGCGAACTCAGGCATTAAAAAATCAGAAAAAGTATACCAGTCAAAGATTTTAAAAGCTACTATTTCAAAAGTAGTTCTAGATATGCGAACTGATGCATCAAATCCAATTATTATTCCCGATGAAGCAATAGATAGTCAAGAAGAACATTTATTACACAATAATGATAATACAGTAATTCAAACAATTACTAATGATGAGTTTAATAGCGTTGTTTCAGGAATAGTCTATCTAGATGAAAATAAATTAAATGGTACTGCAATTTTAAAAGATTTAAATGAAACAGTTGAAATCTATAAAAATGTCATTGATTCAAGAAAGAGATTTGCCCGTATATTAGTTACAGTTAAAAAGAGCTCAATTGTATATAATTCACTAATTTTACAAGCTACAATCTCTAATAAAATCATAGGAATGACTAATGATGGTACAATTAAGATCAGTGAAAACTATGATTATGATATTTTACATATTAATGGTGAGCCAACAAACATGATTACTCGTGAAGAATTTGTAAACTTAGTAAATGCCTTTGCATGGCTTGATATTAATGATTTAGATAATATTAATGGCGTTACTATAATTGAAAAATTACAAGAAGATTCTATTGCTCCGCGAAAAATAGCGGATGAAGTTCATGATTCAATAGTTATTTCTTCAACTATCACTGATAAAGCTAAATCAATTGCTACTGGTTCGCTTGTAATAATTATTCCTGATTCAGCTAAAGATGAAAACGGAAATATTAGTGCGCAAGAGTTATTAAAACTATCGGAAAGTATTTCTTGCTTACCAAAAGATGATGAAGATAACTTGATTTTTAATGGAATAGAAACGATAAAGAAATTAAATGAGCATACTGACCCAAGCAATCCAAGTAGTCCAATGAAATATGATAAAATCTATGAATCAGACATCTTAAAAGCTACTGTTTCTAATGAAATTATCAAGCTTGAGTTGGATGGTACAATTGTTATTCCAGATAATGCCTATTTAAATGAAAATTATACTACTATGACTATTAGTCCTGAAGAGTTTTCAAATCTGTGTGAAGGCTTAAATCATATTGATGTAGATTCATTCTCTGATGTTTCATTTGATGGTATTAAGATGCTAAAAGACTTAGATGCGCCATCTATCGTCGATGACCCTAGTTCAACAAAGAAGAGTGCAATTGTAATAAATTCCTTAATTCTTCAATGTACAATTTCAAGAGAAATTGTGAAACTTGATAATGATGAAGATACAATTGTTATTCCAAGTGATGCTTATACACAAATGAAGTTTAACTTAATTTCAAAAGATGTTGTAACAGAAGATGAATTTATAAATCTAGTATCAGCAATTAATTATCTTGAAGTTAATGATTTTAAAGAAGCTTCATTTGATAGTGTTAAGATGTTAGAAGATTTAAATAAAAATATTATTGAAGGTGATAAATTATCACCAAAAAGAAGTGAAATCATTATTAATTCTTTAATCCTACAATGTACAATTTCAAGAGAAATTGTGAAACTTGATAATGATGATACGATTATTATTCCTGATGATGCATATGAATCAAAAACAATTGATGGTTCAGAAACTAATATTGTATCCAAGAAAGAATTTAATGATTTAGTTGCTGGTATGGCTCATATAAATGTAAATACGCTTAATGGTTCAGAAACAGTAAAAGCTTTAAATGATCCAATAGAGGAAGGTTCTACAACTACAAAAGCCAGTGCAGTATATAATTCTCTTATCTTAAAATGTACGATATCACGAGAAGTAGTAAATATTTCATCACTTATAATTCCAGATAATGCTATTGAATATTTAAATGTAGATTCTAATCCAACTAAGGTTATAACAGAAGATGAGTTTACAAAAATTGTTCGTGGTCTTAAATACTTAGATGTAGACACTTTAAATGGTTCGGAAACAGTTAAAGCCTTAAATGAACCAATTAAAGAAGGTTCAACAGTAACTAAAGCTAGCGTTGTATATGAATCAGATATCTTAAAATGTACAATTTCAAAAGAAATAATGGGTATTTCATCACTTGCAATTCCAAATGAAGCAACGATTAGTATGAATGTTGATAGTGTAGCTACTAAAGTTATTACTAATGAAGAATTTACTTTAATTGTCAATGGACTTAACTACATTGACGTTGATGGCTTAAATGGTATGAATACAATTAAGAGTTTAAATGATACTTCAAAAGGTTCTAGAACTAAACTTGATGAAATTTATGATTCTTTAATCTTAAGTGCAACTATTTCTCAAGAAATAAGAGGTTTATCAGAAGGAACGAATCCGACAATTGTTATTCCTAATAATGCTTATGTCGATGGTGTATATGTCGATGGAATTATTCTAAAATCTGAAATCGCTAATCTAGTTGATGGAGTTAAACAATTATCGACAAAAGAAACAGGAGAACTTAATTTAGAAGGTTCATCAACGATAAAAACTTTAAATGCTAGTGCTGGAATCGCATATGGTGATAGAACAAAAGCTCAAGTAGTTTATTCATCACTAATTTTGAAAGCCTCAATTTCGAAAGAAATATTTAATATTAGTTCGTTAATAATCACAACTGATGCATATACCCCATATTTAGTAAAAGACGGAAGCTTCAATATAATTGATGAAGTAGAATTTAATAATCTAGTTGTCGGTATGTGTCAGCTTGATATTGATCACTTAGATGGTCAAACAACGATTAATGATTTGAATTTACCTTCAGTTGATGATCCATTAAAAACTAAAGGTCAACTTGTTTACGAATCACTTATTTTAAAAGCTACAATTTCTGATACAATTATGGGTATTAGTAATTTAATTACTCCAGATGATGTAAAAGTTGAAAAAACTAATAATCTTGGATCAACAGTTTATGTTTTAACAGATACTGAATTTAATGCCTTAATTAGAGGCATTAACACGATTGACTTTGAAGATGCAGGATTTGGCGCCAACTCAATTCTTTTATTAGAAGAAAATGAAATTGATAATTTAGTTTCTTCAAGAATCTTACAGGCTACAATTTCTTCAAAAATGAAACCAGTTATTGCTAGTAATGGAAACTTAGTATATATGTCAGAATGTGAAGATCAATATGGAGATATTTCTCCAGAAGAAATTAAGAGATTTACTTTAGGTATTCAAGCACTTGGTTCTTCTGACATAGGTACGGTTGAATTAAATATTACTACAATTGTTGAATTTGATTCAGTAAAACAAGAAAAGGTTATATCATCACTAATCTTTAGGGCTACAATTACTAAGATTTTAGTAACAAATATTAATGCTTATAATATCACTGCCCCATTGATTGGTAAAGAGAAAATTACAATACTTGAAAGTGATTATGAGTATAAAAAGATTGATGGAAATAGTGAAGACTGCTTCTCAATTGATGGTACTAATCGCGTTATTAGTGAATGTAAAGAAAAAATGTAAAAGATGGTTGAATTTTAACCATCTTTTTTACTTAGAAATCATTAAATTTAAACTTATAAAAGTTCATTATAATAATATGCTTGTCCTACTTAATAAATATTATTTTAGATTTCAAAAATAAATGTGATAAATATATTAATAAAATATATATTTATGTGAAAATAATGTGATGTAAAAAATTTGATTTTTTTAATTTAACAAAAAATTAAACAATAGTGTGATATAATATATATGAATATTAAAAGGAGTATTTTATGAAAAAAAAGTTATCATTATTTATTTTGTTTATTTTATGCTTAATATTATCTAGTTGTGATCTTTTTACAAAGGCTTCAACAAAAGTTACAACAACTAGTAATATAACATCAAATATAACATCAAGTAGCAAAACAAGTAGTAAAACAAGTAGTAAAACAAGTAGTAAAACAACAACTTCGGCAACTACAGTTCCAACGACTAAAAAGCCTACAACGAGTATTTCAACAAAAAATACATTTACAACAATAACTACGACTAGTACAACAACTAGTATAACAACTAAACCAACAGAATTAGTTACAATTAATTTTTATGCATTTAATGATTTACATGGATATATTAATTCTAATGAACCAAATTTAAGTAAAATAGCTAATTATCTAGTAAATGCGAAAGAAAATAATAAAAATACTGTTATTCTAGCTAATGGTGATATGTTCCAGGGAACTGCTTTATCTAATTATTATTATGGCTTACCAATTGTTGAAACTCTTAATTATTTAGAGGTTGATGCATTTACAATAGGTAATCACGAGTTTGACTGGGGAATCGATAAAATTGCGAATTATAAAGATGGTAATTTAACTAATGGTGAAGCTAATTTCTCGTTTTTAGCTGCAAATATTGTTGATAAGGATAATGAAGAATTATTGTCTTTTACTGAACCTTATACAATTATTGAAAGAGAAGGCGTTAAAATTGGTATTATTGGCACAATCGGGGAATATGAAAACTCAATTGCTGCAAGTCGTGTTGCAGGTTATAAGTTTGTTGATCCAAATGAAACTGCTAGAAAATATGCAAGAATTTTAAGAGAAGAAAATGATTGTAAGATCGTTATTTTATTAACCCATTCATATGATGAATATCTATCTGATAATAATACCATTGCAAAGTTTGAAGGTAGCGAAAGAATAGATGCGATTTTTAATGGACATCTTCACTGGAATGTTAATGGGGTTATAAATGGTAAAAATCATCAAGTACCTTATGCACAAGTAGATTCAAGCAATAACTTCTTATCATTAATAACAATAGTATATGATCCAGTTACTGAAGATGTAATGCCACAATACCCACAGCTAATAAGTAAGTCAAACTTTACTCAAGAAGATGAGTATGCTAAGAATATTATCAATGCTTTTAATAGTGACGAGATATACTTAAATTTTATTAATGAAGAATTTTTGGTATCTCGCGAATATTTGTATCGTAATAATATGCCACAGTATCTTTCTTCAGTAATAAAATATGCTGCACATGTTGACTTTGGTATGGTAAATAGTGGTGGAGTTAGAAAAGCAATAGAATCAAACAAAATGTTAACAATGGCTGATCTAGTTTTAATATATCCATTTGACAATGCTATCAAAACATGTTCTTTAAAAGGTTCTGATATTATAGATTTATATTTAAATGCTCAAAAAGGATATGCGGATGTTGTATTTGATCTAGATGTTACTTATAATAGTGGAAACCTATACATTAAAGGAGAGAAAGTTGATCCAAATAAAATGTATACAGTGGGAGCTGTAGATTATATTTTTGATAAAGATAATTATCCATTCCTTAAGGGAGAAAACATTTTATACACTAGCATGTTAATGAGAGATTTAATGGTTGAAGATTTAAGATTACAAAAATCTAGTGGCATTACTGAATTTTATCCAAGTAATGGACCATTTACATCATGGAATTAATAATCTAGGGGGACATTAATTTGAATATCAATAATATTACTTATTTTCAAAATGGTGAGTTTAAATTAGGTTCAATCAGAATAGAAAATGGGATTTATAAAAAGATTCAGAATGAACCTTTTGATGATGGAATAGATGGTAGAAACCTTTATTTAATACCTGGATTTGTTGATATCCATACCCATGGTATAAGTGGTAGTGATTTTTCAAATGTTGATACTTTAGAGATTAAAAAAATGTTAAAAGATTATTTAAAGGATGGAGTAAGTTTTATACTTCCTACCACAGTTGCGATGGAAGAAGATAAGTTGTTTAAAACTTTAAAGACTTTTAATGATTATAAAAATGATAATGGTGAAACAAATATTTTAGGAATTCATTTAGAAGGACCATTTATAAATAAAAAATATAAAGGGGCACTTTTAGAAAAATATATTTTAGCACCAGATGTATTAAAATTTAAGAAATATTTAGACATCAATCCAAATATTAAGAAAGTTACTTATGCCATTGAAAATGATGATTTATCTTTGACAAAGCTGTTAAAAGAAAAAGGAATTAGTGCTTCAATTGGTCATTCATGTGCTAAAAAAGAAGAGGTTAATAAAGGTATTGAATTTGGTGTAAATTCTATCTCGCATTTGTTTAATGCGATGACACCAATTACAAGTAGAGAAGATTCACTAGCTTTAACAGGCCTTCTAGATGACCGTTTATATACGGAAATCATAATGGATTTTTATCACGTTAAAAAAGAAGTTATTGAACTATTAATTAAAGCAAAACCACATGATAAGATTATTTGTATTACCGATTCAATTGCGGCACGTGGTGTTCCTGATGGTAAATATAAGCTGGGCGAATATGATATAGATGTAATAGATGGCAAATGCCATTTAGCTGATGGCACAATTGCAGGTTCAACATTAACATTTAAGCAAATTTTAAAAAACTTATATGAATTAAATATATCATTAATTGATGTTGTAAAATTTACATCATTAAATGCTTTAGCGTCTTTAAATATTGAGGATGTAGATTTAATAATAGAAGGATTTCCCGTATCAGCATGTATAATTGATCAAAATTATAATCTGTTAACAGTATTAAAAAATGACCAATTGTTGGAAGTTAAGGATTGAAAAAGCAATTCTTATATTATATAATTAGATGAAAAAATTAAGATGAGGTGGAGAATGAACGATTATTACTTTGAAAAAAATGACTTTATAATTAAAAATTATGATCAAAAGAAAACATTTTCTAGTTTCTTACCCGCGTTAGCTGGAAAACATGGTATTCCTCTATGGGCATTTTATGTTAATCGCGGTCAAGGGATTGCTAGCTTTGGTATTCGTGATAAAAATGGTTCGATTATGGAATTTTTTCCAGCTAATGCAGCATATATTCATACTGCTCATTTAGGGTTTAGAACATTTATTAAAGATGAAAATAATAAAACATATGAAATATTTTCAACTGAGAATAAAAATAAAAGAGAAATGCACATTAAACAAGCTGAATTCAGCATTGTTGAATATAATCCTGAATTAAACATTAAGGTGACAATTACTTATTTTGGCTTGCCAAATGAAAAAATTGCTTCACTTGTTAGAATGGTAAAAATTGAAAATCTAAGTGATGTAGAACGTCATTTAGAGGTTTTAGATGGTATTGCTCAAATTTTACCAGCTGGAACAGGATACGAAGCATATAAGATGGTTTCTCATATTCGTCGTAGTTTCATGGAAGTTAACGAACTAGAAAATAATTTTGCTTTTTATCAAATGAAAGGTAATGGAGCAGATGAAGCAGAAATGCAAAGCGTTATTGATGGAAACTATTATTTTTCTATCTATAATGATCAGTTAGTTAAACCTATATGTGATAGTAATTTAATTTTTGATTATGATACAGCTTTAACTAAACCTGAATATTTTAATAATCATTCATTAAATGAAATCCTAAAAGAACCACAAATAACAGATAATAAAGTTCCTTGTGGATTTACAGCTGTAAAAGTTGTGTTAACTAAAGAAAAGCCAGTTAATATTGATACTTTAATTGGTTATGCAAGTAAAATTGATATTCTTAAAAAAGAAATGGATAAATTCCTTTCTCACGAATATGTTGAAGCAAAGCGCAATGAAGCGACTTTAGTTATTGATGAATTATTAAATGATATTGATACATCAACTAATTATCCAATTTTTGATGAATACGTTAAACAAATGTATCTTGACAACATCTTACGTGGTGGTTATCCGCTTGTAATAAATTCAGAAAACAAAAATTTTTGTTACCATATTTATTCACGTAAACATGGTGACTTAGAGCGCGATTATAACTACTTTACAATTAATCCCGAATTTTATTCGCAAGGTAACGGTAACTTCCGTGATGTTTGCCAAAATCGTCGTTGTGATGTATTCTTTAATAAGGATGTTTATGATAATAACATTCATGTTTTTGCCAGTTTAATTCAAGCAGATGGTTATAATCCACTTCAATTAAGCGGTCTAACATTTGAAATTAAAGATAAATCTAAAGTAGATGAATTATTAAATCTATTCAAAAACAAAAAAGAAGTAATGGAAAAACTACTTTTAGGTAAATTTACTCCTGGATCAATCATTAATACACTTGAAAACGAAGAAATTGAAGTTACTTTTGATTTAACAGGTGAAGAAAGAGATAATAAATTATTTACTGAAATATTTAAATATGCTGAATCAAATATTGAAGCTAATTATGCTGAAGGATATTGGATTGATCACTGGACTTATATCCTTGATATATTTAAAAACTTCTACCGTATTTATCCTGATAAAGTTTATGATTGCTTATTTAAACGTAATGATTATCGTTTCTTTGAATCATGCGCAACTGTTTACCCTCGCGATGAAAAATATGTTTTATCCAAAAATGGTAAAGTTCGTCAATTTGGAGCTGTAAATAAAAATGATCTTGAAAAAGTAAACAAGCTTGGATTAACTAGAGGAAGCAACTGGCTAAAAACTGCTGATGGAAACATTTTAGAAACTAACCTTTATGGTAAGTTCTTAGTATTAGCGATCAACAAATTTGCGCTTTTAGACCAGGAACAAATGGGTATTGAAATGGAAGCTGATCGTCCAGGATGGAATGATGCGATGAATGGTTTACCAGGAATATTTGCTTCAGGTGTTTCAGAGACAATTGAATTAAAGAGATTAATTGAAACATTGCTTGTTTATTCTAAAGAAAATGAATTTGTTAAATTACCATATGAATTTGTCAAATTCGCAGACAGAATTGAGTCTATTTTAGGTATTAAAGATCATTTTGAGTTTTGGGATAAACTTTCAACTGTAAGAGAAAATTACAGAAGTGATATCCGTCTTGGCTCAAAAGCCGCAATGGAAGTTAAAGCTAATAGATATGATGCAATGCTTAGAGAAATGTTAGAAATTATTAATGATGGTATCAGACGTGCCATTCAATTAGGAAATGGTATTGTACCAACATATTTATCATACGAAGTAACTGATTATGAAAAGATTTTAGTTGATGGTAAAGAAAAAATTACTCATTATGGCTTGCCAGCTGTTAAAGCTAAAGCCTTCAAGGTAACTTTAATTCCATTATTCTTAGAAGCACCTGCGAGATATTTTACATCATGCTTTGATCGTGATGAATTAAAAGATATGTATAAGAAGGTTAAATCATCGGAGTTATATGATGAAGCTTTAAAAATGTATAAAACTTCAACACCTCTTGATGACTGGTCAACTGATATTGGCCGTATTAGAATCTTTAGTAAAGGCTGGCTCGAAAGAGAATCAAACTTTATGCATATGACTTATAAATATATGCTAGGTTTAATTAAAGGTGGATTATACCGTGATTTCTATAATGAGATAATGTCAAATTTCTCGTGCTTTATGGACCCAAGTGTATATGGAAGAAACCCACTTGAAAATTCATCATTTATTGCGACATCTAACAATCCTGATAAATCATTACATGGTCAAGGATTCTATGCAAGACTTTCAGGTTCAACATCAGAAGTATTAATTATTTGGGAATTAATGTTTATGGGACATCATCCATTTATCTTAAAAGATGGTAAGTTATCACTTAAACTTAAACCTTTATTATCTCGTCATTTCTTCAAAAATGGCAAAGTATCATTTATGCTTTTAAGTCATACTAAGGTTACTTATATTAACGAGGATGATTTAAACTTATTTGAAAAAGGAAAAGCTTATAAATATGTTTTAGATGGAAAAGAAATTTTAGGTGAATCACTTCCTGAACAAGAATCCTTAGATGTACGAAATGGTAAAGTAAAAGAATTAGTTGTATATTTTAAATAAATTATAGGTGAAATATGAGCCATCAAATTCTTGATACTAATTTTAAATATAAGGATATTCCTTGGAATGATTATCCTCGTCCTAATTTAGTACGTAATTCCTACTTAAATTTAAATGGTTTATATGATTATATGGTAACAAGGGAACACATGACTAACAAATTTTTGGGTAAGGTTATGGTTCCCTTTCCCATAGAATCAAAATTATCACTAGTTGAAAAAACCTTAAAAAAAGGTGAATATCTATTTTATCACAAAGATGTAACACTGGATCCACAATTTATTAAAGATAAATTATTACTTCATTTTGGTGCTGTAGATAATATTTCAGACATTTATATTAATAATATTCATGCTTATCACCATGAAGGTGGTTACCTACCTTTTTCTTTTGATATTAAAAAATATTTAAAAGATACTCATTTTTCCCTACTTATAAGGGTTAAAGATGATATGGATTTAAATTTTCCATATGGTAAACAAAAGATAAAACGCGGAGGTATGTGGTATACAAAGATATCTGGTATTTGGCAGACTGTATGGCTTGAAAGTGTCGATGAAAAATATATAAAGAATATCATCATTACGCCTGATATTGATAAAAGTGAAGTAAACTTAAAAATAATAAGCGATGCGACTAGTTTTATAATTAAATATGAGAATAAGGTTATTAAAACAAGAGAAAAAGAAATTACTTTAAAAATTGATAATCTCCATTTATGGTCACCAGAAGATCCATATCTATATGATTTAGTAATAAGTACTGATAATGATTTAGTTAGAAGTTACTTTGCTATGCGTAAATTTTCGGTTAAAAATGGAAAAATGGAATTAAATAATAAACCATATTTCTTTAATGGTTTACTTGACCAAGGATACTTTAGTGATGGAATTTTTTTGCCAGCATCAAGTGAAGGTTATTTAAATGATATTAAGACAATGAAGAGCCTAGGCTTTAATACTTTAAGGAAACATATTAAAATTGAACCACTAACTTTTTACTATTTATGCGATAAACTAGGCATGATTGTTTGGCAAGATATGGTCAATAATAGTCGCTACAGTTTTTTATTTGATACGGTATTTCCAACTATTGGAATAAAAAGAAAATTTGATAAGTATAGTCATATAAGCAAAAAATCACGAGAAATCTTTATTAGTCATACGATAGAGACGATTCTTCACTTATATAATTTTCCATCAATTGCCTTATGGACTATTTTTAATGAAGGTTGGGGACAGTTTAACGCAAAATTCTTATATAAAAAAGTTAAAGAGTTAGATAATACGAGATTTATTGATACTTGTTCTGGATGGTTCGAAACTAAATATAGTGATGTAATATCTAAACATGTTTATTTTAAAAAGCTCAAATTTAAAGGAAACTACTTAAAACCATTAGTATTATCAGAATTTGGCGGATATGCCTACAAAATAGCAAATCATTCTTTCAATTTAGATAAGACATTTGGTTATAAAAAATTTAAAGATCAATCATCATTTCAAGCTGATTTAATTCGTCTTTATCAAGAAGAAGTAATTCCTGCGATTAAAAACAATAATTTGAATGCCGCAATTTACACTCAAGTAAGTGATGTTGAAGATGAAACAAATGGACTATTTACATATGATAGGATGATCTTGAAGGTTGATAAAGACATTATAGTTGATTTGATGAGTAAAGTTAAATTTGATGTAAAGAAGTAAAAAATATATTTAATATGCATAAGGTCATTTGACCTTGTGCTTTTTTTATATATAAGGAAATAATTGTTAAAATGTAAGTGTATTAGTTAATAATTTTGTGAACACTAGTAATGAAATGCTTAATTTCTAGGTAAAAAGCTTAGAATTAATTGTTATAATTTTACAATAATTTATTAATGAAATAAACGAAATATTTGCTGCTTAAAGGCTATATAAATCGTGTTTTGTAAAATTAAAAAAATAAGTATTGCATTTATTAGAAAATAGAGTATAATTTTATCGATAAAATATAAGTCGGAGGAAAATAAATGAAAAAAGCTTTAATTGAGTTACGTGATTTAGTAATGAGATATGACGACGATGATGTGCCCATAGTTAAGAACATAAGTTTACAAATTTATGAAAATGAGTTTTTAACTATTCTTGGTCCTTCAGGCTGTGGAAAGACAACAACGCTTAGAATTATTGGTGGATTTATGAATCCAACTTCAGGAGAAGTAATTATTGATGGAAAAATGTTTAATGATATTCCACCTTATGCGCGTCCAACTAATACTGTATTTCAACGTTATGCCTTATTCCCTCATTTGAATGTTATTGAAAATGTTAAAATTGGTTTAAAAAATCGTAATTTTGAATACTTATGTGATTTCTTCGGTAGAGAAGAATTAAAAAAAGAAGCATCAATAGAGTATCCAAACACTAAAATAACTCATCATTTATTAAATAAAATAATCAACAAGAAAATTGATGAAGCGGCAAGTAATGCTTTAAAAGCTGTTAAACTTGAAGGCTTTGAAAAAAGAAAAATTTCACAAATGTCTGGTGGTCAACAACAACGTGTTGCTTTAGCAAGAGCAATCGTCAACAAGCCAAAGATTTTACTATTAGATGAACCATTAGCTGCTTTAGACTTACGTCTAAGAGAAAACATGCAATATGAATTAAAGGAAATGCAAAAAAAATTAGGTATTACCTTTATTTATGTTACTCATGACCAGACTGAAGCAATGACAATGAGTGATCGTATCGTTGTCATGAATGATGGAGTAATTCAACAGCTTGGTACACCAAAAGATATTTATAATGAACCAGTAAATAGATTTGTTGCCAACTTTATTGGCGAATCAAATATTATTACTGGTAAATATATTGGAGAAAATCAAATTGAATTTATGAATACCAAATTTGATTGTGTTGGTTATAAGTTCCCAATTGGCGCAGAAGTTGATGTTGTAATCAGACCAGAAGACTGGGATGTTGTACCTCTAGACAAAGCAAAAATAACAGGAATTTGTACTTCATGCATCTTTAAAGGTGTTTATTATGAAATATGTGCTATATGTAACAAACAGGAATTTGTTATTCATGCATATGAAGACAAAAAAATTGGTGATGTCGTAGGCTTATCAGTTGACCCATATGAAATCCATTTAATGGAGGTTAAACATGCATAAAGGACTTGCTAAGTTGGCCAAGCCATACTTATATTGGCTATATATTTTGGCTTTACTTCCTGCAATCCTAATGCTTGTTTTAATCTTTGTGGATTGTGAGGGAATTGATTTTACTAATTTTCATTTTACTCTAGAAAACTTCAGACAATTTAAAGAGTCATCAACACTGATAGCTTTCCGCAATAGTTTTATACTTGCCATTAGTACAACCGTATTCAGTGCGATTTTAGGTTACGTTGTGGCTTACAAGCTTGTTAAATCAAAAATTAACAATAAATTTTTAATCTTAACAATTTTAATTTTACCTATGTGGGCTAATATTTTACTCAGAACCGATGCTTTAGCTAATGTAATGAGACCAAACAATATTATTACTGATTTATTTGCTAAAATTAATATCAATGTTAGCCTTGATGTTGTTGAGACAAAATTTGTCTTATTAGTTAAAGTACTCATTGGTTTAGTGTTTACTTATATGCCATTTATGATTTTACCTATTTATACTGCTTTAGAGAAAATTGATTTTTCTTTAGAAGAAGCAGCTTTAGATTTAGGATTAACTGATTTTCAAAAATTTTGGAAAGTTATTTTTCCGTTATCATTAAAAGGTATTGTAACAGGTTCAATCATGGTTTTATTACCATCTTTAAGTGGATTTGCCATTCCAGAAATCATTGGTAATGGAAATGTACTAATGATTGGTAATGTCATTGAAAGAATGTTTAGAAACTTAAATTACAATATAGGATCACTTTTAGCAATTATTCTACTCGTAATTATTACTATAGGAATTGTGATTGTTAATAAGTTTGATAAGGATGGTGAAACATTAATATGATGGAATATCCAAAAGCCAAAGTTGAAGATTATGGTTACCATGATTATAGAAAAACCAAAAAGGCATGGCATATTATCTCAAGTATCATTGTTGTGCTTGTAGTATTAATGCTTTATTTATCAATTATTATAATTTTAATTCAATCATTTAACTCAAGTCGGTTAGTAACTGAATTTGGTGATTTTACTTTTAAGTGGTATAAAGAGATGTTTGGTGATAGATCGCTTACTTTAGCTATAAGAAATACCTTTATTGTAAGTATTCTAGCGACATTAATTACAACAATTACTGGAACTTTAATTGCGATAGGTTTACATTACTCTGCACCAAAGTTCTGTCAAAAGATTTTATTACTTAATAACTTTCCACTACTTAATGCCGATATTGTAACGGGTATTAGCTTAATGCTAATATTCTCATTACTTTTACCAATATTTCCATATATATTTGGTCCAACAACGATGATTTTAGCCCACATTTTCTTCACGTTACCATACATGATTTTAAGTGTTTTACCAAAATTACGCGATATGGATCCAAATATGTTAGATGCGGCACATGACTTAGGTTTAAGTCCTGGCAAAGCATTGATCAAAGTAATTATACCAACAATTAAAACTGGTATTTTATCAGGTATGTTATTTGCTTTTACAGTAAGTTTTGATGACTTCGTTGTAAGTTATTATACTTCAGGTAATGGCTTTGATAACTTATCAATCTGGATTTATAGTAGTATTGGAAGAAAGAGTCTAACTCCATCAGTTTATGCTTTCAGTACAATTATAACCTTTGGTACGATGTTAATTTTATTTGGTATCAACTATTATTTAAATAAGAAGGTGAAGAAGAATGAAACAAATTAAGCGCCTTTTATTACTAGTAATAGTTAGTTTAGTAGGAATTACCTTAAGCGGATGTAATAATGAAAACACCTTATTACTTTTAAACTGGGGTGAATACATTAATGATGATTTACTTGTTAAATTTGAAGAAGAATACAACTGTACAGTTAAAATGAGCATTGCTGATTCAAATGAGGCTTTTTATGCCAAAGTTAAAGGTAAAACAACAGCTTATGATTTAGTTGTTCCATCAGACTATATGATTGAGAAAATGTATGAAAATAATTTGCTTGAAGAATTAGATTTCAGTAAAATTCCAAACTATGACTATGAAAAATTTTTACCAGGTGTTAAAGGAATCATGTCAAACATGTTTGCAAATAACGAAAAATATCATGTTCCATATTTCTGGGGTACATTTGGTATTATGTATAACAAAAATTTAGTTGGGACAAATAATGATATTTCTTTAGAAGAAACTTTACTTAAAGAAGGCTGGAATGCTTACTTCAATGCTGATAAAGTTTATGGATCAAAAATTAGAGTTGGTATGTATGATACACCAAGATATGCTTATGCAGCAGCGATGTTTTATAATCATTTAAGTCCAAATGAATTAAATGAAGATAAATACAAGTTGTTTGAGGAAACTTTAAAACTTCAAAATTTCAGTTTATGGGGTACTGATACCTTGAAAAAAGGAATTGTTGCGGATAACTTGGATCTAGCATTTGTTTATACCGGAGATTTTCTTGATATGTTATATACAAAGATTGATGATGGTGTAAAAATGGAAGATATTAATTTTGAGATATATATTCCAGATGAAACAATTGCGTTCTTGGATTCACTAGTTATGCCTAAAAATGCTCGTCACAAGGACTTAGCTTACAAATTTATTAATTTTATGTTAAGACCTGAAAATGCATATATGAACGCTTCAGTGGTTGGGTACTGTACACCACTTATTGAAAGCTACAATATGATTATTAATCCAATCGATCCAACTGATGATTGGTTAAATGATTGGAGCGTAGCAATAACTAAGTATTATCCACTACCTAATCCAAGTGATGAAAAACAATATAAAGGAACTCCACTTTCTAATATTTCAAAGGATGAATCAACCATTCTAACAAATATTGTAAATAAGATAAAATCTAAATAATTTTAAAGCACCTGCAAGTCATAGTGATATGCGATATAGGTGCTTTTTTTACTTAAACTGTAAATTATATATTGCTTTTTTATTTATTTATTATATAATAGAAAAGATGAAGAAATGTTTTAAATCAAAGAGGCAGATTTTTGACCTCACTTAAAAATTGTTTATATCTTAATAGTTAAGTTATTTACAATCATTCCTTCACACCTTTGATATTTCACTGAGAGAATTATACTCTCAGTTTTTTTATACTTAAAAAAGGTTTGAAAATCAAAATAATTTTTATTTGTTGGCGCCTAATTAAAAGGTATGTGTTATAATAAATTTAAATAAAAATTAACATATGAAAAGAGGAAAGTATGAAGAAGAAAAGTGTCATTATCGTGATGATTGTTTTAGTTGCGACTTTGTTTGGCTTCTTAGCAATCACATCACCAACTGTAAAAAATTTAGAAACTGACTTTAATGCAATTAATGCGGTTAAACACATCAAAGAAATTTCAAAGCAGCCTCATTCAGTATATGACTATGAAGCACATGAAGAAGTAAGACAATATATCATAAATACCGCAAAAAGTTATGTAGGCGATGAAAATGTTGCTCAAAGAAATTATGATATGGCGGGAAATAAGAATCCAAAAGAAGGAATTACTTATGTAAGTACTGAATATATCAAAAATAATAATTTAGATTGTGAATATGATATTCGTAATGTATTAGTTACGGTTCCTGGTAAAAGTGAAACGGGAATATTATTAGTTGCTCATTATGATTCACGTGGTCACATTGGGCGTTTTGGTGAACTTGGTGGTTCATATGGTGCAGGAGATGATGGTTATGGTGTTGCGACCTTACTTGAAATTATCCGTTATGCTTCATCACAAGTAAAAAATAATGAAAATACTTTATATGTCTTATTTGCTGATTCTGAAGAAGTAAATATGTATGGAAGTACACTTGAAGCAAATGTTAATAAAGAGGTAATGGACAAGGTTAACTTTGTAATAAATGTTGAAGCAAGAGGATTATTTGGGGCTTGTTATATGTTTGAAACATCAAATAACAATCAAAATGTTATGAAATTCTATAACAAAGCAATTGACAAAGTATCATACTCAGTAGCTCCAGCTGCTTATTCAGTTATGACAAACTATACAGATTTTATGGCTTTTACAAGAATAGGTAAACAAGGCTTGAATTTTGGAACTCTTGACAATATTAATGTATACCATAATCCAAGTGACAACTATTCTTCAGTAAGAGCAAGTAGTTTACAACACTATGGTAGTCAAATATTACCACTAGTTAAAGAATATCTAAGTGATGTAAAATATCAAGATATGAACTATTTTGTAGGCAATCAAGATCAAGTTTTCTTTAATTTCTTACCAAATATCTTCATTTCATACTCTGAAACATTTGGCGCTATTTTATCAATTATAATTTTACTTGGTGTAATTGCATATATTATTTTCGCTTTTAAAAAAGACTGGCAATTATTCTTAAAACAACTAGGAGTATTTCTAGGCTTACTCGTAGTCGCTATAATTGGCGGATATCTTGTAAGTTTTGTAATCAGTAGATTTATGGGAACACCATGGACAATTTCCAATGTTAGATTTAATGATGATAAGTTTGCTTTATTAATCTTTATGTTAGTAATGACATTGGGCTTTGGATTAATCTTAAACAAAACAACTAAAAAAAGAGAATCTAATGAAAACTTCATTTTAGCAGCTGTTCTATTCAATGCGTTACTAAATGTTCTTGTATCATTTGTTTTAAGTGGAGCTAGCTTTATTTTCATGTTACCAGCATTATTTGGCTTAATAAACCTAGTAGTAAATAAATACGTAAACAAAAAATTGGTTCGTGATCTTGTGACTTTAATTACAATCTTTATCTTAGTAGCTATTTATGTTCCACTAGTATATTCGTTATTACTTGCCTTAACAATTGGTGGTTTACTAGCATTTGCATTAATTGCTTATATGCCACTTTCAATCTTGATACCACAAACTATCAAATATTTAAATGAATAAAATAGAAATGGTTGCGTTAAAACAACCATTTTTTATGGAAAAAACACGAATTGTGAATTTATGTGAAGAAAGCATAAAATACTAGTAAAGAAATGAAAAATATTGTATAATTTAAGAGGTGATTATTTATGGGAAGAAGAATTTTGGCGACATTGCCATTTTTATTAGTTAATATTTTATTATTTATTGTTGTAATCTTATTTGGCATGTTTGCTTTTAATTTTATATCTATAAACAGTTATTTATTATCAATTATTGGTTTAAGTAAATTTACAAGTGGTTGGTCAGCCTTCCTCATTACGTTTTATGGTTTAATGCAGATTGCAATTTATATTATTTATATTTTATTAATTGTAGAAATTGGTTGTTTAGTTTTAAGATTATTATTATCTAACTTCTATCACGCTTTTGATGCATATAGAAACCAGCCTTATCATAGTCGTAAATATGTAAAAATGATTACATTGATTACAGTTTTTAAGAAAATAGGCATTAATACTAAGACTAAAGCATTAATATCTTATTTGTTTGTGGCTTTAATTGTAATCGGTGGATCATTTGTAACTAAGAAAATTATGGAAAAAAGTGATGATGTAGTGTATAGAGCTTATGCGAAAATTAACTTAAAAAGAGAAGAAACACCAAAAGAAGCTCTTGATATGTCAGATGTAATTGAAGCTAAAGAGGCTATTACAGTTGATGTAAAAATGGGAATCGGTAGTTTATATATCATTAAACAAGGACAAGTTAATGGTAAGGTAAGAGAATACATTACCATTTATTATAACTATGACAATCAAGAACAACTAGATACATATAGTTATAATTTTGATGTAAACACAAGTGAGCTTAAAATAAATGCAGTTTTAGATAATACATCATATGAAAAATATGAAGAAGCCGTAATGCCGACAGTCTTAATTATTTTCCCTGCGAATTTAACAATAGATAAAGTTAATTTTGAGACTAATCAAGGTGATTTTGAATTAACTGAGACCACAATTGGAGATGTTTTTATTAAAACTAACGATAGTGTTATCCGTTTTGATCAAGCAACAAAGAAAGAAATTAATAATTTGTCCATTGCAGGCAATAATTTAGATGTTAATTTAGATGAAATGTATATTAATGAAAAATTTACATGTCAAATTAAAAATGGAATACTTCGTCTTGATAAAGGAACTTACCATGATGTAGATATCAATATTGATAATGTAAAGTTTACAATTAACACAGTTAATGCTGAAAATTCGTTAATTGAAATGGTTAATACCAATGTAATTATTAGCAATTATTATGCTAAAAATATGACTTTTAATGTAAATAGTAGTGATTTACAGATGAATAATTACCAAGATTCAAGTTATGTCTATGAAAAAGTTTTGGTAAACCACCAAAACAGTAAGATTAAAATTAGTGGTTTAAAATTTGAAGAAAAAAGAGTTGATTAAATATGTTTGTAGATGAAGTAAAAATTAAGTGTATATCAGGTAAAGGTGGTAATGGAGCAGCCACTTTTAGAAGAGAAAAATATGTTCCTTTTGGTGGACCATCAGGTGGTGATGGTGGACGTGGTGGTTCGGTTTATTTTGTTGCGAACTCTAATATTGCAACTTTACTGGATTTTAAGTATATTAGCAGAATTAAAGCACAAGATGGTGAAAATGGCCGCATAAAGAATCAATATGGTAAAAGTGCGGATGATTTATTTATCAAAGTACCAGTTGGTTCAACAATTATTGATGATACAACTAATCTTATCTTAGCCGACTTAACAGTTGACGGCCAGGAGTTTTTAGTGTGCAAAGGTGGACGTGGTGGTAGAGGTAATACGCATTTCGCCACATCACGCAATCAAGCTCCTGAATATTCAGAAAATGGTGAACCAGGGGAAGAAAAGATTATTAGAATTGATTTAAAAGTACTAGCTGATGTAGGACTTGTAGGTTTCCCAAGTGTTGGCAAGTCAACAATTATTTCATGCGTGTCCAATGCTAGACCAGCAATTGCTGAATACCATTTTACAACGCTCAATCCACATTTAGGAATTGTTCGTGTTGATAATGAAAAGTCATTTGTAATGGCTGATCTACCAGGCTTAATTGAAGGTGCTAGTCAAGGCTTAGGCTTAGGTATTCGCTTTTTAAAACATATTGAAAGATGTAGAGTAATTTTACATGTTGTTGATATGGCAGGTAGCGAAGGAAGAGATCCTTATGACGATTATTTAAAAATTAGAAATGAATTAAGTGAATATAAAATGCGTTTATTAGAACGTCCAGAAATTATTGTCGCAAACAAAATGGATTTACCAGGGGCTTTAGAAAACTTAGAAGCTTTTAAAGCTCATTTTACAGATAAAACTATCGTTCCTATCTCAGCTGTGACTAATACTGGCTTAAAAGAGTTGGTTTATGCCACATATGAAGTATTACAAAATACTAATTTCTTCGATATTTATGAAGAAGATGAAGTTGATGAAGTTGTTGAATATACTTTTGATTTTGATGCACCGGGATTTAAAGTTGAAAAAGGTGATGATGGTATATTTAATGTAACCGGCGAAAAGATTGATAAATTAATTGCAATGACTAATTTTAATCAAGAAACTTCAGTTACTCGTTTCGCTCGTAAAATAAGAAGTATTGGCGTAGATGAAGCTTTAAGACAAGCAGGCGTAAAAAATGGCGATGTTGTGCGAATCAATGATTATGAATTTGAATTCCTCGACTAATAGTTGTCCAATTTGCAAAAAAGAAGGTTCTGAAGCTAAAAATTTGGTCTATAAGTGTTCTACATGTCATTTACTTTATAAAGACACTAGTTTATATAAAAACAGCTTAGAAGAGAAAAATCGTTATGATTTCCATAAGTTTGATAAAAATGATGTAAATTATATTAATCAATTTAAAGAATTGTTTCTTGAATATATTGATCCATATTTAAAAAGAGGTGTTTTTTTAGATTTTGGGTCAGGAAAATATAGTGTTTTATTAACGCAAATTCCTGATACATTTGAAAAGCATGAATATGATTTGTATTATCATAACGATTTAAATTATCTAAATCGACATTATGACATAATTGTTTTAACAGAGGTAATTGAGCATTTAAAAGACCCTTTAAGCGTTTTAAGTAACTTAACCAGTTTATTAAAAAAAAATGGTTATTTATTAATTAAAACCATGTTTTATCCAGAAAAAATTGATAATTGGTGGTATTTACGAGATATAACTCATTATACTTTCTATAATTATGATACATTTTGTTATTTAGCAAATGCTTTAAACTTAAAAATCATTAAAACAAATCAAAAAGATATTATATTATTGCAAAAATAATCATATATAATACTAGGGTGTTAGATATATGATTATACATTATGTAAAAAATGGCGAGCATGTTAGCGATATTTTAAAAAACTTTAATATCGAGTTTGAAGAATTAAAAAAATATAATCAACATATAACCAACTTTAATCAATTGCCAGTTGGAACGAAGATTAAGATCCCGGCAATTACAAAAGAAATATATGAAGAGATGAATACTGTTGAACCTTTAATTGAAGATTTTTACGATTTAGGCGATAACAAAGATAAAAAAGATCTGACGACAGAAAAAGAAAACGATGATGAGTCAGACGAAAATATTAGTAAAAAAGAAGATATTAAAGAAGAAATTAAAACAAAAGATGAAAAAAAACCTGATGTAGTTGAGCCAAAAGTTAAAAAAGAACAGGATAAACAGTTAAGCGATGATAAAAATCCTCCACAAAAAAGGATTGTTTATCAGAAGGTAATAATTAATGGAGTAGTAAAAGAAATACCGCTAGGAGAAATTAGAACAATATAGCATGGAGGATTTTATATGTATAGTTATATTAAAGGATGTATTACCGAAATTAAAAAGGATTCAATTACCATAGAAAATAACGGAATAGGATACCAGGTATTTTCTCCTAATCCATATAATTATCATATGAATGAAGAAACATGTATATATGTTTATCTTTATGTTAAAGAAGACATAAGTATTTTTTACGGGTTTTCAACTGTCAGTGAAAAAGATTTATTTTTAAAATTGATTAGTGTTTCAGGGATTGGCCCTAAGAGTGCGATGGCAATTTTAGCTACTGGATCAGTAGATGGAATAATCGCAGCAATTGATATTGGTAACGCTGATTACTTAAGAAAGTTCCCTGGAATCGGTATAAAATCAAGTCAACAGATCATTCTAGACCTTCAAGGTAAACTTGATTTTAGCATCAATAATCCATCGTCTTCAAGTTTAAATGAACTTGAGGAAGCATTAAAAAGCCTTGGTTACAAACCCCAAGAAATCAAAAGGATTTTACCTAAACTTGATCCAAGCAAGGATGTTAGTCTCTTAATTAAGGATGCTTTAAAATTAATCTTAAAATAAATAGAATTTATAGAACATAGAACTCTTAAAATTAACAATGATTTTGAGAGTTTTTTTGTTGTCTAAAAAGCACTTATAATGTTCGCAAATTCAAAAATATCTAACATCATTTTTTTTAGTTTCAAAAATTACTTTAAAAATATGTAAATAAATAATAATTAACATTTTCCACATTATTAACAAAATTCATATAACGGCCACATTTAGGCTTTATAAATAAGTTAACATAATACATATTATAGGAAGTAATTAGAAATTAAAAAACAGCTATAACTTTTCCAAAAAATAAAATTATAGCAAATTAATTACTAAGTTATTTAGAAAAAAAACGCTTCTTTTCAAGCGTAAACTTAATCATTTTACTCCTTTTGAATAAGTTAATTTTTAGTAGATTTAAAAAAAGACAAAAAACGAAAAAATACTACTTAAATTTTGAATTTAAGAGCGCTTTTTATAGTAGCTAAGGTAATTTATCATTATAGGCCTTAAAAATTGGCAAATAAAAAAAGAGTTTTTTCAACTCTTCTTTTGCTTATTTCGACACTTACTTAAAAACTCGTTCAAATTCCTTTTTAGCAATGTATGGTGCTTGGAGCCTTACAAGTTCATTGTCATTTAGTAAGTACATGTCTCCGTTGCCATCTAAGTACTTACCATAATCGTATCCAATAATTGACGTTGATTTTTTTGGATCAATTGATTTAAAGACTATCCTGGTTTTAAAGGCATTTTTAACCATTTCTTTAACCTTGTCCCCAATTCTTGTGACCATTATGACTGTTATTCCTACTTTTTCTGCTTGAATTATTAGGGAAACAAGCTTGTTTTCATCTAAATATCTAATATTTTCAATGCCATTTATTATGACATTAAACCATTTTAAACTATCTTTTTCATTTAAATGGAGAAACTTCTTTTCATATTCTAAGTAATTATTGATTTCTAAATGCTTAAATATTTCTAGCCTCTTTGTTATTTCTTTTTGAATTACATCAAGGATAATACTAAAATCCTCATCTAACATGATCTTTACAAATTCCTGATTTTTAATAGCTTCTAGTTTGTACTCTGGATCAAATATAAAAAAATTTACATCTTCTTCTTTATATACAATTATATTATTTATTATATATGACATTAAGAAGGTCGTTATTCCACTGTTATAATCACCACTTATAAGCATATTTTTATGAATAAACTTATCATAGATGCAAGGGGCTTTATTTAAATCATAACCAAGAATGATATTTGAAAGCTTGTGTTTATTAATGCTGATATAATCACGATAAGTATTGTTTATTTCAAATAATATCTGACTGTTCTTCTTTTTAATAATAAATTTAATATCCAGTATTTCCTTCATTTTTTCACTAATTTTTAAGATATCATATGGTGAATATATTTCATATACAATTACATAAGCATTATATCCAACCGTTAAATTAATAAATTCATATTCTAGATCTAAAACATTTAAAATATTATTGATACATTTCATAGTTTCTAAGGAAATTTTGTTTTGAATGCCCTCATGAGACTCAAAATCTACAACCTCTATGTTACTTAAGCTAGATTTTAGTCTTTTAGGCTTGGTTTTTTCGATTTTAACGCTTTTTTCTACTTTAGGCTTATATTTAGTTAAAACCTTGCTAACCTTGCTTAAAACGCCTTTAATTTCGTCAAATGATTCGAGTAACGTCTTGTTTAAGAAAAATGATATACCAACAAGTAGTAAAATGATTGCTAAAATCTTTACACCTAGGTTGCCTAAGAAAAAATAAAAGATAGTAAAGATTAAACCACCAATAAGCCCCCCACCTAAAACAATATTTGAGCTTGAACTACTAACATACTTTGTATAAAGTTCAAATGTTCCTATAATAGTGTTCTTATTAAGCATAAGTAAGTACTCATTGACAGGAAAATGACTAAAAAGTAAGAGTGATAAAATAATAAATATGATACCAAGGGCTCTTAAGCTTGTCATTTCCATGGTTCTATGGAATATTAATAAGAAAATCGCGTAAAAAATTAGAAAAAGGATGACTAACCAGTACCAGTCACCAAAAAAAAACTTGATGCTAATAAGAAGTATTTCTCCAAGTTTACCAATGCTAGTTAAGGCAAGCATCGATAAAAATAGTAAAAACATCCCTATTATCTCATAACTTACGACTTCATCTTTATTGTTACTATCTTTTTCTTTTCTGACCTTTTCTTTTACCATCTGTTTCTCACCACTTAATAGATTAGCAAGTCCCAAACAAGAAAAATGTATTATTTTGGGGAAACAAAAAGATAAGAAATTAATTCTTATCTTGTCTTGGTATCTCAGTATCTAAAATTATTGGAATGATGACTGGTCGTCTTTTAGTTTCTTTAAAGATATAATCGCTTATCGAGCTATGCAAATGCTCTTTATAAACCTTCCAGTCAATATATTTGGTTGATAGCTCGGCATTAGATACGTTATTATAAATTTTAATAATATTTTCATTAAACTCGATGTTGTTTTTAGCATAAACAAAGCCTCTAGACACGATTTCTGGCTTATTTAGAATGTTTCTGTTTCTAGCATCAATATTACCTATGATCATGATAAAACCTTCCTGAGAGAGAAGTTCGCGCTCACGAATCAATATATCATTAACATCTTGTTCAATATTTTTATCAACTAGAATATCTCCAGCATCAATTAAAGCATGATTTTCATCTAAAACACCATTATTTATCGTTAAAATCTCGCCATTATCTAAAATTATAACATCTTCTTTAGCATAATTCATGTCATATGCAATAGTTGATTGTAAATATTGATGGCGATAATCACCACAAATTGGTACAACATACTTAGGTTTTAACATCGTATACATTAATTTAATGTCCTCTGATGCGGCATGCGATGCTGGAATAAGCTCTTTTTTTATTTTGACAATCGTTGTATCTATCCTAGATAGTATATCAAGTGTTCTTGACTTAATTTTTTCAGTTCCACTAATTGGATAAGTCATCATAATAACTGTATCAGAGGAATTAATATGAATCAAACGGTCTTGTTTTTTGCACATTCTTTGAATCATAAAGAATGGTTCATGACGTTCACCAGAAACAATAACGCATAAATCACTATCTTCATTAGTATTTGTATCATCAATATATTTTAGATTTATTAGACGATCTTCAGGAATACTGATATAACCTAGTTTTATTGTCATATCAACCGCTCTTTGCGTTTTACGGCCGATAATTGCAATCTTTTTACCTAAATCTAATGCTTCTTTAATGGTTTTGCTAAAGTGCATTAACTCAGTTGAGTAACAACCAATGATAACTCGTCCAGTTGCTTTACCAATTGCTTGATGAAGCGAGTGTGTTAGCTTATAGTCGGTTGTTGTATGACCAATAGAAGCTGCTCCCATTGAATCACCCATAAAAGCTAAAACACCATTTTGACGGAATTTAATTAGTTTTTCAAAATTTGTTTGATGATGCTCGCCAACATTTTGATCAAATGTATAGTTTGGCGCATAAACAAGATAACCATCAGCTGTTTTAATAGAGATACCATAGGTATCAGGTAGCGAATGAGTTAGCGAAAAAAATTCAATTTCTATATTATCAAATGTTAATAATGTATTGTTATCACAAACAAAAAATTGAAATTGATTTAAATCATCATCTAATTCACTTAACGTATCCTTTAATAGTTCAATTGTAAATCTACTGCCATAAATTGGCACATTTAAATCGCTTAATAGCTTTGGGACACCACCGATATGATTATCATGGGCATGTGATAAAAACAAGCCCACAACGTCATTTTTACGCTCTAATATGTAATTATAGTTAGAAACGATTGATTCAACGCCTAAAAGTTCAGCTGAGGGATTTTTAGAACCGCAATCAAGGATAAATATTTTATTATCTACCTCAACAATTTGCATGTTCTTTCCATTCTCACCTAAACCACCTAGGCCATATATTTTAATTTGACTCATATAAACACCTCATTATGGTGATATTATAACATATTTTTTATAAATTTATCATGTATTTGTGTTATTTTTTCTTTTGTAAGTGAGGATTTATAGATTTTTTGACTTACTTTTTTATCATTAATAAAAATAATTAAGTCGTAATATTTAACATTTACATCGGTAAAATCAATCTTAGGTATCATTTTATTATTATGTATATATCTATTTAATAATATATCTTTGTGGAAATCTTTATACTGAAGTAATCTTATTGCATTTCTTCTAACAATTATTCCTTTGTATGGAACATATTCATTAATTATTTTAGTTACATAGGATTTTTCTTTTATACTTGTAAAGACAATTGATGGGCGATGTTTTTTTAAGATTTTAGTTGCTTTGTCTTGAAAAAGTTGAATTTTATTACTACCCAAAATACTTAAGGTATCATAGCTTACACGTGGGTAATAAATCGGATTATCAATTAATTTTGGGTCTCCGGAATAAATTCCTGCAATATCTTTAAAGAAAACAATTTCTTTAGCTTTTAGCTTAATCCCTAAATAAACAGCGGTTAAATCAGAACCACCACGTCCTAAAGTGATTGGAATATTTCTTTTTAAAGCGATAAATCCTGGTACTATTACTACTTTTTTCTTTAATTCTTTCTTTAAAATAGATAAATTTGCTCTTTTTATCGAAGCATCTCCAAAAACTCCTTCACCTTTTAGCTTAATGCGGTTAATACTTAAAGCTATTGAATCGATATTAGCCTTGTTTAAATTATTTGATAACATTACGCTACTTATAATTTCTCCAGTAGAAACAATTAAATCTTTTTCTTCTGGGGTCACAAAAGCTGCTAAATTCTTAAGCGTATCTGTTGAATAAGCATGATCACGGCCAACAGCGGATACAACAACGAGAACTTTCCCTTTGTTTTTATATTTTACGATAGTTTTAATTACATCGCTAATGTTTTCATTTAAAAGGCTTAATCCACCAAATTTAAGTACATAGATCATTTAATCATCTTCTTTAGGTATTCTGCAATAATTTTCCCTGCTTTTTTAGGAAAATATTTACCTGGTATACTTAAAACATGTGATGTTTTAATGCCTTTTATTTTAGCATATTCAAAATCAATTCCCCCAGGTAAGGACGCAATATCAATAATAATTGTGTCTTTTGGCAACTTATCGATAATTTTTGCATCAAATATTAGGCTTGGAATTGTATTTATTACAATCAAATTGTCTTTAAAGCTTGTTAAATCATGATATTCATATCCACTTAAGATAATGCTTTTTCGATCATGGTAATCTTTTGCATATACTAAAACATTTCCCCTTAAGTCTTTTAAAGCTTTGGCAATAATCTGTCCCGAATAACCGTATCCAAGTACTAAAAATGATTCATCAAAGACACTTATTTCTTCATCTGCCATAAAATGTAGTAAGCCTTCTAAAGTTATATAATTGTTTTTGATAATTACTTCTTCGTCTCCTAAATAAGAAATTAGTTCTATTTCATATTTATCTACTAGTTCTTTTAGCTTTTCATTCGTTAATCCAGTAAAGATTTTTTCAATTTTGCGATTTCTTAATATTTCTTCTAAATTAATATATGTGTCAGCAACAAAACCATTTTTATCAATACCACGGATTGGTAAAACTAGATTTTTACTATTACTATCAGTTGAAATACCCCATTTATTTAAATATTCTTCGACATATTTCATTCTTTTGTCGCTTGATTCTAAAATCCAAAACATAAAATCACCGTTATATAGTATGTAGTAGAAATTATCTTGTGAGGGAATTCACCTAGCCTTTTTGCTCATTTTTAAACTATTAAAAGAAAAATATTAAATATATGGTATAATTTTTTATGGTGATATAATGATTAACTATCCATTTAAAAAGAAACCGACCTTAACTTATAATAATACCGCTAATAGGGGTATGGGCCTAGAAGAAATAATTAATGAAACTAATACTTACTATTTGGATCATGAGATTGCGGTTATTTATAAAAAACCAATTCCCATCCAAATTACCAAGGTTGATTACCCTGACCGTGATCATGCTAAAATCATTGAAGCTTTTTATAAAATACCTTCAACGACAGACTATAATGGTATTTATAACGGTAAGTATATTGATTTTGAAGCTAAAGAGACCCATAATAAGACTTCTTTTCCTTTAAAAAACATTCATGCTCACCAAATTGACCATCTAGTTCGATGTAAAAAGCATGGAGGGATATCATTTGTTATCATTGCGCTTGTACAATCTAACGAGTATTATTTAATTGATATCGATTGTATTTATGAATATTACGTTGCTAAAGAATTAAGTAGAAAATCAATTCCATTAGATGTCATTAGAGAAAAAGGGCATTTGATCAAAGAATCATACCCTATTAGACTTGATTATTTATCAGTAGTTAAAGAAATTTATTTTAAGAATTGAAAACTTATAATAACCAGATAATTATTTAAAACATTTGACTTGAACAAAAAATCAAGTCTTTTTTTATTTTAAAACAAAAAAATGAAAAGACAATTTACTTCTCATTCTTCTTTATTGATTTTAATTTTAAAATATCTTGTTCCAATTGTATATATAATATAATATATAATATATATAATAATAGCAATAAATATTAACGAATAAAATTAGTAGAATTACGATTTTCTTTTAATGGAATTTCTAAGCCATTTTCTTTAGCAATATTAATCGCTTTGATAAACCAACTAACATTTCTAGCTAAAATCCTTGCCGTCTGCATCCCTTCTAAATCCTGTTCAACTTCTAAAGCATTATTCCCATGAACGCTATTCCAGTAGTTTGAAGTGATGATTGGCATCTCATAGATACTAAAATATTTGTTTATTACTTCATTGCTTGCCGTAGCGCCGCTTCTTCTTAATGCGACGATTGATGCCCCTACTTTAAATCGAAAATCCTTTCCAGCGTGAAATACGCGGTCCAAAAGAGAAATTAATGATCCGTTTGGTGAGGCATAATATACCGGTGAAGCTATGACGATTCCATCTGCTTCATGCAATTCATTAATTACCTTGTCTGCTAAATCATCTATGATACAATGATTGGGATTATTTCTACAAGCCTCACAATCAATGCATCCTGAAATTGGCTTATTTCCAATATCAATCATAGATACAATAATTCCTTCATTATCAAATATAATTTTCATTTCATTTAAAATTCTTTTACATGAACCATCTTTATTTGGTGAACCATTTAATAATAATACTTTCATTTTCTTTCAATATAATCAAATTGTACGTATGATCATACATTCTCCTTTTTAAATATTTGTTTATAGTTATGAGTACAACATAACTGTATATTTAAATCTATATTAACTTTTTAAAAACTATTTGTTAATCTAGATTTTTGTGTTTAATTCTCCATTTGATATTCAACATAAGACCATTCATCTCTTAATACACCATATTTTATTGAATCCCAATACTTATTTTGCCAAAATCTAACTTGGCGTATTTGTGCTTCTTTAGTAAAGCCTAATTTTTCTCCTAATTTAATCATACGACAATTACCACTCCATGTCGTAAAACCAATTCTTTTTATATCTTGAAATTTATTAAATAGATAAGAGGTAAAAAGTTTTAAGGCCTCATAACCAATCCCTTTTCCCCAAAGATTTTAATTATAAATGTCAATTTCAATTTCAAGCCATTTTCTTAATTCTCCATCTTCAAAATAAGCACTAACAGTTCCAATAATTTTATTATCTTTGATTATTGCCAGTTTAAGATCGTTTGAAATATAATACTTGGAACCAATTTCAAATATAAATTTATCCTCGTCATAAATAGGGTCATTAAAGTAAGGCCCGTCATAATTCATCCATTCCAAATTATCTTTATAGGAAATATTCCATAATTCCTTTAAATCATTAAATGATATTGTCCTTAATTCAATATTTAATTTTTCATTTTTGATATGCATATTAAACTCCTAAGATAAATTGTTTTGAAATCAAATTTGTCATTAATCATCACTTGGATAAATAAATCAGATATTGTATAACATAATTTTATCATTTTTTTAAAAAACATTATATTAATATTCCAAATTAAGTTATTTTTTAGGACATTTATTAATAATAATATTATATCACAAATTAAGATAACGGCTAAATATCAAAGTTTCTTTGTGTTATTTCAAAAATATAATAACATTTTTATATCACATTAAAAACAATTAAATATATATATTTATAAAAATAACATCACAAAAATATCAAACATATTTTTGAAATCAAAAATGTTATTTATAAATATATATGATATATAAATAAAAAAAAGGTCCAATATGGACCTTATTTTACGGAATTAACCATTAAATTACATAATTTCTTTGAGAAATCTACTGGATCTTTAACAGGGAATCCTTCAATTAGTAGTGCCTGATTAAATAAAATATTTGCATAATCCTTTAATCCATCAGGATTTAAATCATAAATTTTTTCAATTGCTTTAAAAATTTCATGATTTGGATTAATTTCTAAAACTTTATCGGCTTGAATATTACCACCATCAGGTAATTGATTAATAACTTTTTCCATCTCCATTGATAAGCCTTCTTTAGAAACTAAGCAAACGGGAGAGTCAGTTAAACGTTTTGAAAGTACAACATCACTAACATCTGCTTTTAAAGCTTCTTTCAACGCATCAATTAGAGGCTTCTTTTCACTTGATAATTCCTCAAGTTTGGTCTTGATTTCATCATCAAGTAAATCCATTTCGCCTTGATTTATAGATTTTAGTGGAACATCCTGATATTTTTCAAGGATATTCATAACAAATTCATCAATATCATCAGTTAACATTAAGACATCAAAGCCTTGTTTTTTAATTAAATCCATTTGTGGCATGGCTAAAATTTTTGCTTTAGTCTTTCCAGATGCATAATAAATTGCATCTTGACCTTCTTTTTTATTATCAAGATACTCTTTTAAGGAAATTGCTTTTTCACCATTAACTGTTTCATAATATAATAAGTCAATTAATGAATCCTTACGAGCGCCATATGATTCATAAATACCATATTTGATGTTCACACCATATTTCTTAAAGAAATCACGATACTTATCTTCATCATTTTTCTTTAGCTTTTCTAATTCACTAAGAATTTTCTTTTCAATGCTTTGGGCAATCTTTGTCAAATCACGATTTTGTTGTAAAATTTCACGGCTGATATTTAGTGATAAGTCACTTGAATCAACTAGTCCTTTTACAAATTTTAAGTAATCTGGAATTAATTCCTTACACTTATCCATGATAAACACGCCTTTAGTATATAACTTTAAGCCTTTTTCAAACTTATCAGAGTATAGATTATAAGGTGGATTATTCGGAATAAATAATAAAGCATTATAGCTAATTAATCCTTCAACTTTTAAGTTTATTGAAAGTAGTGGATCACTAAATTCATTAAATTTTTGTTTGTAAAAATCATTTAACTGTTCTTCAGTTACTTCACTTTTGTTTTTCTTCCATAAAGGAATCATGCTGTTAAGAGTTTTTACTTCTTTAACCTCGTCATATTCTCCTTCAATAACCTTACCATCTTGATCAAATTTTGCATTAGTTTCGATCATTTCCATTTTGATTGGGTATCTAACATAGTCAGAATATTTCTTTACTAATTCACTGATTCTATATTCTTCTAAAAATTCATCATAGTTTTCTTCATTAGCGTTAGGTTTGATTGATAAAATTATTTCCGTACCAACTGACGTCTTGTCACATTCATCAATTGTATATGAATCAGTTCCTTTTGACTTAAAGACATAAGCTTTATCACTTAGAGGTGATTTAGTTCGCACTTCTACTTCGCTTGAAACCATAAAAGCTGAATAAAAGCCTACACCAAATTGACCGATGATATTAACTTCATTTTTTTTGTCTTCTTCAAGTTGTTTAATAAAATCAAATGATCCAGATTTAGCGATTGTTCCTAGGTTAGTAATTAATTCATCCTTTGTAAAACCAATTCCGGTATCTGAAATTATTAATTTACGATCATCTTTTTTGATTTCAATAAATATTTGATGATTTTCATTTAAAGGAATATCTTTATTTGTCAGTGATAAATAATGATATTTATCAATTGCATCACTAGCATTAGAAATTAATTCACGTAAAAATATTTCTTTATTAGTATAAATTGAATTTACCATTAAATCTAATAATCTTTTCGATTCTGTTTTATATAATTTTCTTTCCACTTTTAAAACCTCCTTAAATAGTATAACACATGATTTTAGCACAGTCAATACTTGAGTGCCAATTTTAGGTAATTTTTCATTTAATTTATAAAAAAACTATAAAGTGTTAATACTTTATAGTTCAAATAACTATTGTGTACTTTTTCTTTTTGCAGGAAAACGGATAAAAACTTTAAGCAATTTCCTAAAATTGAAAGGAACTAAAGGTGATAAATAAGGTTTGTTAATTGATTTTCTTGTGGCTAAATAGATAAATATTACAATGACTCCAAAAATTAATCCATAGAAATTAAATAAAGCGATTAATATTAAAAGAATTAATTTAATAAATTTATTTGCTAAGGATAATTCATAGGATGGTGTTGAATAATTACCAATCTGACTGATAGCAACATAAAAGACAATATCTTTAACAAAATAACCAAGTTCAATCGCTATTTCACCAATCACAATACCAGCTATTAAACCCATCGCAGTAGATATTGCATTTGGGGTATAAATTGCTGCCATCCTTAAAAGTTCAACGCCTAGTTCAGCAATTAATATCTGTATTATAAATGGTAATAATACCTGATTTTCAATCACAAAATGATTTAGTACATTTGTAAATATATTTGGATTTTGATTTATTAAGAGCCATAATGGAACTAGAAATATACTGATAAATACTGCCATTAACCGAATAATTTTTAAAAATGTACCAATTAATGGAGTTTGCCTAAATTCTTCCACATGTTCAAGTAGATCAAAATAAGAAACTGGACCAATAATAACACTTGGTGAATTATCAACAATGATTCCAAAATCACCTTTTGATAACTGAACAGCTAAAGTATCTGGTCTTTCAGTATATCTTAGTAAAGGGAAAGGATTGAAGCCTTGATTTGTAATTAATTCTTCAAGTTTTTTATCACTCATTGTTAACTCGGATATATCAATATGAGCTAAGCGATATTTAATGATTTCAATTAATTCAGGATCAGCTGCCCCTTCAACATAACATAAACAAACATTAGTTTTAGAAATATTGCCAATTTGAAAACGTTCTAAGCGTAAATCATTAGAGACAAGTCTTCTTCTTATAAGCGCAGTATTGGTAATAAAGTTTTCAGTAAAACCATCGCGTGCTCCTCTAATTACTTTTTCTGTATCTGGTTCACTGATACCTCTTGTTGGATAGTTTTTTGTATCAATCGTATAAAATTTTTCATCAGCAGAAATAATTACAATCGTTCCTCTTAGTACTTCATCAACCGCGGCATCATAATCATCAAGTACTTTTACTTGTTGATGAGGAAGCAAGTTTGGACTAAATTCTTGATTCTTTGTAATTAAGGTATTAAGTATAATTTCAATCTGTATATCATTAACTAAACCTGAAACGTAATAAAGTGATAGCTCAAAGTTTTCAGTTTTTAATTCCCTTACACCAACGTCAAATGATTTTCCAAACCCCAATTTTTCTTCAAAGGTTTGTTTAATAAGTAAATAATTATCCACGAGGTTTAAAAATCAAAGCAACGACAAATGAGAAAATAATCGCTGCCGTAATTCCTGGGGCTGTGATATCAAACATTCCCCCTAGAATTCCGACAATTCCATCTTCTTTAGCTGCCTCTAAAGCGCCATGAAGTAAAGAATGTCCAAATGATGAGATTGGTACTAAGGCACCAGCTCCAGCAAATTCAATTAACTTATCATATAAGCTAAATGTATCAAGTGCGGCACCTAAAATTACAAATATTCCTGTAACGTGACAAGGGGTAAGTTTAAAACGATCGATTAAAAATTGTCCAGCAGCACAAATGGCTCCACCAACTAAAAAAGCATATAAAAAAATCATTATTCCACCTCAAGTGATACTGCATGCGCTATTGCAGGAATCGTTTCTTTTTGATTAATCATAATTGGATTCATAAGCGCTCCAGTTGCACAAATTAATACTTTTTTAAAAATTCCGTTTTTTAATCCATTTACAACGTAGCTAAATGTAACTAAGCTACTACATCCAGCACCTGATCCACCACTAAATACTGAATCATAATCGACATCATAAACAAGTAGTCCACAATCATTATAGTTTTTTGTCATATCAAAAGGCGTATTTTTAAAAAGATCTAATAAAATATTTTTACCAATAGTTGATAAATCACCAGTTAGAATCAAATCATATTCGCTTGGTTTGATTTTAAAGTCATTAAAATGTGTTTTTAATGTATGGAAAGCCGCAGGTGCCATAGCACTACCCATATCAAAAGGGTCATTTTCTTCATAATCAAATATTGTTCCAATTGTTGCCTTTTTTATCATGATTTTACTTTTTTCATTTGAGACAATGGCTCCACCAGAACCGGTGACTGTATATGTGGCACTATCAGGTTTTTGCCCTCCGTATTCAGTTGGATAGCGATATTGCCTTTCAGCAGTTGCGTTATGACTTGATGTAAAGGTTAAAACATTATTCGCAAGATAACTATCAGTAAAAGTTGACGCAATAATTAAGCCCAAGGTTGAGGTTGCACAGGCATTATAAATACCAATAAAGGGAATTTCGTAATCACGCAAAGCATAGTTGGCAATTACATTTTGATTAATTAAATCACCAGCAATGGCTAAATCGATATTATCTTTATTAATATTAGCCTTATTTAATAATAAATCAATAACAGTTTTAACCATCTTAATTTCACATTTTTCATAAGTCTTTTCATTGTTATATAAATCGCTTATTATTTGATCAAAGTAATGGCCTATTGGTCCATCTCCTTCTTTAGGTCCAGCGACTGTTGCACTTGCTTTTAAATAAGTATTTTCAAATAAATAGGAACTTCGTCCGATTTTTTTCATTTTACATCACCTCTAAAAAATAACGAATAAGTCCAAAGACCGCTGCAGATACTACACCAAAGGTAATAACTGATCCAGCTAGTTTAAATAAATTAGACGCTATTCCTAAAAAAACACCTTCAGAGCGTGATTCCATCGCACTAGATGTCATTGAATTGGCAAATCCTGTTATTGGAATAATTGTTCCACAACCTGCATATTGTCCTAGTTTATCATATATTCCCATGCCGGTTAAAATACTTGCAACCAAAATTAAGGTTACGGACATCAAAGTCTGACTAAGCTTTTTATCGAGATTACATACTGAAAAATAAAAATAAATTAAACCCTGACCAATAATGGCTATTATTCCACCAATAATAAAACTTCTAAGGATATTTCTATAATATTTGGGTTTAATTTTGTTATTCTTGATTGTTTCTTTAATTTGCATAATTTTACCTCCTTTAATATTTTTGTGTAAAGAAGTTTTATTATACAAAAAAAAGTAGTTTTCACTACTTGTTTTTAAATATTTGCTCGTATCTTTTTTTTAATTCATAATAAGATAGATTTGTAATTTTTGCTATATCCTTTAAATACATTTTTCTTTCATAGCGTAAATGAACAAGAATCTCATCGCTTTTTTTTAGATCTGCCTTAAAAGATTTTATTCCTGGATCATCTTTTACCTTATTGATTAATTTATCATTCAAAAGAAGCATTTCTTCTTCTTTTTGTTTTGCTTTGATTAAAGCATATTTTATTCGTCTTTTAACAAAACTTTCATTAGAACGTGAATTTTTTAATCCCATAATCGCCATTAATCCAATCTGACAGTAATCTTCCTGATCTTTATTTATTTCTAACTCTTCTATAACTTCACTTACTAAGCTATAGTAATAATCAAATTCACTAATTGAATGCAAGCTTTTTATACATGATTACTGCGGTTCCAACGTCTTTTTGGGAAATAATCTCTACATCATCTGATAAAAGTTCAATGATTGTTAAACCTAAACCGGCTCTTTCTAATGAAGATGATTTTGAATAAAGTGGCTCTTTGGCTTCCTCAATATCATCGATTCCCACGCCTTTATCGATCACTTCAATTCTAAGCATTTCATCTTGACATTCCATTTTTAATGTAACTAACTTTTCAGCATTTAGTAAATAACCATGGATTATCGCATTAGTAACGGCTTCAGAGACTATAATTTTAACTTCATTAATTAAAGAAACTGGCGGATCAAGTTCTAAAAGAAAAGCTTGTGCTAGTGATCTGGCTAGAATCACATTTTCGGTTTTTGCCATAAAATCAATACTAAATTTGTTCATATTTTAACCCTATCTCCTCAAAATGATAATTTGCTTTCTCAATTTCACAAATCTTGTAAACACCTGATAACATTATTAATTTTTCAATCATTGGATTCAGATTATAAAGTATTATTTTCCCCCCAATTGATTTTAAATAGTTATAGCGGCCAATAATAAAACCAATCGCACTACTATCAATGAATGTGCATTTGCTCATATCAATTGCTAAAATGTTTAAAGAATAACTTGATAATAGTTCAGTTACATTGGTGCGTAAATCAGCCGTGTAATGTTGATCAAACTCACCTTCTAATTTTAGGACTAATGTGTTTTTATTAATTTTAATTTTACTCTTAAGCACAATCTCACCTCATGGACAATCATACTCTAAATTATTCATAAAAAAAGGCTTTCGACAAAAATAGAAAAAAACACCAACAATTAATTTTAACAAAAAATCATTTATTTATAAGATATAAATAAAATAAAAAGAAAAAAGGTCGAATAATCGCCTTTTTTGTTAGATTGACTCCTGATACTTTAAATTATTATTATTTATATAATATGTAATATCGTATTTACCTTCTAGATATTCATTTGCTTTATCATAAGCAATAATGAGAGGCATTCTTTCATGAATAAACTTGATGTTAGGATCTGCATCCTTGGTTAAAATCGTATAGACATCACCATCTTTTTCTTCTTTTATGATTCCTGCTAAAAACATTATTTTATCATCATGTATTGCATATTTAAACTTTGAATTCGCTTTTTTTTCCCACTCATAATAGCATTTTGCTGGAACTAAACAGCGGTTAGATTTAAAATGTTCTTTAAAAAAAGCACTAGTGTTTACTGATTCGCTTCTGGCGTTAAAAATAATTTGGCTTCCATCCCATTTTGTAAATCCCCATTTACAGATGCGATAATTTTTATTCTTATCAATAATTGGAGCTAAATTTAATGGATAAACATCTTTTCCAAAATATTTTTTTTCTTCTTCATTAATACGAATTGAAATTTCATGTAAAATTTCTTTGATTTCTAGTACTTCTTCTTCCGTATTAGCTTTATATCTCCCACACATATTATTACCTTCCTCGATTAAAATTTAGGCTAATTTCACCATATTTATTTTCTAAAGCTTGAATTTTTCTTTCTAACAAATCATCTTCATCAAAAATATTTAAAGAAATTTGTTCATAATTACTTTGTACAAGCTCACTTAAGCGAATGCCAATGCTTCTAATAGTTGTTGAAAAATCAAAGCATTCATTTAGTAAATTAATAACCGTTAAATATATTTCCTTTGTATCATCACTTGGATGAACTAGTTTTTTTTGTTTTGAGTATTTAATAAAATTATGATCTTTTATTATTAAATTAACTACTTGTGCCTTATACTGATGCTTAATTAGTCTTTTTCTCAAGACATGACAGATGACGTATAAAAAGTCACACGCATCTTCATAAAAATTAATATCTTTTGGTAAGGTTATTGAACTACCCATGCTTTTAATTTCTTCATCATTTAAAAGATAGGGAGTAAAAAGTGTATCATTACCTTTTGCAAATTCCTGAATCATCACACCATTTTTTCCTAAAGAGGATTTAATTTTTAATTCGTCATAATTAGCTAAATCACCAATAGTTAAAATTCCCATATTTTTTAGCTTTGTCCGAGTTTTACTTCCGACAAAAAGCAGATTAAAGGCAGGCATTGACCAAGCTATAGATTTAAAATTATCTTCACTTATAACAAATGGCTCCATCTTTTTTTGATCTGATGCAAGCTTTGCAAAGATAAAATTATAACTTATTCCTGAAGATACTTTCAAATTTAAGTTATCTTTAATTTCGTTCATGATTTTTAATGCGAGCTTGTAAGCATCATTATAGTCTAAATCTACTTCAAGCCAGCATTCATCCATTCCATATGGATATACCTTATCTGTATATTTTTGATAAATAAGTCTAGCTTTTTTTGTAAAGTTTAAATACTTTTCATAATCAGCAATAATTAGTTTTAAACTAGGACATTTTTTGTGAGCTGAATTAATTGATTCACCTGCGATAATTCCTAATTTTTTAGCTAAATCATTACGTGATAATACAATTCCATGGCGTATTTTTGGATCACCGCATACTACCATGGGAATATTTTTAAGTTCTGGTTTATCAAGCATTTCAATTGAAGCAAAGTAATTATTCATATCAAAATGTAGTTTAAGCATTTTCTTTATCCTACATGTTTTTTAAGCTTTTTAATTGCTTTTATTTCAATTCCCTGTGCTTTATTTAAAGAAATATCTAAATGATCAGCAGTTTCTTTTAGCGTGTGAAATATTTTATCAGTATAGCCATACCTATAACTTATTACTTTTTTTTCTAAATCATCTAAATCTTTAATTCCATCATTTAGCATTTCTTTAGTGTCAAAGGTAAAAAGTTGCTCGCTTGAAACTACAACATAATCAATTAAATTATTATTATCATTTTCTTCGGTTAAAGAAATTTCTTTATTAGTTGCATTTAAAATAAGCGATAATTCAAGTACATCAATACCAATTTCTCTAGCTACTTCGTCCATTGAGACTGTTCTACCTAACTTATTTGTTAGTTCCTCTTCTTTTTTATAATAATTATTTTTAATTTCTAAAATTTTAATTGACTGTTTCATATGTAATGATTCATCTAAAACTGTCTTTGAAATATACTTTTTAACCCAGCTTGTTGCATACGTAATAAAACGGGTATCAAAGGAAGGTTTATAATTATCCATCGCTTTAATCAATCCCATAAGACCTGCTTGAAGTAAGTCATCAAATAATGTACGATCATTATAGTGGTAACTTAAGGCAATTTTTGCAACATATTTTTTATAAGCTTTAATGACAATTTGTTCAGCTGTTGGTTTTTCACTTGGCTTGTCCTTTAAAGCATGAAAAATATCAAGTTCTTCTTGACGGGTTAAATATCTAGTATCGCCTAATTCTTTATCTTCTAAAATTCGACTTATCATTTTACCACCGTATTAATTATACCATAAAAGAAGAAAAACGCACATGTAGCTTATTAAGAATTTTTTAAAATTATTTCTTCCACAATATTGGCGACATTTTCACATTTGTCGCAACATTCCTCTAGTTGATCAAAAATAATTTTCCAAAAAAAATGGCTAACAATATCATTTTTATTAACAAATAAGTTATGAATTGTAGTTAAATATAACTCGTCAGCTTGTTCTTCTAGGTTGTTTACTTGAATAATTAATTTTTTTATACGTTCTGATTTTTTGAAATCATAAAATTCGGTCATTATTTCTTTAACAACTTCTGTTGATGTATAGATAATGGCCATAAAAGATTTAGTTTCTTCTTTTATTTTATCAATATTAAACATATAAAGCTTCTGTAAAATTTCTTCAATCGCATCGACTATATCATCAAGAGATTGTGATAATAGTAAAATATCTTCTCTTTCAATAGGTGTAATAAATTCCTTTAAGAGTTTTTCACACATTAAATGTCTTTTAAGATCAGCTGAGTGTTCAATTTCATGTAATTCTTTTAGATTTTCTTTAAGCTTTTTTTGATCATAATCAATCAAAACTTTTTGTAAAAAGGTACTGCTTCTAACGGCATCTTGAGATAAATCAATAAAAGTATCATAGTAAAAATTCATTTTCTTTTTCATAAGCTCTCCTTAAAACATCGTAATAAATAGTTTTGCTATAAAATATCCAAGCATTCCACATCCTGGAAAAGTTAAAATCCAAGTTAAAACCATTTCTTTAACTACATTCCATTTAACAGCAGAAAATCTTTTTGCAGTTCCAACTCCCATAATTGATGAAGTTTTCATATGAGTTGTACTTACGGGGATTCCAAATGTTGAAAGTAATAATAAGCTAAAAGAGGCAGTTAAGTCTGAGGCAAATCCTTGATATGTTTCAAGTTTTATCAAATTCATTCCAACTTTTTTAATAATCCTACCACCACCAATTGAGGTACCCAAAGCCATAACGACTGAGCAAAAAATCATCAGCCATATAGGAATTTGAAAAGTGGTAGCATTATTAATTCCTTGCGATAACGAAACACTTAGTAAAAAAACACCCATAAATTTTTGCCCATCTTGAGCACCATGCATAAAAGCCATCATTGATGAAGCGACAACTTCACCTTTTTGAAAGAAGACTTGGCTTTTTTTTCTATCTGATTTAGCAAATATTGAAGCAATTAGTTTAGCTACGATAAAACCTAAAATAAATCCCAATAACAATGAAAAGATTAAACCATAAATAACTTTTAACCATTCCTTATAGTTGATTCCTTCAAGTCCATTATTAATGGCTATTGCCGCACCGCTAATACCAGCAATGAGCGCATGACTTTCACTTGTTGGAATACCAAATGCCCAGGCGAATAGTGCCCAAACGACAATCGCAACCATCGCTGCACATAAGGCAATGAGCGCAACATTTGTATTACTTCCAAAATCAACCATGTTAGAAATAGTATATAAGACCTTGGGAGAAATAATTGTCATAACTAAAACACCTAAAAAGTTAAAAATCGCTGCCATAAGTATTGCTTGTTTTGGAGTAAGTGATCTGGTAGAAACACAGGTCGCTATTGCATTTGGTGCATCAGTCCAGCCATTAATTAGGATTACAAGTAAAATTAAAATCACGGTAATTAACAAAATATTACTAGATCCTAGCGTACTAATAAACTCTTTAATATCCATAATAAATCCTTTCACATTAATTAGATTGATTAAGAATTCTTTTTTCAATTTTATTATAGCATACAAAAAAGTAAATATTTTTACCTATTTTAATGAATACGTTTTACTTTATAAAAAAAGTGAAGATAATCTTCACTTCTATTATAATTTGTTAATTATTTTCTTAAAAGCTTCACCACGTTCTACAAAACTTTTATATTCATCATATGAGGGATTACCTGGTGAAAAAAGTAAGATATCACCTGATTTAGCATTATTAAAAAAATGATTAACCGCATCAGTTAAATCAGTTATAACAAATGAAATGTTTTTTTTCAAAAAATAATTTGCAAGCTTTTCCCTAATAGCGCCAAATAAATAGACAAATTTGATTTTATTTAAGAATGGATCTAATTCATTGATATCATTATTTCTATCATATCCACCAAGGATTAAATAAACAGGTTTATCAAAGGCGTTTAAAGCGGTAATTGTTGAATATGTTGAAGTAGATTTGGAATCATTATAAACAAGTAAACTATCGTTATATACTAGTTCTAGTCTATGTTCAACGCCTTTAAAATTTTTAAGACTATCTAATATTAAATGCTCATCTATTTTCAACTCTTTAATTACTTGTAAAGCCATTAAAATATTATTATAATTATGACTACCACTAAGTTTAATATCTTTCAAAGAAATAAATTTTTTATTATTAAAATATATATCCGTCTTATCAAAATAAATATCTGTATCTTTATCATACATAACATGCCTTAAAAAATCTGGAACTTCGACTTTGCTTGGATGAATTAGTAATTCATCTGTAAAATTCTGATATATGTTTCTTTTAGCATTTTCATATTCTGTAAAATCAGAGTGATAATCAAGATGCGCTTTTTCAATATTAGTTATGATCGCAATATTTGGCTTAAATTCATTAACGAGTAGTAATTGAAAACTTGATAATTCAACTAAAACATAATCATAATATTTTCCATCAAAAATTGTTATTTCATTATTTCCAACATAATTAATATTTAAGATATCCTTTAATAAATTATAAATAATTGAACAAACAGTCGTTTTACCGCATGTTCCTGTTACAGCAATGTAATATTTATCAGGATAAAGTAAATAAAAAAGTTCAATGTCCCCCATTACAAGTATATTTGTATTACACATGATATTTTTAAGGATATCGTCATAATAAATTCCTGGACTTTTAATCAGTAAATCAATTTCATCTATTTTTATGTCAGTAGTTTCTTTAAAATGCTCATACCTAATACACCTTTCATCTAATTCACGAATAACACCTTTTGCGCTTATTCCATTGCCCAATACACCTATGTGATATTTTTCTAAATCAATCAAAATAAATTTACCCCCAAAAGAACAGCAATTAACGCTGTAATTGTTTCAATCATACTAAATAGTAAAACTATTTTATTTTCTGAATAACCTTTTAATTCGAAATGATGATGAAGTGGAGCCATTAAAAAGATTCTTTTACCTTTTGTAGCTTTAAAATATAGAACTTGAATTATATCTGATAAAGTCTCTATAATATAAACAAAACCAATAAAAAGTAACAGCAATTCCATTTTTAATAAAATAGAAATAGTTGCGAGGCTTGCTCCTATTGCTAAGCTTCCTGTATCTCCCATAAATATTTTAGCAGGATTATGATTAAAGACTAAAAAGGCTAGTAACGCTCCTATAAATGAAGCTGAAAATAAAATAACATAGTGATTACTTTTGTAAATACCAATTATTAAAAAAGCTACAAAGGCAATGACTGACACTGTTCCAGCTAAACCATCTAGTCCATCAGTAAGATTTACTGCATTTGATGTACCAACCATTAAAAATAAAATAAAAACACCATAAATCCAAATAATATTTAAATTATAAAAGCCAAATAGATTAATCGTTGTTGGATAACCAAATCTTAAATAAATATAAAAGTAAGCAATAGTAACGATCGATTCTAAGATTAATCTATAATTTCCACTCAATCCTTGGTTTTTTTTATGATGATAATTTAAGTAATCATCGACAAAACCAATTAACGCAAAGGCTAATAAAGGATAAAGTAAAAAAAACATCATCATAAAAGGAATATCAAAAATAAATATTGAAATTATAACTGACATTGTAATCGCTAAAACAAAACCAACTCCGCCAAAACTAGGTGTACCGAACTTATTTAAATGCCTTTTTGGTCCATCTTCTCTAATATATTGATAAACCTTATTTTCTTTTAAATTTTTAAGTAAAATTGTAATAAAGACAAAAGAAAGAGTAAAACTCGCTAAAAGCGAGTATAAAATTATATTACGCATGCATGGCCTCTTCATTTATGATCTTTAAAACTGTTTCGTGGTCATTAAATGGAATTTCATCATTTCCAATAATCATTTTACTTTCATTTCCCTTACCAATAATCGCAATGATATCATAATTTAATGACATGGCTTTTTCAATTGCGGTTGCACGATCTAAGATCACCTCATAATTTTCATGAATTAAATTCTTAGTCATATCATTTATGATTTCCATTGGATCTTCATTTCGTGGATTATCAGTTGTAAAAATTGCATAATCAGCGTGTGTACAAGCATAATTAGCCATAATTTTTCTTTTAGTTTTGTCTCTATTTCCTCCACATCCAAATACCACAACAAAGCTTTTATTATACTGTTTAAGCTCTAAAACGACGTTTTTTAAAGCTGTGGCTGTATGAGCATAATCAATGATGATAATCTTATCTTTATGATATATTTTTTCCATTCGTCCTGAAATATCATTTTTACTTAATAGATATTCAGGAAACTTCCTTAGGCCAATATTACTTTTTTTTAGAATCGAATAAGCCGCTAGAATGTTATACATATTGAAATAACCAATCAGGTTAGTTTTAATTAAGTATTTATTATCAATTAGGAAGCTTTGACTTAAATGATCACTTTCAATCACGTTTGTAATCTTATAATCTGCAGCTTTTCTTATGCCATAAGTATAAAAGTTTTGATCAAGCTTTTCAACTATCTTATCATAATTTTCATCATCTTTATTTAGAATTAAATAATGGTCATCATCTTCTTTTTGTTTCATAAGGAAGGTAAGCTTTGTATAGAAGTAATCTGAAAGTGTCTGATGATAATCTAAATGATCTGAAGAAATATTTGTTAGTAAAATAACATTAAAATCAATGTATTTGACACGTAATTCTGCAATACCAATACTGCTTACTTCCATAATGACAAAACGAATATTCTTTTTTATAGCTAAAAGTAGGTAATCATATATTTTTGTAATATCAGGGGTTGTATTATCAGTTTTTTCAATTAGTTCATTATTGACAAAGATGCCACTAGTACCTATTACTAGAACTTTTCTTTTTAAATATAGTAAATAATCTTTAACAATTTCAACAGTTGATGACTTACCATTTGTCCCTGTAACCCCAATTAACCAAAGTTTATCATTAAAATCACCATAAAACTTCTTTAGCAGTAAAGCCAAAATTTTTTTGGTATTATCAACTTTAATATAATTAATTCCTGGTTTTTTTAAGCTTAAATCTTTTTCGTGAAAAATGGTTTTAGCTCCTTTTGATATGGCATTATTAATAAAATCATGCCCATCAAATCTTGTCCCTTTGATCGCTACAAAAATACTGTTTTTCTCTACAATCCTTTCATCCTTGCAAATCTTACTTACTAAATGATTTTTTACTTTTGAAGAAATATTGATCTCTTTTAATAATTTCTTTAATAACATTTTATCACCTAAAAAGATTATAAAAAAAATTAGCTTGATATTTTGTCAAATAAAAGCTAATTTATATTTTTTATATAATTCTTTTTAAGAATTCTTTGGTTCTTTCATTTTTAGGGTTTGTAAAAATTTCGTTTTTAATACTTTCTTCTAGAATTACCCCTTGATCCATAAATAAAATTCGATCGGATATTTCACTTGCAAATTTCATTTCATGGGTAACGATAACCATCGTCATTCCAGTTTTAGCAAGAGACTTAATTACATCTAATACTTCGCCAACCATCTCTGGGTCAAGCGCACTTGTTGGTTCATCAAATAACATAATTTCTGGGGACATAGTAAGGCTTCTTGCAATCGCAACACGTTGTTTTTGCCCACCCGATAATTTTCTTACATCACTATTTAAAAAGTCAAGCATCCCAACTTTATCTAAGTAAGTTTTAGCTTTATTTATCGCATCTTCTTTACTCATTTTTAAAACATTTATTGGCGCTAAAATGCAGTTATCTAAGACTTTTTTGTTGTTAAATAGGTTAAAGTTTTGAAACACCATGCCGATTTTCTGGCGATGTAGGTCAATATTTTCCTGTTCTTTAGTGATATCAACGTTATTAAAGATAATTTCGCCACTTGTGACATCTTCAAGTAAATTTAAGCATCTAAGTAAAGTTGACTTACCACTACCAGATGAGCCAATTATCGTTAATACTTCACCTTTATAAACATCAAGATTAATATCTTTTAAAACCTCTAAATTTCCAAATTTTTTATTTAAATTTCTAACTTGAATGATTTTTTCCATTTAGTTGGAACTTGGAAGTTCCTTCACCTCCATATTCATTCTTTTTTCAATCATAATCAAGATTTTTGATGTCGTATAAGTCAAGATTAAGTAAATAAAGGCAGCTACTAACATTGCTTCAAATTGCGTCGAATTAGCCGCACCAGCCTTATAAGCTACACGATATAAATCTACAACCTGAATTACACTTAAAATTGATGTATCTTTGACATTTACAATAAATTCATTACCTATTGAAGGGAAGGAATTCTTGATAGCTTGTGGGAAAATAATATAGCGTAAAGTTTGTCCTTTAGACAAACCTAAGCTTCTTGCGGCTTCTTCTTGACCTTTATCAATTGATTGGATTCCCCCACGCACAACCTCTGCTAAATAGGCGGTAGTATTTAAAGAAACAGTAATTAAACCCGCTGTTAGAGGTGGTAATGAGAAATTTCCATTAAATAAACGATTGACCCCATAATAAATGATCATGGCTTGTACAATCATGGGTGTTCCTCTCACAACTGTAACATATGTTTTAGCAAAAGCCTGACCAACTTTTTTAAAGAAAATCACAATTTTCTTATCATTTTTCTGAATTTTTTGCATCCTAAGTGCAACTAAAATGAAGGATAAGAATAAACCAACAATCGTTCCTGCAAGTGATAGTAAAAGTGTAATGCCTATACCTTTAAGTAGTTGATTTAACCAACCACTAATGATATCCCACATATTTGTAAAAATACTAAGTAACATTATTTATGCCTCTATTCTGCTTGTTTTCTAACGTGAGTTAACATAATTTCATTTCTTTTATCATCCGAAATATTTTTTAAAGCGTCATTAACCTTAGAAGCTAATTCTTTATCACTTTTTCTTAAACCGATTGATACGATAATATCTTCTTCTTTTACATTAAAATTTTCATCAAGTTCAACATAAGTAAGTGTTTCATTTGATGCAATTATCGCTTCTGCTACTGGTTTTTCTAAAATCGCAATATCAGCAGTACCAGATTTAATTGCTGTAGTAATTAAACCTACATCATTAAGTGGTTCTTGGTGTGTTATACCTGGTAGTTGATCTAGTAAAGTATCATAAAGCGTTTCAATTTGTCCAACACCTCTTGCACCATTAAAGTCGGTTAATTTTGTAGCACTAGTATATTTAGCATCTTTTTTCATTAAAACGACATGGGTAGTACGGTAATAGCCATCAGAAAAAATAATTTGTTTCTTTCTTACTTCGGTTGGGCTCATACCGGCAATGATTAAATCAATATTACCAGTTTTTAGTTCAGTAATCAATGATTCCCATTCAATCATCTTAATTTTGACTTTTTTTCCTAGAGCTTTACCAATAAGTAAAGCTATTTCTACATCATAGCCATCAACATAGAAGCTTGCTCCTTCTACTTTAACATTGGTAGGTGTCGAAACATTTTCCGCATAGTTAAATGGAGCATAAGCACATTCCATACCAACAACGAGATATTCACTAGAAAAGTCATACTTTTTTTCACTACATCCCGTTAAAATTAAACAAAAAGCACATAAAGTTAAAATCAAAATCTTTCTCATCATTCTTCTCCTTAGTTAAAATCAAAAAAGCGCCTCATTAGACGCTTTTAAAAATTGATTTTAATAATCGATTTTAGCGCCTCTACAAGATATTGTAGGAGTGTTATATGTTTTCCATATAACCCCACGAGTTATTTCTTGCCAGAAATAATCGTTCGGCGATGGTTACCTTTCTGCTTCTTCACAGGATGCCTCCTCTAAAGCATAATCATTTACATCGCTACCTCTAAACTAATAATATTCTTTTTTGTTACCTTATTATATTTAATTTGTAGACATTTGTAAACCTAAATTTATATATTTTCTAATGTAAACGTTTTAGTCTTTAAATTTTTGACGATTTATCCATAATCCTAAGGCAGGATTTGGAATAAAAAACACTTCTTCACCATCAATATTGTTCCAGCCATATTTAAGTTTATTAGGATCATACTTCTTTACTACTTCGTCATAATCCAGAGCATTAAAGTTTACAGAAGTAATTTCTTCTTTGGAAATATTTTTAACTGCATAGTAAATTTTAAAGCGATCATCTGAAGATCCATGAATTAAATGGGCTGATGTCCCCATATTTTCCTGTAAATCTTTTTCTTTTTTAAATAGATCCAGAATTTTAAGTCGCCCTACATATCCATATTTACGGATGAGCTTATCAACACCCAAATCTTCTCCAAACCTTTTAATCCCTTCACCTAAAACAATTAACTTTCCACCATCATTAATAGCCATTCTTGTTCGATATATAGCTTTATTTCCCAGCCATGTTGTTTTAAATTCTTTTGGATCTAGATAAACGATACATTTATCAATCCCTTTGTCTAAAAATTCAAGATTTTTTTCTTGTGCTAGTTTAATAGCTTCTTCTAAGCCACTTCTTTTTTCAGAAATAAACAAACCATGAGTTTTAATAATACCCTTAGGTGCAGTCGTAACAGTTAAAACAAAAATGACTGGACGTTTGTTTAAGAAATGTTCAAATGCATAATCAAAAATCTTTCTAACTGGTGTATGATCTTTACCCATCATGCGTTCCATACCATAAACGGCACCGACCATATGCGAGGCATTAATCATTTTTTTTCCTCCGCAGCCAACAAAAAGATTTTTGGCATGATTAGCCATTCCTACAACTTCATGAGGAACAACCTGACCAACAGATAAAATTAAATCATATGATTCATCAACTAATAATTTATTAACTTCAACATCAATCTCTTCATCCCATAGATTATCAGTTATACTTTTAACATATTCTTTTGGAATAACTCCTAATTTAACGACGTCTTCACGCCAATTATGATAAATAAATTTTTCATAAGGAATATCGCCAAACATCTCTAAAGCTTCTTCATGAGTTATCATGGCATGCGTTCCTAGCGCAGGCAAGATATCTATTTCAGCTTTATCTTTTAATAAATGATAATATTTATTAGTGATGAAGCCCGCATTAGAATGAAATCTTGTAAAATCAGGAGGAATAATTAAAACTTTTTTAGGGTTCAATCCTTTTAAAGATTCTTCTAAGGCTTTAATTATTTCTTCATTACTAAGACTTTCATCATTTTTTCTAAATATTTCCATATTATACACCTGAATAAGCGCTGAATCCACCATCAACAGGGACAACAATACCAGTAATGAAGCTTGAAGATTTATCTAATAACCAGATAAGAGTACCAAGAAGTTCCTCTGATTCGCCAAAGCGTCCCATTGGTGTGTTATTTAAGATCTTTTTAGTTCTTGCGGTTGGAGTACCATCAACGTTCCAAAGTAACTTTGCATTTTGTTCAGTTGAGAAGAATCCTGGGGCAATTGCATTTACCCTTATATTTACTTTAGAAAAATATACTGCTAACCACTTAGTAAAGTTAGAAATAGCTGCTTTAGCAGCACTATATGCTGGAATTTTTGTAAGAGGAGTAAATGAATTCATTGAACTGATATTAATAATAGAGGCATTTTCTTTATTTATCATATCTTTAGCAATGATTTGGGTTGGTAAAAGTGTACCTGTAAAGTTTAAACCAAAAACAAAATTAAATCCATTTAAATCAAGATCAAAGAAACTTTTCTTTTCTAGATCATTCATGACGCTTTCATCAAAGAATTCATCATCAGTAGTAGCTTTTGGACTATTCCCACCGGCACCATTAATTAAAATATCACATGTTCCATATAGGTTTTTAATATCGTTATAAGCAGCCTCAATGCTTTCTTTTTCTAAGACATTACATTTAAAAGCATGTGCTTCATAACCATCCTTTTTTATGCTAGAAGCAACTTCTTCTGCCTTTTCAAGATTTAAATCTAAAATTGCAACTTTAGCACCACACATTGCTATGGCTCTTGCAAAAGTTGAGCATAATACACCAGCTCCACCAGTAATGATTACCACTTTATTTGTTAAATTTGTTTTAAATGATAGTTCCATATTTTATCTCCTATTCATTGTATGTTGTTGAAGCTTTTTTCCCGCCATGACCGGTCCAGTCAGTATGAAAATATTCGCCTCTATTACGGTCAATTCTTTCATATGTGTGTGCACCAAAATAATCACGTTGAGCTTGAAGCAAGTTTGCAGGTGATGATTTATCAATATAAGCATCAAAATAATTTAAGGCTGATGCAAGTGATGGGATAGCAACGCCATTTTGCATCGCAATAACGACAACATCACGTAAATGTTTTATATTTTCATCAATAATTTTCTTAAAATAATCATCTAAAAGTAAGTTATTTAAGTTTGGATTTTTTGTATAAGCTTCTTTAATTTTGCCTAAGAACTGTGATCTAATAATACAACCTCCACGCCACATTAGGGCAATACCACCATAATTTAAGTTCCAATTATATGTTTTTGCGGCACTGCGCATTAAAGTATACCCTTGAGCGTATGAGATAATTTTTGCCACATATAAGGCTTTTTCCATTTTATTGATTAATTCCAATTTGTCACCACTAAATGCTTTAATATCTTTATTAAATACTTCTGCCGCTTTAACTCTTTCATCCTTCATTGATGATAAACAACGGGCATAAACCGCTTCAGTTATTAGTGTTAGTGGAACTCCTTCATCGAGGGAAGCTATTCCTGTCCATTTACCAGTTCCTTTTTGACCTGCTGTATCTAAGATTTTTTCAACTAAAGGTAAATTATCTTCATCAAGATAATTTAAGATATTGCTAGTAATTTCAATTAAATAGCTGTTTAAATCACCTTTATTCCAATTTGCAAAAACTTTATGCATTTCTTGAGCTGGCATCTTAAGAAGCTTTCTCATGATATCATATATTTCACAAATTAATTGCATATCGCCATATTCTATACCATTATGGACCATCTTAACAAAGTGACCAGCACCGTTTTCGCCTACATAGTCACAACATGCTTCGCCATCATCTGTTTTTGCAGCAATAGCTTGATAAATGTCTTTTACTTTTTCCCAAGCTTGAATACTACCACCTGGCATTAATGAAGGACCATTTAAGGCTCCCTCTTCACCGCCAGATACACCCATACCTAAATAATAAAAGCCTAAATCTTCCATTTCTTTAACTCTTCTTATAGTATCTGGGAAGTGGGAATTACCACCGTCAATAACAATATCGCCTTTAGACAATAACGGTTTTAAACTGTTTAAAAGATTATCAACTGGTTCACCAGCTCTAATCATTACCATAATCTTGCGTGGTTTACTTGTATTTGCTAGTAATTCTTCTAAACTGTAGCAGCCAATTACTTTTTTACCTTTAGCTCTACCATTTACAAATTCTTTGACATTTTCATGTTTTATGTCAAAGCAAGAAACAGAGAAGCCATGATTAAGCATATTTAATATGAGGTTTTCTCCCATTACACCAACACCAATTAATGCAATATCAGCTAACATTTTTTCACCTATCTTTTTACACGGGCATTACCTTGGTAAATGCTCCAAATTTGTTCCTCATCTTGAGGAGTACCAAAATCATCAAGTAAAGTTGTTACTAAAGCGCCTGAAGCCCAACCAAAATGAAGAACATCTTCGTTACTCCATTCTTTTAATAAGGCATAAAGCATACCACTAACGAATCCATCGCCACCACCAATACGGTCTAAAACTTGAATTGGACGTGGTTCTTCAATATACCACTCATCATCTTTAAGCATTATAGCGCCCCATAAATGCTCATTGGCATTTAGGACTTGTCTTAAAGTTGTCGCAAAGACTTTAACATTGGGATATTCTTTCTTAGCACACATAATCATCCCTTTAAAAGCATCAATTTTACTGTGTAAATCTTTACCACCAGCTTGAGGACCATGAATATTTAAAGCTAGTTGATAATCTTCTTCATTACCAATTAATATATCTGATACACTGGCAATTTCTTTAAATATTGCCAGTAATTCTTCTTCACGATTTTTCCAGAAAGATGCCCTGTAATTTAAATCAAATGAAACTTTAGTACCAAATTTATGCGCTTCTTTAGCTAAATTCAAGCAGAATTCACTTGTTTCTTTTGATAATGAAGCAATTAAACCTGATAAGTGAAGAATTTTTACACCATCTTCTTTAAAAATTTTCTCTAGATCAAAATCATTAATATTTAGAGTACGGCCAACTTCACCAGCTCTATCGTTATCTACACGTGGAGCTCTTAAACCATATCCACTATCAGCGATGTTTATTTGGTGACGATATCCCCAAGGACCACCTTTTTCAACATCTTTTCCTTCAAATTCAATGCCTCTTTTTCGTAAATCTGCTTTAATAAGTGAAGCAATTGGACTTCCCTTAACAAAAGTCGTTAAAACTTTTGTTTTCATACCAAGTGCTGCAGGAATTGATAAAACATTAGTTTCAGCTGATGTTGCTTGCATCCTAAACAAATCACTATTATGCACCATTTGACGATCAAACGGGGTGATTCTTACCCCCATACTTGAAGCAACTATTAAATCATACCTTTTTTCCATATTATTCCTCCTCGAATCCATTATATAATAGTTCTAAATGATGACCAATATGCGTAAATAATGCTTTACGATATAAATTTTCATTTTCTTTCCATAGCTTATATAATTTATCTTTAAACACATAATTGCCAAATTCATCTTTATCTGTCAAAATAAAACCATAGTTAATATGAAGTAATTGGCGACAATCATCATTATTTAATAAGTCAACTAGCTTTTCATTAGCCACTTTATCAACATCTGGAATATTATTTAAATTAGTTGTAACATGATAAAATTTTGTAGCATCATTAAAACGCTTTAATGCGTATTTATGAATTTCACGATATAATTCATAATCAACCATTGCGACAATTTTAACAGCTTCTAACCAGTTAGTACCAGCAGTTTTTACATGAAAATTTCCGTTTGTATATTTACCAATTAACTTAAATGTCTTAAATTTATCTGAGCCTGAATGTATACTAAGTTTATAGTTAAAATGACGAGCAATAGCGGCGTGAATCTTTAATTCTTTTTCAAATTGATTAATATCGCCAATATAATCGATTCCCTTTTGGAATTCACCACAAAAGCGTGGCGCAATTGTTGTTACTTTAATATTCATTTTAGCAAGCTCATTTGCCACAAAGAAATGCTCACATGGTGTAGTTGGGGTCATTGTTTCATCAATTGAAACTTCAAAATCTAGTTTATCAAGGTTTTCTTTAATATACTTGTTATAAATATAGATAATAAAGTTTATTGCATCCTTATATATATAGACACAAGCTTTTAAAGATTTTTCATCAAACCTAACTTTTTGATCTTCAATAGTAAATTCCTTTAAATAATCATGATATTGAGAAATATCAATATTATCATAATTATTAAGTGGTGTTTTAATATATTCACTACAATCAAGCGTAATCATTGAAAAGCCAAGTGATAACGCATATTTAATATCTTCTTCTTTTTTAAGATGATCACCATCTGCACCAAACCCACGCTTAAATCCTTCTTTAAAAACTGCAAAAGTTACAGCATCTAAAACATCTTCATAAGTTCTTTCTGTAAGATTTAATTCTCTGATTGATTGTTGGGCAAGAATAGGTGATGCATCATATTTATTAAAAACATCAATGTGTCCTAAAGTCGCAATACCTAGTCTATCACCAACCCCAAAGCTTCGTTTATTACGTAATACAGGTTGAGGAGCGGTAAATTCAAAAAGTCGACGCAATTCATTAGCATTTTCATGTATTAATGGTGATAAAAATAATTTTGTATTATTTATAGTTATTTCTTGACCATGAAAATTAAAATGATTGCCAAAAACAATTAAATAATTATCATTATCCCTATTTACAACCGCGACAATCGAATCATTTATATGGTTTATTGATTTTGGATATAAGCTGATACTACTTTCTTTTAAAATTTCTTCTAGATCATTCATTTTTTATTTCTCCTTTTATAAAATAGCAATCTATAATTTGTTTTACACCATCTTCTTGGTTTGATTTTGTAATCAGATCTGCTTCTTTTTTAACTTTTTCATCGGCGTTTCCCATTGCAACTCCAAGGCCTGCATATTTAAGCATTTTTAAGTCGTTTTCACCATCGCCTATCGCTATTACTTCGCTTTTTTTAATTTTTAAAATATTAAGTAAATAATCTAATGCCTTTTCTTTACTGATACTAAAGTCGACAAATTCCAAAAATTCTTTTTGTGAGGTGAAAAAATTTGCTTTTACACCCTTAAAAAGATTTTTTACTTCATCCATTTTGCTTTCATCATCAAACCAAATAATTTTAGTGATGTTTAAATAAGAGAAATCATCGTTAATTAGACGTCCCTTAATTTTTTGCATATTTTCGTATTTCTCTTGCCAAGATGATTCTTTATTAAAATAAAGTTCATTTTTTGACCAAATAGCAATTGTAGCCTTATTTTCATTAGCTATTGTTAAAATTCTTTTAGCTGCTTCTTCATTCATGGTTTTTAAAAAAATTAAATCATCTTCTTTAGTTGTGATTAAAGCGCCATTTGTAGTAATTAAATATATATTTTTCGAAATACCTTTAATTAAATTTTTAATAGCAATGTAAGGTCTTCCGGTCACAATTACAAAGTAATATCCCAGGCTTATCATATGATTTATTGCATCTATTGTTTCAAGTGTTATTTCTTTTTGATTATTGAGAAGAGTTCCATCTAAATCGACTGCTAGTAAGGAATATTTTTTCATTTTTTATGCCTCAAAATATTAATAGTTCGTATATTCGAAATATAGTCGGTAATACATACATATAATAACACAATAAATTTTATTTGTAAATAGTAAAGCATGTTTTTTTGTAATTATATGTAAACGTTTTTATAATAAAAAAATGAAAAAATAGTTGCCAAAATTTAGATAATAGATTATAATACCACAAAAGATAATGAAAGGAGCAAATTTTATGAAAAATCAACAATTAAATTCTGCTACTTTACGTTACTATTATTATTACTATTACGCACCTAGTATGTTTCGATAATCTGGGCTTTTTGCTGTTATAGTAGGTTATTACGAGACATAAAATAAAAGATGTTAAGTAATAATCACAAAAAAGTACTTTAGTGTTATTACTTAATCGTAGTAACACTTTTTTTATTATATTAAATTTAAATCAATCAAACAAAAAAAAGGAGAAAGACATGAAAAAAATTATTGCGTTTTTATTAATCATCACAACATTATTTAGTTTATTAGGATGTCAAAAGAAAAAAGGGTTAAAAGAAAAATATGAGAATAATGAAGTAATTAATATTAGCATTGTTCAATTATTAACTGCGCCACCACTTGATGATGCAAGATTAGGTATTATTCAAGCATTAAATGATGCTGGATTTATTGAAAAGAAAAATATAAAAATTACACTTTATAATCCAGAAAACAATACTTCTTCTTTAAAACAAATGGTTACATCAGCTATTAAAGAAAGCGATCTAATATTTGCGATAGCTACGCCAGTTGCTCAATCTTTAGCTAAAGAAGCTGAAAAACAAGGAAGTAATGTACCAATTATCTTTACTGCTGTTACTGATCCAGTATCATCTGGAATTATTGATAATAGTGAAAAACCAGGCAAAAAAGTTACAGGTACTAGTGATATGAATCCTGTAGCTGATCAAGTCGATTTATTTAAAGCGCTTAATGCTTCAAATAAAAAATTGGGATTTATTTATACTTCTTCTGAATCTAACTCTATCATTCAACTAAATCTCGCAAAAGCTAAAGCAAAGGAACTAGATATTGAATTAGTAATCCAAGCTATCGCTTCGGTAAATGATCTTGGAACTGCAGTTCAATCGCTAATAAATAGTGGTGTTGATGCTATTTATTTACCAACAGATAATACAATTTCTGCTAATGCTTCAGTTGTTATTAATGAAACAAATCTACGTCATATTCCAACTATTTGTGGTGAAGAAAGCTTCTTAACTGTTGGGGGAACAATTACTTTAGGTATTAATTATAAAGAATTAGGTATTTTAACAGGTCAAATGGCTGTAGAGGTCATTAAAGGAGAAAAAGAAATAGAGAGCATGGCAGTAAAAACATTAACTAATTTTGAACTAATTGTTAATAAAACAGCTGCTGAAGCAAATAATATATCTATCCCACAAACAATAATTTCTAGAGCTGACAGTATAAAATAGAGGTGTTATTATGAGTAATATTTTAATTTCCGGAATTGAACAGGGATTAATTTGGGCTATTCTTGTCATTGGCGTTTATATATCTTTTAGAATTTTGGATATCGCCGATTTATCAATTGAAGGAACATTTCCTTTAGGAGCCTGTGTTGCATGTATTTTAATCTTTAATGGGATGAATCCGTTTATCGCTACTTTTATTGCCATGATATCTGGTTTTATTGGTGGTCTTATTACCGGTCTACTTTATACTAAACTTAAAATTCATCCGATTTTAGCAGGAATTATCACTATGACAGGATTATATTCTATAAATCTAGTAATCTTAGGACTTGGCTCACCTACATCACCAATTTTGGCTACTTTAACTATGAAAAATGATGTGTTTTCAATGACATCAAAACTTTTGTTAAAACTTTTTAGTATTGAAAAATATATTGCTAACATTATTTCCGTAATTCTTGTTAGTCTCATCTTCTTATTATTAGTAGCTTCTCTTATTTATTGGTTATTTGGTACAGAAATTGGTATGAGTGTTAGAGCAACTGGTTCAAATCCTGCAATGGCAAGAGCCCAAGGAATAAATACAAATAAAATGAGCATCTTTGGTTTAATGCTAGGCAATGGCTTGATTGCATTATCTGGAGCATTATTTGCTCAAGATTTTGGGGCTAGTAATATTGAAAGTGGTAGAGGCACGATTGTCATTGGCTTAGCGGCCATCATTATTGGCGAAGTCATCTTTGGTAAAAAGACATTTAAACGATCACTAATCGCAATAATTATTGGAACAATTATTTTCTTCTTAATTAAAGCGACTGCTATTGAACTTAAAGTTGATCACTACTTGAATCTTTTAACAGCTATATTGATTGCGTTTATCTTAGCTTTACCTTTGATTAAATCAAAAAAAGCTAGAAAAAAAATGAGGTGATATTATGCTAGAAATAAAAAACTTAACAAAAGTCTTTAATAAAGACAGTGCAATTGAAGACCAAAAATTAGCTTTAGATAAAATTAATTTTACGATTGATGATGGTGATTTTGTCATTATCATTGGTAGTAATGGTAGTGGTAAATCAACTTTAATGAATATGATTTCTGGTGTTTATGAACCTGATGAAGGGGAAATTATCATTGATGGTGAAAATATCACCAATATGAAAGAAGACAAAAGAGCTATTTATTTAGGTAGAGTCTTCCAGGATCCTAAAATGGGGACAGCTACTAACATGTCAATTAAAGAAAATCTTGAAATAGCTTCAAGAAGAGGAGAAAAACCTCGTTTAAAATGGGGCTTTAAGAAAGAGAATGATGTATATTTTAAGAACCTGCTCGCTAAGCTCAATCTAGGGCTTGAAGATAAATTAACACAAAAGGTTGGTTTATTATCTGGTGGACAACGTCAAGCCATTACCCTCCTAATGGCGACACTTAAGAAGCCTAAACTACTTCTTTTAGACGAACATACCGCAGCATTAGACCCTAAAACGGCTAAAAAAGTCCTAGATTTAACTTGCGAACTAATTGAAAAAGAAAAAATAACGACATTAATGATTACTCATAATATGCGCGATGCCTTAAAATATGGCAATCGCTTAATTATGATTGATAATGGAAAGATTATTTTTGATGTAAAAAAAGAAGAGAAAAAGAATTTAACTATTGATAATTTACTTCAAAAATTTGAAGAGTTAAATACAATTTCTGATCGTGTTTTATTCTCTAATTAATAAAAAGACATATAAAAAGAGGTATTACTAGAAAAAGTAATACCTCTTTAATTTTATAAACTATTTTACGCAATAAATTGATTTTTTACCAGCGAATACAGATACATCTGCGTTTCCATATTCATTTAGTTCATCTTCAATACGGAATAATTGATTGTATTTAGCGATACGATCTGTACGGCTTGCAGAACCAGTCTTAATTTGACCAGCGTTAGTACCTACAACGATATCAGAAATTGTTGTATCTTCTGTTTCACCAGAACGATGTGAAACGATTGCAGTGTAACCAGCTCTTTTTGCCATTTCAATTGCTTCAAAAGTTTCAGTTAAAGTACCGATTTGGTTAACTTTAATTAAGATAGCATTAGCAACGCCCATTTCAATACCTTTTTCTAAACGTTTAGTGTTAGTAACGAATAGGTCATCACCAACTAATTGAACTTTCTTACCTAATTTTTCAGTTAAATATTTCCAACCTTCCCAGTCATTTTCATCAAGACCGTCTTCAATAGTTAGAATTGGGAATTTTTCAACTAAGTTAGCGTAGTATTTATCAACCATTTCTTCTGAAGTAAATTCACCGCCGTCAGCTTTTAATACATATTTGCCTGTTTCTTCATTATAGAATTCAGATGCAGCAACGTCGATACCTAAAGCTATGTCTTTACCAGGAACATATCCAGCAGCTTGAATAGCTTCTACTACTCTTTCAAAAGCTTCAGTATTTGAATGAAGTTTTGGAGCATATCCACCTTCATCACCAACTGATGTTACATAACCATTTTTCTTTAAAATAGATTTTAAGTTATGGAATACTTCAGCACCCATTCTTAAAGCTTCTTTAAAACTACCAGCACCGATAGGTAAAATCATGATTTCTTGGAAATCGATGCACCAGTCAGCATGTGCTCCACCATTTAAAATGTTCATCATAGGTAATGGTAATTGTTTTGCATTAAATCCACCAAAGTAATTATATAATTTTTGACCATTAAAATCAGCTGCTGCTCTTGCACAAGCAATTGAAACACCTAAAATGGCGTTTGCACCTAATTTGGCTTTGTTTGGTGTACCATCAAGAGCGATCATTAGTTTATCAATTTGCACTTGATTTCTTACATCTAGACCGATAACTGCAGGTCTGATAATTTCATTAACATTGTTAACAGCCTTAGTAGTTCCTCTTCCTAGATAACGGCTCTTATCTCCATCACGTAATTCTACAGCTTCGTATTCACCTGTAGAAGCTCCAGATGGTACTAAGGCACGTCCAAAGGCTCCACTTTCTGTTTCTACTTCAACTTCAACAGTTGGATTTCCACGTGAGTCTAATACTTCACGCGCATATACTCTTTCAATAAATGGCATATTCTATATTCTCCTTTTTTTATTTGACCATAAATATTAAACACCAATTTGGCATTTTTTTCAATAATAAAATGACTTCTATTATAACTAAAACAAATAAAAACGTTTTTATTTTTTCTTTTCAAGTAAATATAATCTTCTGTAGTATTTTTCACCTGTCGTTAATTTAAATGGTTCACTTTTTATTAAATTAAATCTTTCTTTAAAAAGATTTTCCCATTCAGTAATTGATTTATAATTACAACGCAAGATTTCATCTTTAAAGTAATAGTTTCCTTTCTTTTCTAAATGAACAACATCAATTAATTCTTGTTCTGTAAAATTAGGATTTAAGCAAATTAGTAAATGACCAGCTTTTTCGAGTGAAAAATCAAGAGCTTGAAGAATTTTGCTTACTACCTCGTCTGGTACAACATCTATAGTATTTACAGATAAAATAAAATTAAAATAATTTTGATAATCTTTTAATACTTCCTCAGTACCATTAATGAATTTAAGCTTATCATTAAAATTACTTGCTTCTAACATTTTATTTGCATATAGAATGGCATTTGCCGAGGCATCAATACCAAGTCCTTCTTTAAACTTCTTAGTTAAATAAATCTCAAATAGTCCCCAACCAGACCCACATCCATAATCTAACACTTTAGAATCATCATAAATATTATCAGTTAATATTTTGTTAAAAATATCGCTATCAACAAACTTTTCATTAACTGGACCAACTTCTTTATTTATAAAAAAATTGTCCCAAAACTTTAATGCTTTTTTATAATTATCCATATTTTTACCCCTTTTTCACATATTATAGCATAATATCTTTTTTTGAACCAATAAAAAAGACAAAATTTGATATTTTGTCTAATATTCTTTATGTATTAGGGATAACATTTTAATACATTTTATACCCCTAAAAAAAGTTCATACCACAATATTATAGTAAAAATGGAATTATGGTAAACTATTTTAAAGAACATATACATAACAATCATTAATTGTCTTTTTAGCAGTCGTATTCAATGTTATAAGTTAATCATTTACTAATAAATTTATATCTAGTTATTTCATGATATGGGTGATTATTATCAAATAATCCATAATTCTCTTTTTCTTGATGAATTCCATCTGGATGAAACTGACATTCGAGACATAGTGCTAAATGATTAGAATCCTTAATACCTTTATACACTTCACAATCTAACTTATGATTACTAGAATAAAAAACTATACAAGGATAGGTTGTATAAACTTCTAGATCTACTGCTTCCCCTTCTATTTTAGCTGCTAACTTATCTATACCAACATCATCTAGAAAATATTGATGATCATAGCCTTTAGTCTTCTTTTGCAGTATTTCATTGTTAATATATTTACCTATCTCTTTAGGTTTTCTAAAGTCAGTAACTTCATCAACATCAATCTTCTTTTGAATAATTAGATTATCACTCAAAAAACCTATTTTAGAAGCATTAATATAAAGTTTGTCACTTAAAACATTCTTTCTTAGATTACCCGAAAGATTAAAATATGTATGATTAGTTAAATTAAGGAAGTTTATAGTATCACTAGTAGTTGCATCATATATGATATCAAACATATCTAATGTCTTATATACTCTATATGTTATTTTAATATCACAGCTATAAAGATAACCACCATCTAAATCGGGAGAAAAGTATGTGAAAACAACATCTAAATAGTCTTTATTCTCATTAATCGAATAGTTAAAATCCTTAGAATGTAATCCGTTCATTCCTCCATGAAGATTATCTACACCAAAATTGTTCTTTTCTAATAATGCTGTTCTGTTATTCAAAGTATATGTTGCATTTTTTATTCTGCCAGCAGACCTTCCAACTGTCTTACCATAAAAATAGTGTGGATCATAATAGATATCATCATCTAAAGGCCTTAAGGTCATCAATTTTTCTTCATAATAAATATCTTTAATCGCAGCGCCATGATTAGTGAAGACAATGTGCATTTTACTATCATTTTTAACATCAATTAAAACATATTCTTTTTTTATGACTAATAATTTCATATTTTATCCTCTATACATTTATAAGTAAAATAGCTCTTGTTTGTCTCACTCATCTATTTTATTTAAATCCTTAACTGTGCTACCTTTTTGTAAATAGCCTTTTACAGTTAGTATCTCTGGTTTACTTGTTTCAGGATTTTCTATTATCTCTATTACTTTTTTTGCTGCACTAATACCAATTTCTTTAGCATTTTGAACATATGTTGTAAACTCTGGTCTCATCAAACGAGATAACAAAATACCATCATATCCTACAACACTAATATCATCAGGTATTTTTAAACCTCTCTTGGTAATAACAGTCATACCACCTAATAATGAATAATCATCTGGATATATAATACAAGTAGGTGGATTAGGCATATCAAGCAATTCTTGAGTAGCAATGGCAGAAACCTTTGGAACATGGTATGTACCTTCTTTAATCATATCTTCTCTTATTTCAATACCATATTCACGACAAGCATGATAAAAGCTACGAACACGGTTTTGCGTAACACTAGTTAACTCGCCATGAATAAAAGCTATTCTTTTATGACCCTTACTAGCGACATATTCTATGATATCATGCATTCCTTGACTATTATCAGATACAACCGATGATCTATTCTCAAAATCATAGTCGATTGTAACGGTAGGAATATCACTTTCTACTAAATAGCTTATCTCAGGATTGGTAAAATCAGCAGTAGCAATAATAACTCCATCACAATTTCTAAACCTAGTATGTTCATAGTAAGTTAGATTACGAGTACTTATATGATGAGATATGAATGTAATATCATATCCAGATGATTCACATCCATCTTTTATTGCAGAAAGAATTCCTGAGAAGTATTCATGCTGAAGACCAGATTGTGTTTTATCCTCAAACAATACGCCAATACTATATGAATGATTAGTTTTTAGTACACGAGCAGAAGCATTAGGAATGTAACCCATCTCTTTTGCAACATTTTGCACATATTCAATTGTCTTTGAATTAATATCAGTAGCTTTACCACTGAGTGCTTTACTAACTGATGCTATAGACAATCCACATTTAAGTGCTATATCCTTTATTGTAACCATAGAGTTTCTCCTGTTTTTTTACTATTATAGAATACTATCAACTAAAATTCAAGATTTTTCTCAGTTTCCTTATCAAACATATGCACAACATTTCCATTAAATCCAAATTTTAATATCTTACCAATATAGTTTTTGTATGTACCATTGTTTTGAATAATCGCAATAATGTCATTTTGGAATCCAGTTTTACTAGAACCATGCTCATTTTTAATTATTTCGGCATGAATATGACTTGAAGCACCCATTAATTCAGATACACGAACCTTACATTCAATGCCCTCTTCTTCTATAGAAATGTGATCAGGTCTTATACCTAAAATTATCTTTTGTGCTTTAACATTATTATCATGTAATCTTTTTTGTTTTTCTTCACATGGAATTACAGAATACCCGTTTTCTAAAACAACCTTGTACTTACCATCTTCGCATAACAAATTAGCATCAAAATAATTCATCCTAGGACTTCCAATGAACCCAGAAACAAATAAATTTTTTGGATGTTCATAAACATCCTGAGGAGCATCAATTTGTTGGATAATACCATCCTTCATAATGACTATTCTATCACCTAAAGTCATTGCCTCTATTTGATCATGAGTTACATAAATAAATGTTGTCTTAATCTTTTCACGTAAATTGATAATTTCTGCTCTCATTTGATTACGTAATTTAGCATCCAAATTTGATAATGGTTCATCCATTAATAAAACCTTTGGATTTCTTACAATGGCTCTACCTATTGCAACTCTTTGACGTTGTCCTCCAGATAGATTTTTTGGTTTTCTATTTAGTAATTCTTCAATGTCTAACAGCTTAGCAGCATCAAGTACTCTTTCTTCAATTTCTTTTGGTTTTAAATGACGAACATTATCAGGTTTATCTGGTGATGGATCTTTGTATTTTACAAATTTTAAAGGATATGCAATATTATCATAAACAGTCATATGAGGATATAAAGCATAGCTTTGGAAAACCATTGCTATATCTCTATCCTTTGGTTCTATTGCATTACATAACTTTCCATCAATAAATAGTTCACCAGCAGTTATTTCTTCTAGTCCGGCAATCATTCTTAAGGTTGTTGATTTACCACAGCCAGAAGGACCAACAAGAACGATGAACTCACCATCTTTAATATCAATATTAAAATCTTGAACTGCTAAAACACCATTTTCAGTAATTTGAAGATTGCTATTCTTAGATGTTTCTTCTTTTCTTTTATTCAAAAATTTTTTATATTTTCTGTTCTTTTTTTCCACATATGGATATATTTTCTCAACATGTTTTAAAACTACATCTGCCATAATTTTCCTTTCTTAGCCCTTGATTGATCCGGCTGTAACTCCTTTAATAATAAATTTAGATAAAAATAAATATACAACAACAACTGGTAAGATTGATAGGAAAATAGCCATATAAACACAACCCAAGTCAATATTACCCCATGATGTACGTTGTAAAGCGTTAATCATTACTGGTAAAGTTTTCTTATTACTATCCGATAACAATAATGACGGCATATATAAATTATTCCAAGAACCAACAAATGAAAAAATCATTTGAACTGCAATTGCAGGTTTCATAATTGGAAGAACTACTCTATTAAATGTCATAAATTCATTTGATCCATCTATTCTTGATGATTCAATTAAATCCTTTGGCAAAGTTGCCCTTAAGTATTGAATCATATAGAAAAATATAGATGGAGCAGCAATAGATGGTAAGATTAATATTAACCAGTTGTTTTTCAAACTATATTTACTTGCTAATTGGAAGAAACCAACAGATGATAATTGTGTAGGAATCATCATGATTGCAAGAATAAAAGCTTCCATTATTTTCTTGCCTTTAAAATCATAGGTATAAATACCATATGCAGTTAAAGCAGAAAAATAGCATGTTAATGTAGCAGAACTAAATGCAATAACAAAGCTTGCTCTAAACCCCTTCATTGCATCAAAGTCAGTTTTAAACTTTGTAAAAAGATTTCTAAAGTTTTGATTAAAATATTGACTTAAGGCTAATGAAAATTTGCCACCTTGTAAAGTATTGTTTGATTTTGTAGTATTGACTAATAATAAGTAGAAGAAAAATAGAGACATTACGGCAACAAAACACAAAAAGATATAACATAAACTTCGTATAATAATTAATTTTATAATGGCATTACGATTTTCTTTTTTAAAATCTGTAACAACTTTATTCCCAATCATTTTATTCATCATTTTTCTTCTCCTTTCCTATTAATACTTTTAAAGATAAAAATAGAAAGAATAGCAGTAATAATAAACAATATTACTGATACAGCTCCTGCATGCCCATAATTTCCATTAACTAAGTAATCATTAATTAACATAACTATGGTTCTCGTGCTATTGTTTTTAGCTTTACCTGTTAATACTTGTGGTACGTCAAACATTTGTAGACCACCAATCATTGATGTAACCAATACATAAACCGAGATTGGTTTTAATAATGGTAAGGTAATATCCCATAAAACATGAGTTGAACTTGCACCATCAATCTTTGCAGATTCAAATACACTTTCATCGATGCTATGAATTCCAGCCATTAAAAGGATAGTAGTATTACCGAACCACATTATAAAATTCATAAATGCTATTAAAATTCTTGCCCAAGTCTTGTCTGAAATAAAGTCAAATGTTTGTGCAATCCATCCGTTTTCAACAAATAATGTATGAAAAGGTCCTATAGTACCAAACAAAGCAAGAATCAAAGATGCAAAAGCAGCAGCCATTATTAGGTTTGGCATATAAAATATAGTCTTGAAGAATCCTTTTCCTTTAAGTTTTAATTTAGAACTAGTAAATATTAAAGCTAAAAGTAAACCAAATAGCATTTGGGGAATGAACCCTATTACCCAAATAATAATTGTATTACCTAAGCATCTTAATATTTCAATCTCTCCACGCATATTTATAGAGAATAGCATTTTGTAATTTTTAAATCCACAAAAGTAAACTATGTCCTCTAAAGTACCAACAATGTCTGAATAATCAAAAAATGAATCATATATCGTTAATACCTGTGGAATAAATGTAAATATAAAATATACTACGAAAAATGATGCTACAAATATATAGCCCCATTTAGCATAGCTTGGGCTTTTTTTAATCTTGTCTTTTTTCATTAAAAAACCTCCACTAATTTTTTAATAAAAGCCATGGTTTTTAAATCCATGGCTTAAATACTTAACCTTAATCTTATTTAGGAACAACTAAATTAGGGAATGCTTTTTGTAAATCAGCATAGAAGTCAGCTAAAGCTTTTTCTTTAGTGTTGATTTCTTCATCATTCTTTAAGAATTTTACAAATGCAGTTTGTAATCCTTCATTGCATTGTTGATCATAAATTGTACTATATTTTACTTGAATACTGTCTGCCATTTCAACCCAAACTTTAGTGTCATTTTGACCTTTTAGTAGTCCATTGCCTTTCTTTTCAGCTTCATATTCATCTGCAACTTTTGCATTAACTTTCTTATTATTAGAAAATTGTGAATCTTCTTTGACTAATTTTTCAATAACTGCTTCATCATTTAAGAATGCTTTCATTGTCTTAGCAACTAAAGAATCGTTAGATCCAGCACTAGGACATAATAGCCAAGTTCCACCCCAGAAATAAGCTTGAGGACCTGTAATTAGAGCCCAATCACCATAAGTTCCACCTACATGGTTTTCTCCTTCTCCCATTGCTGTACCCATACAGAAATTATAATACCAAGCAGGACCAAATGTACAGAATACTTTTCCACCAGCTGCAAATTCGCTTGTCTTACCGGCATCCCAAACACCTTCAACCTTAGTATAGCCTTCTTTTACAAACTTTTCAGCTTGTGCCATCCAAGTCTTAACTGGAGTAGGGATTTGGATGTTCTTGTTTTCATCAACCCATGCTTTGTCAGCATTGTTAGAGAATACTCTATAAGTGTCAGCATATGAACCTGTCATATAGTAACCTTTTGCTTTCATTTGAGCAGCAACAGTTTCAAATTTTTCCCATGTATTAACCATTTGTTGAACATCAGCAGGTTCAGATTTGCCTAAAACTTCTTGAGCTATAGAACGTCTATAAACCATACCGGCAGGACAGCATTGGAATGATACAGCTTTGATAACATTATTTCTATCTGTACCTATATCTACTGTATATTTGTATGCTTGAGAAAAATCTTCAACGCCAATAGTCTTAACATCTTTTGTTAAAGAAGTATTAACATATTTTAAGATATAGTCAGCTTCTGCTAAGAACATATCTACTTTATTGGCTTCACTTGCTGATTCATTTTCTCTTAGTGCCATGTCTAATGCATTTTGATAAGCACCGTTGTCAGAAGTAACAATAGTCCATTTTACTGGAATACCATCTAGATGATAAGTTTCAATTTCAGGATCGTTCTTCTTTTCATCTGATACATATTTGTTGAAAAATCCTTGGAATTCAGTATTCCATGCATAAATGTGGAATATTTCTCCACCATCATTTAATTTTGCTTTTTTGCCATTTTCACATCCAACAATAATGAATGATAAAGCAACAGCCAAAGCAACAGTCATAAATCTTTTTAAAAATTTCCTCATTTTTTCTCTCCTTTTATTTATTTTTTTGAAGTCTAATTATTTGAGCATTTAAGTTAAAATTTAATTTCTGAACTTAAACGTTTACGCAATTATATTATAATAAAACGTTTTCAATTTGTCAAGACTTTTTTTTAAAATTATTTTACTTTTATTCTATTGAATTTTGCGAATAATGTGATATAATAATTGATAATATCCTTAAACGTTTAAGGTAAATTTTAAAGACCTGGAGATGATTTTTATGAAGTATGGACATTTTGATGATCAAAATAGAGAGTATGTGATAACAAATTATAATACTCCATTACCTTGGATCAACTATTTTGGCCAAGACGACTTCTTTTCTATTATTAGTAATACTTGTGGAGGCTATTCTTTTTATAAAGATGCTATGTTAAGGAGAATTACTAGATTTAGATATAATAGCGTTCCTAGAGATAATGGTGGTAGATACTATTATATTAATGATAATGGTACAGTTTGGAATCCTGGATTCTTACCTGTAAGAACAAAGCTAGATGAATATGAATGTCATCATGGTTTGGGTTATACTATATTTAATAGTACAAAGAATAACTTAAACGCAAAGCTTACTTGTTTTGTTCCTCTTAAAGATGCCTGTGAAATTAATATGCTTACTTTATCTAATAATTCTGATGTAGATAAATATATTACCTTACATGGTATGGTAGAATTTTGTCTATGGAATGCTATGGATGATCAAACAAATTTTCAACGGAATCTTAATATTGGTGAAGTGGAGATTGATGATTATACCATTTATCATAAAACCGAATATAGAGAAAGACGTAACCATTTCTCCTTCTTCTATTCTAGCGAAAAACATAATGGCTTTGATTCAGACCTAGATAAATTTTTAGGATTATACAATTCCTATAATTCACCAGATGCAGTTATGAATAAAACATCATATAACACAATAGCTTCTGGTTGGAGTCCTATTGGTTGTCATGAATTTAACATCACACTAAAACCACATGAAGAAAAAACTATAATTTTCTTGTTAGGCTATATTGAAAATGATGATGAAAAGAAATTTACTTCATTAAATATTATTAACAAAGAAAAAGCTTATGCATTACAGGAAAAATATAATTCTAAAGAAAAAGTAGAAAAAGCATTTAATAATTTGAAGAAATATTGGGATGATCTATTATCTATTATTCATGTTGAAACAGAAAATGAAAAATTTGATAGAACAATAAATATTTGGAATCAATATCAATGCATGGTTACATTTAACATGTCTAGAAGTGCTTCTTATTATGAATCTGGTATTAGTAGGGGTATGGGTTTTAGAGATTCATGTCAAGATTTATTTGGATTTGTACATCTTATTCCAGAAAAAGCTCGTCAAAGAATTATTGATATAGCTTCAATTCAATTTAAAGATGGTTCTACTTACCATCAATATCAACCACTGACAAAACGTGGTAATGCTAATGTTGGTGGTGGATTCAATGACGATCCGTTGTGGCTTATAGGTTCTACTGCACAATACTTAAAAGAAACTGGAGATTTATCTATTCTAAATGAATTAGTCCCTTTCAATAATGAAAAAGGATCTGAAGTTCCTCTTTTCGAACATTTAAAAGCATCCATCAATAATATTATAAATAACTTAGGCCCACACAATCTCCCTTTGATTGGTAGAGCCGATTGGAACGATTGTCTTAACCTAAACTGTTTTTCTAAAACTCCTGGAGAATCTTTTCAAACTGTTGCCAATTATGAGAGCGGAAAAGCTGAATCAATTTTTATAGCTGGTATGTTTATATATTATGGACGTGAATATGTGAATATAGCTAGATTGTATGGTGAAGATAAAGAAGTAGATCATATCAATATAGAAATTAAGAAAATGGAAGAGAATGTTATTAAATATGGTTGGGATGGAGAATGGTTCTTAAGGGCATATGATGCATTTGAGAAAAAGATTGGCTCAAACGAATGCAATGATGGTAAAATTTTTATTGAACCTCAGGGTTTTTGTACAATGGCTAGAATAGGTGAAACGCTTGGATTAGGTAAAAAATCCCTAGATTCAGTCGAAAAATATCTTACAAATGATTATGGGGTTGAACTTTTATATCCAACATATAAAGAATACCATGTTGAACTTGGTGAGATATCTTCTTATCCTCCTGGATATAAAGAAAATGGTTCAGTATTCACACACAATAATCCATGGATAGTAATAGCAAATACCGTAATTGGCGATAATGAAAGAGCATTTGATGTTTATAAGCGTAATTGTCCAGCTTATTTAGAAGACATATCTGAAATACATAAGACAGAGCCATATGTATATGCACAAACTATTGCAGGCCGCGATGCTAAAAATTATGGCGAAGCAAAAAATAGTTTCTTAACTGGTACCGCATCTTGGGCATTTGTCGCATCAAGCCAAGAAATTTTAGGAATTAAACCTGATTACGATGGCTTAAAGATAGAACCTCATCTACCAAAAGAAATGAAAAAAGTAAAAGTGACAAGAATTTATCGTGGAATAAAGTATAATATTGAAATATTAAACAACCATTTACCTTATCAAATGATAGTTGATGGAAAAGAAATTAAAGGAACAACTATTCCATACAATAAATCATCTAAAGAAGTAAGTGTAAAAGTCTATGTATAAAGCATAAAAAATAAAAAGGGATTACGAATTTATCGTAATCCTTTTTTTATTCAGTAAGAACCTTTATCATTTCATTTCTAATCTTATCATAATGATCTTCATCAATACCAAAATCCATCTTTCTATATGTCCATAAGGCATAACCGATATTATGATGATTAAATACTTTTACAATATCCTTTAGCCACCTTAATGTATCATCGACTGGTGCTTGGTCTATAACACCAAACTCACCACAATACAATCTTACATTCATTTTCTTTGCGGCTAGAACAGCTTCATTAATAACATATTCTAGAAATTCAATTCCCATATTGCCATCAAGGTTGCATTCAAAAACATCATTTCCTTGAACACCTAACACCATTGATTTTTCTTTATAATAAGCAAAGCTTTCTGGATAATTAATCTCTCCAATGTTTTTTATTTGAGGCATCCAATAAGCATTTTGATGAGTAAATACGATTGGTTGATAGCAATGAAAAGTAAAAATAATATTTTCATCAATTGGCTTTTCGAGTAACTTTACTGTAGTTGCACTATTCCACAAGATACCGCCATAAATAATAATCTTTTTAGGAGCTATCTTTCTTATTTCTTTTAATGTTTTACTAATTAATTCATTCCATGCGTTTGCATTATCTTCTTCTACTACTTCATTTAACAATTCAAACACAACATTTTCGTGTTTTGTAAATCTTTCCGCAATTTTTTTCCATAGGTTAATAAATCTAGATTGTAGATAACTACTAGAAAATAGATTATTCTTTTCTTTATTTCCCGCGTTATTAAAATCATAACCATACGCTTTATGTAAATCTAAAATTATATCTAGATCATTTTCTTTTGCCCAGCTGATTATTTCTTCTACTTTATTAAAACCTTGAGCTTTATCAGTTCCATCTTCTTCTTCCATTACATTGTAATCAATAGGCAATCTTACATGATCAAATCCTAATGACTTTATATATGTAAAGTCTTCTTTTAGTATAAAATTATCATAATGCTCCTTCGTATGAACACATTGACTCAAAAATCCACCTAGGTTAATTCCTTTTTTTAGTTCCATTTTTTCCCCTTCTTTATTTTGTTAATACTATAAATGTATTATATTTTTTTGTTTTATAATTGTCAACAGATACAATTCTATTTTATATGATAAGTCATTTCTTTTTAGCTTTTATCTATATCAAACCTTTGTATTCAATATGATATAATCAAATAGATTCGAGATCTTGTTAACTATTTTTAATAATTTTTATTTATTAAATTACCTTTTTTTTTATTGACTTTTCTTGTTTTTGTTAAATAAAAAGCCTAAAATTTACTAAAATTTAGAATCACTCATATTTATTAATAAATATAAAATGTTTTTTTTTAATTAATTTTAACAAAAAAGGCAGTTTTTTATATATAAAAAGCTTAATATCTATATTGTATTAAACATGAATTCCTGAAGTGGCGTGCCCAAAGGGACTCAAACCCATACTCTTAGCCTTCGGAGGGCCAAATTTTATTCAGTTAAACTATGGGCACACTTAGTTATTATATCATAATTATTTAAAAATAAATCCAGTATTTAATTATAATATTTCATAATATTTTCTTCATAAAAAACAAAATGTGATAAAATAGTACTATATTTTAAGTTTTGGAGGATGTTATGATTTCAAAAAAAGAGAAGTTTTTTTATGGAATGGGTGATTTATCAGCTAATATCTTGTTTTCATCTGTTTCTTTTTATTTGCTATATTTCCTCGTAAAAATAGCGGGATTAAGTGCCTTCTTAGTACCAATAATTTTCTTGATTGGTAAACTATGGGACGCTTTTACTGATTACCTCATGGGTTTAATTTCTGATAAGACAAAAAGTAAGTATGGTAAAAGACGGATTTATATGATACTTGGGGCAGTTCCATTTGGTCTTTGCTTTATGTTGCTTTGGATAATTCCTTTTGAAATGACCACAACTATTAAATGTATTTATTTTACTTTAATATATATGTTATACAATACGGCTTTTACAGTTGTTTACATTCCTTATAATTCCTTATCTGCTAATATGACAAATGATTATGATGAACGTACATCCTTAAATGCTGTAAGAATTATCATGGCTAATGTTGGTATTCTACTTGGTGCAGCAATCTTTAGTCTTCTTGCAGAAGGAAAAGATAGTATCCTATATAGAATTGACGGAACAGAAAAAACCGCATATTTAGTCGCAGGAATAATTTTTGGAATTATTGCTACAGTTACCATGATAATATGTACTTTAAACGTCAAAGAACGTATTGATTCAAACAATCAAAATAGTTATAGCTTTTTTGAGACTTTGCGTCAGTTCTTTAAATTAAAAGAATTTAAATATAATTTGATCTTCTATTTATTAAGTATGGTTGGTTTTGATATTATCATGGCCATCTTTATGTTTTATATTCGCGATAGTTTAGCACTTGGTGGAGGACTAATTTCAATGTTGTTTATTGCTATTCCTCTTATTACCGCGATGATTGCTTCCGTTTTTTGGGTAAATCTAACTAAGAATCATGAGAAACATGAAGTATATAAAGTTGCCGCAATTTATATGGCCATAGTTTTATTATTAATTTTTTTTGTTCCTAAAGCCACAAAATATAGTATGACATTAACTTATATACTACTTGGAATAGTTGTAATACTAGTTGGTATTGGTATGAGTGCCATTCAAATAATTCCTTGGGCTATCTTACCTGACGTAATTGAATTTGATGAATATGTAAATGGCGTAAGACGTGAAGGCGCATACTATGGAATTGTTCAGTTTATTTATAAAGTAGCTAGTGGAATTGGCGTGAGTGTAGTATCTTTAATTTTAGGAGCGTTTGGATATATTGAAAATCCTGAGCTTCTTGAATCAACAAATGTAGTTCAGCCTAATGCCGCATTAATTGCGATTAGAGTTATTTTAGGACTACTTCCTGGTATTATTTTTATTGTATCTGCAATCTATGCTAAAAAAGGAAATATTACTCGTAAGCATTTTAACCAAATTAAAAATGAATTAGAAAAACGCAAAGCATAAATAAAAAGAATCCTATAAGCAAGCTTAATCAGAAGCATTATGCTTACAGGGTTCTTTTTAATATGTCTAAATTTATTTTTATAAATACTAGATATCATTTTTACTTAATTATTTAACCACTATCTATTTAATTGGATGCCTTATAACTGTTTTAAGCTTTGAAACATCACATTTTCTTGGATCGCTTAAATAAATTTCGTGATGAAATCTCTTTTCATTTATATCTAATTCATAACCATTATCTGTCATATATTTATGCATTAATTCAATAGTAGCTGGTTCATCATCAAAACTACCATAATGCATTGACTGAACGCATAAACCTTCATCATATACAAAATATTCAACTTTAGAAAAGTCCATCTTTTTCTTTTTAGTAGCTTCTTCTATTGCCCAATTAAAATCCTCTTTAGTAACGAAATCTGGTAATCTTATGATTGAAATAAAGTTAAAATCAGCTTTTTTTGAATAGTCCATCCCTTTAATATTATCTTGCCACCAAAAGCCTTCTAGTGGTGGGACAACGTATTCAAAATAACCGTCAATCTTATGTGGTCCTTTATAGCTCATTTTAATGGTAAAAGCTATCGCATAAAGTAAACCAATACTGTTTTTATATTCACTATTTTCGCTATTTGGATCACCTTTTCCTCTTACAGCTAAATAATTCATTTTTGGTACATTAACAATTACTGGTTTATTTTTTGGCATATAAAAATCTTTATATTCTTTCTTATAATCAAATGCCATTTTTCTTCACCCCTTATAATAAATTTTACCACCATTTAATAAAAAAATCTATTTAAAACATGATGTAAATTTGACATTTTTACCTAATAAAATACAAAAAGGTTAGTATTAAGAATAAATAAAATTTCTTAAACTAACCTTTTTATCTATAATATCTTTTAATTACTTCTTATTTCATTAAAAATAGTAGGATATTTATCGATAAGACCACCAAGTAGCCTATACTCCATATACATTGTTATTTTGCCATTCCTATTTAACTTAGTAATCGAAAAATTATTTAACTTAATATAAGATCCATCTTTATATTCAACTATGTAATACCATAAATCCATCAACTTTGTTTTCATCACCTTCCCCTTTTAATTTATTATATATGTCTCAAATCCTTACTTTACTTCGTTTAGCGTAATCTAGTTTATTTCTACTTTCTTAATTCTATTTTCTAAAAGTAATTTATGAAATAAATTTTTCCCATGATCCTTATTATCAAGTGTTTTACCATATTCAACAATTAGTGTTCTAATTGAATTAATATAGTTTTCTTCACTAAAATACTTATGTTTTGAAAAGGCAAACCACAAGACAACATTAGACTTATATAAATCATAGTGATCAAATATTGATTGAAAATATGAGTAATCAGCTTTATTTAATGAATGTCCATAGATTACAATATTATTAATCCTATCACGCAAAAGACTTTCATTAGGCTGTAATGGATTAGTAATTATTCTTACACTTTTTGAAAAAATTGTTGCTTGAGGTAAATAATTTCTTTGTTCCGACTGCATTTCATAATCATCAATACCAAAGATAATATTTGCAGGTTCAGCGTCAATTCTTCCATGAATATTTGCATATATTGAACAAACCTTTTTTAAAATATGCTGCCTGTGATTAGTATAATTAAAGGATATAACTACACGATTTTCTGATTCGCCTATAGATGAGTCATTATCTAAAGTAAATAGTTTATTAAAGAGAATAATAGTATTTTTATTATATTGAGAAGTTATTTCCTTACTAAGATATTTAGAAAAACTTTCTTCAAATTTTTTTAAATGATCGAATATTAATTCAACAAAGTCATCAATATCATTTAGTGTACTATCAACGCAAAATAAAAAAAATCCTAGTTTAAATTCAATTGGATCATTTCGGTATACTTCTTTATCTTCTTTTTTTCTTTCTTTGTAGTGTATTAGTACCTTATCCCAAAAACAGTGATTAGTATTATCTAAAAGAAAGGTGTCCAGAATTTCTTTTTCAATATCACACCATCTTTTATGATGATTATTACTTTTTAAAATAAATAACATATCCCAAATTGTAAAATTCGAAGTAAATGATTGTTCACAACCAAAAATATCGCACCAAAATTCATTTTCATTTTTAAAAAACAATTTATAAATCTCATTATTGTTTTTCTTATACTCAAAAAAATCATTATAAGTAGATTTTAAACCACATTGTAAATCAAAACCATTACCAATAATTAAAATCATATTTTTCATATAATTCACCTAGTTTAAATGATTTTAGTTTATATATTATTTTCAAAATAGTAAATAAAGTAGTACATTCTAATTAGATTTTAACATTTAAAAATTTAAAAGTCCATATATAGAAAAAACAGATAAATTATATTTTTCATGCTAGTCCTAAATATATATCACAATTTGAATTATATCAATTTATAACAATAAAAATTGTCAAAATAAGTAGTAATTGAATGAAACAGAAAGTATTAATACACATTGGACATAGGTCAATTTTTTAGACACAAAAATTTAGACATATGTCCACTGTTTGAAAATCTCCTGTAAATCATACATGCGTAGTGCCAAAAATTTTGCATGCTTTGTTTTTGTAATCTCTGAGGATTTATCTAGTTAATTTATAAACTTCCAAAATATTTGATTTTTCATTAATTTTTATAACAAAATCTCCATTTAAAATTTTATCATGGTCATTTTCTTTGTACATTAAAAAATATTCTGTTATTATAAAATTATTTAAATACCTTGCGTTATAAATATTTACACCTAAAAGTTCATAATTTCCTTCAGTAATTAAGTTTTCTTTTTTAACCGATTTTTCAATTAAATATTTAGTTTCACTAAAAAATTGCTCAATTAGTTTTTTTAATTCTATTGATTCTTTAATCTTAAAATCAGCATAATCGTAAGTCTTTAGATAGAAATCCAAATAGTTATTTTCATTAAAATCATAATTGATTGTTAATGCATTATCAATTAAGATTTTTATTAATAATGCTCCAACATCATATGATACTATTCTAATTGGAAATAAGTTATTAGGATTGAGTATTGACTTCTTCATTTGGTTAAATTTTTTTAGATATTTACTATAGTCAAGTTGTCTCAAAGACTCAAGTTCAACATAATTTGCAGTCCCTTCGATCTGCTCAATCGACATTTCATACTTTACTTCGTATGGATATAGTGACAATCTATTTTTCCTTATACTTATCAATTTATCAAATAAATCTTTATTGAATGACTCAAGTAACTCAACTATAAGTTTATTTTCAGCTGTTTTTAATGTAAGATTATTTAAATCATACTTATAATTTAAAAGTGCTTCTATTTCATTAGGAAACCTAGATTCATTGTTTTCTGATTGAAATGCATGAAATGTTTCATGAATTAATTTAGATGTAAGAATATCATCATCTAAATCTTCTTGTAAGTACCATATACCAATCATTTCATTATTATATTTTATTGAAGTATTAGCTATAAATTCATTTGTCTTAGGAAATAGTCTTCCTTGATAACAAACACTATTATCATCATATAAAGCAATATTGTATTGATGAAAATCCTGCCATATATTTTCATAATCAATATTTTTCATTTTATCAACTATATTTTCATATTTTTTCTTTAAGTCCATATTTTACCTTTCTTACCAAAGTACAATTTTGTAAATTGGTTATTTTGATTTTCTTGCTTTAACTCTTTCTATGCTTTCTTATAATATAGTAAATTTTATAAATTCAGAGTTAAATTACTAGTACTCATGTCGATGTAACCTGTGATTCATAATATATTTTATGGTATCCATGAGTTGCCATAAATTACTCTTACAACTTCTTATTACATATATAGATAATTTCTAATTTGCTATTATCTTATCGTGGTCACCTCTAATATGATCCTTATAACAAACATACATTCTTATTTAAAAATGTTAATGCATTATTACATTAACATTAATACATTTACCTGTCAAGTAAAAATCAAAACTTATTTTATAAGAAAATTTAGTCCTTTTAAATGAATATTTAATTTTGTTTACAGAATAATATTATAACGATGTTAGTGATAAAATAAAAACAAGCAATTTTGATTGTGAAAAATTTCACAATTTTGATAAATATCTCATTATCATTAGCTTGTTTTTTATTATTATATAAATGTTAAAAATCATGTGTATAATATATTACAATTCTTCATATTCATAAGGGATAACATAAACAAAATTTTAAAATTTGTATCTAAAAAAGACTTTTTTTATTTAGCTTATAAATTAATTCAAATATTTTTAATTAGATACTTGATTTATTTATAGTAGGCTTTCTAAATATAAGTTCTTAAGCATTGTGCAATCAAATCAATAATTATAACTTCATCTGTTAAATCAGATTTGAGAGTTGTTTTTGTTTGAAAGTCGAGTAAACATATATGAAAATCTGATTTCGTATCTTCTGAATCAATTATATCTAATCCTGAATTATATATATAGGTGGAATAGTTTTGGAAGTTAGCATACATTATTTTGTATTGTTGTGAATGGATAAGGTTATAGAGAAGCTCTAAATCACTATTATCTAGATTGTATTTTGTAGTATTGAAATTAATTATTATAAATTTATATTCAGCATTTGAGTCACATTTAGTCAACGAATCAATGCTAGTATATTCCAAATTATATTTTGAGCCAATATCATCGCCTAAAAGGTATATTTGAGCATCAAAATTATTATTTATGGCATCTGCGTAAAGTTGTGGTGTGTCTCCACTATTTTTTGAACATGAAAATAGGAATGTTGCACAAATTAAAACTAAAAGTAACATCATTTGTTTTTGCAAGCTTAATTTACTTTGATCTTTTTTCAAATACACTGCCTCCTAAGAATTATATAAATTATTTTGAATAGGCAAAGCGGAGAATTTTCTAACTAAGTTGATGTCATGGAAAACTAATATTACTAGAGAGTGTCTTGAAATTTCTTTATAAATACTAAATATTGAATTAGCATTCTTTTCATCAAGGTTGCCGGTAGGCTCATCTGCAAAAATAATTTTTGGACTTTTAATTAGTGCTCTTGCTATTGAAACTCTTTGTTTTTGTCCAGAAGACAACTCGTATATTTTTCGTGACAAATCCATGTCAGATAGACCTACACTATTAAAGACATAGGAAATCTTATCAGCAACATTTAATTCCTTTTTTAAAAGTAAAGGAATAGAAAGATTTTCATATATTGTTATCGAAATTAATGCAAGGAAGAACATATGTACAAAACGCTTAACTATGTACATTTAATATATTTCGAATCACTGACTAGTTTTTATTTGGATAGAAAAAAGGATTTGAAGCCTTATATCCTATTAAATTATAAAACATAATATGCTACAAATATTGTCTTTTTTTATATTTTACCATATTTATTCTTAAATAAAATGTATTCCATATTCTTAATTAAATTTTTCTAAATATTTAACTGTCTTTACTTAAAAAAAAAGTTTTTTACATATTATACAGTTGATTTGTCGATTTTTGGCAAATAAAGTATACATAAATTGGACTCAATTTTTAAAAATATGGGATTTTAGCTGTTCTTTATTTTTTTCTCTTATCTTATATTTACCACATTATAATTAAATAAAACCGTCTATACAGAATTTCTATTCAAAATCATACAAACATATAAAAGTATTATCAGCTACATGGATTACTACAATAATCAAAGAGTTACTTAAAAGATAGGTATGATCACACCCAACCTAAAGAAAAGATTGTTCTACAAAAGTAATTGTATAAAAAATAAATTGTGTAAATTATAGGGTAATCGTGTAAGAGAACTCTTATATCGTATTAAAATTGTTAATGTCATATTAATTTTTTATGTGATTTAGTACAAAGCAAAAAAAAATGGCTATATTTAGCCATTTAAAATCAGATGGTGCCGAAAAAGGGACTCGAACCCTTACATTCTTTAGGAATAATAGATTTTGAGTCTATCGCGTCTACCTATTCCGCCATTTCGGCAAGCATAAATTATTATAACATAATGTTTATAAATTTCAAAATAAAATTTTTAAAATTTACTTAATTATTGACATAATTATTTTTAGTCATAATAAATGATATTTTTGTTTGATCTTTAAACTTGATATCTTTTAACCCTACATCACTCATTTTATCATCAACATAAATACTAATAAAGGTTGAAAAATCTTGTGGTGTTTCAAAACTTTCAATAGACATTAACATCCCATTTTCTATTTTGACATTATTAAAATTATTAGTTATTAATGAAACAAGGGTGTCGTTTTCGTTAAACTTTATTTCTTTACTTTTTACTTCATTTCCATCTATATCAACTAAAACAATGGTTATTTCGCCACTATTTTTTGTTACAAAATCTTTGCTTATGTATCTTATAGTTAGAACTAAAACAACTAAAATTATAACTGACAAGATAGTTATAATCATTAACTTTTTCTTTTCCATAATTTAATTAAAATATCTCTTTCTTTTTTATTTATATGATTTGATCATTTTAACTTTCTTCTCTTTTAACCAGGCTACTGATTCATTATAATCTAAAATAAATGATAAAATTAAAAGAATAATTGCAGTAAATAGGCTTAAGGTAATAAATTGAGGAACATTAGGAATCACAAATGGCATATCACTTCTAAAGAAGATATAATCACCAGTAAAACCAAAAAGTCGATCAATTACCTCACAGTTAAACACGTGGATTAAGCAACCTAAAATGATAAATCCATAATCTTTTATAGATGGCTTAAATGTCTTATTTACATATTCAAATATTGGGATGATTAAAAGTCCAGTATGTTGTAAAACACTCTTCAAAATTGGAAAAACAAAGACTGAGGTATTAAATATTCCTTCAGGTAAAGCAAATGTTAAACATCCGCCAATAAAGCCAAATAAATAAAACATTCTTTTTCCAGTTTTAAAATTTGTTAAAGCAAATATAGGAATGATGATTCCTCCTAAATTACATGGATACATTGGCCAAATACTTAAGAGACTATCCTTTTTAACAAAAAGATAAATTAAACGCCATGAAATTTCAAAAGTTAGTTGAAAGATTGCAATAAACACTAAGATTCTTCTTTTATTTTTATCTGAAATTTTTTTATTAGCTGCTAGAATTATAAAAAATAAGATGAGCAAAAAGACAATTATCGTCGTAATAATATGCATCTTTTGATACTGATACTCACCAGGAACCCCGGCATTCCCTACTAACCAATCATAAAAATTCATATTTTTCCTCGAGTTTAATAAAAGATTTATATTCCTATTATAGCACAAGTATATTTGTTATACCACATCTTATAAAAAAAATGGCTGAGATAAGCCATTTTTAAATAATTAATTTTTTGACATTTCAAGCATTTCTTGAGTAAATTGATTAGTATACAATTGATAATACTTGCCTTGTTTCTTAATTAAGTCCTTATGGTTACCTTCTTCAATAATTTTACCATCTTCTAAAACTAAGATACGATCACAACTTACGATTGTCGATAATCTATGTGCAACAATTACTGATGTTCTACCAACTAAAATTTTATCAATTGCCTTTTGAATTATGAATTCTGTTTCTGTATCTACTGATGAAGTCGCTTCATCTAAAATAATAATTTTAGGATCAGTAATAATAGCTCTAGCAAAAGATAAAAGTTGTTTTTGACCAACTGATAATTTATTACCTGATTCACCAACCTCAGTATCATAACCTTTTTCAAATTTACTAATAAATTCATCTGCATTAACGAGTTTGCATGCTTTATATACATCCTCATCAGAGGCATTTAAGTTACCATAACGAACGTTTTCCATAATTGTTCCACTAAATAAATGTGGTGTTTGTAACACGTAACCAATATTTTTATGTAACCAAGCAATTGAACGCTCTTTATAGTTCTTATCATCAATTAAAATTTCACCATCTACAGGTTCATAGAACCTTGATAGTAAATTTACAATCGTCGATTTTCCAGCACCTGTATGACCAACTAAAGCTACTTTTTCTCCGGCCTTAATGGTTAAGTTAAAGTTCTCTAACACTTGTTCTCCAATATCATATTTGAAACCAACGTTTCTAAATTCAATCTTACCAACTAATTCTTCAAAGTTTTCTTTCTTTAAATCAAAAGTATCACCATAGCGATTAATAACTTCTTTATCATCATAAATCGCTGGGTTAGTTTCAATTAGTGATAAAATCCGCTCTGCTGAGGCCTGAGCTTGTTGCATACGCGATAGTAAAGTCGCAAGGTTATATACTGGGTCAAAAAACTGACCACAATAATTAACGAAAATATAAAGTGTCGCAACATCAATAACCCCAATAAATACTAAATTACCGCCAAAATAGTAGACTAGACAAGTCGCAATCGTTGATAAGAATATTACGCTTGGAAAGAATATTGCATTAATCATATGAGCTCTAATTGATTGTTTACGCATTGAAGTTGTTAAATCGTTAAATTCTTTGCTTGATTTATCCTCTAGCACAAGTGTTTTAATCGTTTTAGCACCAGTGATTCCTTCATTAAATGAACCAGTAATTTTTGAGTTAATCTTTCTAACTTTTCGATAAGCTTTTAAGACTAATACTTCAAAGTATTTACTTACAAGCGCCATAATTGGCACAACAGCAATCGCAATTAAGGCTAGCTTCCAGTTTACTATGAACATGAAAATGACGATAAAGAACATCAAAACAAGTCCCCAAACTAAATCAACAATACCCCAAGATAAAATTTCAGATAAATTTCTTGAGTCACTAGTCATTCTCGCCATAATCCAGCCAACTGGAGTTTTATCATAATAAGCGAATGGTAATTTTTGAAGTTTATTGAAAGCGTCACGTCTAATATCATAAGCTAATTCTGCTTCTACTTTTCCCGCACTTTTAATAAACATTATTACAGAAAATATCTGAGTAAAAATAAATAAAATGAAAAATACAATAAAATATTTTAAATTTCCTAAATTTTTCACCTCAATAATCTCATCAATGGCATATGATGTCATAAGTGGATACACCGCATCTAAAGTAGCTGTAATCATAATTGAGATTGCCGCGATAATTACATACTTTTTATGAGGCATCATATATTTAATTAGTTTTTTCCAAATCGATTTATCAAGCTTGGTACTCTCAAAATTATCTTCTTCAAAAAATTCAGCCATTATTCATCATCTCCTATCTTAAAATCAATAGTTGATTGAATGTTATATAACGTCTTATATAAGCCTTCTTTATTAAGTAATTCTTGATGGGTTCCCTCTTCAACAATTTTTCCGTTGTCTAATACAATAATTCTGTCAGCTTCCATCGCTGTTAAAATACGATGAGTAATTATAAAGACAGTTGAATTTTGATAATACTTATTTAAAGCTTTTCTTATTTCAACGTCAGTCATTGTATCAACAGCTGAGAGCGAATCATCAAAAATTAGAATTGGTTTTTGTTCAACTAAAGTTCTCGCAATTGCGACTCTTTGTTTTTGGCCACCCGATAAAGTAACTCCTTTTTCACCAACAATTGTTTTATAACCTTTTTCAAAGCCAATTATGTCATTATGAACATTGGCTATTTTTGCTGCATTAATAATTCTTTCTTCATTTAAATCATCTAAAGTAATACCAATATTGCTTTCAATTGTCTTAGAAAAAAGGAATGGTTCCTGAGATACAATCCCAATATTTTCTCTTAAATAATGCTTATCAATTGTTCTTACATCAGTATTATCAAGTAAAATTTCCCCGTTGTCCAAATCCATTAATCTAATTAATAAATTCATCAAAGTTGATTTACCTGAACCTGTTTTACCAACAATCGCAATAGTTTCCCCTCTTTTTACATTAAAAGAAATACCATCAATTTGATTAACATTTGAATCATTAAATTTAAAATAAACATCATTAAATGAGACATTACCTGTTATTTCTGGTTTTTCGCTTCCAGATAAGACAAATTCATCTTTCTTTGATAAAATCTCATCAATTCTTGATACAGAAACAGTTGCTTTACCAAAGTCACCAATAATTCTTCCTAGGTTACGCATTGGCCATACGATTTGACCAACATACATTAAAATTGATGAATACATACCAATTTCAATGATGCCATTAACCGCAAAAGTAATACCGATACATGCTGTGACCATATATTGAATAAAGATCAAGCCATCTGTAATACCCCAAAATAACGCCATAAGTACAGTTACTTTATAACTTGAATTTGTATACTTACGACTTAATTTTTCAAATTTATCAACTTCATATTTTTCATTCGCAAAGGCTTTGACAACTCTGATACCAGAGATTGATTCTTGAACATCAGTTGTCATCTTTGATTCATCATTTTCAACCTGTTCAAAAAGCTTTTTAACCTTTGTAAAATAAATAAATGCTGTTAAAAAGATAATTGGTGAAGACGCTAAAGAAATCCACATTAGTGTTAAATTTAACCTAGACATTTGATAAACAGAAAAGCTAATTGTAAAGACAAGACGAATTACTTCAATAACTTGATCAGATATAAAGTTACGATAAGTATCAATATCCGATGTTGCTCTTTGAATCAAGTCACCTGTTTCTGCTTTTTTATGAAAATCGTAAGATAAAGTTAAATACTTTTTATATAATTTATTTCTGAGTGAGTAAGTTAACGACTCAGAAAAGATTCCTGTACATGTTCTTCTTAAAAAGATAAATAATGCCCTAATCGTTTCAATAGCTATTAACATAAGCGCTGTTAATAGTAATTTTTCTTTTACTGAATCACCATTAACTAAACGTAAGATAAAAGCTGGAAGTTCTGATTCTTTTCCCTTCAGTATTGAGTCAATAATATGTTGGGAAAATAGTGGCACAATACTTCTTAGATAAGTAATTAAAAATAGTAATATAATTGACAAAATAAAATATATACTATTTTTTTCCATCCACTTAAACATCAAACCTACATTTCTTAAATTTTTATTTTTCATACCTCTACCGATACTATATCAGTTACATTTTTTCAATCACACTCATACCAAGTATTTTCATTCCGTCAGCTAAGATTTGTTTAACTAAATATAGTAATACTTCCTTCGAATTTTTTTCACTAACATTATCTACTAAAATCTTTTCTTTTGCATAAAAGCCATTAAATAAAGACGCCAAATTTAGTAGGTATTTCGCTAAATATGAAGGGGCACATTCTACTGCTGACCTAACTAGAATACTTTCATATTGAGCAATTTCTTTGATTATTTCAAAATAATGATCGCCTAAATATAGTTTATAATCAATATTATTAAAATCAATCTGTTCATTTTTTAAAATAGAATTAATACGGACATACGTGTACTGTAAATATGGACCAGTCTGACCTTCAAATTTAACCATTGATTCAAGGTCAAATTCAAAATCATTAGCACGATAATTTCTTAAATCATTAAAAATTATTGCTGAAGTTCCAATTTTTTCCGCAATTTCTTCTTTATTTTCTAAGTCAGGATTCTTTTCATTAATGTATTCTAAAGATATTTCTTTAGCTTTATCTAAAACATCAATTAGTTTAACTGCCCGACCCTTACGTGTTGACATTTTCTTGCCATCTTGCAAAACTAAACCAAAATTCACATGAAAAATATTTTGATAAAAGTCATAACCCATAAGTTTTACAACTTCTTTTAACTCCTCAAAATGTAATTTTTGTTCATTACCAACGACATATAAGCATTTAGTAAAATTATATTCATGCTTACGATAAAATAATGCTGCTAAATCACGCGTAATATATAAAGTTGAACCATCATTTTTCTTAATGATAGCTGGTGGAACGTCACCTTCAAGCTTTACAACCATCGCTCCATCATCTAAAACAAGCAAGTTTTTATCTTCTAGTTCGTTAACAATAGCGTCCATTTTATCATTATAGAAAGCTTCACCGTTATATGAATCAAACTTAACATTTAGTCTCTCATACATTTTATTAAATTCTTTTAATGATTCTTCTCTAAACCATTTCCAAATTTTAACGTATTCTTCATTTCCCTGTTCAAGCTCTTTAAATATTTTACGTGCTTCTATTTCTAGATTTGGATCATTTTCAGCTAATGCGTGAAATTTAACATAAAGTGCTACTAATTCTTCAATTGGATTTGCTTGAACTTTTGCTTTATCGCCAAAGTTTAAATATGCATAAATCATTTTACCAAATTGCGTACCATAATCCCCTAAATGATTAATTCTAACTGTTTTTGCACCACATTTTTCATAAATATTGGCAATTGCTTGACCAATAATTGTTGAGCGTAAATGACCGATAGAAAATGGTTTTGCAATATTTGGTGATGAATAATCTAAACAGATTACTTCATCATTAAACTCATTATTTTTACCAATTTCTTTTTCTAATAAGTTTCTGATGACTTTTTTAGTTAACTCTTCACGTGATACTGTAATATTAACGAAACCACCAATTACATTAATTTCTTGAAATAAATTACTTAAAGGTGAAATACTTAATAATTCCTTTATATCTTCTGTAATCTCGTTAATACTTTTCTTTATAACTTTCAAAAGCGTAAAACAAGGAATCGATAAATCTCCCTGACCTGCTCTTTTTGGTTCTTCAATAATAAAATTTAAATCTAAAGCATATTTCTTTAGATATTCGTCATGTAAATAATTTTTTATATCATTTTTTACTTTTGAAATCATTTCATACCTCGATTAAATGCTCTTTTATAAAACTTAATATATCTGTTTGCGTATGATAAAAACTGATATTTCCATAAGCTTTATAATTAGCTAATTGTTTTTGATTGTGTCTAATTGCCTCATCAATTTTGACCCACAATGGAATAAGTCCCATGTCTTCTTCATGACTTTCTAAGGCATTATCTGTAAAAGTTAAAACATCGATTAAATAATAGTCGCTTTCTATACGAATTGGTTCTCCATTATATGAGCGAGATTTTCTTAATTCATAGGTTGAACCAATATTTTTTAAAATATTAATTTCAAACGCTCCTACTTCCTCAAGTAATTCGCGGTGCAGAGCATCGTATTTTGTTTCATTCATCATGATAACTCCACCAGGAGTCCCATACATATTATCTCTAGATGAATACATTAATAGAATTCTGTCGTCTTTTAATATAATGCCACGAACGCATTTTCTTAAGAATAGTTTGTTGGTTGCTGCAATGTCTTGATCAATTTTTTCAATTATATAATCCATGTTTCCACCTCTATTTTCCAATATTATACCATATAATATTGAATAATTTTCACATTTCTGAAAATTCGATATATTCTTCCATTAGTTTATGTAGTGTATCTTCTTTTTGATCAATTTCTTCTAAAAGATTTTTTATCTTTAATGCATCTTCATAATATTCTTTTTGGTATTGTAATTCCTTTAGTTCTTTAATGCGTTTATCTAAGCTATTAATTTCATTTTCATACTTTTCCTTAAGCTTTTTATTATCAACAGTCTTAGGCTTAGTAATTTTAATTTTGATTGGCTTAGTATCTTCTAGAGTACTTATGTACTTTAGGTATTCATCATAATTACCATCAATAAAAATAATTCTATCTTTAAAAATAGCTAAAATTTTAGTCGCAATACGATTAATAAAATAACGATCATGCGATACAAATATAATCGGTGACTCATAATCATTAAATACTTCTTCAACAATATCTTTTGTTTTAATATCTAAGTGATTGGTTGGCTCATCTAAAAATAGCATTTCTGGTTTTTCAAGTCTTAATAAAAGTAACCTTAAACGAACCTTCTCACCACCTGATAACATTGAAACATCCTTAAAAACATCTTCATCTTTAAAAAGAAGTCTAGCAAGTTCTGATCTTACCATTGTTAAAGTAAAAAGTGGATATAGATCATGGACAATATCAAATAATGTTTTACCAGTTGGGAGGTCATCTTGTATTTGATCAAAATAACCAAATTTAAAATCATAATGAAACTCTACGCTTCCTTTTATTGGGCTTAACTCACCCATGATTGTCTTAAGGAGTGTTGTTTTACCGATTCCATTATCACCTATAATTGCTAGTTTATCAAATCCCCGCATATTAAAGGTAATATTATCTCTAATTAATTTTTCATAACCAATTGCTAAATTTTTGACATCTAAAATAACCGCTTTAGTTCCTCTTTTTGATTCCATATTTAAAGAAATTTTCTCATCTCTTAGTTTTGGCTTATCAATTAATTCTTTACTTAATCTATCAATCTTTTTAATTCGATCCTGCGCTGATTTTGCTTTGGTTGCTTTATAGCGGAACCGATCAACAAAATCTTGATAATGGGCTATTTCGCTTATCTGCTTGTTATAAGTTTTAAGTAAGAGTTCATATCTTCTGAATTTTTCTTCTAAATAATAATCATAGTTACCATAATAAAGATTAGCAGTATTTTGATCAATTTCAATAATTCTTTTTGTTACTTTATTTATAAAGTACTTATCATGAGTAGCAATTAAAACCGCTCCATAGTAATTTCTTAAATAGTCTTCTAACCACTCAATCAGATTAATATCCAAATGATTGGTTGGTTCATCTAGAATCAATAAGTTAGGCTTTAATAAAAGTAACTTAGCAAAATTCGCTTTGGTCTTTTCACCACCACTGAAGGTTGTAATTCTTCTATTATACATATCTTCTTTAAAGCCAAATTTAGTTAAAATCATATCTCGTTCGTATTGATATTCATAACCACCATTTATTTCATATTGATGAATTAAATTATTATATTGATTAATTAAATCCCCGTTATTTGGTTCTAATTCCATCTTCTGACAAATATCACTTATGTCATTTTCTAAATTTATTAGGTAACTAAAAACGCTATTTATCTCGTCAATAAAGGTATTCTCCTCTGAGGTAATAACATTTTGTGATAAATAACCAATTTTTGTTTCTTTGCTTAGAGATATTGAGCCACTATCATACTCAGCTTCTCCCATTATGATTTTAAGTAATGTTGATTTTCCTGTACCATTATCACCGATTAATGCAACTTTCTCACCTAAATCAAGTGAAAAAGAAACATTTTTAAATAAAATTTCGGTATTAAATGTCTTACATAAATTATTAACACTAATTAACAAATCCATCACCACCTTTATACAAAAAAAGAGGATTGGCTACCTCTTTTTAAAAATTTATTTTAAAGCTGCTTTTGCTTTGTTGCAAAGTTCAGAAAAACCTGCAGCATCAAATACAGCAATATCTGCTAAAACCTTACGATTAACTTGGATATTTGCTTTATTTAATCCGTCAATTAAGCGTGAATAAGAAATATCATTTAATCTTGCAGCAGCATTAATACGTGTAATCCAAAGCCTTCTAAAATCTCTTTTTCTTCTCTTGCGATCGCGATAAGCATAAGATAATGAATTCATTACCTGCTCATGAGCAGTCTTATATAATAAATGTTTGGCTCCATAGTAACCTTTAGCTAATTTTAAAACTTTTTTACGTCTTTTATGTGTAGTGATTCCACCTTTAACTCTTGGCATGTTTCATTTCCTCCTTGCTATAGATTTGGGATTTGGTGTTTAATACGACGGTAATCGCATGTCTTCACTGATCCTGATTTTCTTAAATGTCTTTTTACTTTTTGTGTTTTGTGTCCAAATAAATGCGCTGTAAATGCACGATGTCTAATAAATTTGCCGGTTGCTGAAACTTTAATTCTCTTCTTTGTACCAGCATGTGTCTTCATTTTTGGCATATCCTTATATCTCCTTTATTTATTTTTTTTAGGTGTAAGTGTTGCCGAAATCATTCGGCCTTCAAGAATTGGATCTTTATCTAATGTAGCAATATCATCCATTCTTCCTGCATATTTTTTAACAATATCAATCGCTTGTTTTGAATATGTCATCATTCTACCTGTTAGTTTAAGTGACACTTTTAGTTTGTCTCCGTCCTCTAAGAACTTGCGACCATTACGAACTTTGGTTTCAAAATCATTATCGTCTATTTGTGCTGATAAACGCATTCCTTTAATCTCAACAACCTTTTGATTCTTCTTTTGCTCCCGCATTTTACGTTGTTGTTCGTAGCGATATCTTGAATAATCGATAAGTTTGCAGACAACTGGAGTGGCATTTGGAGCTACGCATACCAAATCAAATCCTTCTCTATCTGCAATAAATAGTGCTTCATTTAACGATTTAACACCATATTGATATCCATCATTGCCGATTAAAAAAACTTCTTTCGCACGGATATTTTCGTTTACTAGCATGTCATCTTTTTTAACAGGCTTATTCAAATTGTTGTTTATAAACAACACCTCCCATTGATTTAAAAAGAAAAAAGTGAGTATGAGCCCACTTTTAAAATAACAAATAGTTAATTTATAGCTTTCAACCTATCACTTAAGCAATCAGGTGAGAAGTGGGACTTCTTCTTTCTAATTTTTACCTATATAGTATACAACATTAATTATTTGTTGTCAACAAATTTTTTATTAATTGGTAAGTTTTGAATATAGTCGACCTTATTTACCTGTTTTGCCCTCGCAATTGCTAATGCACTACCAGGTACGTCTTTATTAATTGTTGATCCAGCTGCAATAAAGCTGTTATTTTCAATCTTAATTGGAGCAATCATATTAACGTTACAGCCAATGAAGACATTATCACCAATAATTGTTTTGTGTTTATTTATACCATCATAGTTAACCGTAATACTACCACATCCAAAGTTAACATTAGCGCCACATTCTGTATCACCAATATAAGCTAAATGTGAAGCTTTAGTATTTTCTTTAGTTGATGATTTTTTCACCTCAACAAAGTTACCAATTCTATTTTTTGGACCAATGTTTGCACCCTCACGCAAATGGGCAAATGGACCAATAGTAGTATTCTCATGAACAATTGAATCATATACTAAGCTATGGCGGCAAACCACATTTTGGCCAATTACACTATTATGGATTTCGGTATTAGGACCAATGCTTGCGCCTTTATGAATAATTGAATCACCTGTAATATATGTATTAGGATGAATTTGCACATTTTCTTCAATAATTACATTATCACCGATAGTTATTGTTTCAGGGTTAATCATCGCTACGCCATTATACATATGACGTTTATTTATTTCTAGACGTAATTTGGCTTCAGCGATACTTAAAGCATATAAGTCATTAACACCCATAGTAATGGTTGAATCTTTAATAATGCATGAACCAATAATCATTTTATCTTGTTTTAATATTTTAACAATATCAGTTAAATAATATTCATTTTTCGCATTGTTATTTTTAACCTTATCTAAAGCTTCAAAAAGTAATTTATTATCACAAACATAAACACCTGTATTGATTTCGTTAATAAGTAGTTGTGTTCCATTTGCATCAAGTTGCTCAACTATTTCTTCAACTATTCCTTCTTCTCCACGAACAATACGTCCATATCCTGTTGGATCATTAACCTTAGTTGTACAGATTGTTAAATCATAACGGCGTTCTTTATGAGCACTAAATGCTCTATTAATTAGTTCAGTTGTAACAAGTGGCATATCACCAGGTAAAATTATCGTATTACCATCCTCTACTACAAATTCACGAGCGGCTTTGCAGGCATCCGCAGTACCTAATTGTTCTTTTTGTTCAGCATACATAACTTTATCTTTAAGTATATCCATAATAACTTCTTTTTTGTGACCTACAACAACTATTACTTCATCAACAACTGATTTTTCTAAAGCTTCATAAATATATGAAATCATGGGCTTTTTCAGAATTGGATAGGCACATTTTGGAAGCTCTGTTTTCATTCTTGTACCTTTTCCAGCAGCAAGAACTATTGCATAATTTTTCATAAGTTCACCTCATTTATTTTATCAACTATTATCTTAATATACTTTTTAACAAGAGTACTATCTTTAGCTTCAACTAAAACACGAACTAAAGGTTCTGTACCACTTTTTCTCACAATGACTTTGCCAACATCACTAAGCGCTTTTTTAGCTTCGCTTATAACATTTTTTACTTCATCAATTTCTAAAATATAATCTTTTTTAATTCTTATATTAACCATTTCGCTTGGATATTCAACTAAGTCTTTAGTTAATTCATAAAGACTTTTCTTTTCTTCAGTTATAATTTTTAAAAGAAAATAACTATTGAATAAACCATCCCCAGTATTTAAAAAATCATAATTTATAATATGTCCTGATGCTTCTCCACCTAAAGAATAATTATTCTTAGTAATTTCTTCTAAAACATATTTATCGCCAACATCAGTTAAGCTTACTTCTATTTCTAAATCTTTTAAAGCTTTAATGATACCAAGGTTACTCATCGTAGTTAAAACTACATGGTTATAATTAAGCATCCCATTCTTTTTTAAATAGCTGGCAAAGGCATAAATTAGTTTATCGCCACTTATGACGTTACCTAATTCATCAATAGTTAAAAGACGGTCGCCATCGCCATCGTATGCAACACCTAAATCAAGTTTATTATTAAGAACAAAGTTTCTTAAATTATCAATATGTGTAGATCCACAATTATCGTTAATATTTTTACCATTTGGTTCATTAAACAAATAATAGCCTTCTTTTACTTTATCATAAAATATCTTATGACAAAAAGCAGATGTCGCACCATTTGCCGTATCAAAAGCAATCTTCAAATCGGTCTTTATTGGTTCATATAATGATAAATATAAATCTAAGATATTATCTTTTTTTAAGATTTCTCCATTAACATATTCAACAACTTCGTTTTTATCAATGATGTCTTCAATCATTTTTTCTTTTTCTAAAAATAGCTTTTCACCTTTATCAAACACTTTGATACCATTATCATGATAAGGATTATGACTAGCTGTAACCATAACCCCAATTGCTTGTAGTTTTTTAGAAATAAACGATAAAGCAGGTGTTGGTACAACACCTAAAGATATGACATTCTTTCCAGCTTTAATCGCACCCAAAGTAATGTTTTTTGAAATATCATCTGATGATTCACGAGTATCCATACCAATCACCACTAAATTCTCATTAAATACTCGTAAAGAATTGCCAACTTTATAGGCTAAATTATCCTTAAAGAAATAGTTAGCTTCGCCTCTAATTCCATCGGTTCCAAAATATTTTGTCATTCTATTCCACCGTAACTGATTTTGCTAAATTACGTGGTTTATCAATATCTAAACCTAATGATTTAGCTTTAAAATAGGCAATTAATTGGGTTGGGACAACTAGTAGTGCTGGTGATAAGTATAGTGGAACATCCTCTAAAATGATATGATCTGTATTATTTGAAACGCTTCTTGTACAAATAACTAAAGTTTTTGCGCCACGTGATACAACTTCATTAATGTTAGAACGTACTAGTGAGCAAGTTTCTTTATTAGAAATTATTGCAGCAACAGGCGTGTCTTGTTCAATCAAAGCAATTGTTCCATGTTTTAATTCGCCTGATGAGAAGCCTTCAGTTTGCACATAAGAAATTTCTTTTAATTTTAAAGCTGCTTCTAAAGAAACATAATAATCTAAGCCACGGCCAATATAAAAGGCATTGCGTTTATTAAAGGTTTCAAGTGTTAATTTTTCAATTAATTCCTTTTTTTCAAGCGCACTGCTTATCGCATTGGCTAAAATATATAAGTCAGTAAAAATATCTTTTTTCTCTAAAGCTATTTTATTAGCTAGGATTGCTAAAACACAAATTTGTGCAACGTAAGCTTTAGTTGAAGCTACAGCAATTTCTGGTCCTGCTAAAATAGGTAGTTTATAAGTTGACATTTTAGCTAAGGTTGATGTCAAAACATTAGTTAAAATTAATGAACGGCCATTGATTGCTTTTATTTTTTCTAAAGCCATTTTAAGATCAGCAGTTTCACCTGATTGGCTAATCAAAATAAAGAATGCATTATGGGCAATAATTGGCATGTTATATGTAAATTCACTTGCTACATAAACGTGGCATCTCTTTTTACCAATTCTTTCAAAAGCATCCATTCCAACATGACCGGCATAATAGCTCGTGCCACAGGCAATAATATATAATTCATCAGCGCGGTTTAACTCGTCAATAATATTAAAACTAATCGCATCATCCATTTTATAATAGTCAATGATTCTTTTAATAACTGCTGGTTGTTCAAAGATTTCTTTTAGCATGTAATGAGGAAAAACACCTTTATCAATTCCTGAGTAGTTAAAATCGTTTTTTAGAATCGTAATTTGATAATTATCAGCTCTAAGATTATTAACAAAATAGTTTTCACTGTCAATATAACCATAATCTAAATCATTTAAAGGAATATATTCTTTAATTGTTGAATTTAACGCCATTAAATCACTCGATAAATACATTTCGTCTATGCCTATACCTAAAAGTAAAGGAGAATGATTACGCATAAAATAGATGCGATTTTCAGATTTGCGCATCAGTAGTATAGCATATGATCCTTTAACAACTCTCATTACTTCTTTAATAGCATCGAGCATATCCATTTGATCGCCAAAGTATTTTAAGAGTTTACATACAACCTCAGAATCTGTTTGACTAAAAAAAAGGTCATCTTTAAAATATTTATCTTTAATTTCTAAGTAATTCTCAATTATACCGTTATGAACAATTACATATTCATTATTATTAGTGAAGTGCGGATGAGAATTTTCTTTAGAAACTATACCATGTGTTGCCCAACGATTATGTCCTATTCCCATGTAAGAAGTTTCATTTACCGTCTTCTCTAATTCGTCAACACGAACCGCATCTTTAAAAACATGTATTACATCTTGGTTTTTAAACGCTACTCCACATGAATCATATCCTCGATATTCGAGTCTTGATAAGCCATTAAAGATAATCTCTTTAGCTGACTTCTTCCCAATATACCCAATAACACCACACATATAAAACACCTCTCGTGGTATTATATCATAATTAGTTTTTGTTGGATAACTTTTTTTTAGATTTTAAAATAAAATAGCAAATTATTTTCACAACTTTTACACATAGAATTGTTAAAACTAAGGTTAAACAGGTGATAAATATATAGAAAAGAAATGATGTTGTGGAGCTTGTGTCGAAATTTAGGAATTGAAGGAAAAAGAAAAGAATGACTAAAATAATTGGTAAAAAACTAAATTTTGATGATAATTTATTAATTATAATGTATAAAAGAATATAAATAATTCCTAAATTAATAGCATTTAAAATAGTTACTACAACAATTGATACCGGCAAATCTAAATCACCAATATAGATAATATCCTTCATGTTATCAATAGGAATAATATTTTGCATCTTAAAAAATGCTAAAAAATTTTTTAGAGGAACAAGACTAAGTCCAACATCCTTTAAAAAATAAAAACTTTCTTCAAAATTTCTAAGACTGATGATTTTATCAAAAAAGATAGTTGTCAATCCAAAAAGAGTTAAAAATATAAATAAAAAAAATAATAATACCTTGATATTTTTCATTATATCACCGATATTATTATTTTATCTTTTTTTATAATTATTCAAGCTTTTCAATAGCATTAATAAATTCTATTGAATTTTCTAGTGCTTCTAGTTCTGGTAGTCTATTAATAATTTTTTTAACATATTTAGCTTCGATCAAGCAAAACTGTGCTAAATCAACTTTGTTTTCAACAATAAAGTCTTCAACACCTATTGCAAGTAAAACAGGTAATAGTTGATTTATTTTAAGTAATGCACCTGATAAATAACAAACTCTATTATTTTCTTTAGCTTTATCAACGATTCTTTTAATCATTCGGATAAATAATGGATCAAAATAATATTCGCTTGGCATATCTTCTAATGAATCAAATTGGAAGAGCCTTATGATTAATTCATCACAGTCAATGATTAAATAATCAGCATTTTTTATCCGATCTAAATTATGGGTAAGTTCTAAACTATCAATGCTTAAGCCATATTTATAATCAATATTATTATATTCCAATACATATTTTAAAATAAACGAACGTATTGTATTAAATTCATCATTGTTTTTAACACCACCTATAACAAATGAAAATGGGGTGGTAAAACAGTTAAAAATTATTTCTGTAAATTCTTTTAATTTATCTATATTTTCTGTAATTATTCCTAAAAAATCTTTTCCACAAAGAGCCACTTCTTCTTTAGTAAAATTAGAAATACCGAAATTAATATGTTTACCATTTAAATTATTGGCAAGATTTTTAAAATATCCAATAATATCTTCTTTATTTCTTGAAAATGATTCAATAAAAATTCTTTTAACATCTAAGTAACCAATTGACAAATAATTTTTAAGGTTAATATTTTCTAATTCGGCTGCTTCATATATTTTTAAATGAATTCGTGCTTGTTTATCATTTAATATATTGATAGTATTAGGAAATGTCCGACTATTATTCGTTAAATATTTATATTCATCTTTTATTTTTTCATAGGATTTTTTAATCTTATTGCTTGGTGAAAAAATAATCTCGTGTCTTAAAACATCAATTAATACTTCTTTATTATCAACATAATTATCATCTAATTTACTATCATAAATAATACTGATTCCCATCATTTTAATTTGGTTATGAACAACCGTAATCTCACTACCATTTTTAGCAATAATTGCTTTAATAAAAAGAGGTGTGACCTTTTGAATAATATCCATCTTTAGTTCATTAATTAATAAGATAACTGGTTCTTTATAATCAACTGTTGAATCATGATTATAAGCATTTTTACCTATCTTATTCAAAACACTTAAAATGGCGTTCTCTTGACCTTTATATTTGCTGGCATAATTTATTAACATATAGGTAATAAAGTCGCTAGAAAAATGGGCTATGGCGTATGTTATATCAATTTTATTTTTAACAATAACTTCTCTGATTTTTTTAATTAATCCTTCTTCATTTAAAATATCAATATAAAGATTAATCGTTTTATAAAATGATGTTTCTGGTAAAAAATTGTTCTGTAAGCTCTCTAATTCTTTTTTTGTCTTAGCTACTGCTTCATCTAAATTAATTAATTCCTTTTGAATGTCAAATATCTGAATATTTTTTAAATAATTATCTAAAGATTCATAAGTAATCGTTTTACCTAAAACAATTAATTCGCCCATTTTAAACCTCCGATGTTAATAATTATATTGTACCATAAATAAATACTTAATAAAATATTTAATATAAATCATTTTTTTCATGGATAATAAAAAGCAACATATTTAAAATAACGATAATCACTAAATAGTGAAAAAACGAATAAATAAAAAAATAATCGTCTAAATAGTTGTAAATTATCGGAATTAAATAAGATGCTATTTCTTTTTTTGTTCCTACTATATCTACTAGATCACTAAAAAAGATTTCTGTAAGCCAATAAATAATAATATCTAAAATAGTAACAAAAGGTGTTGGAAATAATAAAGTTAAAACACTTGATAAACAAGAAAAGTAAAGAAAGAATATATATAATTTCATAATTATTGATAGTGTTTTTTGATTAAAATTAAAATAACAGGTTAATTTGCCAATAATGATATACTCTAAAATTAGAATTACAAATTCATAACTTACAAATAAGAAATTACATAAACATTTACTAAAAAAATATTTTTTTTTAGTCTTAATATCTTTAACAAAATAAACGTAGTATTTTTGATTACTTGCTAAAAAGAAAAACATTGCTCCAAAAGAAGAGATTAAAACCCCAAAAAGCTTAATCCATTCAATAAAATGATTAGTATAGTTCATCATATATTTACTTCTCTTTAGATCTAATACCTCTGCTTCTATAAATAAATTACTAATAACTGATAGAATAATAAAGAAGGTTAAATTAATAAGGGATAAAATGATTATATTCTTTTTTGATAGAAAGTAGATAAAATTAAATTTAATTATTTTTCCCATAGCTTGCCATCTTTTAAGATGAGATTTGTTAAATTATCAAATTTATAACGACAAGTCTGGTGACTTACAAAAATGATTAATTTATTATTTTTAATATTTTTAAGTAAATTCATAAATAGTTTTTGGGATTCTTTATCTAATCCATTTAATGGTTCATCGATAATTAAAATATCAGAAGGAGAAATTAATGCTTGAATGATGTTTATTTTTTGTTTAGTACCTTTAGATACCATACCAAGCTCTTTATTTCTTACGTCGTTTATATTAAAGTAATTTAAATAGTAATCAATTTTTTGATCTAAGTCTAGAGTTTTATTGGTAATATTTTTTAAAAAACTCTTAACGCTCATTAAAGCTGGCATAAAAGGCTCTTCAGGAATATAGGAAATTTTACCATTGATAATAATTTCGCCTTGATAATGAATCTGACGTAATATGGCCTTATATAAAGTTGATTTACCAACTCCATTAATCCCTACGATAAAATAAATTTTGTTATCATCAAAGGAGTAACAAATATTATCTAAAACAGTTTTATTGCCATACCTTTTTGTCAGATTATTTATAATTATACTCATATGTATCCTCAATAGTCATTTCATTATCATTAAAATAGATACAATCATCAAAATAGAAAGTATGGCTTATGCCACTTATCTCGTATTCAATGATGATTGGTAGCTTCTTATATTGCGCAAATTCAATATATTTAATGGGAATAAAATAATTAGTATTCTCAGTTAACTCCAAATATGATTTTTTTACTTGACCAAAATAGCTGTAATCATTACCATACAAAAGCCTTAAATTTAAGCTGTTAGACGTTTCTAAGTCTTTGATAGATAAGTTTAAGTCTGATAATATATTGTTTGTTAAAAAGGAAATATTTGTAATTCTAATAGGTTCTTTAATATTAAAAGTTAAGGAGAATCCTACAATTGTTTTTAAATCATTAATTTCATTGACTACACTTTTAATAGAAAACAAATCTACACTACTATTTTTTAAATTTACTTTTTTTAAAGATATTTCCCCAATATTTAAAGTAATTATTTCATCGTTATTATAAGTAATTATAATTTTGGCTTCATTTATGTTTAATACTTCACTTACCTTTAAAACATCAAGTTCAAAAATAAATTCATAATATTTTGTATCTTGATAATTATAGGTATTACCTGTCTTGTAAACATTATTTAACGGAATTGTGAATGCTTTAGAATCATCTTTTTCTGCTAGTGTAATTCGCGTTATATTATCTTTTTCTGTAAAAAAAGATTTTTTATTTGAGAAGCTGATATAAACATTTAATGTTTCATCATCTGATGTAAGTAATTCTAAGTAATTATGCTTAAATGTAACTATTTTAACACTAGAATTAAATTTTTTAAAAACAAAAAGTAAAATGGTAATAATTAATAAAGAGCTTAAGACAATAATCGCTTTTTTCATATATACTCCTTGACGATATCATAATATAAGGTCGTCACAACTAGCTGTTCATAGGCGCCATGATTAACGATTTTAAAAAAGAAATATTTTAAAGCATAGCCTTGGGATATTTTTCCTTCACCTCTTACTAAAATTTTTAATTTCACCCCGCTATCAACAATAATTTTTGATTTAAATTTTTTAGTTTCCTGGACAGTTGAACTTTCATCATATTTTATTTTAATACTCGAATCAAGACCGCCTTTAAATTTTTTCTTTTCCCCACTCATTTTTATGCCTAAATCACCAGTAACTGAGATCTGGTATTTATCTATAGTCTTTGATTCTAAATCCACTTCCTGGACAATATTTGCACCAGCATAATTTGTAATTAAAATAACTGTATCTTTAATGAAGCTTATTTTCTCGTTTGAAGTAGCGGAACCAACAATCCATCCAAACATACATTTTTTTGTTGATAATTGGCTGTAATACTGTTTTTTTCTTTTATCTGACCAATCCTCAATTAATTGATTATCAGAATTTTCAAAAGTTATTTCTTGATATGTTTCATAATCTTCAGCACTTACTTCCATAAAAACTAAAACATTAAACATTAATAAAACTATTATTATTATTTTTTTCATTATTTCACCTCAAAAAATAATACTTTAAATTTCCCTTATTTCTTTTATAAAAAAAACAGGATTTTAATGTAAGCCCCTTAAGTTGGGTTTTAAGGGCTCACAATATCTCTCCTGTTTTAATAATTCAGTTTAATACTATCTTTATAAACTTCTTTAATGATTCCGCCACCAAGCATTTTTTCACCATCATATAAAACACATGCTTGACCTGGAGTAACCGCTCTTACGTTATCATAAGTAACGATCATTTCATCACCTAATGTTACCTCAACCTTAATGTCAGATTGCCTATATCTAAATTTAGCACTACATTTAAAGTTTTTTTCACTTGGTTGAGAATTAATCCAATTAAAGTCTTCAATAATCGCTTTATTTGATAATAATAGGGGATTATTAAATCCTTGACCAATAATAAGCTCATTTTTTTCTAAGTTTTTACCAATAACGAACCATGGTTCAAGTGGATATTTTTCATTTCCACCAATTCCTAGTCCTTTTCTTTGACCAATAGTATAATACATTAAGCCATCATGCTTACCCATGATATCACCATCTATGGTCACAATATTTCCTTCTTTTGCTGGTAAATAATTTTTTAAGAACTGCTTAAAATTACGTTCCCCAATAAAACAAATTCCAGTTGAATCCTTTTTTTGGGCGACATTAAAACCAAATTCTAAAGCAATTTTTCTAACCTCTGGTTTAGTTAAATAGCCTAAAGGAAACATTGATTTTTTAACTTGTTCTTCAGTCAACTCGCATAAGAAATAACTTTGATCTTTATTTGTGTCTTTGCCTTTATATAAATAAGCATGACCATTTTCTTCTTTTTTTATTGCATAATGACCCATCGCTATATAGTCAGCCCCAAGCTTAATTGCTTCTTTTAAAAAACAATTAAACTTTATATATTTATTACACATGATATCAGGATTAGGTGTCCGACCTTTTTTATATTCACTAATAAAATAACCAAAGACATCGTCCCAGTATTCTTTGACAAAATCAATTCTGTGTAGTTTTATATTTAAAAGCTCCGCAACTCTAATGGCATCCTGATAATCTTTTTCTTGCGGACAAACATCGTCATCAACGGTTGGATTACCTAAGTAATCATTATTGAGTGACGAATCCCAGTTACGCATAAAAATTGCTTCTACTTCATATCCAGCTTGTTTAAGTAGTAAGGCAGCGACCGCTGAATCAACGCCACCTGATAAACCAACAATTACTTTCTCCATCTTAATTACGCTTTAAATCAGAAGGTATTCTTAAATCAGTTCTTGGTGATAAACTAATATCTAAAATCTTTACACCATCAGGAGAAGCTGTCCTCTTAAATTGTTCTCTATAAAATCTTTTAATAAAATTACTTACGTAATTCTTAGCAGTTTTTTCTTCGAGATTAAAGACTTTTTTTATTAAATATATTAATCTTTCTTCGCTATCACCAAATGATAAATAACGATAAATGATAAAATCATTGATATCATAACGTCCTAAGACATCCTCTGTTACTTGTCCTTTGATTAATTCTGGTGAGATTTTAGTATTTAAAACACTAATTAAGACCTCTGCCAGTTCTTTATTTTCCATATCTTTAGTTATATTTTCTAGCATTTCCTGCATCATGGTTTTTAAAATTCCACCATTGACATTATACATGCTCATCTGGTCGCCGTTATAAGTACAAAATCCTAATGCTAATTCTGATAAATCCCCCGTACCAATCACAAATCCTGATTCTTTATTAGCAAGATTCATTAAGATCATCGTCCGCATTCTTGCTTGGGTATTTTCATAAGTTACATCAGTAGTAACAGTATCATGACCAATTAATTCTAGCTGTGATCTTGCTTCATTTAAGATTGGTACAACGCGTTTTTCACAGCCTAAGAGCTCTATTAATTTAACCGCATTACCTTTAGTTAAATCAGATGTTCCAAGTGCTGGCATTGTGACTGCTATAACATCTGTTCTAGGTCTACTTAAAATATCCATTGCTTTAGTTGCAGCAAGAAGGGCAATCGTTGAATCAAGGCCACCTGAAATTCCAAGTACAACACATTTAGCGTTGGTATGCTTAATTCTTTTAGCAAGGGCATAAGCTTGCATTTCAAAAACATAATTAGTATCCTTTAAGCTAAGTGGTTTACGTTTTACACTTTCTAAGTTTACAAACTCATATTCACTTGTTGAATCAAGTGCTATCTTAATTGTTTGAACATCTATATTAACTGAAAATAATTGATCACGATAAGCCGAATTAATCGTTGTTTCATGCTTCATTTTTGAAATATCTAGGTCAGCCTCCAAAATCTTTGTTTCAAATGAAAAATCATTATTTTCATTAAGCATCGTACCATTTTGGGCAACCATCAAATGGCCCTTAAAAATAGTCTCTGACCCAGATTCATTAATACCTGATGAAGAATAAATGTAGATTCCACTATTTTTTCTTGAAGAATCTAAGACTATATTTCTTCTGACTTCTTCTTTTCCTAAATAATCATTTGAGGCACTTAAATTAACAATAACGCCACAACCATTTAGGGTTAGTAAATTACCTTGCGTTATCGCAGCCCAAGAATCTTCACAAATTTCTACCCCAAATTTAAAAGAACCAACATCAAATATTAAATTACCAAAAGGAATTTCTTCATCATTCCATTTGACTGTTTTGATTTTATCAATAAATCTTCTTCCACTTTCAAACCATCTTTTTTCATAGAAGTCACGCGTATTAGGAATATGCATTTTTGGTACAATACCATAGATTTTATCACCTTTGATGATAAACGCAGTATTAAGCAAAATATTATCTATTTTATAAGGCATACCAAGAATCACGATGCCTTTATATTTGTTATTTTTTAACAGGTTATCAAGTTCATTGTAAGCTTCTTCAATTACATCGTCTCTAAAAAATAAATCACCAGCTGTATAGCCAATCATTGACATTTCAGTAAAAATGGCGAAAGAACTATTAAGAGTATTTAAGACTTTTTCAATTTCTAAGCGATTAGCTTTAGGGTTACCTACATATAATTTTGGTGATATTAATGTAGTTTTCACAAAATTTTGATAAAACATTATTTAGACCTCCTATCATAAAGATTGTGCAATTTTATATATTCATATACTTTTTTTGTTAAATATTTAGGATTGTTAGTATTTCTAAAACTAGTAGAACTGATGTTATATTTAAAATCTTCATAATAAATAAAGTGGTCTAAGTATCCATCAAAGATCTTATCTTTTAAAAATTCTTTTACATCATAATCATCACGACTTAAAATAATAAACTTAAATTCTTTTATCAGTTTGCTTAAATTACGCCATGTCTTAAATGTTAAAAATAAATCTGCGCCTAAAACAAAATACACTTCATCATTAAATTTTTTTAAAGTGTTATAAGTTCCTAAGTATTCTTCATCATTAAACTCAATTTTAGATACAGAACAGTTTTCTAGTCCTTCTATCATAATACTTAGCATTTCATAACGAATTTCATTGTCCAATAAATGTTCTTTTTGATATTTATTCGATACAGGTAAATATACAAATTCACTATTTGGATATTTTTCATGTAAATACTTATAAACCTCCAAATGTGCAAGTGTTGGAGGGTTAAAAGAGCCACCATATACAATTTTCAAGCTATCTCCTCCATAGTTATTTTACCATAATTTATAACATATTTCAACAAATGAAAAAATTGCTTAGTTATAAGCAATTTTAACTTTCAACTTTTTCAAATAAATCATTCATAATAATGGGTTTGACAATGACATTATCAAAACCGGCATCTAAATACTTTTTTATCTGTTCGTTAAAGGCATTAGCTGTGACTGCAATAAATTTAGTGGGTTTATTATATTTTTTAAGTTCTTTTAGGACTTCTAAGCCATTCATTACAGGCATGGTAATATCGACTAGAACTGAATCAAAATCTTTCTTTTTAAATAAATTAATACCCTCATAACCGTTAGTTGCGCAATCAACATGATAGTTTTTCAAATTCAACATTTCTTTCATTAAATATAAATTAACTTCATTGTCATCAATAATCAAAACTTTCCTCATCCTTTTCACCTTTAAGCACTTTCTATAAAATATAAGCCAGAGTTTTTTAAGCTCTCAATCTCTTCGTTTCTTCTTGAATTAACGAATACAAAAACTTTATCTTTTAAATCTTTTAGGTATCTAAGAACTAATCCTTGATCTTTAATTTTTTGAATATCAAATAAATAATAACAAGTATCTTTGATGTCTTTGATTAATGGACCCTCCATAAAATTATTATAAGCAATGTAAATATTAAATTTTTTTAATTCTTCTTTTATTTCACTTGGGATCCAAGCATTATGTAGCATATTTATTATAATACATCTTTTAATCTTTTTGTTAAAATTTAGTAATTTTTTACGTAAATTTTTGTTTAAAACTGCTAATTCATCACACTCAATAATCAAAGGAAGTTGTTTTTCCTCAATATTTGTAATTTCTTGTAAATATATGTTAAATAGTTTCTCGTATAAGTTATTATTAACCAACATATCAATTAAATCTATTTTACTATATAATTCACCTGAAAATATTTCAAGATAGTGAAATTTAACTTTATGTGTACTATAATCAACAATTTCTTTTAAGGTTGAAACCTTAACTTTATTGTTAATAATATTTTTTGCATACTCAGTAAAGCTTTCCAACTTTGCTTCTGTAATCTTATTTTCATTATCAAAAAAACTTAAGCCATGTTCCCTTTTCTTTAAGGAAAAACTAATCATTTTTATAATTTCTCCAGCTTTTTTACCTTTAAGATTCTTAAATGCAAATCCACTTATATTTTTAAGATTAATCTCATATAATTCATCGCATAAATTATTGTAAATGTTTATGATATTCCTTTTATCAACAGTATCTAATAACATTATAAAACAACCATCGTTTAAATAATAAAAATTACTATGTTTGTTACTTAAAATATTATAAATTTTTGTATAAATGTTATCTTTAATAAAACTTTGTAATAGATAATCAAAATCAAGCTTAACTCCTAAAATAGCATAGTTTTTTTCATAAAAGTCTACTATTTCTTCATTAAATTTATTAAGATTTTTAAAACCATTTTGATAATAAAAATAATCTAAAAAATTTTTCTCTTTTATAGTATCTTCAGTGACGTTAAAAAAGATTGACCAGATATCATTATCAATACAAATATTTTTAAACCTAATCGATTCATTGCTATTTAAAGTCAGTGTCATTTCAGATTTTAAAGAAAAATCATCCTCAAATACTTCTTCTTTAAAATATGTTGAAAATATTGTAAATGGCATTAAAACATTATTCATATTTAATAGCTTTTGCGATTCATTATCAATAAATTTTACGTTGTTATTAATTAATGAAAAAACTCCATAATTATGCTTAGCAAATAATTTTTTTAAAGATTCAATTGTAAAGTTTTGATCAATAACTCGTAAATATTCATATATTTTATATAGAATAACATTTTCTAAAATTGTAAATATTTTTGTATATGCTTCTATGCTTTTATCTAAGAAGATAATTATATATCCAAATGTCGATGCTTCATCAAATATTTTATGGCTTTCAATAAAAGAATCCTCATTCTTAAGTGTTTTATAATCAATAAAATCCTTCTTTTTATAAACAGTTAATTCAGAATTAATAATCTCAAATAAAACTGAATTATTAATTTCTTCACTCGTTAAGTTTTTTTCAAGTAATAAGCCTTTTGAATAGGTATAAATCTTTGTCTCCTCAAACACAGAAAAATATGCTAGACGATTAAGCGACATCTCTAATGAAATTAATTTAAAATAATAATAAATAATATCTCTTATTTTGGTAAACTTTATTGGTTCACTTCTTGTTTTAATTAATTTATAAATAATTCGATCTTCTAAATTCTCTATATTGACTTTTTCTTTAACTGGCTTATATTTGTTTAACTCATGTAAGACATCCTTCATTTCATCCTTTAAATTAAGTTCAGTAAATAAAATATAGCCAGCCTTATAAAAGCTATAAAGATTATTACGGGATAAGTGAAGCTCTTGTTTACTTATATATTGATTATAAAACCGGTACGCATCATCATAACGCTTTAATTTTAAATTTATTAAAATGTAACGATCTAAGTATTTATATTTATTACTTGCTTTAATAAAAAATGATTCAAATTCTCTTAAAGCTTCCTCAAATTTTCCTTCAGAAAATAAGAGATCAGACTTAACAAGCAAGAACATTTCATTTTTTTTACTTGGATCGAGCATCAAGGAATAATTATATGCTTCATTTGCTTTACCTAAATTATTATTCTTAATATAAAGAAGTCCTAATTTCAAATATTTATTGATCATATTGCCTTTGGAAATATTATCTTTTATTTGTTCTAGTTCAGATATTGCGCTCTCTATATTAAAAATACCCTCATAGGCCAATGATTTATAGAAGTGATAATGCATGATATCATTATTTTCATTTGTATAAAAATATTGATAATGTGTATCAAGGATATTTAAAATCTTTTCGTATTCTTCTAGTTTTAAAAGACATTGTAAATATTTATATAAAGCCTTTAAAATTTGAGCCTGAGACATTTCATCTTTAAGGCCAATAACATCGTTAAATAACAAATGAATATTATCAAAATTATTATTCTCGAAATATAAGTCTGTTAAAAAAATGGCAGTTTCTATAAAGATATCGTAATCATTTTCTTTTTTAGTATGCAAAAAAAGCTCACTGACTGATGCTATTAATTCATCATCGTGAGTCATACTTTGATAGGATTTTAATAATTCATTATTTGTCATAAAATCACATACCAATAGTATTAAGTAAAAAAAGCATTTACTAATACTCCTCTTTCACGGAATATGTCTTTACTAGTCTATTTTCTTCTACTGTTCTTATTTCTACTTTAATCCTATCATCAATATAAACAACTGCAAATGTTGGATAATTTGGTTCCCAAGGTAAATATGATGAACCAGGATTGATAAATAAAATATTATTATATTCGCTAACATTCACAATGTGCGTGTGACCGTAAAAACAAATGTTACAGTTATTGTTTTTTGCATTAACATATAGCGAACTAATTGAATTTTTAACATTATATAAATGACCATGTGTAAAAAAAGCCTTATATTTGCCAATATCTCTTACAAAATAGTAAGGTACATCTGGTTCTAAATAAGCATTGCCTTTTACCGCAATGATATGACGATTATCTAATTCCCAGTCTTGAAGCATGCTGTCGCCTAAACAAAAAACACCATCATTAGTTGGGTAGTATTTTAATATTTTATCGATTGAATCTGTATCTCCATGATTATCTGAAAAAACTATTATTTTCATTCTTCTTTATCTCCGAATACAATTTTTTTATGGCCTTACCCCGATGAGATAACAAGTTTTTTTCCTCTTCACTTAATTCCGCAAATGTTTTATCTAACTTTTCAATAAAAAAAATCGGATCATAACCAAAACCTTTATTCCCTTTTGGATTATCAATAATCTTGCCTTCTACTTTACCCGTCGTTATAATTTCTTGTTCACCATTAAAAAAAACTAAGGTACATACGAAATTTGCTTTTCTGTTACTTTCTTTTTTTAATTTTTCTAGTAAGTAGTCCATGTTTTTCTTATCATCAGTAAAGCCAGAAAAACGATGAGAAAATACGCCAGGTAAATTATTTAAAGCTTCTACTTCCAAGCCTGAATCATCAGCTATAACTGGTAGATGAAATGCTTCATAAGCTTTGTAGGCTTTAATTCTTGCATTTTCTAAATAAGTTAAACCAGTCTCTACTACTTCAAATGAGGGATCTAAATCATTCAAACTTAAAAAATCAATATGTAAATCATCAAACATTTCTTTAAATTCTTTGACTTTACCTAAATTTTTTGTCGCTAGCAAAATTTTCATGATTAAAACACCCACAAGAATTATAACAAATTCATCTTTAAAAGACAATTACATTTTATAACCTATTGTTAGTTGTTTAGTTTAATCTGATAATTCTTATCTAACATATATTTTAATTGATTAAAAGCTTTTTCATTTTTTAATATATTTTTATCCGTTGTGGTGGCATGAAATTGATCCTTTAAATAAACGATATTAGGATAGTCTGTTAAATGTGTTTTTAAGCCAATTGGTGGGTTTAATAAATGATTCATGATTCTTTCATATTTATTATCATTTTTACTAATAAAGAAATTTACTTCAACTTCTAAGTCTTTATTACTCTCACTATAAAATAACAAAGTAATCATTTCTTGTTCAACTAATGGATATTCAAAAAACAAATTAAAAATATTTTTGGTCTTAAATGTTTTGGCAACATTACCTTCTATTATCTTGACTTTTTTTATTCCTTCAAGCTCTAGAAGTGAATTAATAAGGGGATAATAACCTGCATCACTCGTAGCAAGTTTTTTATTTGTTGTCAAAACTATTTCATCACTATTAATAACAATGCTTGTAAGTTCTGTAGACATTATTAAAGGTGATGATATACCAGTAGGTAGCTGATTAGCCTGTTTAGTATAATAATTAAATATTATTTCTGCATCAAATTTTGTATTATTCGTAACCGGTACTAGTAGTTTAATATAATAACCATTATTATCAATAAAATATACTGGATGAGTGTATTTCTGCGGCAATTCAACTGATACTGGTTCATCATCCAAAAATTCAACGGGGATATTTACTTCATTTTTTTTCGTGTAGTAAATATGCAATAAAAATAAAGCAGTAAAAACAATTAGTGTAAATTTAAAATAGCGCAAAACAATCACCCGTTAATTATTATGCTTGACTTATTTTTTTAAGACCTAAAATATTTTTTTTGTGTTATAATATAAAGGGGTGTTAAAAATGTATTTTAACAATAATGAATTAATTGATAAAAATGATGCAATAGACGAGAATTATAGCAGAAAAGAAAATAATAAGTCAGTAGCTATTTTTTTGATTTATTTTTTCATAACTCTAATAGCTAATGTTGTCTTATTAGTAATTTTAAAGGCTAACCCAAATCTAAATAATTCTGTAACAGAGTTTTATGTCTCTACCGGATTAAATTTAGCAGTTGCTATCTGTTTAGTAATTTTACTTAAGAAAGCTTTAAAAAATGATTTAGAGCAGTTTAGAAGCCAAAAGCTTAAATCATTTGGAAAAATTGTTTCAGGAATGGTTATGATATATGTAACACTTCTTATTGTTCAGAATATAATTTTATTAATTAATAAAGAACAACTTGGCAGTGATAATGAAGAGTATATATCTAAGCTTTTTACAAAAGATTATTTACGCTTAACAATTTTATTTTTTGATTTAGTAGTTCTTGCACCTTTTGTTGAAGAGTTAGTTTTCCGTAAAGCGATATTTGGCCTATTTGGAAATGTAAAAAATAAAATATACCCAATACTTGCCAGTGGTTTTATTTTTGGAATCATGCATATCATGATTAACCCAAGCGAATACTTGCAATCTATTCCTTATATCGCCATGGGCTTAGTTTTAGGCTTTACGTATTATAGAAGCAATGAAAATATTTATATTAATGTAGGAATTCATATGTTAAATAATCTAATAAGTTATGTATCATATCTTCTACTTGTATTTGGTTTAATTAGTTTGTAAAGGAGCTAAAAAAGCTTCTTTTTTTATATAATAAAATACCTTTAGATATGTGTTATCTAAAGGTATTTTATTATCAAAATTGTTATTAATGATTATCGAACAACGTCCTTTAAAATTTTACCTGCTTTAAATGTAGGTGCTTTTAATGAAGGAATTTCAATTGGTTCACCAGTGCGAGGATCGTGTCCACTACGAGCTTTTCTCTCTTTAACTTCAAAAGTACCAAAACCTGTTAAAACAACTTTTTCGCCTTCTGTAAGAGCATCTTGAATTGAAGCCACTGTAGCATTTAATGCTAACTCAGCATCTTTTTTTGTTAAATTTGCAATTGATGCGATTCTTGCAACTAATTCTGATTTATTCATTTTTTCCTCCTAAGAAATAATTAAACTTTATTTATATTATAACAAATGATATAAAAATTGCAACACTTTTATTTAAAAAAAAGCCCTAAATTTCGCATTTTAGAGCTCTTTTTTTTAAAGAATTATTGCAATAATTCCGCCTCGACCTTTATTGACAACTTTTTCAATTGTATCCTTAAATTTACACTGAATATTTTCTGGTAGCATATATAATTTAGCTTTAATTCCATCATTAACTAAATCCCCTAAGCTTCTTCCAAAAAACTCCTGCTTCCAAACATTTTTTTGATCATCTTTAGCTTTATCCATAATTGAATCTATCATAATCTTTGATTGATCTTCTGAACCGATAATTGGTTCAAATGTAGATTCAACATCGACTTTAATCATGTGAATAGAAGGCGCAATCGCTGTTAACTTAATTCCATAACGTGAACCACTATGAATTATTTCTGGTTCTTTTAAAATAATATCATCATTCTTAGGTAGACTTATACCATAACCTGTTTGTTTAACCTTTGCTAAAGCTTGTGAAAATTGGTTATATTCTTTCTTAGCTACATCATATTCTTGTAATAGTTTAATAAAGTCACCTTTATTTCTTACATCATTTCCAATGATATCTTTAACAATTTCTAAGTAAATATCATCGCTAGAATCTACTTTTACCTCAACTCTACCTTTGCCTGGATCAACTAACCCTAAATTAACATCAGTAAATAAAGAACTCTTCTTTAGACTCTCAACAATATTTAAAGCATCTTTAAATTTTTTGATGTCCTTTGATGATTCATTTAAAGTCTCATCAAGTATTACCTTATAGCGATTAGTATCATCAAGATTGCTTAAATATGAAGGTACCTTAATATTTAATTCATTAATTGGGAATTCATATAAAGCAGATGACAAGATTTCATCTAAGACTTTTTCATCGGCATTATCTAGGTTTGCGATGATTGATTTTACACCATAGGTTGATTCAATTTTATCTTTAATTTCTTGTGCTCTTTTTGATGTTACATCTGACGTATTAATTACTACCACAAAAGGCTTATTAAGATTTTTTAGTTTTGTAATTAATTCATGCTCAATATCTACAAAATCTTTACGTTTGAAATCATTTATTGAACCATCAGTTGTGATTAAAATCCCAACATTTGCGTGGGTTGTAATTATTTTTTCTGTACCAAAAGATGCGGCTTCGTTAAAAGGAATCGCTTCTTCAAACCATGGGGTCTTAATATACCTTGGTGATCCATCAATTTCTGCACCTAAAGCGCCATTGATCAAATACCCAACACTATCAATTAATCTAACGCTTAATACGCTACCATCTTCTAAATCAATAGTACATTTATTTGAAGGAATAAACTTTGGTTCCACGGTCATTATTGTTTTACCACTACCACTTTGCGGAATTTCATCGAGAATTTTATCCTTTAAATCCTCATCCTTTATTAGAGGTAGAATCTTTTTTTCAATAAATTTACGAATAAACGTTGATTTTCCCGTTCTTACTGCCCCAACAACCCCTAAATATAATTCACCATTCGTTCTATCTTTAAAATAGTTTAAAACATTACTCATAAAATCCTCCACTTTCCTGCTTAAGTATATGAAAAAGATCCTATTTATATGCAGAAAAAAATAGTGATTTCTCACTATCTTTAAAATATATTTAACAAGTCATCAGGTATACCATCATTCATTACTCTCTTAACTAATTGATCTTCTAAGTTTTTATCAATTCTTCTTCCAGATAACGAACTGATGTTTTTAATTACTTTTCTAATATTGCCCTCATCGTTTAAATTAAGATTTTTAATCTCCTCAACTAAAGAAAAAATCTTCTCAGGCGGAATATTTGCATCACTAAGGGTGCTTAAAATATTATTAATATTCAAATTCATAACCTCCATGCCATATTATATGCATGAAGAATTTATATGTGCTAGTCTCTTTTTCTTAAAACGATGTTGATTGGTGTACCAGTTAGCTCAAAAGCATCTCTAATTCTGTTTTCAAGATATCTTTCATATGAGAAGTGAAGACAGTTTATATCGTTAACAAATAAAACAAAGGTTGGACATTTATTACTTACTTGGGTTGCATAATAAACCTTTAGCTTCTTACCATTAATAATTTTAGGCGGGTTAATTAATAAGGCATCCAAAATAATGTCATTTAGCACGCTTGTTTGAACCCTACGCGAGTAGTTTTCAAAGACACTATTAACAACTGGGAATAAAGTGTTAACCCTCTTTTTAGTTAAAGCTGATAAATAAACAATCGGAACATAGCTTAAAAACTTAAATTCTGTTCTAATATTTTCACTAAATTTATTCATCGTTAAATCGTCTTTTTCAATGGCATCCCATTTATTTACAACAATAATTAATGCCTTTTTATTTTCAATGGCATAGCCAGCAACGTGCTTGTCCTGCTCATTTATTCCTTCAATCGCATCAATTAAGCATAAGCAAACATCAGCTCTTTCAATAGCTTTCATCGCTCTTAAATAAGCATATTTATCAATATTTTCATAAATCTTACCGCGTTTTTTCATACCAGCAGTATCGATTACAACATATTCCTGATCATTTTTTATAAATCGTGTATCAATTGAATCAGTTGTTGTACCAGAAATATCAGATACAATTAAGCGATTTTCGCCGATTAATGCATTAGCAAGTGAGCTCTTACCTACATTAGGTCGACCAATTAAGCACATTTTAATAGCATTTTCATCGTATTCCTGATCATTCTTTTCTGGTAGATATTCAATAACTTTATCAAGTAAATCACCAATACCAATACCATGAATACCAGATACATGGATGACATCTTCTATTCCTAAATTATAAAAATCATAAATATTATCTTTGTATTTTGAATCATCTACTTTATTTACCGCTAAAATTACTCTTTTTTTAGATTTAAAAAGCATTTTAGCAACTTGAAAGTCGTCATCAAGAATTTGTGATCTTACGTCAACCACAAAAACAATGACATCAGCTTCTTCAATCGCAATTTCAGCTTGCGCTTTAATTAAAGACAAAAAGGGAGCATCCCCACCTAGTTGGATGCCTCCTGTATCTATGATATTAAATGTTTTTCCTAGCCAAGTTGCCTTAGCATAAATTCTATCGCGGGTGACCCCACTCACGTCATCAACTATTGACAATTTTTCGCCCAAAATTCTATTAAAAATCGTTGATTTACCAACATTAGGACGTCCTACAACAGCTACAACAGGTAACATAAAAATCACCTAATTTCTACTTTTACTTTTTTTTAAAATAATCTCCAAGTGAAGTTGATGAAGATACATTTTCTTTTAAGTATTCTTCATATGTTTCACGATTTTTTCTATCTTCAATTACTTTTTTAGATAGAACTAATTTCCATTCTTTTGGATAGCAAGCTAATACTTCGCAAGTGATAACGTCGCCAACTTTTAGCATGTCCTCAGCTTTTCCTTTTTCTGTTGATACTTCATTAAATGCCATTGTACCAAATACATTTTCAACTTGTAATACAACAGTATTTTCTTCGAATCTTACAACAGTAGCACTAACTTGATCGCCTTTTCTTAATTTGACGTCACTCCATGGATTGTATTCTAAATGTTTCTTTGATAATGAAACACGTTGATTTTTCTTGTCAATTGAAGTAATCTTAACAGTTATAACTGTTCCAACTTCTACTTCACCTGCAAGGTTATAATTTGGATTCCATGAATAATCTTGACGATTAATTACACCACAAACTTCTTTGTCAATTTCAGCAAGTAAACCATATTGCATTTTTTTAACAACCTTAACTTCAACTTCGTCGCCAACTTTATGGTTTTCTAAGAATAAATCCCAAGGTTTCTTTTGTAATTCTTTAATTGATAATGTAAGTTTTGAATCAGTCTTTTTAATAACTTTTACTTCTACTTGATCCCCAACTTTAACTGCTTCTTCAACACTATGTAAATGATAGTGTGATAATTCAGTAAATGGAATTAAACCTTCATTATGATTAAATCTAACAAAAGCTCCATAATTTGTTAAACGTACTACTTCACCATTTACTACATCACCAACGTTAATTTGGTTAAATTCAGCTTCTTTTTCAGCTTTTCTTGCAAAATATTGAACTGATTTACGATCAACAATAATTGTAGTCTTACGATTTTCATGATTTTCTGCAACATATTTAACTGTGACTGTTTTACCAACTAGTGTAGTTTTGTCAATTTCTTCTAAATCAATAAGTTTATCAGGTAATAATAACTCTACAGTTTTATAATCTAATAATAAGCCTTCTTTTACAGCTTTTTTAACTTTAGCTTCAAAAGGTTCTTTCTTTCTGATTTCTTTTATTGCTTCATAATACTTTTCTCTATTTTCTAATTCAATACAAGATAATAATAAAAGTGGATTTGTGTCGCCGTCGCTTACCTTTTTAACAGTTGCACGAATCTTATCGCCTACTTTGACTAACTCCTCACAAGAAGATATTTTCTTAGTTGTTAGATGCTCAATGTGAATAGTACCTTCAGTAATATATCCACAATCAACTAGTATTTGATTTTGGGTTACCTTAACAACCTCTCCTTCAATTTCTCTACCAACTTTAATATCTTTTAACTCTGCCATATTAATGAACTCCTTTATTTATAAATAAATATATTATTTTTTTGCTTACTTCTTCAATGTTCATATCTGATGTATCAATTTCTATTGCGTCAGATGCTTTCTTTAGCGGACTAATTTTTCGATTTGTATCGTAATCATCACGTCTTCTGATTTCGTTAATTAAATCTTCAATTGTTGTTTTACTTTTTAATTCTTCGATTAATTCTAAATATCTTCGTTGAGCTCTAGTTTCTACTTTTGCTGTTAAAAATACTTTTAAATCAGCATTAGGTAACACAACTGATCCTATATCCCTACCATCCATCACAACGTTACTATGTGAGGCAATTTCTCTTTGAAATTTAACTAATCTATTCCTCACATAACCAAATGCGGATACTTCAGAGACATTTTTATCAATGATTGGTCTTCTAATCTCTTTTGAGACATCAACACCGTCCAAAAATATTTTATTATCATAAAAATCAATTGAAGTGTTTTCTAAAAACACATAATTTTCTTCTTTTGATATATCAATACCGAGTTTCAAAGCTTTAAGGGTAATAGCGCGATACATTGCACCTGTATCAATGTAGGTAAAATTTAATTCATCTGCGACAATCTTAGCAATCGTTGATTTGCCTGCTCCAGCTGGACCATCAATCGCAATATGCGTATATTTCATTTTTTCACCAACCTATTATACCACATTTTAAATTTTATTTTACATTGTAATTTTGACTATTACAATAAAATGATAATTCATCAAGAATTACCTTTAATATTATATATTATTTTATATTTTCTTTCAATCTTTTTTTTCAAAATAATGTAAACACACTTAATCATCGAAACAATTATCATTCTATGTAATTTTGTCTTAAAAAATATCATAATTTATAATAACATGAAAATTTTTGATGTAAAATAAAAAACCCATCCAAATTAATTTGAATGAGTCATATTTTTAACTTATATTAAGTAAAAGTGGATAGATAAACAAAAATAAAAGTATAGTCGCAATGATAAAACCTATAATATCAATTATTAAAGCATGTAAAAGAATTTTTTTAGTTTTTTTAACCTTAGTAACCCCAAAGTACATCGATACAACATAAAAAGTGGTATCTGTTGCTCCTTGAATTATTGATGCCGCAATTCCCTCTTTTGAATCTACACCATATTTAAAAAAGGTTTCAACCATAAGTGACAGTGATGCCGTACCACTAATTGGCCTTAAAAACATTTGAATGATAACTTCACTTGTATATAAAAGTTTTACATTTAAAAAATTTAAAAAATCATTTATTATATTTGAATTAACTAAAAGTGATGAAACTAGAACCATCGCAAAATAAATTGGAATAATTTCAATTAAAAATTTTAAACCCTCTTTTGCTCCTTTTAAAAAAGATGAATAACCATCAACACCATTTATGAAGGCAAAGGCCAAAATGAGGAAAATAAATGTGGGGATTAAGTATTGACTCATTTATTTATCTTTAAGGTTAAAATCGCAATAAATGTTGATATTAATCCAACTATAAAAATATAAGGAACAAGTTCATAAGTAATTTTAGCCTGATAATTTTCTCTTAAAGTGATGATTGTTGAAGGAATCAAGGTAAATGATGCAGTATTTAGTAAAATAAAAACGCACATTTCGTAGGATGGTGTTTCCTTATGCTTATTTATTTCATCAAGTTCTACCATCGCTTTTAATCCTAAAGGTGTTGCTGCACTTCCAAGTCCTAATATATTACAGGCGATATTTCCAGATATATATTCATAAACCTTAGAATCTTTATCAATGTTTTTAAAAAGAGGTTTAATAAAAAATAAAATGATCTTATTTATTATCTTTAAAAATCCACCATCCTTAGCTATTTCAAGCATCCCTGACCAAAATATTATTGAACCGCTTAAAGATATGATTAATTTAATTGCTTTATCAGGAACCTCAAGAATTGTCTTACTTATGGCTTCACCATTGCCAGATAAAACACTATAACCAAGTCCCAAAATGATTAGGATAATCCAAATTAAATTTATCATAAGTATTTTTCCACGAAACTAATTAACCCATTAGTTTCTTTATCTTTAATAGATTTTAAGTTATACCTTGCGATTTCATAACCTTTTAAATAAATTATTAGATAACCGGTGATACCATTAATTGGTTTTTCATATAAAAAGACTTCAGATGAAACTTCACTTAATTCATTTTCCCTAATGGGAATATAAACATTTTGATTTAAATAGGCATTTGAAGCAATTACTTGCTTCTTTAAGACAAGTTTATTGTTATATTGTGAAAAAGCTAAATCTGCTAGATATGTATGATGGTTCCAATCAGATGGATCATTAAATGTGACAATGATTACTTCCATATTATCTTTTTTCGCTACAGAAACTAAGGTTCTACCGGCTCTTTTCGTATAACCAGTTTTACCAGCTATAAACATTTTATTAGTCTTGATTAATCGATGTTTATGATTAAAATACAAAGTCTTTTCTGATTTTGAAACATATGATTTAGCTCCAGCTATTTCATAAAAATGATCAAGTTTACTTGCATAGCTCGTCAAAATAGCCATATCATATGGCGTTGAATAGTTTTCTGTATCTTCATCTAAGCCTGAAGGATTTTCAAACGTAGAATTTTTCATACCAATTTGCTTTGCCATTTCATTCATTAAATAAACAAATCCTTCTAATGAACCCCCAATATGTTTAGCAATAGTTAGGCTTGCATCATTACCACTTTCTAACATTAAACCATATAACAAGTCCTTTAAAGGAATTTTCATACCTACTTCTATATAAATTTTTGAACCGACTGCTTGATTAATTTCATCACCAACAGTCACAATATCACTTAAATTTCCATAGGTTAAAGCTACCGTTAGTGTCATAATTTTGGCAATGCTAGCAGTAAGTCTTCTTACATTTTCATTACTACCATAAAGAAGTCTGTTTGTTTCTTTTTCAATTACTGCATAATTGGTAGGATATGATGGTTCTGAGAAAAGATATGATGGAGTAAAACTAATTAGTGCTAAAAATAATAATAAAGTTAACTTTTTCAAAATATCACCGGTTAATTTATATGCAGAAATAAAAATTTTTTGCTAAAACAATTAAAAAAAGTAGATTTATTCTGCTTCACCTAATAATTTAAAGACTTTATTAATATCATCATTTATATATAAAGTAACATCTCCAGGAATCATCATCAACTCTTTATTGATTACAACCAAATTTTTACCATGAAAATAGTCAATTAGTAGTGCTGCTGGATATACTTTAAGTGATGTTCCTCCAATTATTAATGTATCTGCTTTCTTTAAATGCTTAATTGATTCATCAAACGTGTCACAATTTAGTGATTCTTCATATAAGACAACATCAGGCTTAATAATTCCACCGCAAGAGCATTTTGGCACATTATCTTTATTATTTAAAATGTCATCTAAAGAATAAAATTTATGACAATTCATGCAATAATTTCTTTTAACTGAGCCATGTAACTCTAAAACATTTTTACTTCCAGCTAAGCTATGCAAACCATCAATATTTTGGGTAATAATTACTTTTAATTTACCTTGATCCTCAAGTTTTTTTAGGTATTTATGGCAATCATTTGGTATGGCATTTTTATAAATCATCTTATTAAAGTAATATTCATAAAACTCCTTTGTTTTGTGATTAAAAAAATGTCTTGATAATATTTCTTCCGGATCATATTTTTGTTTTTCATTATATAAGCCACTCGCACTCCTAAAATCCGGAATATTAGATGCAGTTGAGACTCCAGCTCCGCCAAAAAAAACAAGGTAATTAGATTCTTCAATCAAACCTTTTAATTTTTTTAATTTATCTTCCATTTTCCCTCCCAAAAATTTTAAAAAGCAAGTCTTAAAGACTTGCTTAAAATAAACCAACAATAGTTCCATCCTCGTCAATATCAATATGCATTGCGGCTGGATCTTTTGGAAGTCCTGGCATCGTCATAATATCGCCAGTTAAAGCAACTAAGAATCCTGCACCAATTGACGGGCGGATTTCTGTCACTGTAATTATAAAATCTTTTGGACGTCCAACAATCTTTGGATCATCAGTAAGTGACAATGGTGTTTTTGCAATACAAATTGGTAATTTGTCCCAATTAAGCGCTGTATAATCATTAATATTCTTTAACGCTTTTTCAGTATAAACAACATCCATAGCTCCATAAGCAGTCTTGGCAATCTTTAATATTTTATCTTCAATACTTAAATCTAATTCATATAAAAACTTAAAATTATTTTCTTTTTGAGTTAAATAAATAACTTTATTAGCTAAGTCAATTGCGCCACTTGAACCTTTTTTAAAGCATTCACTTAAGCTATAAGGATGATTATTTTCATCTAAATATTTTTCTAAATATGCAATCTCTTTTTCGCTATCTTGCTCATATTTATTAATACACACGATATAAGACACATTAAATGCTTTGACAGTTTCAATGTGTTTTTCTAAGTTAGGAAGACCATTTTTAAGTCTTTCAATTGATTCTTTATCTAAATATTTTTTAGCCATTCCACCATGCATTTTTAGCGCTCTAATTGTTGCGACAATGACAACAGCACTTGGTTTGATATCCGCTTCACGACATTTAATGTCCATAAATTTTTCACAACCAAGATCCGCACCAAATCCTGCTTCTGTAATTACATAATCGGCAAGCTTTAAAGCTGTTTTGGTCGCAATAATGGAATTGCAACCATGAGCAATATTAGCAAATGGTCCACCATGGACGATGGCAGGGCTATTTTCTAAAGTTTGAACAAGATTAGGTTTAATGGCTTCCTTTAAAAGCAAGGCAATTGCGCCACTACAACCTAAATCATTAACAGTAACTGGTTTTTTATCATAATTAAACCCAATAACAATCCGGCTAATCTTTTGTTTTAAATCATTAAAATTCTTAGATAAGCATATAATTGCCATAATTTCTGAGGCTACACTAATATTAAAGCCATCCTTACGAGATTTAATATCCTTAGCCCCACCTAAACCAACCATTACTTCTCTTAAAGCTCGATCATTAATATCAAGACATCTTTTAAAAGTAATATTTTCTGGATCAATATTTAATTCATTACCTTGATAAATATGATTATCGATTAAGGCACAAATCGTATTATTAGCACAAGTAATAGCGTGAATATCACCAGTAAAATGTAAATTAAGTTCATCCATTGGGACTACTTGAGCATATCCTCCACCAGCAGCTCCACCTTTAACCCCCATAACAGGGCCTAAAGAAGGTTCTCTTAAGGCAATGATTGATGATTTCTTTAAGGCATGAAAAGCTTCGCCTAGTCCAATGGTTGTCGTAGATTTTCCTTCACCAGCAGGTGTTGGATTAATCGCTGTAACTAAAATTAATTTACCATCTTTTCTAGACATGTTTCTTTTTAATACATCTAAGCTTATTTTTGCTTTGTATTTTCCATAAAGTTCGATATCATCTTCAGATAAATTAATCTTTTTTGCAATATCAATAATTTTTTCCATCTTGGCACTTTGCGCAATTTCAATATCCTTAAGCATTAAATTCACTCCTTTTATTTTATATCCATGTAGAAGCATCTTCTTCTTTTGTGTTGAATTTTCTCAAAATCTTTCCAAACGGATTGAATCTTATTATTATCTTCAAGTTCTGAACCTGTTTCTGCAAACTGAATCTTTTTCTTGATAGCTGACTGCCAGATTTTATGCATCATTAAAGCCATAACTCCAAATTTTTGATATTTAGGTAAAACTCCAGCAAATAACATATCCATTGTATCATTTTCACCATATAAGGCTTTAATCACTGGAAACCAACCAAATGGAAATAAAAATCCATTAGTTTTTTGCATTGCTAAAGACAAGGAAGGCATTAAAACACCAATGGCACATACCTCATCATTTTCATCAAGAACAATCGACACTAAATCCAAATCAATTAAGTTAATGAATTGTTTAACATACATATCAATTTGTCTTTCGGTTAATAAGACTGTACCATATAAATTTTTAAATGCTTCATTTACAACTCCAAATGCAGGGTATAAATATGGTTGGAGTGTCTTTTTTGATTTGAAGTCAGCCTGATGAAATTTATATCTTCTTTGAATTAATTCTACTTTTCTTTCAAAATCATTAGGAATCTCTTGAGGAATAGTAATACGATATTCAACCCAGTCTTTTTCTTTATTTAATCCATATTTTGTTAAATGCTCTAAGTGATATGGCGTAGTATATGTATTAGTAAAGATTGATAAGTGATCAAAACCCTCAACTAGCATTCCTTGTTTATCTAAATCACAAAAACCAATCGGGCCCATTAAGCCTGTCAAGCCTCTTTCTTTAGCCCAATCAACTACAGTATCTAACAATAATTTTGTTACTTCATAATCATCAATTACGTCATAGCGGGTAAAACGCATTCTTCTTACTTCATTTTTTTGATTATAAGCATGATTGATTAACCCACCAACACGACCAACAATTTTATGATGACGATAACATAAAAATAGTCTAGCTTCACAATAATCGTAAGCTGAATTTCTTTTTGGATCAAAGTTCATTAACTCATCACTTACTAAATATGGAACATAGTTTGGTAAGCCTTTATATAAGCGATTAGGAAAAGTAATAAAGTTAATTAAATCGTAACGATCTTCAACTTCTTTAATCCATAATCCTTTTGGTTCATTAAAATAATATGCAAGCTCAAATAATCCTAAAACAGCAAGTCCAATAACGATTAGTAACACCATAATTGGAATTAAATATAAATAATTAATAGGAATAAAATTGTATAATTTATTTAAAAAACTAATATTTTCAGTATTTATAGTATGATAATAATTAGCGTTGATAGCGGGATTAATTGCATTAAGAGTTAAATTTACTATATGCATAATAAATGATAATAATATTGATAGGGCAATAATCTTTGGCATTTTTTTAATATGCGGTTTAACTACTTTTAATGTAGGCATTAAGATCCCTATAACGATTAATAATCCTTCGGTTATATAAAATAATACAGATGTAAGTTTATTAAAACTTACCTGTTGATAAAAAGCAAAATAGAAAGCTGTAACAATAAAACTTGAGAGGGTTCCTATAATAAAAGAATATGTCTTTAACGTAACACTTTTCTTTTTGATGGCAACATAATAAATAATTAAGTTAATATTAGTAAAATCTAGTGGAAGTTCCGCCCAAAAATTAAAATAATAACCCTCGTTTGTGAATAAAGAAATCTTAAATGCCACAAAGAAAGCTAGATTTACAATGACTAAAATACTTAAAAATTTATTCTTCTCTTGCATTTCTTTTTTTCTAAAAAGCAAATAGAATAAAGAAACTAGAATTAAAACGCTCGCAAGCATCCCATAATATAAGCCACTTGTGTTTCTTGTCATTAAAAAATACATAATTTCACCTCAAAAATAAAAGATAAGTATAATTACTTATCTTCTAAATTATCTTCATCTAATTCAGTAATTGTTACTTCAACATATTTAATTCGTCTTTCAGAAATACCCTTGATTTCAAAGAATAAATTCTTTTTCTTTTCACTGATTACTTCTGATAATTCATTATAAATATATTTGTAAACAACCGTATATACGAATGTATCGCCCTTTTCAGGAATTCTTTCTAATTCTTCAATTATCCAGCCACCTACTGATGAAACGTTTGTATCAGGCTTTTTACCTAAATCAAGGTCCTCGAAGAAATTATCTAATTCGTAATCAGCATTTACAAGATATTTATTATCTCCAATTTTAGTAATATTTGCTAAAACATCATCATGTTCATCAAATATTTCGCCTACGACTTCCTCAAGTGCATCTTCCATTGTCACAATTCCATCAAAACCACCAAACTCATCGGTTACAATTGCCAAGTGATTATTTTCCTGGCGGAACAGATTAATCAAATTATCAGCTTTCATTGTTGGTGGAACAAACAAAGCTTTCTTCATTAACTTCTTAATATTAATCTTTTGATTTTTAATAAGTTTGGTAAAGAAATCACGTTCATATAAAACTCCAATAATGTTATCTATTTGATCTTCATAAACAGGTATCCGGGAAAATTGATTTTTAAAGAATATTTCTTTAATAGAATCTATATCATCATCAACATCAATTGTAACTACATCAACACGTGGTGTCATAATTTCACAAACATCAACTTCACTTAAATCTAAAACACGTTGAAGCATTGTTGCTTCATCCTTTTCGATTTCACCTTCAAGTTCCATGGTGTCAATAATTGTTTCTAATTCATCCTCAGTAACACTAGCCTTATCTTCTTCTTGAATACGATGTAATAATATTTTATTAATTCCTTCCAAGAAAAAGGTGAGTGGTGTAAAGATTTTAATGAGCAAATACATTAATCCACTGACTTTTATAGATATCGCTTCAGGTTTAATCTTAGAAATTGATTTCGGTACAATTTCACCAAACGTCAATATTAAAATAGTCATCACAACTGTATTTATTAATTCTACATAGGTTGAACCGTCTAATATAATTGTAAAAACACGAACACTGACTGTTGTTAATGCAATATTAGCAATGTTATTACCAACTAAAATTGTTGATAAAGTTTTGCTAAAATTTTCAGTTATCCATAATGCTTTTCTAGCTCCAGATCTTCCTTCTTCAATAAAGCTTTTCAAACGAACTTTATTAGAAACTGAAAATGCTGTTTCTGATAGTGAAAAGAAAAATGAACAAGCAAGTAAGATACCCATCAATATAAATAATGATGGTGATAATTTAGCCTCTAAGAATAGAGTACTATAGGATATCGGGCATGGTTCTAAACTCAAAGTAAATTCACTCCTTATTATTTTGCTCTTGTGTCATATTTACCAGTAGAAGTTGAAACAATAACCTTGTCGCCAACCTCAACAAATAGCGGAACGGCTATTCTTAAACCAGTATTACAAAAAGCTTCTTTTGTTGCATTTGAAACGGTATTGCCCCTAACACCAGGTGCAGCTTCGACTATTTCTAGTGTTACTTTATCGGGTAATTCCATACCGATTATTTCTCCATTATAGTTAATAATGTTAACAACTAAACCCTCAGTTAGATAGTTTAGTTCATATTCAATTTGATTTTTGTTTAATTCAATTTGTTCGTAAGTCTCATTATTCATGAAGACATATTGATCGCCAGAGGCGTAAATATAACTCATTTCATTTTTTTCAATATTTGCTTTTGAAATCTTAATGCCAGCATTGAATGTATAATCAATAATAGCACCAGTTCTTAAATTTTTTAACTTTGTACGAACAAATGCGCCACCTTTACCGGGTTTTACATGTTGAAATTCCATTACTTGAAATATATTTCCATCAAGTTCAATTGCTACACCGGTTTTAAACTCATTTGTTGATATCATAATATATTTTTTACTCCTTAGTGTAATTCTTTTATTATTATAACAATTTTTTATTTGTTTGTCTATAAATTTTTATATAAAGCCCCTAAAATTGGCTCATTTTCCGATTGAGATGCATTAATTTTTTCTTTTATTTTTCTTTTATAATATCTAAGATATCATCAAATGGGATATTTGTCTTAACTATTGTTATATTTCTATAAATAACGTCAATTTTAGCAATCATACCAACAATCACTTTATATGAATCAACATCATAATAAGTAATTTTTACAATCATACCTCGCTTTAACTCATTAAAGGTATCAGCTAATTTCTTTAATTCATCTTCATCTAAAATCTTTTTTTCGGTTTTTTCTCTTTCGGCTTCTTTGATTAAATCATAATAACCACGTAAAGAATTAAAAGGCAAAAATTGTCGTGCTCGATCAGCTCTATTCATATTCGCCACTGTTATGTCCTCCAATAAGCTTGTTTCTTTTAATAGTTGTTGCTTTTTCTGTAAAATTCATTCCTTTTAATATAGAATTCTTACCATATTTATTTTTAATAGCAATAATAGCTTTTTGGATATTCTTTTCTTTTTTTTCTTCATCAAAATCAGTAAACAAATTATAAGTTGCCATATCTTCACTACATACATTACCAAAGCCAAGACTTATTACTCTTATTGGTTGATCCTTTTTTGTTATTTTTTCATATAACTGAATAAAATAATTTAATAGTATTTTTTTAGATGCGGTATATTCATCTAACTTCATTGAACCAACTGAGCTTTTAACCATGTTATTTGCATATCCTATTCCTAAATGAATATTATTAGTAACTAAGCCTTTTTCAACTAGTTCTAGGACATTTAGATCAACCATTTCTTTTAAAACTAAAAAGGCATCTTCATAATTATAATTTTCAAATAAGATTTGTGAATTAGATAACGAATTGCTTTTTGATTTATAATTATGAATGTCATTTATAGTACATGGTTCTTTACCCCAAGCATGATCAATTAATAATTCAGCGTTAATCCCAAATTCTTTATATAAAATTTCTTCTTTAATTTGGGTTACGCCATATAAATCAAAAATATTATATTTTTCTAATCTTTTAGAAATACCACGACTAATATTCCAAATATCAGTTATTGGTTTATGATGCCATATCTTTTCTTTAAAAATATCTTCATCTAGGTATCCAATCATATCAGCTGCATTCTTAGCAGTAATATCAAGCGCAACCTTCGCTAAAAAAAGATTGGTTCCAATACCAGCTGTAGCTGATATTCCTGTTGTTCTAAGCACATCAGCTGTTATCATTTTAGCTAGTTCAACTGGAAATTTTTTATAAAGTTTCAAATATTTTGTGACATCTAAAAAACATTCATCAATTGAATATACATGAATATCTTCTTTTGAAACATATTTTAAATATATTTGGTAAATCTCAACTGACTTTTCCATATATTTTTTCATTCTTGGCAAAGCTGTAATATATTTCACATTTTTTGGTATTTCAAATATCCTACAACGATTATGAATGCCTAATTTTTTCAAAGGTGGAGTAATGGCTAAACAAATGGCACCTTTTCCTCTTTTAGGGTCAGCCACAACTAAGTTAGTCTTAAGAGGATCTAAGTTTCTTTCTACACATTCAACTGATGCATAGAAGCTTTTTAAATCAATACAAAAATATATATTTTCACTCATCTACCATCAGTCCTTTCTTATAAATAGTTTACCATTTTTTCATAAAAAAAAAGCACCGAAGTGCTTTTTAGTTTCAACAATTATTTAACTGCTGCTTTTAATCCTTGTAATGCTGCAATATACTTGCTAACGTTAATTGTAACACCTGTAGCTGCTTTAGCTGCATCTGTTAACTTAGTTCCATTAAGTGGAAGATCAGCAGTACCAGTAGCCATGAATTTTTCAACAACGATTGCTGCTTGTTCAAACCATTCAAGTTTGTTATTAGCTTTTAACCATGCTGCATAAGCAGTATCACTTAATTGTGCTTCAGTAGGATTTTCACCTAAAGATGCTTTGAAAGAATTATAGTGCATATGGTAAGCATAACCTAATTCTTGTTTATTCTTTTCATTCCATTTAAAAGTATTATCTTCTTGAACTTTACCTTGAAGTGTATTTAATTTAACATCTGATAAATTACCATTTTTGTCAACTTTTCCTTCAGCCCAAATTAGATCTGTTCCATCACCAAGTGCAAAAACAACTTTACCTGCTTTGGCATTTGCTAAAGCTTCAACAGCTAATTCTTTATAATCAGCATTTTTAATTGTTACACCAGCAACACCTGAAATTTTGCTATCAGTTGCTACTTCAAGTTTATCTGGACCTTTTTCTAAGAAGAATGCTTCTAATTTTTGAGCTTGTTCAAACCATTCAAGTTTGTTATTAGCTTTTAACCATGCTGCATAAGCAGTATCACTTAATTGTGCTTCAGTAGGATTTTCTCCTAATGTTGCTTTATAAGTATTATAGTGCATATGGTAAGCATAGCCTAATTCTTTCTTAGTTAAATTATTGAAACTATAAGATGCTTTACCTTCAGTGGTTGTCTTAGTTGATTGTAAGCAGTTAATATAATAAGAAACTACTTTATCATTTTCAATTTTTACTGTAACGATAGTGTATTGAGGTGCACCACTATTCAAGCTTGCTTTAATTGCTGAAAATTCACCGTCGCGAACAAATTCTCTCTTTGCATTAGTAGTAGTAGTAGTAGTACTCTTAGTTTTTCCACATGCTGCTAACGATAAAACTAATAATGCTATTACAACTAAAAATCTTAATTTTTTTGCCATTTTCTTTCCTCCTTAATAATTTATTATCGGCTTTCATATTATACCATTTACTGCCAAATCTTTCAATATGAATGCGTTTACAATATTTGCACATTTTTTTTAATTAAAATAGCTTATTGACTAATCAATCAAATAATATATAATATTAGCATAGGTGGTGATATTATGTTTCTTTTAGCAGCAAATGACTTTATTTCATTAGCGTTAGCATTAGTTATTGGTGGCGGACTTGGACTACTTATTGCCAAGCGAAAAAAGTTTGATTTTTCCAAGATAATTTACCTAAAATCCGAAGAATTTCGTTTGAATATGAGACGTGGCCAACTTATTGATATACGTAGTGAAGAAAACTTTACTAAAGAAAAAATTAATGGTGCACGCAACTTCCCTAAAAATTCAGTTTTATCAAAATTAAATGTTATGAGAACTGATCAGCCAATATTTATTTACGATGAATATAATACGAAACGTGTTACTAACTTAGCCAGGAAATTAATAAAAAAGGGATATCAACCAATTTATATTTTAGCCGACGGCTTACATGATTGGCCATACCCAAAAAAGTAAAAAAAATACCAATTAATCGTTGGTATTTTTTTTACAAAATTCATCTACTTTTTTTATCGCTAAATCAATTGTACTTTCAAAGTTATCTAAATTAACATATAGCCATGTAACATTCATTTGATTATTAAACCAGGTATATTGTCTTTTAGCATAATGTCTAGAATTCTTTTTTATTTCATTTATAGCTTCTTCAAACGATAAATTTAAGTTATAATAATCAAGCATTTCGTTATAACCTATAGCCTTAGGATATTTACCCTGATTAAATAAATTAAAAGCTTCTTCTTTTAATCCTTCATTAATCATTTTATCAACTCTTTTATTAATGATTTCATAAAGGTTTTCTCTTTCTTCTGTTAATCCTAAAATTAAAATATCGTATAAAGGAACATTCTTTTTTGTGGATTCTATTTCATTATTTTCTGCTTTTTCAATGGCTCTTATTAATCTTTGACGATTGTTAATATGAACTGTCTTTAAAGCTATAGGATTTAGCTTTTCAAGCATTTTATATAGTTCTTCATTTGAGAAGTCTTCATATAGGCTTCTTTTTTTAATAGTTTCTTCTTTAAATTCGTAATCATATAAAGCCGCTTTAATATAAAACCCTGTCCCGCCACATATAATTGGTAATTTATTTTTATCACTTAATTCATCAATAAGCCTTCTTACTTCCTTTTGAAAATCATAAACTGTATATTCTTCTCCGAGTGATAAGATGTCAATTAAATGATGATTTACGCCTTCTTTTTCTTCTTCTTTTACCTTTGCCGAACCAATGTTTAATTCTTTATATACCTGAACGCTATCGCCAGAAATAATTTCGGTGTTCAAGTATTTAGCAAGTGCAATTGAAAGCTTCGTTTTACCAATTCCTGTTGGTCCAACTATCGCAATAACTTTTTTCATTAAATAACCCTCTTAAACATTTTTTCCATTTCATATTTTGTTATTTTAATAATGACTGGCCTACCATGCGGACAATTATATGGATTTTCACAGAATTCTAAATCATCTAATAACTTATATATTTCATTTAAGCTTAAGTATTTATTAGCCTTAATCGAATGTTTACAGCTTAGCTGCATTGCAACCTTATCTACTTCGTGTAATATATCTTTCTCTTGATTATTTATTACCATATCAATTATTTCATCAATATAAGGTATTTCCATTCCTACCGGAAAAAAAGTTGGAATCTTTGTGGCAAGTAGTAGATTACTCTCTTTTTTCACTAAAGTAACACCCAATTTTTCAATATCAGCTAAATATGGTTCAACCTGAATCATTTCACTTTGTGTAATACTATATTCAAGTGGAATAAGCAAATCATAAGTTCTAATTTCTTTTTCTTGCATAATTTTTTTATAGCGCTCATATCTAATTCTTTCTGCTGCCGCATGTTGATCAATAATAAAAAGTCCTTCTTCATTTTGAGCAAGTAGATAAGTTGCTTCATATTGACCAATATAAGATAGCTTAGGAATTTTTCTTTCGCTTGTTTCCTTAACTGATTCTATAGTTTTAATAGGTTCTTTAAATATTACTTGTTCTTTAACCTTTTCGGATTCATAAGTAATTATATCTTCAGAAATATTATCTATCTTATCTTCTTTTATTTCTTTAGTAATTTCATATGATTCAAAAGGCTTTACTATTTCAATAGGCTCATTAGTTTTAACTTGTTCAAACACTTTAGATTGTTTTATTTCATTATTTTTATAATCTTCTTTTATTTCCTCTAAAATGTTTTCCTTTGGTAAAACTAATTGTTCCTGCTTTTCTACATTATTTATTTCATCGGTATATTTAACATCGACAATTAAATTAAAACCTTTCAGTTTATTTTGAATTGTCTCTATTATTAATTTTTTAAGTGATTCTTCTTCGGAAAATTTAATTTCAAATTTCGTTGGATGAATATTAACATCAATTAATAATGGATCAACATTAATCTTTAAGACAGTAATTGGATAACGTCCTTTAGGAATATAACCATAATAAGCATTAACTACAGCTTGGATTATCGCTTGGTTATGAACAACCCTACCATTGCAAATAATGGTAATATAGCCTTTATTTGGCCTGTTTACTACTGGTTCAAAAATAAAACCACTAATTTTAAAGTCACGATTTTCAGTATTAAAAGAGTGAGCTTTCTTAATAATTGAATAATCATATATTACGGCTAAGGCTTCAAGCAAATTATTATTACCTGGAGTATTAATTATTTCTTTACCATTATTTGTTAAAACAAATTTTATTTGCGGATTACTGATAGCAAATTTAGTCACTATGTCAGTAATTGCTGATAACTCAACATTTAAATTCTTTAAATATTTTAAACGGGCAGGTGTGTTATAAAAAATATTATTAACAGTCATTATCGTGCCTTTTTGCGCCTGATATTTATTTGCTTTAATAATTTTACCGCCTTTAGCTAAAACCTCAAAACCACTATTTCCAGTACCTGTTTCTAGGTGCAATTCACTGATTGCAGCAATAGAAGGTATCGCTTCACCACGAAACCCAAGCGTACTTATTCTAAATAAATCATATTCATTTCTTATTTTACTTGTCGCGTGTCTTTTAAAGGCTAAAAGGGCATCTTCATCATCCATGCCATCTCCATTGTCCGTCACTTTAATTTCACTTAAGCCACAGTCTTTAAGTTCTACTTTGATCATTTTGGCATTAGCATCAATACTATTTTCAATTAGTTCTTTACAGACGTTTGCACATTTTTCAATGACTTCACCTGCGGAAATTAAGTTTTGGATATTAATATCTAATTCAATAATTCTGCCCATTAAATTCACTCCTTTTGAAAAAGATAAGAAAATTACTTCTTATCAATTTTTTCTATTAAATCACCTAGTTTTATTAGTGCTTGCATAGGTGTATATTCATTTATATCAATTAATTTTAATTCATTAATAACTTCACTATAATCATTTTCTTCTTCCTTAATGATTGGTGTATCAAAATCAAATAAATCAAGCTCCTGAGGTTTAATACTAATGTTATTCTTCTCAAGCTCTTTTAAGATAATATTTGCTCTTTCAATTACTGGATTAGGAATATTAGCAAGTTTTGCCACATGAATTCCATAAGATTTATCTGTAGGACCTTTTAAAACTTTATGTAAAAAAACAATCTTTCCCTTTTCCTCTAAAGCTCCTACATGGACATTGACTAAACCCGTTAATTCATCTTCTAAGAAGGTTAACTCGTGATAGTGTGTCGAGAATAATAACTTACATTTAAGTTTATGATGAGCATATTCGATAATCGCCTCAGCTAAAGCCATGCCATCATATGTCGCAGTTCCTCTACCTATTTCATCAAATAAGATAAGTGAATTAGCAGTAGCATATCTTAGGGCATAGTTTACCTCAAGCATTTCAACCATAAATGTTGATTGGCCGCTTACAAGGTCATCACTTGCTCCAATACGTGTAAATATCGCATCAAAGATGGGGATAATTGCCACTTCAGCTGGAACATATGAGCCTATCTGAGCCATAATGATTATTAAAGCTAATTGACGCATATAAGTTGATTTACCAGCCATATTAGGCCCGGTAATAAGTAAGATATTTGTGTCCTTATCCATAATAATATCATTTTCAACAAACTTTTCTGCCTTAATTTTTTCAACAACTGGATGACGTGAACCATATATTTCAATGCTTCTTTTCTCATTAAATTTAGGTCTTACATAACTATTTTCCGTTGCAATAACTGCAAAGGCTATTAACATATCAATATAAGCAATATAACCTGCTAAATCTTGAAGTTCCGTAATAAAATTTTTAACTTCATCACGAAGTTCAATAAATAAGTCATACTCTAAACTAATTGCTTTTTCTTGTGAGCCTAATATTAAATTTTCTTTTTCTTTTAACTCTTGTGTAATATATCTTTCAGCGTTAGATAATGTTTGTTTACGTTCATATCCATATTCATCAAGAACTAAATCAGACTGGGAACGCAAGACTTCAATATAATAGCCAAATACCCGATTATAACCGATCTTTAACTTTTTGATCCCAGTTTTTTCTCGTTCTTTTTCTTCAAATTCATTCAACCAAGTATTTGCGTTGTCTTTTAGATATCTTAGTTCGTCTAAGTCTTTATTATATCCAGTTTTGATGATTCCCCCTTCTTTAATAGATAGTGGAGGATTATCGACAATCGCATTATCAATTTTATCTAAGATGTCTTTAAGTAGTGGAAGCTTGTCTGATAAATTTTTAGCAACATCATTATTTAGTGCATTTAGTTCTTCTTTAATGTGTGGAATAACTCTTAAAGAACGAGCTAAATTTATTAAATCCTTGGCGTTAGAATTACCAAAGGAAATTCGTCCAACAATTCTTTCTAAGTCATATATTTCTTTTAAGGAATTTATTATTTCTTGTCTTTGGATAAAATTATCTTTAAAAAGCGTTACCAAATCGAGTCTATCATTAATATTTGATTCTTTTACTTCGGGCCTTAAAATGTTTCTTTTTAAATAACGTGAACCCATCGCTGTTTGACATTTATCGAGTAACCAGAATAAGGTACCTTTTTTATTTGATAGTCTCAATGTTTCAACAAGTTCAAGATTTTTCATTGAATGATTATCTATTTTTAGATAGCTAGTTGATACAAATACTTGTGCTTTTTGTAAATGCATCAATTCCCTTTTTTGTGTTTCAACTAGATAATTAGCTAACATCCCAAATGTTTCAAGATACATCGCATTATAAACTTCGGATACTAATGATTTCATATAAAGTGGTATTTCTGTATTATCATTATAAGAAACCGTTAAGGATGCGATCTCTAAAAATTTATTTAATTGAACCTTTGAAAATGTTTTATTGACAATGATCTCTTTTGCATCAAGGTTAATTATTTCATTGAGTAAAATATCGTAATCTTTTGGAAGTTCAGTAATACTCATTTCACCAGTAGAAATATCACAATAAGCTATCACAAACGCTGTTTTAAACTCTCTTAAAGCTACAATGTAATTATTTGTTTTTTCATCAATCATACCTTCATCAATAACAGTACCAGGTGTAATAACTTTAATAATTTCTCTTTTAACAATTCCTTTAGCTAACGCTGGATCTTCCATTTGCTCGCAAATTGCAATTTTATATCCTTTTTCAACCAAACGTTCAACATAGATATTTGCGGCATGATATGGAACACCACACATAGGGACACGCTCTTCTTGACCTGCATCTCTTCCAGTTAAGACAATTTCAAGTTCTCTTGATGCAGTTAATGCATCATCAAAAAACATCTCATAAAAGTCACCTAAGCGAAAAAAGACTATAGTATCCTTATAGTCTTCTTTAATCTTTAAATATTGTTGCATCATCGGTGTAAAATTTTGAACCTTTGAATCTTTCATTGTGACACCTCAAGATAAGTTATTATGCTAAGAATGTCTTATACCCATAATAACCAAGAACCACTAGTATTGCAAGTAAAACAATGATGATAATTGTAATGCCAATACCAAGTTTACGATTACGTTTTTTATAGTATACTTTGATGATTTTTTGAATTTCTTCATCAATTGCAGGGTCATAATAACTTACTACTTTTTCTTCAATTTGTTTTTGTGGTTCTTCTACCACTTGTATATGTTCATTTTTTTCTGCTATTTCTTGTTTTATTTCTTTTGTTTCTTCATTTGCCTCTTCTTCTAAAGAGTCAACAGTTACTAAAGCTTCCTCAACTAAAGTTTCTTGAACAGGTTCATCATCCGACACAGAATCTTCTACTAATTCAAGTTCTTCTTGAACAATATTTTCTTCCTCTTTAGTGTCTTCAACTACCTCAACAGGAACGTAATCATCTTCTTCGTCTTCTTTTTCAGATACAATTTTTTCAATTTCTTTTTCAATATATTGGTTTGAAATAGGAATTGCTTGATCACTACCTTCAATTGTAATAGGTTCCATATCAGGAACGACTTCAGAAGGAACAAATACATTAATATCGTAATTATGTAAATCTTGTTCTATACTTTGATGATATTTACCAAGTGAATAAATAATATATTCTACCATATCAGATTTTTTAAGATCTGTTGAAACCTTAAAACCTTGATTTTTTGCATAGATTTCTAGATCAAGTACCGATTTTTTCTTAAGCTCATTAATTTCTGATTCTTTTAATTGAAATCTTGCCGAAATAATTTCAAGTAATTTTCCTTTGTTAATTCTTCTTGGTACATCAACATTATATTTTAAACCTAATTCATGTAAATCAGTTAGAGTTGCTGATACAACCAATGATTCTTTAATAACGCTTAAGCATAACCCATCAAGATATCCTTTTGGTGTATAATAAATTTTTTGAAAATTGGCAAGAGTTTCTTGAAATGTTTCTTTATTTTTTGATTTCAAGAATTTTTGATGCAACTTTTCAAGTTCAGCATAAAATGCATTAGTTACCCCATAGAGTTTAGCATTTAAAAGAAATACTTTAAAAAATATTTCCTTGTATTCCACATCTTCTGGTTGAAGATTATATGTAGTAATTGCCTTTTCTAATAAGTAAATTGAAAAGTTTTTATACGCTCTTAAACGATATTTGTATTCATCAGTATAAGTGTCATATAATTTCTTGTCAAATACATATTTTGAAACTGTTTCTCTTAAAATAAATTTGTGAAGATAATCAGGTAAATAAATGTGATTGACCTTTAATAAGTGTACTATTTCAACACTGGGTATATTCACAAGGGAACTAGCGTATAAGAAAATCTCATCGTTTGTTTTTAAATTTGTCATTTCCATCACCCGTTATTTAGTATTTTATATATATATATCTTACAACATAAAAGTTAATAATTCAAGGATTAAAGATAAATATTTCATTTATTTTTGGCTTTTTCCCTTGATTTTACAACTAAATTTAAAAAAGCAAACTTTAAAAGTATTGCTTTTTAAAAATTAGACATTCTGGTTAATAAAATTTTCATTTACATTATTGTCTATATCAAAATCTTCTGGCCAAACATTACTATTTTCTAAAATAGAAATTGAAATTTTTGTTTCACCAACAATATCAGCCTGTGCTTCAAATACGATGTCTAGTTCAATCATATCTAAAGTAATGATTCCATCAAGGCAAGTTGGATGTTGTAAAATTTTAACTATAATATCTGAACCTTCTGTTGCATCACCAATAATTGGCACAATTTTCATTTTCTCTCTATATTCAATAACATGCTTTGCCACATCTGTCTTTAAATAATTATCGTATGAATACCATACATTTAGTTCAAAAACACCAGATACTTCTACCTGATCATCAACTCGATGTGCTTCAAATTGATGGTTTAATACAAGACACCCCAATATGCTCGTAGCTTGATACTGCGGTTTAATTTTTTCTTTTAATTTGATTATTTTCTTACCTTTTCCTACTACCGCTTTGGTAACAATTTCTCTGACCGTATTCATAATTCCCTCCTCAATATAATATATTCAAGCCAAGAAATTATGGCACAAATTATGCTTTAATAATAAAAAAGTCACGAAAGTGACTCTTCAAAATTTAAGATTTTGTTAATCTCAGATGCTAAATAATTGACCTCTTCAACTAACATTAAATATTCAGAAATGATTGGATCATCAGTTAATTCCTGAAGTTTTAAATCATATTCTTCTTTAGACATTGAGTTTTTTTTACTAACCATTTGTCGTTGTTCATAAAGAAATTTCTGATATTTATCTAGTAAGACCTCATCATGAGTTACAAGCTCATGAAGCGTTTTAAATCTTTTAACCGTTTCATTAGTCTCTATTGCGCTAATTAAATCATCTAATTTATTCACTAACCATTTCCCCATTCATGCTCCAAGTATGAACCTCGGTTATTTTTACACTTACAATTTCGCCAATGTATTTCACATTACCAACTACATTAACTAGTTTGTTATGTTCACTATATCCCATTAATTTATTTTCATCATTTTTTGATTTTCCTTCAATTAGAACCTTAACAATCTTGTCTTTAAAGCGCATATTACCTTGTAGGTATCCTTCATTAACAATTTCATTAAGTTTTTGAAGTCTTGCTTTCTTTTCCTCTTCAGGAATAGTATTTTCATAGTTATAAGCAGGTGTCCCTTTTCTTGGTGAGAAAATAAAGGTAAATGCCCCCTCAAAATGACATCTTCTAACTAAATCTAAAGTTTGTTCAAAGTCTTCTCTTTCTTCGAAAGGGAAGGCAACAATAATATCAGTAGTCAAAGATACTTCTGGTATCTTTGCATAGATTCTATCAACCAAATCTAAATACTGCTCTTTTGTATATTTTCTGTTCATCTTTGTTAGGACTTTTGTACTACCAGATTGAACAGGTAAATGAATATGTGGCATTATATTTGGATATTTACTGATGATGTCAATGAGTTTATCATCAAAGTCCTTTGGATGAGATGTCGTAAATCTAATTCTTGCAATATTTGTTTTAGCTAAATCTTCAAGAAGATTTGAAAATTCATAATTTTGATTAATAAAATCTTTACCATAAGAATTTACATTTTGACCTAGCAATGTAACTTCTTTATAACCATTATTAACTAGTTCTAAAACTTCTTTAATAATTTTATCCTTTGGACGAGACCTTTCCTTACCTCTAGTATATGGAACGATACAATATGTACAAAACTCATCACAACCATACATAATATTAACCCAAGCTTTTTTTGCATTTTCTCTAACTAGAGGAATATCTTCAACAATATTACCTTCAAAAGACATTATGTCTACTACTTTTTCTTCTTTATTAAATGCATCATATAAGTATTTAGGTAAATTAGAAATATTATGTGTTCCAAAAACAATATCAACGTTTCTATATGTTTTTAAGATTCTTTCAACAGTTACTTCTTCTTGAGGCATACAACCGCATACGGCAATCTTTACATTCTTATTATTTTTCTTAATGCCTTTAAGACGTCCTAGTTCACCATAAACTTTATTTTCAGCTGTTTCACGAATTGCACATGTATTCATAATAATAACACTAGCACTTAATTCATCATCAGTTTTCGTAAAATCTAATAATTTCATTATTCCTTCAATTTTTTCGCTATCCGCTTCATTTCCTTGACAACCAAAAGTATATAAGACATAAGATTTATTTGCCCCTAAATGCAAATATTTATCTTCTAGCGCAAATTCTAAAACGACATTCTCTTTATTTATTCTTTTCCGTGCTTTGTTTAGCTCCGGCAAGTTGTATTTTTCCATTTGAATCACCTTCTCATTATTATATAAAAAAATTGAGTTTTTTGCAAGAAAAAAGGAAATTAGAAAACTAATTTCCGTATTTAGCTAAATATTGATTATAGGCATCAGACCAAATTGAATTAGCAAATTCTGGGAAGTCAATGTAAGGATTGCGGTTATGTTGAATATCATAAATCGCATCATTTCTTCTTCTTTCCATATCTGATACTGGATCTTCAATATGCCATTTCATTAAATATTCAAGATTACCCATATATCCAGGAGCGCCACTTGTGCCATTTGCTTTATTATTTATCGTTAATTTATATTCTTCATAGTAGTATCTTGTAGCCATGTAGAAAATAATTCTTGCAACATCACCTTTAACACTATCATCTGGTTCAAAATAAGATGAATTATAGTAACTTAAATACCCAGTTTTACCATTATATGTATAAGTAACTGATTTACCATTTTCAACTTCCGCAAAGTCTAAATTTCCACGTGTTGAATTTACTCTCATTTCTGTTGGACGTAAATGGTGTAAGTCAGAACCTGGTCCTTTGGATGTACCAAAACTACCATGAGATTTAGCCCAAACATGTTCTTTATTCCAAATAGAGTTTGCAGAACTACATGGTACTGATAATTGGGTATAAAATAAAATTACATTATTTTTATTATTAGGGTCTTGATCTGTTGTACACATATATGTATTCAAATTACTACCATATGATTGAGCATTATGCCCTTTTATGATGTCATATAGTCCCCTCTTTAAAGCTTCCCCTGATAAATTTAATACAGATTGATAATATTTATAAATATCCTCATCAATTTCACCTGTAGTTTGTGTTGTTTTAATTGTTGAATCAGTTGTAATCTTACTTGTTGTAGTAATCGTTGTTATGATAATACTAAAAGTTCTTGTCGTTTTTGTAGTCGAAGTAATATGTTTACTTGTCGATGCTACACTCGTACTTCCACTTGTTGTACTACCAACTGTTGTACTACCAATTGTTGTACTACCAACTGTTGTATTATCAGTTGTTTTGCCGTTTGTTGAACTTGGAATAGTATTAGTTGTTTTACCACTAGTAGAACTTGTACTTGATGAATTAGTTGTCTGTTTGTTAGTGGTACTTAAATTATTACAAGCTCCAAAAGTAAGTACTGATAAAAAAAGAATTAAAAAAATAGCTAACTTTTTGATACGATTTATCATTTCTCCACCTCAATATATATTAAAATAATTATAATATATCTGTATCAATAAAACAACAATTAATTTATAATAAATTGATAATTTTTCAAAAAAGCTAAAATTAACTAATATTTTTACAAACAAAGACAATATTTATGTATTGTCTTTTATTCTTTACTCTTAGCTAAACTGGCAACCATTACTTCATTATCTTTAACATTACGAATTATTAAAGCATTAGCACCAATTTTGGCATTATTGCCAATTGTAATATCGCCTAAAACTTTTGCTCCCGCACCAATAATGACATTGTTCATTATAGTCGGATGTCTTTTGCCTTTAACATATTTAATGCTTCCTAGAGTAACACCCTGATAAATTGTTACATAATCATGAATAATGGCTGTTTCACCAATTACTACACCACTTCCATGATCAATGAAAAAATATTTACCAATTTTTGCACCAGGGCAAATTTCAATATTGGTGATTAAACGGGCAACATATGTAATAATATCAGCAATTAATTTTAACTTAATAACGTAAAATAAATGCGCAATTCGATAAAAAAACAGTGCCTGAACACCAGGATAGAAAAGCATTTGAATAATATTTCTTAAAGCGGGATCTCTTTCTTTAACCGACTTGTAATATTTAATTATATTCATCACTGAGATATTTCATCCCATTATCTGCCGATATAACCGCAATAACTGCATCTTTACTTGCATCTTTTATTTTTTTTGCAACAAGAATACTTGCTACTGTTGAAGGGCCAACAAATAATCCTTTCTTTATAATTTCTTTTTCTAATTTTTTTACTTCTACATCATTTACATAATGAGTTTCAATTAAACCCTCATCAAAAAATGATGATAAATTCTTTTTAGTTGTACCAGGTATTTCGCTAACTTCATCTGGTCTTACACCAATAACTTTAATGTTTTGGTTGTTTAGCTTTGCCATTTTTGCAATTCCCATTGCAGTACCGCCTGTTGAGATAGCTGTTATAACATATTCAACATTTGGTAAAGCCTCTATTATCTCATAATAAGTATCAAAGTGAGTTTTATAATTTTGTTCATTATTATATTGTTCAAAATATAATGCATCGTTTTTTTCAGCGTATTTTTTCGCTTCTATTATTGCATCTTCAATATCGCCATCAACTACTATTACATTAGCATCAAAAAATTTTATCAAATCATTTATTTTACGTAAAGTATTTTTAGGTATAAAGATAGTTGCCTTAATATCAAACTCATTTTGTAATAAACTTAAAGCAATTCCAGTATTTCCACTTGATGCGGTAACAACTTCTTTTTTAAGCTCATTTTTTTTCTTATAATCAAGAAGGATATTTCTCACAATTCGATCTTTAATTGAGCCACTTAAATTATCACTTTCAAGCTTAATATATAGCTCTTCAAATAAAATCATGCGTGTTTTACCAATTAAATCTTGTAAACTTTTAAAAATAATATCACGCTCCTTATATAATTATATGCATGAAATAATATACTGTCAATTGATATGACCTAATTTACAAATAACTATCATTTTTTAGTATTATCAACTCATTATTGTATAATTTTGTATTAATTTACCGTAAACACTAACTAAATTTTACATATATTTTTATAAATTACCTGATTTTTTTTATTTCTTAAGAAGTAATTATTATGCTAAGATTTGTAACAATATTTTACACAAAAATATCTTTATTTTTTTAACCATATGATTAACAATTTAAACTAAAAAATTATTTTTATATTAACCAAATAAAAAACATAGTATTTTGATACTATGTTCATCATTCTTTAAATTATTTTTTTTAGTTCCATTATAAGACTATCAATATGTTCTTTTGTAGTTTTGTATGTTGTAACAAATCTTACAACAACATCATCACCTAGATGGTTAAATATTTCGCAAGGATAATCAGCATTTATTTTATGATATAACGCTTCTTTCATCCTCACAAATATTTGATTGGTCATGGCTTTTTCATTAAGTTCTATACCTAATTTTTCCAGTTCATCTGCTAAGTAATAGGCCATTTCATTTGCCATTTTACCATATTCAAAATAGGTATTATCCTCTAAAACAGTTTCAAACATAATAGCAGTAATATAGCCTTTAGCAAGCATTCCACCTTTTTGTTTTAATTGATATAAAAAGTCTTGAGATAATTCTTTTTTAATAATGATTGCTTCTCCAAAAAGTAAACCATTTTTCGTTCCACCAATAGTAAAGGCATCAACTAACCTTGCAAGATCGGTTATCTTTATATCATTATCACGGCTAGTTAAAGCTGATGCTAGTCTTGCGCCATCAAGAAATAGAAGTAAGCCATTATCATGGGCAAAATTACTCAAATTTAAAAGTTCTTCTTTCGAATAAATTGTTCCAACTTCTGTTGACATTGAGATATATATAAGTTTTGGCTTTACCATATGGTAATCAGAGTGACTAAAGAGGATTTTTTTTATGTCATCAATATTAACTTTACCATTTTTATTCTTAACTGTTAAGACTTTATGACCAGTATTTTCAATTGCGCCTGTTTCGTGTACATTTATATGGCCTGTATCTGCACAAATAACTGCTTCATAAGGTAAGAGTAAATGATCAATTACAAGTAAATTCGCACTTGTTCCCCCAATTCCAAAAAAAACATTAAATGAATCATCACCAATTAATTCTAAAATCATTTTTTGGGCATTTTTGGTATGTATGTCTTGACCATAACCAACATTTTGTTCATTAGATAAAGAAATTAATTTTTCTAAAACTTTAGTTGATCCAATTGAATCATAATCATTCATAAAACTATATTTCATTTTTTCTCCTCAAATAAGAATTTAAAAATTTTATCTTTTTCGTTAGAAATATCGTAAATATCAAAGTATTTTAAATTGTATTTTTGACATTTTTTTGCTAATTTATTACTCTCTTTAATTGCGTCAGCTAAAAAAGCAATATATTCATCACTAGATAAATGAGCATACCAATTATTTTTAATCTTATCACTATTTTCTTTTAACTCTTTTGACTTTTCTACTAAAGAAATTGAGTTATAACCAACGAAGCATGCTTTTACTAATCCTGGATACTCTAAAAGTAGTTTTTGTACAACATCGGTTGTGATATGAGATCCTTCGACTAGGTAATCATCTGTTGTTTCAATAATATTCTTTAATAAACGAATTAAGAATGGTTGAAGATTTTTACCAACCACTGCATCACTATCATTTGCATCAATGTTTAACCTTTTATCACTATTTAAAGCCATCATTAACATATCCGTAGAAAAATATGCAATTTTTTTCCTTTTTAGAATATCATTTGCTAGTAAAGATTTACCACTTTTAGGAATTCCCCCTATTAGGTATAACATAATTACCACCCCTCAGTAACATAATATAACATATTTTGTAAATAATGGCTACTTAAAAATGTTTTTTATAAAAAAAGGTTAAATTTTTAAATTTAAAATTCAACCTTTTTAATAATGTTATTTAATTTGAATTACTTTAGTTTTAGGTACTTCTACATTTTTAGGAACAGTGATGTTTAATACGCCATCTTCAAGTTTAGCTTCAATTTCATCCTCTTTAACTTCACCAACATAGAAGGTTCTCTCACAAGATGAATAAACTCTTTCTTTACGAAGGTAATCTTTTTCTTCTTTTTCTTCCTCCTTAGCGATAGATATTGTCAAATTACCTTCTTCTATATTAATATTAATTTCTTCTTTTTTGAAGCCAGGTACTTCAACTTGAAAATAATAGTTGTCATTGTCTTCATTAATATCTGTTTTCATAATTCCTTTTCTTAAGCAATTATCTCCAAATAAGAATTGATCAATTAAATCAAAATCACTGTTTTTGTAGTTTCCATTTTGTAAAAATCTCATAATTTCACTCCTTTTAATGATTAGCACTCTTATTACCTTTGTGCTAATTATATTATACCATTATTTTTAGCACTGTCAATAGTTAAGTGCTAATTTTTTTATATTTTTTTATTTTTTTCCTTTTTATTACGATTTTTTACCTCTACAAATAAAAAAGGTAACACTTTTATCATGTTACCTTGATAACTATTTAAAATAAACTGCTGATTATAACGTATATTGCATTAATGACCACAAATAGTGTTGTTGAAATAGTAGACATCATTTTAATAAAAATATCTAGTGATACGCCAACTACGTCTTTTCTTGTATCTCCTACGGTATCGCCAATAATTGCAGCTTTGTGAGCTTTAGATCCTTTACCAAGTCCTTTTATTCCACCTGATTCAATAAATTTTTTAGCATTATCAAATGAGCCACCAGAATTACCCATAAATATTGCTCTTGGAATAGCAACTATTGTTGAACCAAGTAAAACACCGACAACAAATTCAGGCCCTAAAATAGCACCGCCTATAAATGGGACAGCTAAGGCAATTATTGATGGTAGTAACATCCTTTTTAAAGCCGATGAAGTTGCAAGTTTTACAAGTTCATTATAATTTGGATCTTTCGTACCTTTAAGTATTTCTGGATCAGATAATTGCTTATCACCAACATCAGCTAATTCTTTTGCAGACTTAATTGTATTATCCGTTAAAATTGAAATAAAGAATTCAATTAATGCTCCGCCAATAATGCATCCAGCAATAACTAAATAACTATCAATTGTTGGAACACTCGCAAAATTACCAACATATGCACAAATTAAAGATACAGTAGCAAAAGCTGCTGAACCAATCGCAAATCCTTTACCAATTGCGGCAGTTGTATTACCAACTGAATCAAGTTTATCAGTGATACTTCTTACTTCTTCAGGTAGATGACAAGCCTCAGCTAATCCGCCAGCATTATCTGCTATTGGTCCAAAAGCATCAATTGAAACTGTTGTACCGACAAACGATAACATACCAAGTGAAGCAATAGCGATGCCATAAAAGCCACCAATAAATCCAGAAACTACTAAAGCAATACCAATAATTAGAATTGGTAATAAACACGATCTTGAACCAACAGCATCACCTTTTGTAATAACAAATGCTTCTCCTTCAGTTGCATATTCAGCAACAGTTCTAGTTGGCTTATGATCACTGCTTGTATAATATTCAGTAATAATACCAATTGCAACACCACTAACAAGTCCTAAAACAGATGAAACCCAAGGTGTAGCCCAGCCTAACTTCCAACCAAGAGCTTCTAAGTCATATGCAGAATTATTAAAAGCAACGTAAGATAAGACTCCGCAGATTAGAATTGTCAATCCAGCTGAAATATAAGTGGCTAGATTAAGTTCTTTTGATGGATTATTACTCATCTTTCTAAATGAAACAAGCACAATACCAAGTACGCACCCAAGTAGTCCACCACCAGCAAGCACTAGTGGATAAATATAGGTAGCTTTAAACAAATCAGCTGTTATACCATTTATTGATAACAAACTAATCGCAATAACGATTGATGCGGATATAGTTGCGACAAAGCTTTCGAGTAAATCAGAACAGTTACCAGCAATATCATTAACATTATCACCGATAAAATCTGCAATTACATTAGGAATACGACTGTCATCTTCTGGTAAATCATTTCTAATTTTTCCTAAGATATCTGCAGAAATGTCTGCCGCTTTAGTATAATTGCCACCAGCAACACGGTTAAACATCGCTACAGTTGAACAACCAAGTGAGTATGTAGTAATCCGCATTATTGAAGCATTAGTTAATAAAGCCTTAAATTCTATAAGTCCATTACCTTCATAAGTTTTTAATGATGATAGACCTACACCTGACAAGGTCTCAAGTGTCTGCGGACCAACTCCACTGATTAGTACAACTATTACTATGCCTAAAAGTCCAAAGGCTTGTACGCTTAAGCCACTTATTGAACCTCCCTTTAAAGCAACTTTAACTGTTTCTCCCACTGATAATGTCTCTTTTGCCTTGTTAGCAGTTCTAACGTTGGCATAAGTCGCACTCTTCATCCCTAAAATACATACTGTACTTGACATTAAAGCGCCAAACATATAGGTAATACCACTAAACTTTTCAATGAACAAAGAAAATAAAACTGCCAAAAGTGTAATAACAATTGAAATAGTTGTAAATTCCTTTTTAATAAAAACATTTGATCCCTCACGAATGATTGCACTCATTTTGACCATTCGTTCATTTCCTTCGCTCATTTGCTTGATGCTTACATAATTATAAATTACGTAAATCATTGTAAGTATACAGACAAAAATAATAATCCATAACCAAATATTACTCATTTTTACCCCCTATTAAATTTTTATTTAGTTATAATTCTATGTATATTATAATATATTTTTATTCTTATTTGTTTAATAATTTTAAAGTTTAAAGGGCAAAATTATAAAGTTTAGTTTATATTGAATATTCTTCTGTGCAAATATGGAATAAAACCTATATTAGTGCATTTTGTGTTAGTTTTTGGCATTAAAATTAAAAAAGTAAAAATATTTTTATCTTCTTAAAATTATCTTTTGTATAACTAAGAAATTAGAGTTCATAATAAAGTTGGAGGATGTAAAAAATGAAAAATATTTATGAAGAATTTAATGTGTTTTTAGAATCAATTCATTCAGGATCTAAAGTTTTTAAAATGTATAGGACAATGACCAATGATGATGAGTTAAATAATTTACTCGCTGAAATTGTTGAATACTTTGAGCAACATGAGACAAGTGTTTCAGAAGTTTTAAAAAATCATAGTGTTCAACCAACTAATACTATTTCACCAGGTAAAGAGCTAATTGTTTGGATTGAAAAAGTTAAAACACAAATGAAACTGGGTAAAGCATCAAGTGAACCAGAAGAATATAACATTACTAACAATGATGATGACTTAGATATTGGTATAAGTGCATTAAAAAGTTTAAATATGGGTATAACTAAAGGACTTGAATTTGTTTATATCCATCGTGGTTTAGAAATAGAAGCCTTAAAAAAGGTTATTAAAGATTATGGTTACTTATATGACAAGCTTTTAAACTTTATTGTTAAAAAATACTTGGAATAAAAAAATGGTAAGATATTTATAAACTAAATATTTTACCATTTTCATTTTTTAAAATAAATCAGTTCTCTTTTATTATTTCACTTATAACACTAAACTAATTTCTGGACGCTAAAACCCCATTAGGTTTATTTCTTGTGAAAATTGATAAAGCCCCAATAACCGACCATTCACCAATTGTTCATTACCACAAATAACAAGATTTAAAGCAATAAAGCAATTATTTTTAACTACAATTAGTTTGATATATTCTTCGCAAGAATATGTATTTTTTTTATATACATATTTCTTTTTTTCTATATAAATGGATGAATTGTAGTCATTAGTGAGATATTAGAATCAATAAAAACATTTTACCAAATTAAACAGTGTAGACATCTATAATCTTTAAATTAAAACTACACCATCTTAAAATTTACACAAAATTCTTGACGCTACCTATTAGAAATTTTAAACCGATTACATAATATTATCAACTGATTAAATTTTATCTAATATTATCTATTCACACTGATATCGTTAATAAAAAAACTTAAATTCAAAAAGTTTCATTTATTTTTAACCTTTATAAAAAGACTTAGGTATAATTTTAAGAATAAATCCTATTATTCTCCATCTCTTTGTAACTACTGCTTCTATTTTTTTCTTCTTTATCGCTTTATATATCTGTTTGCTTACTTTCTCAACTGGCATTACCCAAAATACGCCTTCGCCTTTTGCCATAGCGGTATCAACTAACCCTGGTTTAATATCAGTAATTGTAATAGACAAATGCGCTCTTTTAATTTTTCCACGTAGTCCTTCTAAATAATTAGAAATATAAGCTTTACTGGCGTTATAAGCAGGGCATATTGCTGAACCACGTATTCCAGCTAAAGATGATATTACAACTAAGTGACCAGACTTTCTATTCATAAAATATTGCATAGCACAATTAACTACTGCAGTAACACCACTAACATTAGTATCAATTGTTTTTTTCTCTAAATCCCATTTTAAATCTTCATTTTCATATCCAATACCAGCACTAACAATGATTAAATCAACATTTCCCATTTCACTAATCAACGAGTTTAAATCATCAATTGTCTTTTTTGTATCTACAATATCCATTTGTCTAATATATGATTTATTTGGAAGTTCTTCTTTTAGACTCTCTAGTAATTCTATACGTCTTCCAGTAACACCTATTTCATATTCATCTTTAGACATAATAATCGCTAATTGTTTTCCAATTCCACTAGTCGCACCAATAACAATCCCTTTTTTCATTTTATTTTTCCTTCCTTGTTAGTGTTTTTTGCGTGTACCACTAAAATTTAATAAGCAACTTAAAAATTATGATTATTTTAAAAGTTATTACTTAGCATCCTAAGAAGTCAATTCCACACTACCGCTAAATATTTATCAAAAATAATTTTGTTTCTATTAACTCGTTTTTTATTATCAATAAATAGACAATTATAAATTTTTAGAAAATAATATTATTCTTTTTAAGAAACTATAACTTTTTTTATTTTTCCTCTATACCGATTAAATTTTAAAACATCCCACTTCTCATCTATATGCTTAACACCATCAAAGATATCTTTTCTACTATATTTTTATTTTAATGTATCGTATATATTTTTTGTATACTCTTTAAATGCCGTTGGATTCTTTAATAATGTTCTAATATCATATAGCATTTTTCGCGTGTATTTTGTATCTAACCATACTTTTAAATATCCATTTTCACCATATTTCTCTTCTATATGTTTATAGATATCCGAATATATACTTTCAAATGACTCAGAGTTTTTAGCTCGGAATAAAATAGTTCTTTTAATAATTGTTTCCATAGTATCTGAACGATCAGCTTCTGCAACTATTTTGCCATAAATTGTTCTTGGTGAATTTTTTGAACTTGCTCTATGATCCTCCACAGCCTCTTTCATATTTACTAATTCTTCTAATGTAAATAAGTTTTTAATAAAGTTGTCTTCTAAAAGCATTTGTCCGCTTATAATATGATGTCTTTCTCTTTCAACAATAAGTCCTAAATCATGAAATGCAGCAATCGTATATACCATATTTAAATTTACATCATAGTCCTTAGCAATCTCTAGAGATTTATCAATAACATCATGAACATGACTTCCGCTATGTGCTAAATCTAACAATTTATATTTTGGTAAAATATTTAACTCTATGTATTCTTTTAGTTCATTATTAATCATTTTTTCGCTCCTGTTTCATTAATCATATTATATATTTAAAGTATTAAAATTAGTAATTTGTGTCTCTATTAACTTCCTATTATTAATATTAAGCCAAAAAGTCTAATATAAAATTTTATCTGACTATTGCTTATTATTTGTGTTGGATGGGCAATTTTGATACAATGCGTACAGTTGCCTATAGTTAATTTTATATACATTTTTGGTAAGCAAAGCCGTTAAGGAAGCTAAATACTCCCCCATCAAGCATTGTATAAGTTAATCGAGACAAAAAGTAATTTATCTAAATCATATACTAATGGAATAAAGGACCTCTACAGTGTCCAAAGCATGCTTTAATATTCCAGTCAAAACAAAACCTTTCGCCTCATAAAAAGCTCTAGCGCGGACGTTATCTTTAAGCACCCATAAAACCACCTCGGAGTATCCTGCCGCCTTTATATCCTTTAAAACATGATCGATCATCATGCTTCCATAACCTTTATGCCAGTTTTCTGGCAAACTATGAATGCAAATAAGTTCTGCTTTGTCAGTAAATTCTTTATCCCGCGCCTTGTCCCAATACGCGATGCAGTGTGGTTTGCCATTAACCGAAAGAATATACCCATTTCCTTTATTTTCAGTCAAAAGTCGCTTATACATCTCGATTGCTTTATCAATGTTAGTATATTTAACCAACGTTTCCTCGTCAAGAATCCCAGCAAATGCGGCTTTCCAACTTTCAGTTTGTATATATGCCAAGGTGTTTTCATCACCATGTAGAACTTTTCGAATACTCACTCCCATATCTATTTAAGCCTCCGTTAAATTAGAATTTATTGCACCCATATTAAATTTAGAATCATTAACATAAAACAAATAAATTATAGCATAAAATATTGAATTTTTCAAAATTAAACCAAAACAAAAGGCCCTTTTTGCTTTAGCTTACTTTACTATTTTACTTCTTCTTTTTACAATTTTTTTAAAATTAAAAAAATGACACAAGTAATTGTATCATTTTAGTATATGCAATATGTGTGAAAACACATAAAATGATACAAAAACAAGCCTATTATGGGATTCGAATGCTTAATTAACCTCATCAATATGAATTAACATTTGATCATTCTTTTGTAATAATTCTAGTGCTTTTTCAATATTAACACCCACCCTAATTAAGCAACTAAGATTCTTCCTTTGTAATTTTTACACACTTTCCTAATACTTGTGAGACTCGTTTAAATATTCAAGTTTTATTAACTCTGTTTTGCAATAGTTATAGTCATCTATAATCTTCTCTGGTGTTTCATCCAAAACTGCTTTTTCTAAATATCCAAAATCAATATGATTATGACACATTAAATATCTACAATAACCATCTTCATCTAATTCAATTTTTCTATAAAATACATATTCAGAAGATAATTCTAAAAAACAACAAACATCTATATTTCCTTCAAATTCTTTATTATTATCAAAAGAGTTGATTCCATACATTCTTTTACCATCAATATTTTCATAATAATTTATATATCTATATGGTTCTAAATCAGGACATTTATTAAGATCTACATATACTAAATCACCAGCCTTGAATATATCAGGATATTTTATTTCCTCAATTTGCAGGCCAATTTTTTCTATATCAACTGCATTTAAATAACTATATATTTTCTTTATTTGTCTCTTATTATTTAATACACAAACAAAAGGTTGATCCCTATTATCTATTTCTCTACTATTTAATCGTTGCGAAATTTTTCTTTTGGCAATTTCAATACTCGAATAATCATTGTTATTTTTATCAATAAACTTTTTATAATGCTTAAAAAAATTATTAATGGTGATAAAAGCTGATTCAAAATCAGGAACCAAATATCTTTCACTTGTGTTTCTATTCATGATTACTTCATATATATAACCTTCCTCAGGAGTTGTTAATAATTTATATTGTTTTTTCTCTAAATTAACTACTTTAGTTATATATTTTTTTATTTTATCATCTGTTATATTTTTCTTAATTTCTAATAACAAAGAAATCATGCTCTCTAATGATTGTGAAAACTCCATTACAATTCGAACTAAATCAATTTCTGAAAATATATATTTTTGTTCCTTAGCCGCCATTTTAACAGTCTTTGATGGTATTAATGAAATTATTTTATTTTCTAATTTAATATTATTCATTTTCGTTCTACCTTTCTATATATTAATAAACAGGAATTACTGTATAATTATATCAGATTATCAACAAATAATAAATTTGTATCAAAGTTTTAGTTCTCAAATATATATGTTTTTCCAATTTTCGAATCCCACTTATTAGCTAATTTTACTTTCTACACTATCTATAAAACACATAAAATGATACAAAATTAATATAGTTTATTATAAACAAATCATATATAAACAAATCAATTCAAGCTAAATTGAGTATAAATTAGGCCTAAAAATGAAAAAAGACTGATATTTTTGTATCAGTCTCTACTTTTTTTAAATGGCAGATCCAGCTGGATTCGAACCAACGGTGAGAGGGTCAGAGCCTCTTGCCTTAACCTCTTGGCAATGGATCTATGAAGAGAGTTATAAATTCTCTTTTAAATTAATAATATTTTTAAGCTTAAGAATTTTTGCAAACTCAATAGCTTTATCAAGGGCAGTGTCATATAAGCAATCAACTGCATGTGCATCAGATGAAATAATGTAACGAACATTATATTCTTTCGCTATATTAAAAAAGTGAAAATCTGGATAAACATAATTTTCATATGTAGCACCAATACTTTTTTTTCTTCTTATTCCATTCGCGTTAATCTCTAGCATTATATCATATTCTTCAACACACTCAAGCAATTTTTTTATAAGACTATCAATTTCTTTTGTGTACTCTTTATTATTCATTAAGAATAAATCAGGATGGGCAAGAATTGTATATCTTCTTGTCTTTATTGCTTCAATAACAGTGTCAATATAAATTTCAAACTCATGATATTCTTTAATATCAAATACACTTCGTGACTTTCCTTTAAGTGAATCATCGACGATATAATGTTGACCAAGAATAATATACTCCAAATCATTAAATTTTTCAACATAATTTTTTTCTCTTATATCATATTCAATTTCAATACCCTTAAATAGGGTAATTTGATCTTTATATTTTTCTTTTAATTCATCAAAACGTGAACTATAGATTTGATAGTCTTTATCTTTCATTCTAAAAGGGTCGTTTAATTTATCGTTTGGGGCATGATCAGAAAAGCCTAAAACTTTAAAACCTAATTCAATAGCTTTTTTGACATATTCCTCCATTTCACCGGTCGCGTGATTGCACAGTGGGGTATGTGTATGTAAGTTTCCCCAAATTAAAGTACTAGATGGCATCCAATATTTTCCTTCCTATTTATGGCAGCTTTGGTAATTTCTAAAGCACATAACACCATATTTAACGTTTCATAATAATATTTTGTCGCATTAGGATATTTTAATAAGCTTTTTTTGATATCTTCAAGTTCCTCGACTGCTTTAATTAGATTTTTTGAAATACGGACAATTCCCACATATTCATCCATAATTCTTTCAATTTTTTTTCTAATTGGCCGGTAATTATAATCATAATCATTTTGATTTATTGAAACTTTAGTTTCATCAAGTAAAATATTATCTAATGTATTATTGATATTTTCAGATACACGTGCACCAAAAACTAAGCATTCAAGTAAAGAATTACTAGCTAAACGATTGGCGCCATGAACTCCTGTCCTTGCACATTCCCCAACTGCATATAAATTAGCAATTTTTGTTTCACCATTTAAATTTGTTTTAATACCACCACATAGGAAATGCTCGACTGGGGCAACAGGAATCAAATCTTCGCCAAGTTTTATATTGTTTTCTAAAAGTTTCTCATTAATCTTTGGAAATCTCTTAGCCAAATAAGTTTTATCTAAATGTCTTGTATCTAGGAAGACATGATCACTCCAAGTGTCATACATTTCCCTATATATTGACTGTGATACAATATCACGTGGAGCTAGTTCTAATTGCGGTGAATATTTAACCATAAAGCGTTCGTTTAAGGTATTTAGCAAATATGCACCTTCGCCTCTTAAAGCTTCCGTAATCAAAAAGCGGTGTGATTCATGGTCATTTTCTAAGAATAAAGCAGTTGGATGAAACTGAACAAACTCCATATCTTGAATCTCTAAATTAGCTCTGACAGCTAAACCAATTCCATCAGCTGTAGCAGTAATATCATTAGTTGAAGCACCATATACTTGACCAATGCCCCCAGTTGCAATAACTACGGCTCTTGCAAAAAGAGGATAAGCTTTTTTACCTTTTGGTAAAACAATAACGCCAATAACTTTATTATCTTTGATAACTAAATCTGTGGCCATGGTATGTTCAAGTAGTTGAATGTTTTTTCTTTCTTTTAAAACGCTAATTAAAGGCATGGTTGTAAAATATCCACTTTGATCTCCACCAGCATGTAAAATTCTATTAGTTGAGTGGCCTCCTTCTTTAGTTTTAAGGAGTTCACCTTTATCATTATTATCAAAATTAACTCCGAGGTTTTGAACATTTTTAATGTTTTTGTTAGCTTCTCTAATCAAAACATTAACGGCTTCTACATCATTTAAAAAGCTTCCAGCCTTTAACGTATCATTAATATGGGCTTTAAGTCTTTCCTCATCATCTGTAAGTTCACAAGCAATTCCCCCTTGTGCTAGAACACTATTAGAATTACTAAATGTACTTTTAGAAATAACTGTAACATCATACTTTTTGTCAATATTTAATGCTGTATATACCCCAGCTAAACCTGGTCCAATAATTACAATATCGGTAAATTCTTTAATCATGATAACTCTAGCATCCTTTCAATGGCTCTAGCTGCCTTTTTTCTTATTTCTTCATCAAGATTAATTTCATTGATTTCTTGGTCAAGAGTATTATAGACATCCTCTAAAGTTGTTTTTTTCATATCTGGACAAACTAGTCTGTCACTTAATATATAAAACTTCTTATTTGGATAATCCTTTTTCATTTGATATAAAACGCCTTTTTCAGTACCAATGATATATTCTTCACCATCATCATGGGCTAAAAAATCAAACATACCTTTTGTTGAAGATACATGATCAGCTCTTTCAAGTATATCAAGTTGGGCTTCGGGATGAACGATGACTTTAGCGTTAGGATGAAGAGCTTTTTTTATTTCTAAATCTCTAATTGATAATTCATCATGAATCTTACAATAACCTGGCCATACCTTTAAATCTAAATCATATTTAGTCCGTAAATAGTTTCCTAAATTTTTATCAGGGATGTATAATATCTTTTTATCTTTAAAATTATTAACAATTTTTTCTGCATTGGCAGATGTTACACAAACATCAGATATAGCCTTCACACTGGCATAACTATTAATATAACATACGACAAAGCGTGGGTCCTTTTCTAAGTATTCCTTTAAAGCCACCTCATCAACCATTTTTGCCATCGTACATCCAGCTTTACCGTTTGCAAGTAAGACTTTTTTTTCTGGCGATAAAATCTTTGCGGTTTCAGCCATAAAGTTTACTCCACAAAATAAAATTATGTCAGCATCATTTTTTTGAGCTCGTCTACTTAATTCTAATGAGTCTCCAACAAAATCGGCAATTTCTTGAATTTCATCTCTTTGATAGTAATGAGCAAGAATTATTGCATTCTTCTTTTTCTTTAGTTCTATTATTTTCTCTTTTATATTTTCCATTAATATAATCTCCTAAGGTTAATTACTCCTATAATTGCTTAATATTATATCACGAATAAAGTTGATTCGTTTAGAAAATTCTTGTTTTGGCAATTGTTTTAAAGTATCTTTTTATTTTTTTTCAGTTATGATATAATGATTTAAGTAAAAAAGAGGTGAAGTATATGAAAGTTGTTCCATTAGCATATAAAATAAGGCCTAAAAAATGTGAAGATATTGTTGGACAAGACCATTTAGTTGGAGAAAAAGGAATTATTACGACAATGATCAAAACTAATAAGTTTTCATCTCTAATTGTTTATGGTGAACCAGGCTGTGGTAAGACTACTATATCGACTATTTTACTTGATTATTTTCAAGATAATGGTTTCCGTTTCAATGCTTCAACCGATAATAAAGCAACTTTAAAAGAAATCATTGACCATACAAAATATGGTGCATCAATACTTTTAGTCGTTGATGAAATTCATCGAATGAATAAGGATATTCAAGATTATCTTTTACCTTATGTTGAAAAAGGTAGTGTTATTCTGTTTGGTATTACCACAGAAAACCCCTATATTGCTTGTAACCCGGCCGTTAGATCACGCTGTTTAATTTATAGACTAAATGAGATATCAAATGAAGATATTAAAAAATGCTTACTAAAAGCTATAACATTTCTTGATAAAACTTTTGATGATGAAGCAATAGATTATATTAGTAGAGCTTCAAATCATGAGGTGCGTTACGCAATAAATTCTTTAGAACTAGTCGCTAATTTATCTGATAAAGAAACAATTACCCTAGATGAGACAATTAAGTTTTTAGGTAAGCCGAATTTATCATTAGATAAAAATGGCAATAATTATTATGATTTATTGAGTGCGATGCAAAAATCAATCAGAGGATCAAACGTTCATGCTAGTTTATATTATCTAGCTCGTCTTTTAGTCTTAGAAGATTTAAATATTATTTGTCGAAGGCTCATTGCTTGTGCTTATGAAGATATTGGTCTAGCTAATCCATCAATTGGTCCTAAAGCAGTTAGTGTAAAAGATGCAGTTTTATATTTAGGAATGCCTGAAGCACGCCTTCCATTATCTGATTTGGTCATTGAAATGGCTTTAAGTCCTAAATCTAATTCGGGATTACTCGCAATTGATCAAGCATTAGATTATGTAAAAACTAATACACCATCGCGTGTTCCATCCCATTTAATAAATAACCCAACCTATGATGATAAAAAACCATACCTTTATGCCCATGACTATCCATCTGATATTGTTAAACAGGATTATATGCCAAGCGGGATGGAAAAGATCAAATTTTATAGTCCTAAAACTACTAGTAAATTCGAAAAAGCTATTGCTTTACAATATGAAGCATTAGAAGCTTTTTTTAATAATAAATAATATAATTTGGAGGTCCTTTATGATTAATTTCAAGAAAAGAATTATTGCAGTTACCCCGCTTCTTTCGCTAATAATCTTTTTAGCATTAGGTTTTTATTTCGATTTATGGAATCCTGGATGGATGATTTTTCTTTTAATACCAACTATGCCATTTTTACTTGGTGTTAAAAAAATAAGAATTACTTATTCTGTCATATGTATCATTACTTATCTTATTATTGGTTTTGGTTTTGGTGGTTGGCATCCTGCTTGGATTATATTCTTAACTATTCCTGTATTTGAAATATTAACAAGAAAATAGTCTTAAACAATAATTAAATTAAGCTAGTAAGTAAATATTTACTAGCTTTTTTTGTAAAAAAATAACCCAATAAGGGTTATCTGCTATCTTTATTAACTTTTTTCCTTCTTTTTGGAAATAAAATCACCCAAGTAATTAAGAAGAAAATAATCATTGCAACAAGTGAGCCCCATATCCAGTACCACTCAGGAAGATATATTAAACCAATAATTACTAAAATTGGTCCCCCAAATATAACAGCAGTACTTGAACCTAAAACTAGATCATCAGCAGCTGGCGTTTCAAAATTTGGATCAATTTCTCTAAGTAAAGCAATACCAGTACTTACAGTTCCTGTTAACATTCCAAACATACCAGCCATAGCTTCATGCTCATATTCAGGATAAAGTTTTTTACATGCAAATTTCAAATAAATAAATGTTATGATTCCACCAACAGTTGATAAGACAATTAACGCAATTATTAAGCCAAAACTTTTTAAGCTTTCAACGTTAATTGAAATGATACTTGTCGTAATCATAATATCAAATGCTAAACCTGAAATACGATTTAACAAATAATCATTCGTATACTGTCGTTTCATTAACTTAGTTTTTCTTAGTAAGCCGATAAACTTCTTAAATAAAAGTGTAAATAAAATCGCAAAAATAAAGTTGAAGTTCCATACTAATGGTTTAATATTTTTAATTAAGAAGTCAATATGTGAAGCATCAATTATTGCACTTAATCCTGCAACAAATCCAAAAGTGATTAAATAGATAATTCCAACAAAGCATATCTGAATTGTAAACTTATCAACAGCTTCTGTTAGAGGAATTTCATCTTTAGTTTCTACCTCTGAAAGTAATTTGTGGTCTGCAACTTCTTCTTTAGCTTTTCTTATTTGACCTTTTTTTGATAAATAATTAAGATAAATAACACCGGGAATACAAGCCCAAACAAAGCCAAGGGATGCAATTGCTAAACCAAATGCTTCTCCACCTTTAAATCCACCAAGCGTTTCAAGGGTTATTCCTACACCATATGCTTGTCCTGGTCCTTGACCAAAACCCATTGGTAGTAAAATACCGGCAAATGGGGCAACATCTTTAAATAGGTAGGCTAAACCAATTGTAAGCCCAACACCTATGACACCTTGAATAAGATACGTTGAAACAATTAGTAAGCCACTTTTTGTGGCTGAAGTATTCTTTTTATTTTGATTATTAGATTCACTTTGGGTACTTTTCAACCCTAATGCAATAAAGCCTATCGCAATAGAATGATAAAGAATAGTTTGATAAAAATTGTTATCAATAATGGGTATACCATCTATTTGTACATTAATTAATAAATATTTGATAAGCAACCCAATAAATCCAGCAATTACAGCTGTTGGTAATAATATTTTTCGTAAGAAAGGGATTTTCCTTCTTAAGACATTGGCGATGAGCATCACAACACATACAATGATGATCATTATTATACTACGCCATGTTTTATTATAATCCCAACTTTGAAATTGTTCTTTATAATCCAAGCTTCGTAATATCGATAGAATCATTTTCATTTCCTCCTAATTTATAGTACTTATAAACATTTAAATATTTATAAGGGCTTTCTAAGTTTTTAAATACAAATAAAATTGTTTCTTTCTCTTTATAATAAATAATAAGCTTGTTTTTACCTTGTACAGCGACTGATAATATATCTTGATATAAAGTTAGTTCATTATCAATTGCTATACCATTTTTGGTTATTAAGATAATAGATTCTATTCCGTGTTTTTTTCCTTTTCGTGTCGCAATTTGTTTAATACCTTGATCTTTAAAAATTACTTCATCTTTAAAATCATTTAAATAATTAACTAAATTAATACGTTGTTGATTTTCTAAATCAACTAAAGTATAGGTATAATCATCTTGATCCTTAATAAAACCATTTTCTTGATATTTTAAGGTATAACCACATTCTTCACATACTAAATGATCATGTTCCGATTTAAATGCAGGTTTATGGCATTTTGGACAAAGATATAATAGTCTTTCTAATCCTAATGCTATATCCTTGCCTTTATATAAAGTATTTTCTACTAACTGTTCATCAAAGCAGTTATGATACAAATTCTCTTTAACATACTGATCAATTTCTTCATCACTCAAAGAAGCGTATTCTTCTTTTTCCCAGATTTTATTAACCCAACCTGATGATGCGCCATATTTACGATTTAAACTCCATCTTGGATTACTTAAGTACAATCCCTTAGTTACGTAAAAAATCACAGGTAGTCCTAAATATTTAATAAGCTTAGCAATTGAAAAGGGAATTGTGGGATTTTCCCCAGTATAGCTTAAATTACCTTCAACATATATACCAATATTTCCACCTTCTTTAATAATCTTTTTCATTTTACGAATTGTCGAAATATCAGATAAAGATTTAGTTTTTGCAATCGGATTAAAAAAATAAAGCAAAGCCTTACTTAAAATTCCCAAATTAAATATTTGTTCACTTGCCACAAAATAAATGGGTGCGTCAAAAGCCTTTGACATTAATACTGGATCAACAGCCACAGTATGATTTCCTAAGATTAAGTATGGCCCTGTATTCTTAATTTTATATTTTTTTGTTTTGAAACGATAACTTCTTGCAATTAATCCGGCAGGGAATAAAATAAATATTTTTTTCCAGAAATAATGCCTTTTTTTAACTTCTTTTTTCATGTTACCCTCGCTAAAATATTACACATATATTATGATAACACATTTAATGATTTTGAAAACAAGTTTAAGTAATATTTTACAATTTATTCACAAAATATTTTTATTTTTCGTTCTTTTTAAGAATGGTTCTAGTTGCAATTACATCGATATTTAAACCTAAAATATCTTTAATTATGACATCTTTTATCATAATAGGAGCATCAATTTTAACTTTATGAATCTCATTCATAATGTCAAATATTTTTTCTTTAGGGATGGGTTTACTTGTCACAACTGGGCATCTATTTATTTCTCCATTATTAATAGTTACTGTTGAGGTAACTATTCTTGTAGGATTAGTTAATTCATTAATGGCATAAACCTCCCCACGTTTGCAAAAATTACCACTAACTTTAAAATCATCACTTACTTCTAAATGACAACCTCTTGGACATATAATACAAATTAGTTTTTTCATTCTTTGACCTCAAGTTTTATATCGCCATTTTTTCTTAATAATTCCTTTTTAATTTTAATATTTTCCATCTCGGCCGGAAGCATATAAGGCTTTTTAACTTTCAATATCATTTCATCATTTTGGTATATTAAAAGTTCGACATCTTTAAAAGGTTTAGTTGGTCTAAAACTTATTTTAAGCTCATCAATATTTTCTATATCAATTAATTGGGGTAATACATAATTAATTCCTTTTCCATTTATAACTTTAATTTTTTCATTATCTTTTAGATTACCTAAAATATATTTAGCTGCATTTTTACCAGCTAACGCTCCTTCAATTGCTACATAATCTACTAAATCATGAACATGTAATGAATTACCACAGGCAAAGATTCCTTTAATACTTGTTCCAAGCGTTTCATCAACGATTGGCCCTCTAGTTTTTGGATGAATTTTTACCCCAATTTTTTCAAGTAAGGGATTAGATGGAATTAGGCCAACTGATAAAAGTAATGTATCGACATCAAACATTATTTCTGTACCTTCAATAAAGTTAAACTTCTCATCTACCTTTGCTAAAATGATTTTTTCAACTCTTTTATCGCCAATAATTTTCTTTACTGTATGGCTTAAATAAAGAGGAATATTATAATCATTTAAGCACTGAACAATATTGCGGTTTAAGCCATTTGAAAATGGCATGATTTCCGCAACACCAATCACTTTGGCACCTTCTAAAGTTAAGCGACGAGCCATAATAAGTCCAATATCACCACTACCTAAAATAAAAATTCGTTTACCAACCATATATCCTTCAATGTTTAAATACTTTTGGGCAAGACCAGCGGTTAAGATTCCACTTGGTCTATCTCCTGGTATACTAATTGCCCCTCTTGTTCTTTCACTACAGCCTGTTGCCGTAATAATTGCTTTAGCTTTAACTACTTTGTATCCATCTATATCATTGCTAAAAGTTACTTCTAATTCCTTAGAAATATCTAAAACCATTGTATTTAATTTATATTCAATTTGTCTTTTACTCACTTCTTCAACAAATCGTGACGCATATTCAGGTCCAGTTAATTCTTCTTTAAAGGTATGAAGTCCAAAGCCATTATGAATACACTGAAGTAAAATTCCTCCCAAGTATTCTTCTTTTTCTAAAATTAGAATACTTGTGATCTTATTATCATAAGCACTGATCGCAGCGGCTAATCCGGCTGATCCGCCCCCTATAATTACTAAATCATAGTTAATCATGATTCATTTCTCCTAATTTTTCCTCAAGAATATACGAGTCTTTTTTACCATAATCAATCTCTAATGGTGAAAGGTTTAATTCTTTTGCTAAGATTTTAACAATAATTGGTTCACAAAACCCACCTTGACATTTACCAAAGCCAGGACGAACTCTTTTTTTCACACCTTTAACTGTGGTAGCTCCACAGTTTCTTTTAATTGCATCAATTACTTCTGCTTCAGATACTGTTTCACATCTGCATATAATATGTCCAAATTTAGGATTTTGTTTAACTAGTTTTTCTCTTTCTTCTTTACTTAAAGCGTAGAAATGATAACGTGGCTTCCTTCTTGGATTAAAATTTTCCTTTAATCTTTTATCTTTAATAAAATCACTTACCATTAAAGCAATGGCCGGTGCCGCAGTTAAACCAGGAGATTGAATTCCAGCAATATTTATAAAGTTCTTTTCAATTTCCTCAATAATAAAATCGTCCCGGTCCCCAACTGATCTAATACCAGAAAACTGACGAATTTGTTGACCTAAAGCGACCTCATCAATTAAATTAAAAGCTTTTTCTTTAACAACATTTAAAGTTTCAAAACTTGTTCCTAAATCACTTTTAGAGTAAATAAAGTCACTTGATGGACCAATTAAATAATTTTTATGGGTTGTTGGGGCAATTAAAACACCCTTTCCCTTACTTGATGGAACATTAAATAGTACATGATTAACATAATTATCATCAAAATGATCTAAAACAAAATATTCACCTTTTCGTGGTCTAATTGTAAATGATTTTTCATGAATAAGTTCATTTACTTCATCGCTATTTGCACCAGCTGAATTTATTATAACTTTAGTTTTATATATGTTGTTATTAGTCTTAACAACATATAAATCTTTTTCTTTAGTAATTCCTATAACTTCACTATTAAGTTTTAACTCCACTCCATTATCCATGGCATTTTCCATTAATCCAACAACAAGCTCAAAAGGATTTATAATACCAGCAGTTGGAGCAAATAAACCCTTCTTCACTTTGCTTGTAATATTAGGTTCAATTCTTTTTAATTCTTCATGGTCTAAAACTTCAACGGGAACTTTATTTTCTTTAGCTCTTAAAACTAAACTATCAATAATTTTTTCCTCTTCATCATCTATAGCAAGGGTAATTGAACCAATGCGTTCAAATTTTACATCTAAATCACTGGAAAGTTCATCAAACATTTCATTACCTTTAACATTAAGAAGAGCCTTTAAAGTTCCAGGTTCAGGATCATAACCAGAATGAATGATAGCAGAGTTGGCACCACTAGCTCCATCACCCACATCATTTTCTTTCTCAAGACATAATACTTTTAAATCATATTTAGCAAGTTCACGAGCGCAGGATGCGCCAATGACACCAACACCTATTATGATTACATCATACATATTATCCACCTACTTAAATAGTCTTGTTGCTTCTACGGCCTTTTTCCATCCACTGTATAATTTATCGCGTTCTTCTTTCTTCATCCTAGATAAAAAAACTTTATTTATTTTTTGTAATTTTCTTAATTCATCCTTGCTTTCCCAGACCTTAACTGCGAGGCCTGCTAAATACGCTGCACCTAAAGCAGTTGTTTCTAGACATTCTGGTCTTAAGATTTTACAGTTAAGTAAATCTGCTTGAAACTGAATTAGATAATCATTTGATGCAGCTCCACCATCAACTGCTAGGCTTCTTATTGGAATTCTTGCGTCCATCATCATCACTTCCATCACATCTTTTGATTGATAGGCAATTGATTGAACAGTCGCATTAATAAAATGTTCCTTTTTGGTTGCTCTTGTTAAGCCAAAAACAGCACCTCTAGCATCATCATCCCAGTATGGTGTTCCAAGTCCTACAAAAGCTGGAACAATATAAACTCCATTCGTTTCTTCAGTTCGATTACTATAAATTTCAACATCTTTTGATTTTTCAATCATTCGCATCCCATCACGAAGCCATTGAACCGCTGATCCACCAACAAATACGGAACCTTCAAGCGCATATTCAATTTGATCATTAATTCCTGATGCAATTGTAGTTAATAAACCATTCCTTGAATTAACAGCTTTTTCTTTTGTATTTATTAACATAAAGCAACCAGTTCCATAGGTGTTTTTAACATCACCTAAATCAAAACAGCATTGACCAAAAAGTGAAGCTTGCTGGTCGCCAACTAAAGATGCAATTGGAATATTTAAATCCTTATTTATCGATTTTAAAGCCGTAGCATAGCCATATATTTCTGAGTTACCTACAACTTTAGGTAAAATAGACCGTGGAATACCTAGTAAATTTAAAATTTCTGTATCCCATTTTAATGTATAAATATTAAAAAGCATGGTTCTAGATGCATTAGTATAATCCGTAACATGAACTTTTCCTTCTGTTAATTTCCATACTAAAAAAGAATCTACTGTTCCAAAAAGTATTTCCCCATTTAAAGCTCTCTTATAGATTTCTGGATATTTTTCAAAAATCCACTTAATTTTTGTCGCACTAAAATATGGATTTATAATTAATCCTGTTTTTGATTTAATCATCTCTTCATAACCAGAATCAATCAATTTGTCACAAATTTCTGAAGATTGACGTGATTGCCAAACTATCGCATCATAAACTGGCTGACCAGTTATTTTATCCCAAAGAATTGTTGTTTCTCGTTGATTTGCAATTCCAATTGCTTTAATGTTTTTAATATCTACTTTCTTAGAAATTAAACATTCTTTAACTGTTTCATAAACTGTTTCCCAAATTTCACTAGCATTTTGCTCAACCCAGCCAGATTCCCTATAAGTAAGCCCTACTTCCATTTGATCAGAAACAATTGTCTCACTTTCCTGATTAAAGATAATTGCCCGAGAACTAGTTGTTCCTTGATCAATTGCTAAGATATACTTTTCCATGTTTTTCTCCTTTTTATAAATATAATAACCCCATGTTTATTAGAAATTGGGCTAATATATATGTCATCATGATATAAAAGTTTGAATATTTAATGTCCTTTTTAAATGTTGTATATGCCAAAGTACTGTCACTTATCATAAATAAAAGATACCCAAATAATACTAAATTACTATTAAAATCTTTATTATCAATGATAAGTAAAGCAGAACAAACAATCCCAGTAAAGATGATGTAGGCATATAAATTACAAATTGTAGAAAGTTTTTTCATGTTTTTACTCGTAATTTTATTTGCTACTAAAACAAAGATTATTCCTACTCCTATAAATATTAAATATATTGTTAAATTAAAGTCATAAGACAATTTACTGATAAATGCAATAATATAGAAAATGTGACAAATTAGAAAAGAAAATAAACCAAAAACAAAAAATTTTTTCTTCGTATTCCACAACAAGAAAAAATCACCTAATAAGCTAAAAATTAAGCCAATTATTAAATAAAGATTAATTTTTTCAGAAAAAATTATAATTAGTATTATTGTTGGCATTAATAGACATTTTGTAACTCTACGAATTTTCTCTTTTCCTTTAATACAAGCATAAAGATGAAAAACACTAACGACTAATAAAACAACTTTAAATAGCGTAAAAAAAATCTTCATAAAATCTCCTTATAATTTTTTTATATTATTAATCTTATTAATATAATAAAAATATTTTTTAAATAAAAGATATTTTATTATTAATAAGTTAAATAAACCCATCCCTCTTACTAAATTATATAGGTTACTCAAGATATCTAGAATTTTTTTGTAAAGTAATCTTTTAGAAATTATATTTTATTATTTTTTAGTTAAAAAAATTGTCAATTAATATAAACCTAAGGAGATTATATTTAAATCATTTATTAATGCGCTAAGTCTATAAATCTTCTTATATTATAAGCTTATTATAAGCTCTATTATTACATTTAGAATGTTTAAAACCATTTTATTATCAATGTATTGATTATACCATATTTACCTTTTAAAAAATATAAAGGGTATAAAATCTACCTTTAAAATTTTCTATAAAGTGTTACTTCGTATTTAAAACAAAAAAGACTGCAGGTAAATAAAATTTACGGGCAGTCTAAGACTTGTAAACATTTGAATATACAAATTTTAATCTATATATTCGATTTATGTTAAGCTTTTTAAAATTATTCAGTAATTTCTAAATAGATAAAAAACTATCAACAAATTTACTTTTTTAGAAGCCTGAAAGGTATAAAATCTACCTACTAATCATCTAAAGATTCAAACGCTTCAATTTTAGAAGTTGGGATTGGTTTTGAATCACCATGTTTTACAAATGACATCGTAATAAATGCTAGAATACTAAAGAATACGCAATATGGAAATAACACTGTCATAGTCTTAAATGCATCCATTAACATACCTGATAAAACTGGTGTTATAATTTGGGCAGCCATTGATGCAGTATAATAAATACCTGTATACTTACCAACATTTCCACCTCTGCTCATTTCAACAATCATTGGATATGAGTTAACATTAATTGTTGCCCAGCCTACTCCTGCTAAAGCCATTGTTATAATAATTAGGAATGCAGCATTTTCTCTTATAAATGAAGCAATCAAGAAAGCTGTAAATAAAATTATAATGCCGGCTAAAATTGTTTTCTTGCGTCCAACTTTTGAAGAAATAATACCAATTGGAATATAACAGATGATAGCAGCGCCGTTAGCAATTAATAATGGTAAGTTATATCCAGTATCTAAAACATTACTTGCATAAACTGAAAATTTTGAAGTAGCTCCATTATATGCCATAAACCAGAAAATTATTGATGCTAAAATTAAAGCAAATGATTTTCTAACATCCTTTGGCATTTTATCATCACCTGGTTGATTATTATCAGTTTCGTCCTCTAAGTTATACTCTTTTTGAACTTGATGCATTTCTTCAACTAATTTAGGTTCTTTAACTTTTATAACAAAGAAAATTAAACAAGCAATCATGATGATGCTCACTACAATAAATAATATTGTATAGCTTTCATAATCCTTTGCAAAGATTGACATTAATAATAAACTTGTGATACCACCAACAGCTCCCATTAAATTAATAATGGCATTAGCTTTACTTCTTAAAGGTTTTGGTGTAACATCTGGCATCAGTGAAACAGCTGGTGTTCTAAATGTTGACATCGCAATTAATACAAAGAATAACATGACAATAAATCCAATAAAATAAGTAATGTTTTTAGCACGAATATCAGCAACATATGGTGCTCTAACCTGTGTTGCTAATTCCTTTGATTCATAGTATGTTATATTTCCATCTGCTTCAAAAGAGAAAATCTTTTGACCTTCACTTGCGATTACTATCTTATCTTTAAGTTCGGGTGCTTCTTGTGAGCCAAATAAATTAGTGAAAAAAGATTTGATTGAATCATTATTGTCTTCATTTGCCAATACCTTAACTGTATAAGCCATATCTTTTTCAGCAATAATGGTTACAATTGGTTTGATATTTTCCTCACGTACCTTAGCGTTTTGAGCGTTATCAAATAAAGATACACCTGTAAACAAGAAAGCTGCAACAATAGTTCCGATAAAAATATATGGCGTTCTTTTCCCATATTTTGTCTTAGTTTTATCAGATAATGCCCCAAAAATAGGAAGTAAGATAATTGCAACAATATTATCTAAAGCCATTACTACACCAGATAATGTTTGGTTTAATCCAAAACTATCGATTAACATTTTTGCAATTATTTGATCATAAACTTGCCAAAATACTTGGATTAATAAAAATGCGAATCCAACATAAATTATTTTTTTAGTGTTTAATTTCATATTTTCTCCTTGATTTTATAATACTTCTTCTTAATTATACCAAAAATTTACTAATTTTACATTATTTATTTATTATTTTTTTGTTTTGTATTATAATACAGTGGTAGAAGTGGAGAGATTTTATGAAGTTTTTAAAACAAGTAATTTTTGCGCATCGTGGCGCTTCTGGATTAGTCAAACATGAAAATACAATGGAAGCATTTGAAAAATCAGTTGAATTAAAAGCTGATGGTATTGAACTTGATATTAGAAAAACGAAGGATCAAAAGATAGTAGTAATTCATAACGATAGCATTAATGATTTAAAAATTTGTGATTTAACCTATGATGAAATCAAGAAAATAACATTAAGAGAAAATTACATAATCCCATTATTTGAAGATGTGCTTAAGTTTTCTAAAAGCCGCATTTTGTTAGATATTGAAGTTAAAGAATCAGGATATGAGAAAGAAATCATCGACCTAGTTTTAAAATATTTAAAGTATGATGAATTTTACTTACGCTCTTTTCATAAAGAAAGTGTGAAACTTTTTAAAGAACTTGACAAAAATATTACAACAGTACTGCTTCTTGGTGGTGATAATGGTAAAGGATTTAAAGGACGCTGTAAAGAAATTTTTCCAAACAGCTATATCAAATACACTAAGTGTGATATAATTTCTCCCCATTATCGTTTGTTACTTTTTGGTTTCATTAAAAGAATGCACATAAAAAAAATCCCTGTAATAGTTTGGACTGTCAATGAAGAAAAACGAATGTATGACATTCTTCATAAAAAAAAGGCCGATGGAATTATTACTAATTTTCCAAATATTGGCCTTGAGATTTTAAACAAAAAATAAGTATCGATTTTTTATCGATACTTTTTTATTTTCATTATTATTCTTTATTATTCCTGTGATATGTCGGTACAATATCTTCAATAAAATGAAGAATATCTGTTTCATTAATTGTAGCATCATATAACTCACTTAGTTTATCAAATAAGTTCTCATCTAAATTAATTGGTTCACCAATATAGATTAGTTTGTTATCTGTTTTTTGTAAACCTTCTTCATCCATTAACATTTCTTCATATAGCTTTTCTCCTGGTCTTAAACCAACAACCTCAATCATCATATCGACATTAGGTGTATAGCCAGATAACTTAATTAAATTTTCTGCTAAATTATAAATCTTAACAGGTTTCCCCATGTCAAGGACAAATATTTCGCCACCTTTAGCGTAGCTTCCAGCTTGTAAAACTAAGCTTACAGCTTCTGGAATAGTCATAAAAAATCTTGTAATTTCTTTATGAGTAACTGTAACTGGTCCGCCTTCTGCAATTTGTTTCATAAATAAAGGAATTACTGAACCGTTACTACCTAAAACATTACCAAATCTTGTGGCAACAAACTCAGTTTTTGACTTAGCAGCCATTTCTTGAATAATCATTTCACAAATACGTTTAGTTGCGCCCATAACGTTTGTTGGATTAACTGCTTTATCAGTAGAAATCATAATAAATCTTTTAACATTGTACTTATCAGCTGCTAAAGCGACATTTAATGTCCCAAATACATTATTTTTCACCGCTTCATTAGGGCTTGTCTCCATTAAAGGAACATGCTTATGAGCAGCAGCATGGAACACAATATTAGGCCTATGTGCATCAAAGATATGATCCATCTTGTTTTTATCACGAACGCTAGCAATTAATACTAATAAATCCATTTTTGGATATTTTCTAAGTAGTTCTTGTTCAATATCATAAGCATTATTTTCATAAATATCCACAATTATTAATTTTTTAGGATTGCTTTTAGCAATTTGCCTACAAAGTTCTGATCCAATTGATCCGCCACCACCAGTAACTAAGACTACTTGATTGCTTAAATATCCATTAATCTCAGTTAAATTAATTTTAATTGGCTCGCGTCCTAATAAATCTTCTACTTGAATATCTCGTACCTTACTTAAGATATTTTCATTTTGTACTAACTGATAAATTCCTGGTAATGTTTGAATTCGACACTTAGTTTCTTGACAAATTGCAATAATCTTAGCAATTTCACCTTGTGAAATCGAAGGCATCGCAATGATTATATGATTAATGTTATATATTTCACATGCTTTAACAATATCATCTCTTGTACCAACAATCTTAATACCTTCTAAATACTGTCTGTTTTTGTCTTTATCATCATCTATTATACATATCGGTAACATCTTCATCGATGGGGTGTTCTTCATTTCTTTAATAATCATTGTTCCAGCATCTCCTGCTCCAATGATCATCACACGTTTTTTATCTTCTGCTTTATGTTTAACTATTTTGTTACCATTACGGTAAAAACGAATAAAACGAAACATAAATCGCGATGTAATAGTAAAAAACATTTGAAACATTGAAAAAACTAAACACCATCTAAAAGGAATAAATCTTATATTTGTCTCATTTAATATACCTGAACAAAAGGAAAAAACAATATTAATAATAAAAATAAAAATCATACAAATTAGAATATTTATAAATTCTTCGACACTAGCATAACGCCAAAGTGATGAATAAAGTTTAAAAGCGATAAAAAGAATGAGGGTTAAGGCTACCAAAAAAACACAGTATATTAAGACGTTTTTAAGATAAAAATCATTTCCTAGTTCTACAATTATTATGCTTAAAAAACCAGCAATAAAAACACAAAATATATCATATATTACTAATATACCTTTTTTTACATAATTATTATTCATGACATTTCTCCCTTTTATATCAATCAATATCAATAATTTTATCTACATAAAATTCGATATTCTCCACCTCATTATATGATTTATTACTTAAATCCTCTATGTCATCCCATAATGATTTTTTATTACTTGACATTTGTTTAACATAAATATAGTTATTATTTGTTTTGTTTAATTTATCTTTATCTATTTCAAATCTATGAATAACCTCATGATAAAACTTGTTAGTTATATTAATTTCTGCATCAATATTTAGATTATAGCCTAAGACTTTAACTACTTTTAATGCTAAATCATAAATTTTTTCCTGATCACTTAAATCAAACACAAATAAATCATTTCCACACGTAAAATGACTGGTTTCTAAAATCAATGAAACAATTTCTTCTTCTGATAATAAAAACACCATTTCATTGCGTACATCAATTGTAATCTTATTATATTGAATTAATTCTTCATTAAAACGTGAAATATTGGCATCTTTTCCATATGCTAAATCTGCGCAAGTAATTATTGCAAACTTAGTACTAGAATTACTCATTGAAGCCATCATTTTTTCACAGATTATATTACTTTTAGAAATAATATTTTCTTTACTTTCGACATTACTATAATTTATTAGGAAAAAGTTTTTTACCTGATATTTATCAGATAATAGTATTAAATTCTTTGTCCCAATAATATTATTTTTAACAACTTCATTCTCATTTAGTTTAATAATATCAACTTTATTATTGCATGGTAAATTATAAACTATTTCTGGATTAAATGTTTCAAAAACATATTTTAATCTTCCAACACTTAATACTGAGCCAATAATTAATTCAACTGATATTAAAGGTTCAATTTTTAATAACTTATTTTTTAGATTAAGAAGACCATCCTCAGAAATATCAAATAATATTAATTTCTTAATACCAGATTTAGCTATCTCTAAGCTTAACTTTTGACCAAGATTAGAACCTGCCCCACAAATTAAAACAGTCTTTTCTTTTAAAAATTTGTATATTTCTTCATTATTGACTTGAATTTTTTCCCTCTCATTCAAATCATCTAAATTAATTCCCCGCATATGTCTAATCGAGTTTTGTCCATTCATCATTTGATATATACTTGGCATAATCTTAATTTTACATTTTGTATCTTGACAAATTCTAATGATTCTTGATTTCGATTTAGCATCAGTAGATGGTATCGAAATAATTATGACATCAATGGCGTATTTAACCGCTAAACGAGGAATATCCTGTGTAGTACCAACAATTTTGATACCATCGACTTCAATGTTCTTTTTAGTAGTGTCATCATCTACAATACAACATGGTTGCATATTAGTCACTCTTGATTGTAACAATTCTTTAATCAAATAATTAGCAGCATCTCCAGCCCCAACAATCATTACTCTTTCACTTAATTCTTTATGATTATTTACGTTATTATACCTTCTTATAACCCGCGGAAAGAAACGGCTTAAACATAAGGCATTAAAATAAGCAATTCCATAAAGGATGCTCCAACCGTTTGATAATTTTCCTGTAAATCCTACAACAAATAAGTTTACGATTGTAATTAAAACTGATGCAGTTAATATTCTTAATAATTCAGTAACACTTGCGTAACGCCAAATGCTTCTATAAAGTCTACATACAATTAAACATATTATAGTGATTCCAACTAAAATAAAAACATATAAGTTAAAAAAAGCTATATTATTCGGGTAATTTTCATCTTTTAAGATCCATGTGGTCAAAAAAGAAATTCCGAACACCGCCAAAATATCGTATATAATATAGATAATTTTATTTATATGTTTATTATTCATTTTATTCCTCTTTTGTTTCGATTATTCTATTCGCATTTAGATAAAATAATTGTTCTGCATAAGTTACCCCGAACTTTTTACAAATAAAATTGTATACTTTTTGCATTTCATTTTCTCTAAAAGAGTGGATATCGCTGCTAACAAAATCCACAAATCCTTTTTTAAGTAATGCAATAGCAACTTTTTTACAAGTTGCCCCTTCTTTCCCCGTTAGCGATGAGGCGTTTATTTGTAACAAACCACCTAATCTCTTAATTTCCTCAATTGTTTCTAATTCCCTTAAATATGGATATCTTTCAATATGTGCAATAATTGGAATATAACCTCTTAGCCCAAGGGTATATACTAATTCACATACATCATATTCATCCTTTGTTGAAAACTCTACTAAAATATATTTAGTTCCATTCATTGTTAAAACTTCATTATTTTCTAATTTATCTATTATATTTATACGCTTGCTTACGTAAATTTCTTGACCTAAGTAAAGCTTAATATTAAGATTTTCTTCATTAATCTTTTTCTTTAAATTTTCAAACTCAAATTTAATTATACCCTGCGATGTCTCAAATACAGATTTGTGATAATGCGGAGTTAATATGATTTTGTCAACATTATTTTTAGTTTCTTCTTTGAGCATTCTTACTGCGTCTTCATAATTTGAAGTTCCATCATCAACAAATGGAATTATATGCGAGTGAATGTCCGTAAACATATTTATTTTTTATCTCCGTAATTATAATATCCATAGTTAGTGTAAGCATTCTTTTCGTTTCTTTTTGGATCATAGAATGTAAAGACACAACCAATAAACCTAATATTATTTTTCTTAAGTTGACTTATTGCTTCTTTTACTTGGGCTTTTTTAGTTCTACCATAAGCCACAACAAATAATAAGCCATCAGCCAATCTAGAAATATGAATAAAATCACTTACAATAAGTACTGGTGGTGTGTCAATCAAAACATAATCATATTGAGTTTTTAATGTTTTAATTAAATTTTTAAGTTTTTCTGAAAGAAGAATGACAGCTGAATTAGAAAATTCAGAGCCACGATTAATAATATCTACACCATATTCTGTATGTTTAATTAATCCATCCATATCGATGGTGTTTAACATGTACTCGCTTAAGCCATCAACGTTTTCTATATTAAATGCTCTGTGTAATCGTGGTTTTCTAATATCTAAATCTACACAAACTACTTTTTTTCCATCTTGAGCTAATGATACAGCTAAATTTGAAATTGTTGTAGTCTTTGCCTCACCTTGTACTGATGAAGTTACTTGAATAACATTATTTTTACCATCAACATTGTAAAATAAAATGTTATCTTTAAGTCTTATATATGATTCTTTTAAATTAATGTAATCTTTTTCGTTATATACAATAGAACTTGAACGAGACATCGTTTTTGATTTTTTATCTATGATCGACATTATTTATCTCCTCCGATTTTGGCATCTTCTACTAATGTTAATACATTTATACCAAATGTTTCTTCAAATTCAGTTTTAGATGTATATGTATCATCCATTAAATATTTAACTAAGATTATTCCATATGATAAGATTACGCCTACTAAAAATGTTATGATAATAATTACTGAAGCTCCTCTTGAGCCTGTTGTTTCAGTCGCTTCATTTAATAAGAATAATTTATTAGCTAAAAAACCTCCTGCTACTGTATATTCTTCTTTGTCACCGACTATTTTCTTTTCGTTAGAAAGGCGAATAGCTTCTTCAACAATTGCGTTTGCTACTTTTATCGCTTCTTCGCTATTATTTGACTCATAAGAAATAGTAACAAGTAAATTTCCACTATCAGTTGTAACAGAAACTTTTTCTCTTAATGCTTTTGGCGAAATTCCCGTTTTTTCAGAAACAGCCTTTAATACGGCATCACTTGTTAAGAAACCTTTAAAAGTATTTACCATATAGTTTGAAAGCAAATAATTTTGATATTCATTTGATTGATCGCCAGGTGCTGTTTGACTTACAACCATTGCTTGTGTTTGTGCTTTGTAGGTAGTTTCTTTAAATACTAATCCATATATCGCACCAATAATTGTACAAAAAAGTGTAATAATAATGATAAAAATGATATTCTTTTTAAAAAGGCTGAATAACTCACCAAATGTTACTCCACTTTCCTGCTCAAAGTTTTTTTCAGTGTCCATAAAATTTCTCCTTTAAGTATAATACAATTAATATTCTCTGTCTAATTTAATATTTAATCGATATTTTAGTAAAATCTTAAAGATTTTAACACCAAAATCAATTATTATCTATATGTTTTGCTTATTTTTTTTGTAAATAACCTTTTTTTTCTTAAAAAATTCACAAATTATCTATATTGTCTTATTTTATTACAACTTTTTATAACTTACATTCTTTTAATCTAATCATTTATTTCATTGTAAAATAACAAATAAATGTTACGATAGAAATGAATAAGCAATACATACTAAAATACTTATAATGTTCAAATTTTAATTTTTTAAAGATAAAATTTAAAGATAGAAATGTAAAGAAAAACGAAGAAATCATGCCTATCAGGTTTAATGACAGTCCAGAACCAGCATTTTGAATTTCATTAATGTCCCCTAAAGAAAAAACAAACGAACCAAATGCTACTGGAAGGAAGAGTAAAAAAACAAATTCTTTAGCTTTAGTTATTTCTACATTCGCAAGTTTCGCCGCTGCTAAGGTTGTACCACTTCTTGATACTCCTGGTAAAACCCCAATCATTTGGGCGGAACCAATAAACAGCGCTTTTTTCATATCTACATCATATACATTATGAGTTTTACGATTATATACCATGTATAGCATAATTGAAGTTATTAAGAAACCAATAGCTGTAAAAATTAGATTAGCAAATATCCTATTAACTTGGTCTTCAAATAGGAAGCCAACAATTGCAACAGGAATACTTGCAACAATCACATAAACTCCAAGCATAAAATTATGTTTGGCCTGAGCTTTTCTTTTGAAAATATAAATAAAGAAATCACGAATGATATCAACAATCAATTTCCAAAAGAAAATTATTAATGCAATTAATGATGCAAAATGTAACATTATTTCTAACATTAAATTTTCAGATGTATTTACCCCAAGCAAATATTTTGCTAACTGCAGATGTCCACTTGAAGAAATCGGTAATATTTCACTAATTCCTTGCACTACACCTAAAATAAAATACTTAATAGCCTCACCCATACTTATCCTCCATATAAAAATGCGATAGATCGGATTCGAACCGACATGCAAAAGCACTACCGTCTGAGAGTAGCGCGTCTACCAATTTCGCCACTATCGCATTGTAATACTAATTATAACTCAAAAGACTAATAATGTAAATTTTTTATTTCAAATTACGTAACGCTTTCAAGAATTTTCCATTTAACAAATAGACGATACCATCAAGTTTTTCTCTAGTGATACCTACTCCCCCCATACCAATTGATCTAAGTGGCATATCATAAAGAGTTTGATCTAACATGCTTTCGATATCTTCATTATTTTTAATAGTTGAATCCATTTTTTTTAACATCATTCTAACAAGCATACGTCCAATTATACTTTCCTTCAAATCACCTATTGGCGAATCAATGGTATATGGTCTAATTTTTCTTGTATAAATAATATTTTTTTCAATTAACTCTTTAAAATTTTCATCAGAGATATGATGTATATTATCAAGTCTTAAATAAGCTTTTGGATAATTCTTTTCGTCTAAATCTTTACTTGAAATATTAATTGTACCAGATAAATTAATTTTGTTAATTGAAGATGCAATTAGTATTTCATATTCTCCTGTTGCAATATACCAATCATTTATTGCAGTATTAAAATATTTAAAATGTTCATCAGTTAATTCAAAACTTACCTCTTTTTCTTCACCTGGTGATAAAGCAATCTTTTTAAAATCTTTTAATTCTTTTAGTGGCTTTAATATTTTAGTAGCATTGTTTTTAATATATAATTCAACAATTTCTTTGCCAAAATATTTACCAATATTTTTTAATTTAAATGTTACTTTTTTATCCACTATATTTAAATCAGAATATTTAAATTTAGTATAAGATAAACCATAACCAAAAGGAAATAAAACAGGAATATTAAACGTATCATAATATCTATATCCAGTAAAAATACTTTCTTTGTATAGCACTTTAAAACGATCCTTTGCAAAGTAATTAAAACATGGAGTATCTTCTAATCTTAGTGGAAATGTTTCTGAAAGTTTTCCACAAGGGTTGCTATCACCAAAAAGTAATTCAACTGTCGCAATTGCTCCCATTGAACCTGACAAATAATTAAGAAGTATACCTTTTACATCATTATTCCAAGGCATAGAAACTGGTGAACCGCATGATAAAACAACAATCACATTAGGATTAACCTTGGCGACCTCTTCAATAAGTTTATTATGTGAATCTGGCATTTCAAGTTTTGTTCGATCAAAGCCTTCTGATTCATAACTATCAGGTAATCCAGCACAAATAATAACAACATCGCTATCTTTAGCAATCTTACATGCTTTATTAATTTCATCTAAATTAGCATTAAGCTCTTCTTTTAAATAGCCATCTTCGTATTTAAAATCTATATTTTTTTCTTTTAAAGCATCATAAATATTACTTAAAAAACGAGGATTAATCTTTGATGATCCTGCTCCTTGATACCTAGGATTTTTGGCAAAATTACCAATTAATGCAATCTTTTTATTTTTGTCTAGTGGTAAAATATCATCATCATTTTTAAGTAAAACAATACTTTCAAGTGCCACTTCTTTAGCAATCTCTAAGTTCTTCTTTTCATCAAAAGTATTAACTTTTTTTTCTTGATGTTTTAAGATAAAATCAACGATTCTTATAGCTATTTCATCTAGTTCTTCTACAGTTATCTTATTGCTATTTAAAGCTTCAAGAACTAACTTATAAGTATCATGAAAAGATCCAGGCATTTCTATATCTAACCCAGCTAAATAACTTTTAATTGGATCACTTACAGCACCCCAGTCAGATATATAGATTCCATCAAAACCCCAAGATTTTCTCGCTAAATCTAGTAACCATTTATTTTCACAAGCATAAACTCCATTAATCTTATTGTAAGCTGGCATAATTGTCGATGGATGCCCTTCTTTAACTGCTATTTCAAAACCCCTTAAATAAATTTCGCGTAACGCTCTTTCATCGATGATACTATCAGAAATAAGTCTCGCTTTTTCTTGTGAATTGGCTGCGAAATGCTTTAAAGAAGTACCAATTCCTTTACTTTCAATCCCCTTTATTAAACCTGCAGCTAATTTCCCGGTCAAAATCGGATCTTCAGAAAAATATTCAAAATTACGACCACATAAAGGTGATCTTTTATGGTTTATACCAGGTCCAAGTATTACACTAACATTTTGATTAATAGCTTCATCTGCCATAGCAATACCCATTTTATTTAAAAGGTCAGGATCAAACGAACACGCTGATAAACAAGCAGGCACAAAACATGTTGCAGGTTCTGAATTATTTATTCCTAAATTATCAGCATCAGTTATCTGTTTTCTTAAACCATGTGGACCATCAGTTACCATTATTGACTCTAAACCGTATTTTGAAAAACCAACTAAGTTCCAGAAATCCTTTCCAGATAATAATAAAGCTTTTTCTTCATTAGTCATCTTGCTTACTAATTCTTTTGCTTCCATTTTATCTCCTATCCATATGTAGAGTAAATTTAAGCTATTTAAAGCCTAGCTACATATTTATTTTTTAGAAATTTAATTTATACATCGTATTTATATTTTACCACATTTATCAAATTATTATAATAAAAAAGAACAAGTCAAATGACTTATTCTAATGAATTAAAAATTGATTCATAGTTTGGATATGGGTATAAGTCCCTATCCATAAATGTTTCAACGTTATCAATAATTTCTCTAGCATTCTTTATTAAAGGTACTAAATTATTTAATATATAAATTCCTGCTTTTTCTTCACTGTCTTTAGGAATATTATCAAGTTCTTCATTTAATTTTGAGATTGTAACATCAAGATTATAGATGGCTTTTTTAAATAATTCAACCTTATTATTTGTATAATTTATATCAACATTTTCAAACTCTTTAATGTTTTTAATTAAAGCAGGAATAATGTCATTATAAACCATTGAAGAAATTGTTTTAGCTTCAATTGCAATTGTATTAATATAATTTTCGTATAACACGATACTGCGTGCATCAAGTTCTATTTCACTTAAAATATTATATTTTGAAAACAATTTAACTGTTTCTTTAGAATTATAGTATTTAATTGCTTCCACAAATGTCTTAATATTGCTCAAATTACGTTTTTTCGCTTCATTAATCCAATCTGCTCCATAACCATTACCATCAAATAAAATACGTTTATGGTTTTTAATAATATCTCTACAAATATCTAAAGCTTTTTCTCTTAAATCCTGACGATACTTACATTTTTCTAGTTGGTCAGCAATCTCTGATAAAGTATCGCCAATAGTTAAGTTAAGTACTGTATTTAAGCTTGCTGCATTTAAAGATGAACCAAGCATTCTGAATTCAAATTTATTACCTGTAAATGCTACAGGTGAAGTTCTATTACGATCACTAATATCTTTCGGTAAATAAGATAAAGTCGATAAACCAAATGAAGAAAGTGATGATTGTTCAAATTTAACTGGTTTACCCTTTTCTAAGTTTTCTAAAATAAATTCTACTTGTTGACCCAAATACATTGATACAACAGCTGGCGGTGCTTCATTTGCGCCTAAGCGGAAATCATTACCAGGTCCTGAACATGTAAGTCTTATTAATTCTGGATATTTATCTACGGCTTTTAAAATTGCACAAACGAATAATAAAAAGCGAACATTCTCATGAGGTTTATCACCTGGATCAAGTAAATTTTGATTATCATTTGTCATTAATGACCAGTTATTATGCTTACCTGAACCATTGACACCATTAAATGGTTTTTCATGTAATAAACAAACTAAATTATGCTTTATAGCTGTTCTTTTCAAAACATCCATAATTATTAAGTTTTGATCAATCGCAACATTTACGTCCGCAAATATTGAAGCAAGTTCAAACTGACATGGTGCAACCTCATTGTGTTCCGTCTTAGCATAAATGCCTAAATTCCATAATTCTTGATTAACATCCTTCATAAATGCTGTAACGCGTGGTGGAATAACCCCAAAATAATGATCTTCTAGTTCTTGGCCTTTTGGCGGTATTTTACCAACTAAAGTGCGTCCAGTTAGATATAAATCGCGCCTTTTTTCAAATAAAGTCTTATCAATTAAAAAGTATTCTTGTTCAAGACCAATTGTTGGCGTGATGCTCAAAACATCTTTATCACCAAAAGCATGAACAATACGTTTGGCTTCATTTGATATAACATCAATTGAACGAAGTAAAGGTGTTTTGCAATCTAAAGGTTCACCATTAAATGAAATAAAAACCGAAGGAATACATAAAACATTATCTCTTATAAATGCTGGTGATGTACAATCCCAGTATGTATAACCTCTTGCTTCAAATGTTGCACGCAAACCTCCTGATGGAAAGCTTGATGCATCTGGTTCACCTTTAATTAAAGCTTTACCAGAGAATCTTAAAATTGGTTCTCCATGACTTCCTATATCAATGAAAGAATCATGTTTTTCAGCTGTTTTACCAGAAAGTGGTTGAAACCAATGACAATAATGTGTAACGCCTAAACTTAATGCCCATTCTTTCATTGCATGAGCGATCATGTCAGCGGTAGCGCGATCTAAAACATCTGTTTTTCTAGTTGCTAGTTTCCACTTTGTATAGATTGGATATGGTAATTTTTCTTTCATAATCTTGCGAGAAAAAGTTTTGTATCCAAAATTATTAAATTCGTTCATTTCTATTCTCCTTATATATAAAGTATTATATTTTCAAATTTATGGATTGTCAATAAATTTTAAATTATTTTACACTTTATTAATTTTAAAATCATATATTTTTATTTTTAATTGGTTTTTTTGTTTATTTATTAATTTTATTTTTATATTCTATGTAGTTTTATTGATTTTTAATTTTATTTTATTACAACCTTTTTAATTGTTTTAAATCATTTAAAACTTTATCCGTTTAATTATATACATTTAAAGAATTTTTAAACGTAAATTTTTAAAATAAATTCAATTTTTTTCTTTTTAATTAAGTTTTCTACATTAATTTTTTTTATTTTCTTTATTAAAAATAAAAAAGCTCAATTTAAAAATAAAAAGAGCTTAAATTTTTTTATAAAAACATTAATATTTTAAATATTTATTTACTTCCCTTGGACCCATTACATTTTGAACAAAGAACCCGTAAATTATTAGGTACGCTTTTTCCACCTTTAGAGACAGGGATAATATGATCAATATGTAGTCCAACTTCATCTGGCATAAATTTACCACAGATTTGGCATTTATAACCATCCCTTTTTTTTATATAATATCTTAACTCTTTTGTCATTGCTTTACGCTGATCATTTTTTGTTGATTGATTATATGTAACGTAATAATCATTCTCTTCAAGAAAGCTAATTCTTTTAACTAAAAAATCATCAGATGTATAAAAGCGATTGTCAACAACCTCAACAGTATAAGGGTATCTAACATAATTTACCTGTTTATACCTTGTTTTATTTCGATAAAATACAAATAAAAACGCCCTTGATTTATTTTTTTGCCAGCGATTTTCGAGCTTATTAATATTTTTTTCTTTAACTTTTTCTTTCTTCTTATTTTTCCATTCCTCAATTGTTTTTATATGTTCTAATATTATCTCTTTGCCGTAATTTGTCAAATAATAATCAATCGCATCATTTTTATCCATTTTTCTTAAATTAGTAATATTTACTCTAATTTTTTTTGATGGATAATAATTAATAATTGAATAAAATAAGTCGATACAAATGAAAAAAACAATAATTGCAAGCAAAATTAATCCAAAATTCTTACCAAGCTTAAAAAAATCTAGCAAATATAAATTCTTTATGTTAAACATACCATATCCCCTGAATAAAACTAGTATTTAAGTCGCAAATCTCTATTAAGCTCTTTTAATACAAGTTTTTACTTTATTAACTACTGGTTTAATGTAGCACATTGTTAAAGCAAATACTGCTAAAAATCCATAGTGAATAAAATAAACTAACCAACCATTATCTTTATTGAGATATGGTAAACCATTCATTGGTGGTGATACTACATACATAAAGTTTATTGCAGTATTTCCAACTTCACTTTCATTTCCATCATAAATCCAACTATTTAAATAAATCGCAATAAAGGCCATCGCAAATAAGCATAAAAGCGCCTTCTTGTAGTCCTTAAATTCAAATTTGATTTCATCAGTTAGATATAAATATATTGCAAAAATAATAATCGCTGAGTGGTATAAGAAATATTGAATTGTAATCATCCACATTGTTCTAGCAGAACTTGTTGGAAGAAGTAATGCTGCAATTCCTCCAATAAGACATGTTGGTAACATAAATGCAAGTAATGTTCTTTTTATTTCCTTATTTTTTATTAGATTTAATATTAGTGTAAAAATAATTTGAATTGAACATAGATGAAAAGGCAAATCTGTTTTTGGAAGATAACCAAAATACTTATCTTCGTTTACTACAATGTATGTTAACACTTTTATTGTTTCTGAAACAATTCCCACGATTAAAAGAAGTTTAAAAACTGTCTCTAGCTTCACATTCTTCTTTTTTAAGATCATTAAACTTAAAACAATAAAAACCGTACAAGCTAAAAGAAGTAATACATGCTTTAAACCAAAAATATCAGTATTCATAAATCCACCTTTATTTTTTTAACCAAAGTGGTTAAATAGTAAGTGTAAAATAAAACAAAATCTCAAATTTTTATTTAATTACTAATTATAATAGATAAATCAAATATTAATTAAGCAAGAAAAAACTATAAGTTTATGAGGTTTTGTTTAAATCACGCTACTTCGATTATATAAAATAAGACACTTTTTGTCAATAATTGATGGATGATAAACATAAGTTTAAAAAAGTAGCTACATAATGTAACTACTTGATCTAATTAATTTACATTTTACGACTTTCATGGCAACAGAAATATAAGATTTGTTTATTGGAAGAAATCTTTGATAATAAATCTTTTGTCTTTTGTAAATGAGCATTATCAAGATTTGTAAATGGATCATCCATTATTATAAATGGTAATTCTTCTATAAACATATTATCAATTAAAGCTAATCTAAAACATAAGGCACAAATCGTAAGCATTCCACTAGACAAATGCTCATAACTTCTAAGTGATCCTTCTCTATCAAAGGAAATTTTATAATCCTTATCCATATATACTTTTTCACCAATAGTTTCTTCTAAGGCTTTTGCATATTCTAAGAATTTATCTTTAATCGGTGCCACATATTTATCTTTTAATGACTGATCAGCTTTATTAATCTCATCTACTAAAGAATCAAATAATTTAGCTTTGTTTTCTAATTCTTTTCTTCTTTCTTTATTAGATAAAGAAACCATTTTCTTATCATCAAGTGATGATACTCTTTCTTCCATATCAAGAATTTCTTGTTTTAAGGAATTAAATAAAGATAGTTTTTGATTATAATCATTATTTAACTCTTCTATACTATAACTATTACCTATTGGCCGTTCGATTAAATTATTACTTAAAAGATAGTTTTCAGCTTCAGATCTTTTATTTTGATATTCATTTTTTAATCTCTCATAATTATCAAAGTCCCTGCTCACATTTTCAATGGGCATATAAATAGGAAGTAGATACTTATCATAAAAACTTTCTACCTTATTCTTTAATTCTTTTATTTCCTTTTCTAAATCATCTTTTTTTACACTTGATTTATTAATGATGCCCTTTAAAGTTTGGAATCTTTCTAACTCTTTTTTTAGAGTCTCAAGTGCAGTTTTATACGCTATATCTGGCATATTGATCTCTTTAAAGAAGTGTTCTAAAAGGTGATTTAACTCGTTTTTTCTTTCTTTAAGAGTAATCAATCTTTCGTTTCTTTCTTTTTTATTTTCAAGAATTTCAGAGTATGCAGCTACATCATTTTTAAACTGAACAAAAAGTAAAGAAGGTCTATCACCATTATAGCGATAATTAGCTAAAATATTTAGAATTTGATTATTTTTGCTTTCTATTACTTTATTTAATTTTTCATATTCAGGATTAGGAATTTCTTTAGAAACTTGAATTTTATTTGTAATATGTTTTAAAGAATTACTGAAATACATAAACATATCTAAAAATAATAATATTCCACCAGCAACAAGCAAAATAACTCCTAAAATCTTTACACTAAATAGTAAACCAATTCCAAGACCAACTAGGACTAAAGATAAGATTAACAAACCAATATATAAATTCTTATTAAGTGGCTTTTTAACCTCTTCAACATGATTTTCATTTATTATTAAAGTAGGTTTAATCTGTTTAAGCTCATCTTCCATCTTTAAATATAGATCAAACTCTTTTTCTAAATTAGCTAAAACTTCACCTTTAACTTCTTCACCAAAAAAATGCCTATCTAAATCTTTTTCTTTGTAACTTTTTTCTTCTTTTTCTATATTTTCTATTTCACTAGTTAAATTACTAAATTCTCTTATTTCTTCTTCAAGTTTTAAAATTTCATCTTCACTAGGATAATAATTATTATATTTATCCGTTATCCTTTTATATTCATTTAAGTCATCACTTGAAATATTTGAATCATGAAGTAAATTTTCTTTTTTATCAATTGAGAAATTAAGATCTTTAACATGCTTTATTTCTTCTTTTGTTGGAAGACCATTTGGATATCTAACTTGAATCTCATTTATTTCTTTTTCTTTTTGATTAGTTTCTTTAACAATCCTGTCATAGCTATTCCATTTTTCTATTTCAATACTTTCCAGTGATACTTTATCATAAAGAATCTTAGCATCATTTTTAGCTTTATCAAAGTCATTTAAGTCTTTATATTTACTATCAAGGCTTTCTTTAATAGTTTCTAAATTTCTTATTTCATCATCTAAAGTTTTTGTGTCTTCTTTTAACTTATCAAGATTATTTTTATTAAGTTTTTTAGAATCTTTAATCCTTTTTATTACAACATCAATATCAAAATCTTCGCTAACATTTTCCATATAGTTATTAAGCTTTTTATTGATATCACTATCTGTTTCAACTTCTATTTTATCAGCATTTATTGATAGTAGCCTTTCAAAACTTTCTTTATTTATTCCAAAGATTTTTAAACCTGGAACATCCCCTAAATCAACTGTCTTATTTCCATTTAAGTATACAGTTAAGCTATCTTTAATTTCACTTTTTTCATCAAATATTCTTTCAATTCTGTATTCTTTTTTGTCAAATTCAATTAAAATATTCCCACCAAACACTCCCCCACTAAATGGATAAAAGTGCTTCCGGTCACTAAATTTTGAGGTGTTAGATTTAACAGTTTCTAAGCCATAAAACATCGCTTTGATAAATGAAACAATCGTTGTTTTACCAAAACCATTATCCTCACAGAAAGTGGTAATATTATCATTAAATGCATAATCAAAGTTCGATAATTTTCCATAATTATTTATATGTAGGGAAATAATTCTCATTATTCCACCTCCCGACCATTAATTACTCTTAAGCCGAGGGTAATTAACTTTTGTTTTTCATCTTTAGAATATGTTTCATTACTATAAATTCCTCTAACAAATTCACCAATTAGTGATTTATCATTTTCATAATCTTTTAAATCAATTTTAACTACTGTTTTATTCTTTACATAGGCAAAGTAAAACATTGTTGATAAATATGTCGTTACATCTTTCTCATTCGCTTCAACATTTACATTTAATTCACCAATTAAATTAACTAATACAATGTCTTTTTTATTAATACTAATAAGAGCATTTTTAGCTTTTTCTTCAATATCATATAAATCATTTGCGCCAGTTACATCAACATTAACTTCATGTAATGTTCTATATGCAAAAGGAATAAATTCATATTGAATCTTATCAGTAACATTAAGTAGAATAAATCCTTTTTCACCACACTCATCAAAGCCACGACCTTCTAAGCATCCTGAAAAAGCATATACCCCTCTTTCATCAATTTTTCCATTTTTAAAAGAATGGATATGACCAAGGGCTAGATAATCAATACCTTTATTTTTCAAGTTATCAATCTTAACTTTATCCATTCCTAGGCTATCTGATACATCACCATGTAACATTAAAATATTTAACTTGTCTTTATTTAATGATAGTTTGGAATAAAAAGCTTTGGCATTAGATGAATCCATTTCAATACCTGTTATATCTAAGTCATCATATGAGTATGTTGTAAAGTTATCTTTATTAAATGTTTTTAGATTTGTAATGTCGTATTCGATATATGAACCTTCTTTATCGTGGTTACCATTTAGATATAAGAAATCAATATCGGGATTCTTTTTAATCGCTTTATAAAAGAAATCCTTATCCTTAGTTGAAGGCCTATCTTTATCAAAAACATCACCTGAAAAAAGGATGATTTTAACATCGTTATCTTTAGCATATTCGATCATTAGGTTAAAGGTATTTAGAACCTCTCTTTTTCTTTCTTCCGCTTTGTCTTTCGAAAATTTTGATTCAAGCTTTGATCCTAAATGAATATCTGCACAGTGGATAATCTTCATTTACAACACCTCGCATTAAATTTTAAATCTTAAATACATTATATCATAATTTATCTAAAGAATTAGTAATTGAAATTATATAAGTTAAAATATTACATTAAAAGATTTTATTCCAATGCTAAACCATATTTTAAAAAAATTATGATCTATGGCTAGTCTATATCATTATTCTCTAAGCATTGAATTAATTGAGCTAAAATCAATCTGTTTTTTTAATTTATTTAGAAACTCAATTTGAAAATCAATTTTTTCATACCATATTTTTTCCGCTGTCTTTGTTGCACATTTATTTTCTCTTATTTCTTTAAGATAATTAATCTTGTTTTTAAGCCATTCCTTTTGTTCACTTAATGGTAAATTCATATAATCAGCTGTATGAAGACTTTCATATAATCTATACGCATCAAAACGATCAATATTATCAGCATCATTAATGCTTAGTGCAAACGATGTTTTTTCAAATTCAAAATCAGCTACATTATCAACGTGAAGCGCGATCCCATAGCACATTTCTTCTACTTCCTCTTTTGTATAACCAAGTTCAAGTAAGAACGGTCTTGAAATTCGGGCCCCGTGTCTTCCATGGCTATTATAATCTTCAAAATCTTTGAAATCAATGGAATATCCTATATCATGAAGTAAGCAAGCAACTACTAATCTTTCTTCATTAAATCCTTCAGCTTGTGCAATCATTTTTCCTATATTGGCTACTCGCCAAGAATGTTCAAAGCGATATTCTACACCTCTTTTTGTGTAGCCCTTATAATTAATACTTTTACATAAATTATCCCATAAAAATTTTTCAACCTTTTTAATTATATCTTCTCGCATCATATCCCCCCATAATCTTTATTAATCATAAATATTTTTTCTGAGTAAATTTTATCATAAAATATAATATTAATAAATACATCCTTAAATAAAAAACTGAATAGGCAGCATTAAATAAAACACTTTTTATATAGACAAAGTTATGATACAATCCATTATATAGGAGAGAGAAAACAAGTAGTATCACTTTATAAGAAATGTAAAACTAAATGTTCTCTAGTAAAGGAATATTGTGTCAGTAAAGCAGCCGTAATAATGGGACGAAAATAACTATTATTAATGATAACAAACATAAATACAGTATCAGCGCAATGTCTAAAGTACTAAAAATATCAAGAACTGTTTATAACTATGAAAGAAAAGGTATAAAGACTGAAACAGACCTTGTAAATGCTATTTTAATAATATTGAAAAATAGTCGTGACAACTAACAACTATGAAACTAGAAAAATAAAGATAATAATTAAAAGCATGGGACTCGTTTCATCAAGAGAAAAAATAAGCAAAATAATGGCTAAATATGGGCTTATTTACAATTTAATATAAGCTTCACCGGATTATATTTAATGATAAAAAGGTTGAAAATGTGGTAAATCGTGAATTTTATAATCGTGAATTACTAGAGGTTGTGGTTAGTGCCTTAACATATGTTAATGTGATAGGCCATTGAACTATATTTTTTTTACTTGATTTACATAGTCGAGAGATTGTAAGTTATTTAGATGAACAAAAAAAGAATGCTTGTGTTGTTTATAAAGCATTCACAATAGTTAAATCTGGTCTAAATATAAATATTTCATACTAATTGTGGTAATAAATTTAAAAAGCTGTCTATAAAATTTTTATTAAAAAAGTTAACAATCCAAAATAATTTATTAAACTCGACAAATTGCAATCTATGAGACTAATTATTATTGCTTTTGTCTTTTAAAAACACATATTAATGAACTAGTTTCACCATAACTTCTATTTGATGTAACAATGCTAACAAGTTCCCATCCATCATTTCCATATAAATTTAATTCAAATTCAATTTGTGAACTATCAAATTTACCACCTAAAAATGAAGTCTTTGCTTTAATAACTACTGTTTTATATTCCCACATTTACTATTCACCTCCATTTAAATTTAATGTTTTCATTTCCAATGTTTAATGCATATAGATGACTAATGATCAATAAGTTCTATAAATTACAATTTATTTTCTTATTAATTATATCATAAAAAACAGTTAATTTTAAGTAGTTTTATGTAAATAATTAGTTTTTTTAAGCTTTTTTATACTTTTGTGATTTTATATAACTATTTCTGATTTTTATTGTATTTTTGTGTTTAAAAATTTTTTTTAAAAAGCCTAGAAAGTGTTATTTGTAAAACACATACTAGGCATTAATATAAAATTAAAAGAATATTATTCACTATTTTTAAAGTAAATAAGCTATTAAACATTGCATAAACAGTTATTTTTAAAATGTATTTCAATTTTATAGTAAATACATTATTATTTTAAACACATCCACGTTAAGCAAATAAAATATATTATTATTAATTTTAGTATTTAGATTTCTTTTTTTAAATGTTGACGCGGATGCAATGATTAATAGATTTAAAACTACCAAGTAGAATATAAGTATGAAAATTGTTATAACTAATCCAATTTTCCTATATAACTTCCAGTTCCCCCGATAACATTTACTACATTAAATCCTTGTTTTGATAAAGATTTACATGTTAAAGCACTTCTTGCCCCCGATTGGCAAACAATATAGTGTTCATTATTCTTCTCTAAATATTTCTCAGGATTATTTAACAAAACATTCATTGGTATATTTTTTGCTGTTGGAATATGCCCTGATGAATATTCATAAGGCTCTCTTATATCTATTAAAGATATTTTTCCTAAATCTTTTTTAATTTCATTAACATTGACTACATTAATTTTTTTTGTACTAAATAAAAACATTGATTTTCCTCCATAAATTTTTACTGATTTTAAATATAAATAAGATTAATCTTATTCTTAATAATATAAATTATAATACCTAAAAATTTTACTTTCTAAGTCGATTAAACTCATATATCTTGATTCTCTAATTACTTCCTTTCCATCAATATACATTATTATTGATGGAACTGTAAAAACATTATACTGAGCCGAAATTTCTAAATCCTTCTCTGCCTCAATTTCAACTATCTTAATATTAGGGTACTTTTTAAGCAATTCAGTTATTTTTGGATTAATAGACCTACAAACACAACAACTTGAACTACAGAAATAAAGTAAAACTATATTATTACTTTTAATTAAATTATCAACAACACCTTTCGGAGCTAATAATTCCATAATTCACCTCTAATTGTTACAGTAATTTTTCTTAAGCACTTCAATAATATTAAATATTCTATTATCTTTTATTGCATAGGTAATATTTAAACCGTTTTTTCTTGATTCTAAAATTTTATTTGCTTTAAGTATGGCTAAATGTTGTGATAATGCTGGCTGAGTAATGTGACTTAATTTTTCATGTAGTTCACTTACTGACATCTCTTTTTCAATTAGATTACATAAAATTAGCAGTCTATTCTCATTAGCAAGCACTTTTAATAATTCAGCAATTTCTTTTATATGATTATTTAACATATTTTCTCCCTTTTACTTTTTATAATAATACTTTTAGATATAATTATAACCTTATTTTAAACATTCGTAAGATTTTCAGCAGCGACATTTCTTTTAGTACGTGATTTTTCTATTTTAATGTCGTTTTTAATACTACTAAAATTCCTGTTAGCTAAAGAATATGTTTTATATCCTCCAGATAGGTTATAGACATTAGTATATCCATTGCCTTGTAGTATTCTTATGGCAATATGAGCTCTTAATCCAACTTGACAATTAACATATATAGAATGATCTTTTGGAACAGTAATTTCTTCAAGTCTTTTTCTTATTTCATCAACAGGCAAATTAATTGCGCCTTTAATGTGTCCACTATCAAATTCTTCCTTATCTCTAACATCTATTAGTAACCCTCCATTTTTAACCAAATCATCAATTTGTTTCCAGTGAACTACATCATAAACTTTATTATATATATTATCAGCTACATATCCAGCAATGTTTACTGGATCTTTAGCTGATGAAAAAGGCGGAGCATAGCTAAGTTCTAGATCTGGTAAATCAGAAACTGTTAATCGACCTTTTATTGCAGTAGCTATAACATCTATTCTTTTTTCAGCACCGTCACCACCAACAGCTTGGGCTCCAAGAATTTTTCCGGTATTTGGGTCAAATAATAACTTAATCGCTATATTCTTTGCATTTGGATAATAACCAGCATGGTTTCCACGATGAACATGAATAGCTTTATAAGCGGCACCCTTACGTAATAATGTTTTTTCATTATTTCCTGTAGATGCAACAGTCAAATCAAATACTTTAGCAACAGATGTACCAAGTGACCCATTATATGAAACTTTTAAACCATTTATATGGTCAGCAACCAATCTTCCTTGGCGATTTGCAGGCCAGGCTAAAGCTATTGCTGTTTTTGAGTCATCAATATAATCATATACCTCTATTGCATCACCAATCGCATATACATCTTCTATTACTTTACCATTTTCATCAAGTGTTTGAAGTTCTTTAGTTGTCAAAATATGTCCACGAGGACCTGTCTTTAATCCAGCTTGTACTGCTAAATTATTTTCTGGAGTTACGCCAATTGCTAATATCACAAGATCTGCTTTTATCCTTTTTCCACTATTTAAAATTAATGTTTTACCATTATTTTTTATTTCACTAACAGCATCTTCAAGTAATAGGTTAATGCCTTTATTTATTAATTCCTCATGCACTATTTGGGCCATTTCAAAATCAAGAGGAGCCATTACTTGATTTGATAAATCTATTATAGTTACATTCATTCCCTTTAAAGAAAGATTTTCTGCCATTTCGATTCCAATAAAGCCACCACCTATAATTACTGCATGTTTTGATTTGTTTTTATCTACAAAATATTTAATTTTATCTGCATCAGGAATATTACGTAATGTAAAAATGTTATTTGCTTCCTTAAGTCCTTTTATTAAAGGTACTATTGGTCTAGCTCCTGGTGATAAAATCAGTTTATCGTAACTTTCTAGGTATGTTTCCCCAGTATTATTTTTTTTAACAGTCACATTTTTATTTTTCCTATCAATATTTATTACTTCAGAAAAATTTCTTATATCTATTTTATAGCGAGTAGACATTTCTTCTACAGTTTGAACCACTAGATCATCGCGGTCTTCAATAACATTGCCAATAAAATAAGGTAAGCCACAATTTGCAAAAGAAATATGCTCATTTCTTTCAAATAAGATTATTTCATCTTCTTCAGATAAACGACGTAATCTAGCTGCTGCTGTTGCACCACCTGCTACACCACCAACAATTATTATTTTTTTCATATTATCAATCTCCACTTTTATATATTTCATTTTATTTTTTATATTAAACTATATTTTTATTTATTAATTACTTTTCTTAAATATAAGATTATAAGCAATTCCTTATATATTATATGCAACAAGTATTAATATGTCAATTAAAACACGATTTTTAGCTTTATTAATTACATAATTATTTTTTTATCATAAATTTATAATTAAATACAAATTTATTTGGCCATAGACATCTTACAATTTACAAGAAATCTAACAAATTTGTCATATCTTTATAATTACATTGTAAAGATTACCAATCTAAAACATTGCAACAAACAAAGTTTTTTATTTTCGTCTTAATGCAATAAAGTATAAAACCATTTTTTATTTTAATGATCATATTCATTCACATACTTATAAAAAATATTAATTATGCATAATAAGATAAAAAATATTTTAAAAAAATCTTGACAAATGTGTGCATACTGAATATACTATATATATACACTAAGTGTGATGGGGAGGTATTTATATTGTCAATTATTATTTCACTGCAAAGTGATGTTCCAGCATATGAACAAATTAAATCACAAATTAAGTCACAAATATTAATGGGAGAACTTATGCCTGGTGAACCGTTGATATCAATGCGTCAACTTGCCCGTGACCTTCGAGTAAGTGTTATTACTACAACCCGCGCGTATGGTGACCTCGAAGCGGAAGGCTTGATTTATACTGTACAGGGACGTGGATGCTTTGTAAAAGGCAACGCTGATTTAGTTCGTGATCAGTATTTGCACGCTGTCGAAGATGCATTGCGAACAGCAGTCGAAAAAGGAAAAGCAGCGAAATTAACGTTAAACGATTTACTAAAAAAATTGGAGGAAGAATACAATGAAAAACGCAATTGAGATTACGAATCTATGCAAACATTATCCCAACTTTTCACTTAAGAATATTAACTTTGTTATACCAAGTGGCTTATGCTGCGGCTTTGTTGGACCTAACGGTTCTGGAAAAACCACAACATTAAAAGCCATGGTAGGAATGATAAATAAAGATAAAGGGGAAATTCGGTTGCTTGAAAAAAATGATGGTGATGTTAGTGTTAAAGAAGATATTAGCGTAATGTTTGATCAACCTTATTTTCAAGAAGATTGGACACCTTTAGATATAGAAAAGGGCATAAAGCCTTTTTATAAAAACTGGAATGGGGTTGAATATCGTAAGTACCTGTCAAGGTTTGAACTTGACCCTAAAGTAAAATTTAAGAATTTATCGCGTGGTATGAAGATGAAGCTTGCTATGGCTGTGAATCTTGCTCATGAAGCAAAACTACTTTTGCTTGACGAACCAACGGGTGGCTTAGATCCAGTTGCCCGAGATGAACTATTGGATATATTGCAGGATTACATGATAAAAGAAGATCGGACAATTCTTTTCTCAACACATATTACTAGTGATCTAGAACGTATCGCAGACATGATCGTTTATATCAGTCACGGATCCATTTTGTTTTGTGGCTATAAAGATGAACTGCTTAATAAATATTGTATTGTACGTGGAGGATTAATTCCTGAAAAAAAACGTAAATATGCAATTGGTTTACGTGAAAATGCTAACGGATTTGAGTGTTTGATGGCTTTAGAAGACATAGTAGGTTTGCCATCAACTATATTAACAGAGAAGGCATCTATCGAAAACATCATCGTTTATTTTGAAAGGAGTTCTAAACAATGTTCAATATGATTAAACTTGATTGGCTTGGCATGAAATACTATTGGTTAAGGATTATTATAGTTCCAATAGTTATCGCATTTTATGGAATTCTAAACGAAGCTTTAATTATTCCGTTTGTTTCCTTTATGTTCCTTTCTTTTTCTGTCAATCCATTTGCTGTAGAGGAGAAAGGAAAGCTTGATAATTTATATCTTACCTTACCAATTACAAGGAAGACTATCGTAAAAACACGGTATTGCTTGTCATTAATAATGCAGTTGGTTGGAATAATATTTGGAATAATTGTAACAGTTTTAATGGCATCTATTCTTAATGGTAAAACCATAATTTATAAACATGTATTTACTGCAGACTTTCAAAAAATTTTACTTCTTGTCTGTGGCAGTCTGCTATCCTATGCTGTAATGAACCTTGCGATGTTTCCAACACTGTTTAAAATTGGATATGCTAAGGGAAAGTCAATAGGTTTCTATATTCCGGTAGTTGCCGTAACCATTATTCTTTTTGCTTTATATTTACTGTGGTACGTTAACGATGATTTTAAACAATGGCTTATTAATGCCATTGGATGGGCGTATAATAATCCACTTTGTATTTCTGGTATCATGTTGGTTTCTGCTTCTTTATTATTAGCCCTATCATATGTACTATCAAATTTATTTTATTCCAAACGCGAATTTTGATAATTTACTTTTTAAGAGTTATAATTCATCTATATATTGCTTTCTTATAGATTCTTGTTACGATATCATGAAGTCAAATTTAAATTACAAATATCTTTGTTTATGAAGTGTAGACGACTAAGTTTTTGTTTTCCCCATATAAAACGCAAATTGCAATTGGTTAAGGAAACAAAACTCTTTCTTTTATTTTTTAAAAAATAGATGAAAAATATTACTGAAATTTATTAAGGCTATTCTATTAAAATAAAACGCCAGCATTGTATCAATACTGACGTTTTTATATTTTTTATGGCAAACGTATTAATAAACTTTCATAAACATTTATAAAAATTCTTAACACATAAATAGTAATAAATGTTTTATAATTCTCTAATAACATTAAAAAATTTTAATGATTATTTTTACGACAATAATTATTATATGAGATATGAAAAATTCTGCTACATCACACTCTACAAGGTAGTCTCAAGAATTTTGTGTACTTTCTTTTTAATTAAGTATTTTAAAGTCCTTAGTGTTTTAAATTTTTTATATTTGACATTTATCAATTAGCTTTTGTTTTAGTTCACCTAAAGCTAATCCAAAACCTTTAAATATCCTTGATGATCCTTTAAAATTTAAACTAACTAAACATTTTTCTAAAGATTTTTCAGTTTGAAATTGAATCTTTGATTTGAATTTACGCTTCAAATGTTTATTAAAACTTTCAATTGGATTAGTAGTGTAGATAGATGATCGAATCGCTTCAGGATAATCAAAGAACGTTAATAAGTATTTATTTCCACTTAATGAGTCAATAACTTTTGGATAAGTCTTACCCCATTTTGAAATAAAGTCATTTAATAATTTTA